>NZ_CAWUKC010000025.1:0-42013 GCF_963922945.1 uncultured Pseudoalteromonas sp. | reverse complement strand
CAGGAATACAGTGGTTCCCTGGGCACATGAATAAAGCCCGTAATGAGATTAAAGAAATAATGCCGCAAATGGATGTGATCATTGAAGTGCTTGATGCACGCATTCCTTACAGTAGTGAAAACCCGATGGTAGCCACACTTCGTGAAGGCAAGCCGGTCATCAAAATTTTAAATAAGGCTGATTTAGCCGACCCTAAAATGACCCAAGCGTGGAAAGACTATTTTGAGCAAGAAAGCGGCGTAAAAGCCATTGCGTTTGGAAACGATAAAGCCGCAGAAGTACACCGAATTAATGAGTTATGTAAAAAATTAGTACCACATAAAGTGGGCGCCGATAAGCAAATTAAAGCCATGATAATGGGTATTCCAAATGTGGGTAAATCAACTTTAATTAATGTTTTAGCTGGGCGCATAGTGGCAAAAACAGGTAATGAGCCTGCGGTAACTAAAGCGCAGCAACGTATTAAGCTAGAAGATGGCATTATGCTTTACGACACGCCAGGTATGCTGTGGCCTAAAGTAGAAAACGAGAACTCGGGTTACCGCTTAGGCGCTACAGGTGCAATACGCGACACCGCACTTGAATATGAAGATGTGGCAAGCTATACGGCAGAGTATTTATTGAAAGCTTATCCTGAGCTTTTAAAAGCACGTTATAAAATCGATGAACTGCCAGAAAGTGATTGGGAGTTTGTAGAAATGGCCGGTAAAAAGCGCGGCTGTATTCGTGGTGGAAACCAAATAGATACTTATAAAATGTCTGAAATACTCATAAATGAGCTTCGTGATGGCATTATTGGCCGCATCACCATGGAAACTCCAGCCATGCGTGAAGAAGAAGAAATAATGGTCGCCGGTTTACGCGCCGCGGCAGAAGCTAAAAAAGCTGCTAAAGAAGAAGAGAAAAAACAGCGCCGTGCACGTGCACGCAAAAACCGCCGTTAATGGATTAATTTATGTGGGCATGTTGCTTACTAAATTACAGACATAAAAAAAGCCCGTAAGGGCTTTTTTAGTTTCATATCTACCGTCACCGATATGAGCAATGTAGCAAGTAAAATAGTAGGGCGGTTACTTATCATCAACATCAAGGGGCGTTGCGGTTCATAACAAGTAACCATAGCTGTTTACGTGCGCCACACGTTGTTTCAGGGTCGAGAAACAAATTAGTTCATTCCGTCACAAGTGGGTATGCATTCCCGCCTTGTTGATATTGATTATCAGTTAGATCTAATAAACTGTCAACACCTAAATGCAAATAATTCTTATTTTATTAAGTGCGTTTTTTACTCATATTTCATGGCGATTACTTGTACTGGCTTTTAGTCATTTAAGAATTTTATATGTAATTTGAAAGCATCGAATATGGGCAAACCTACCCGAGTTGATCTATAAAAAAGTATTTTCTGTTTAGGGCACGCCCTAATAAAAAGGTAATTAAATAGCTATAGAGTGGCGAAATATTTATAGTTTTAAGTGTTTTTAATCAAAAGTAACTGGCTGGCGGTAGATTAATACGGCGTCAGTATTGTGCACTACGAAGGTGGTTACAAAATAATTAAGTAACTGTTCGCACTTCTTATTAAAAGAATAAAACATTTAATTATTAATGGTTTATATAATAATCAGTGCTATTTAATGAGTACTTAATGTAAATCTAGAAAATTTTTATTGAATTGATTGCATTTTAATCGACTTGTATGGTGATGTTCGCTTTAAGTAATGCTATACTCCCGCCGAATAATTTATCGACTTTATTAAGAGTAAAATAATGGCAGATTTATCGAAGTACAGAAACATTGGTATTTTCGCGCACGTTGATGCGGGTAAAACTACCACCACTGAGCGTATCCTAAAGCTTACGGGTAAAATTCATAAGACTGGTGAGGTACACGACGGTGAGTCAACAACTGACTTCATGGAGCAAGAAGCTGAGCGTGGTATTACTATCCAGTCAGCAGCTGTTACGTGTGAGTGGAAAGATCACCGTTTTAACGTTATCGATACTCCAGGACACGTTGACTTCACAGTTGAAGTTTACCGTTCATTAAAAGTTCTAGACGGTGGTATTGGTGTATTCTGTGGTTCTGGTGGTGTTGAGCCGCAATCAGAGACTAACTGGCGTTATGCGAATGAGTCAGAAGTTGCGCGTGTAATTTTTGTAAATAAATTAGACCGTATGGGTGCAGACTTCTACCGCGTTGTAGGCCAAGTAGAAAAAGTACTTGGTGCGAACCCACTAGTGATGACTCTACCAATTGGTATTGAAGATCAGTTCACAGGTGTTGTAGACGTACTAGAGAAGAAAGCGTACGTTTGGGATGACACTGGTCTTCCTGAAAACTACGAAATCCAAGATGTTCCTGCTGACATGGTAGACAAAGTTGAAGAATACCATGAGATGTTAGTTGAGTCTGCGGTAGAGCAAGACGAAGATCTAATGATGGCTTACATGGATGGTGAAGAGCCGTCTCTAGAAGACATCAAACGTTGTATCCGTAAAGGTACACGTGACCTTGCATTCTTCCCAACTTACTGTGGTTCTGCATTCAAAAACAAAGGTATGCAGTTAATTCTAGATGCTGTAGTTGATTACCTACCTTCACCAACTGAAGTAGACCCTCAACCTCTTACAGATAAAGAAACTGGTGAGCCAACAGGTGAAGTAGCAACTGTTTCTGCTGATGAGCCACTTAAAGCGTTAGCATTCAAAATCATGGATGACCGTTTTGGTGCACTTACTTTCATTCGAATCTACTCAGGTCGCATGAAGAAAGGTGATACGGTTCTTAACTCAGCAACAGGTAAAACTGAGCGTATCGGCCGTATGGTTGAGATGCAAGCTGATGAGCGTAATGAGCTTACAGAAGCGCAAGCGGGTGACATCATTGCTGTAGTTGGTATGAAAAACGTACAAACAGGTCACACACTATGTGATCCTAAGCACGAATGTACACTTGAAGCGATGATTTTCCCTGATCCAGTAATCTCAATTGCTGTTGCTCCTAAAGATAAAGGTGGTAACGAGAAGATGGGTATTGCGATCGGTAAAATGGTTGCAGAAGATCCTTCATTCCAAGTTGAAACTGATGAAGATTCAGGTGAAACGATCCTTAAAGGTATGGGTGAGCTTCACTTAGATATCAAAGTAGATATCCTTAAGCGTACTTACGGCGTAGACCTTGTTGTTGGTCAACCTCAGGTTGCTTACCGTGAAACTATCACTCGTGAAATCGAAGATAGCTACACGCATAAGAAACAATCTGGTGGTTCTGGTCAGTTCGGTAAAATTGATTACCGCATCAAGCCAGGCGAGCAAAATTCAGGCTTCACATTCACCTCTACAGTTGTTGGTGGTAACGTACCTAAAGAATTCTGGCCTGCAGTTGAGAAAGGCTTTAAGTCAATGATGGACGAAGGTGTTCTAGCTGGCTTCCCTGTACTTGACGTTGAAGTAGAGCTTTTTGATGGTGCTTTCCACGCCGTGGATTCATCTGCTATCGCATTTGAAATCGCTGCTAAAGGTGCTTTCCGTCAATCTATCCCTAAAGCGGGTGCACAACTTCTTGAGCCAATCATGAAAGTTGACGTGTTCACGCCAGAAGACAATGTAGGTGACGTAATCGGTGACCTTAACCGTCGTCGTGGTATGATCAAAGACCAAGAAGCTGGCGCAATGGGCGTTCGCATCAAAGGTGAAGTACCTCTTTCTGAAATGTTTGGTTACATTGGTCACCTACGTACAATTACATCGGGCCGTGGTCAGTTCTCTATGGAGTTCGCACACTACTCTCCATGTCCACAAAACGTAGCTGAGACAGTAATCGCAGCAGAAAAAGAGAAAAAAGCAGCTAAGTAATTAGCTCTTTTACTCTAAGAAAACCCGCACATGTTGCGGGTTTTTTATTGCCTATGATTTAATTACTTACAGAGCTAGCGACTCTCTAACAAAGTAATACCAGCAATGATAGCCTAAGTAAAAGCGCTAAAGTACGTGATGTAATTAAAGCCAAAGTGACCGTGGGAGCAATGACTGCTTAGTTTCGCAAAGAGTGCGCAAGAGCGGTTATTTGATTCAGTCAGTTTTAGGTGTTAATTATAAAAGGGAAATTATATAGCAGCTTGTTTAAGGTATAAAAAAAGGAGCAATCATGCTCCTTTTATATTTAGTGCGAGCGTATTGCGCTAATTAAACTTCTTAATTGCTTTAGCTCTTAGTGCTTTCATCTTTGGCAAGCGAGGCTGATTAAAGCTTTGTATTGGCATTACTACTAAATGCTCTTGTGGCAGTGCAGGCACCGTTTTAGGGTATTGTCCAGGCTCTGGTACCGAAATCTCTTTTAAATGCACTTTAAGGCTATTTAGCATGGGGTCGTTATCAACTTCGCTTGGGCAAATAAATATCCCCATTTTACGCAGCTGCACACCTAATTTAATGCTACTGGTGTAGCGTATAATTGGTGCCCCTAACAGTAAACCAAGTAATATAGGCGATAACCACCAAAAGAATACAGGCGTAAAGTAGTAGGCTGTAGCGCCCCATACTATGGCAACTAAGGTAGAAAAAAGAGTGTAATTAAACGCTTCTTTCCACGGTACCATACGGCCTTCGCGTGGCTGTGCATCCCACTTAACTTTTTTACCTAAAAATACACATACTACAAAGTAAGCATGGAACACCATCATAAGTGGTGCCACGATAATGGCAAACACAGTCTCTATTATTGAGCCTATTATTAATTTAAACGAGCCACCAAAACGCTTATTTCTGTGTATGAGCGTAACAATGACACCCATTAATTTAGGCACTAGTAATATAATAATGGTTAAATAAAGTAGTGAGTCTATTAGGTCTGTTTTAGCTATTTGCCACGTTGGAAATAACTGATAAACCCGGTTAAAGTAAACATCGCTGTTTAATGCTCGGGTTACTGCATCTATGGTGCTCAGTGCTAACATAGATAGCCAAATAAGCGATGAAATATAAGCGGTTGCACCTAATAAAAAGTGAAACTTGCTCATTAACTTTAATTTAGACGAACCTAGTAAACCAAGGTGCTGAATGTTACCTTGAACCCAACGTCTGTCGCGTATGGCATAATCTAAAATGTTGCTTGGTACTTCTTCGTAGCTACCTTCAATATCGCTTAGTAGTAACACATCCCAGCCTGCACTGTGCAGTAATGACGCTTCTACAAAGTCATGGCTTAAAATTTCCCCACCAAATGGAGCATTGCCTTCAAGCGTAGGTAAACCACAATAGTTAATAAATGCTTCAACGCGAATAATCGCATTGTGGCCCCAGTAGTTAGCTTTGTCGGTTTGCCAAAAAGCAGAGCCAGCAGCAAGCATTGGGCTGTATAGCACAGAGGCAAATTGTAAAAAACGACCAAAGTAGGTGTCTTGACGAACCGGAATGGGGATAGTTTGAATTAAACCCGCTTGCGGGTTGTTGA
The DNA here is from genome assembly GCF_963922945.1 of uncultured Pseudoalteromonas sp. Classification (GTDB taxonomy): domain Bacteria; phylum Pseudomonadota; class Gammaproteobacteria; order Enterobacterales; family Alteromonadaceae; genus Pseudoalteromonas. The sequence continues at coordinate 36,558 of NZ_CAWUKC010000025.1, read as the reverse complement.
TCATGCTAGTGGTGAGTTCTAGCATACACTTGCCCGTCATCACACTGTCGGCATCTAGCACTATCATGTGATCGTATTGGCTGCCCCAGCGCTCGCAAAATTCGGTTAAATTACCTACTTTACGGTGTTTGTTGTCTTCACGGCGACGATAAAAAACCTGTTTTGCAGTATCGCCTAATCGCTCACATAAAGCGTGCCATGCACTTAACTCGTTTTGTGCTATTTCAGGGTCTTGCGTGTCGCTCAATAAATAAAAGTCAAAATTGGCAAGTTGTCCTGTCTCTTTTAATGATTGTAAACTCACTTCAAAGCCGGCAATGACACGGTGTGTGTCTTCATTATAAATAGGCATAACTACCGCAGTTTTTTGCTGTGCAAGTGCGGCATTATCAAACTCAATTGGTTTTATGCGTTTTAAGGTAAGCGGGTCAATTCGAAATAATTGCAATACAAACCCTATAGTACCACTGCAAAATGCTGTAACAATCCACGCAAAGGTGATTGAAAATAAAACCAATAGCGCGTATTCAAGCAAGGTCATTCCGTTTGAGCTTAAAATTTCAAACATAATAGAAATGCCATACCCCGAAACAGTCAAAGCAGCAATTGCAAATAACCATACGCGTAGTGTTTTGAATGGCATTGGCGTGCCTTTTCCTTTATTACTTGATGTCATTTGGGTACCAAACATAGCTCCATACCTCACTAATTTCTTTGTCACGAAGTTTTAACGACAAACGCATATCAACGGGTTGATCGTCTTGTGGTGCAATTTTAAAAGCGACTCGCCACCCTAAAGATTTAGGAAGTTTTTGCACAGATATATCTCTAACCTCACCTGTTGTTAGCTGAATGTCGGCGTTAAGTGTCAGCTTTTCAGACAGGTTATTTAAATCAGGACCTGCAAAGTCAACAGTAAACTGACGATGGCTCTGCGGTGGTGGGTTATCTTCACCCGGCAGCGCTGCGCTACCAATGCGAGTGCGAGTTACACGCGCTTTTTGGTGCTGAGTTAAGTGAGCATTAAAAGTGCTCATTTTATAGCTTAGCTTTAATGAATCGCCTGCTTTCATTGGCTTTTCTGGCACCCAGTAACTCACTATATTGTCGTTTGTTTCAGTGTCTGTTGGAATTTCTACTAACTCAACTCGGCCATTTCCCCATTCACCTTGTGGCTCTATCCACAGGCTTGGGCGGTCGTGGTAGTGTGCTTCAGTATCTAAGTAGTTATTAAAGTCACGGTCGCGCTGTGCTAAACCAAACCCCTTAGGGTTGGTGTACGAAAACGACGTGACGCTTAACTGTGATGGGTTGTTAAGCGGGCGCCATACCCATTTATTATCAGCTGACTGGGTTAATAAGCCGTCTGAGTCGTGCACTTCTGGTCGGTAGTCATCAAAAAACTTAGTGCTGTTTTCGCCGTGATAAAACATACTAGTTAAGGGCGCTACACCTAACTTTTTAATGTCTTTGCGGGCAAAAATTTGCATATCAACATCAACTAGCATGCTGGTTGTAGGGTCAATATTAAATTTGTAAGCGCCTGAAACCGAAGGGCTGTCTAGCAATGCAAAAATAGTGATATTAGTTTGCTCAGCTTTAGGTTTAACAAGCCAAAACTCTTTAAACATTGGGAATTCTTCGCCTGATGTTTCGGCAGTGTCAATTGCTAATCCGCGCGCGGATAAACCATATACTTGATTAGGGCCAACAACCCTAAAATAAGAGGCACCTTGGAATACCATCACCTCATCTTTGTATTCGTTTGTATTGAGAGGGTAGTGTAGTCGAAAGCCTGCATGACCAAGCTGTGTACCCGCAACGCTTTTAGCTATTTCATCTTTTAACGGTGCGGCAGTAGCGTCGTATTGATAATAATCGGTGCTAAAAGGTAGGCGGTTACGTTTTGAATCGCCTTCTACAGTGTTAATCGTTACTGGTGTTTTATATAAAAACCCAGGGTGAAAGAGTTGTATTTCATACAGCCCTTCATCTTTCCACACTGATTTGTCCTGCTTAAAACGAATTGAGCGGTAATCTTGGTAATCAATATTATTTAATGCATCTAACTCTATATTTTTTGGAGGGGCATATTCTTGTTCGGCTAGTTTTTTAGCACGAGCGCTAATTACTTCAAATAGGCTTTCTTGCGGAATTGCTGCATCAACACTTGCTGCTATTGCTTGCGTGCTGTAGCCCCAGCTAGAAAAAATAAAAAGTAGACCCAATAATGGCGTCGCTTTTTTCTGCCAAGTAGGAGGTGTTTGGGTTAATTGTTTCATTTTCATTCCTTTATAAAAACACGACTTATTTTTACGCTTAGGGTTTGTTACTTAACTACTACACAAGGGTGGTGAACTTATGGTGCAACTTTTAATCCGTAAATAAAGTGTTTACATTTCAACAGTTAAATTTATTAAAAAGAGCTTTAACTACGACTTATGTGTAAAAAACACTCATTTAATGTATTTGTTGCGCGGCTAATTCTATTAATAGTTAATAAACGGTATGGAAGATATTAAAGGTTGTTTACTGAAGCTTGTCTGAATTACATTTTTATAAGCATAAAAAAAGCCGCAAAAATGCGGCTTTAAAATAAATCTCTCGTTATTTTTTCTTAAACCTGCGCACTAATGAAAGTGGTGCTAATAAAAGAGATAACCAAAGCAGTGAACCCGAGTCGTTATCGTCATCACCACGTAGGTTGTTTACTCTTACAACTACCGTTTGTGCTTCAGATACATTTCCTACACTATCTTCTGCTTGTACTGTAAGAGTAATACGGTTTTCAAACTCGTAATCTACTTCGCTTGCAACAATTAACTGGCCTTGCTCGTTAATTGATACAGAGTCGTTACCCGATACAATAAATTTAACCACAGGTGATACATCAGCATTAGGATCGCTAAAATCAAGTGTGCCAATGACTGTGCCTATTGCACTGTTTTCATCCACTGTGAATATTTGATCAGGTGCAATTACCGGTGTTTGCTCTTCAGGGGTAAGCACTACCTCAGATTTTATATCAACAATGACGGGGTCGTGATCAGATGCACGGTACGGACCTTCTGCGTATAGCGTAGATTGATGACCTTCACTCTTATACTCTAGGTTGTAATCAAGCACGATAGGCTCATCAGCATTGATATGCCAATCATTTGCTGCAACAACTTTGCTTAGTAAAGACTCGGTTGCTAAAGCATGATCAAGGCTACCTGCACGGCCAGAGAAGCTATAAGAGTAGCTTAGTGTATCGCCATCAAGCTCTGCGACTACGTTTTTATAGCCTTTCTCATCAAACTTACGGATTGGATCTTCCATTGCATAAGCGTTCATATCACCAACAAGAATGATATCTTCATCATCTACGCCTGTAGGTTTGCTATCTAGCCAATCAGTAAAGGCATCAGCAGCTTCAGTACGAATTTCATTCCAACAACCTTGGCCATCACCTAGGTCGTCGTTATTATCATCACCACAGCTTCCTTTAGATTTAAGGTGGGCTACAGAAACGGTAAATACTTCATCAGTTGAAAGTGACTTAAAGCTTTGCGCAATAGGTGCACGGTTGCTGTAATCAAATGGGTAATCAGTAGTAATAGCGGCTGTGCCTACTTCTTCTACTTTATCAGCACGGTAAATAAGGGCCGTAGTAATTGCATCGGTACCAATTTGGGCTACGTTAAAATCTACAAACGCGTAGTTGTTAGCACTGTCGGCATCGTTTAATGCATTAACTAAACTTGCGATAGCGCTAAACTCACCAAAGCCGTCGTTTTCTATTTCCATTAAGCCAACAACATCTGCCTGCATTGCACTGATTGCGCTCACAAGTTTTGCTTCTTGGCGAATAAACTCTTCTTCTGAGTCTGCACCACGGCTAGTTGGGAACCCACCACCTTGGCCATCACCATTAAAGTAGTTAAGTACGTTAAAGCTCGCAACTCGTAGGTCGGCTTCTTCACTTTGCTCTGGCGCATCTTCACGTGCATTAGTCGCTATAAACTGCGGTGTAACAGTTGGGTGAATACGATAAGTGCTAAAGCTGTATGCAACTACGCCTGTCACTGCATTTACTGTATCGCCAGTACGTAGTGTGTTTTCTGCCGATAAACCTGCGGCAGGGTAAGCAGAAGGATCTGAGTTTTGAGCTGTAGAGCCATCATCTAATAAGATTTTTTTAGTTAAGTTAGCTGCTTCAACTGCATTTGCAGCATCGCCTGGTAAGGCAACTTGCGTACCTTGGTATAAACGCTCAGTGGCAAGTTCTACTTCACCATAGCGACCTAAGCCGTAGTTGTTTGTAACAACTAATGTTTGATCTAGGCTTACAAGCATGCCTTCGTAAGCTTCTAGGTCTGCTTGGCTATTTAGAGGTAAGCTTATAGGCGTTGCAGTGGCTACTTCGTCAGTACCACATACTGCAATTTGCGTTACATCGGCTAATTGTGTTGAGTCGTAGTATTCATTAACTGTACCTTGTACGCGAACGTGATCGCCTACATTTACATCGGTATCGGTAAAGTATATAAACAGACCTTCTGAGGTCATTGGGTCGTTATCTACATCTGCTGCAAGCGAGGTCACAAAGAAACCATCTAAGCCATCTTCACCTTGAAAATCAGCAGTGACAATACCTTCAATTTCAACAAGGGTATTAACTAATGGGCTTGCATCACCAGCACCTTGTACAGCGCTAATCAGCGTTTTATCTGCGCCACATACAAGCGGCTCTAGTGGTTCTGGCTCAGGGTCTGGCGCAGGAGCCGTACCACCGTCGCCAGCGTGTGAGCCTAAGCCGTCAAAGGTGTCAATATCAAACTGTTCCCACTCATCGCTCGGGCTAAATGCTGAGGTTGAGTCAGTTCGCCCCGTTGTAATGCTATTTTTTCTTCGTAAGGTTTTATTTTGAGTTTGAACGGTATCATCAGACCAAAAAGAGCCAGGATCAACACCCACTTGGCCAAAGCTGTCAACAACCACACCATTTTTAGTTAAAACAAGGGCATCGTCACCATTGTAGTAAGTTACAGTGCTCGTTGTGTCTGCAATATCAAGTATTTCAGCGGCTGCTCCGGGGTTTGAAATGATATAGGTGGTATTGGCAGCCAATGTGCCTGTTAAATCAATTGAGTTGCCAACCGAACTACTACCATTTGAATAAAGGCCTAACGTATACCCTTCAAGAGAAAGCTCGGTATCAGCATTGTTATAAAGTTCAATCGCTTTATTGTTGCTGCTGCCTTCAATGTATTCAGAAATGATTAGATCGGCGGAGGCTGGTGCACTGAGGCTCGCTAATACAAGCGCCAGTGGCGTTATTTTCGTTTTTAACATTTTTTATTATTCCCGTGTATTTAAATCCCAAAATGGGACTCCAGTTTAGGCAATCTAAATGACAAAAAGAATACAAATATGTTAATGATTGTAAAAAAATTAAGGCGGCGTACCGCCTTTGATAACATGTTTACTTATTTTGCAGCCATTGCGCGGCCTGCTTGGCAAAATACGTTAAAATACCATCCGCTCCGGCGCGTTTAAATGCCAGTAAAGATTCCATAATTGTGGCCTCTTCACTCAACCAGCCGTTATCGATTGCCGCTTTGTGCATTGCATATTCACCGCTAACCTGATATGCGAAAGTAGGTACACCAAATTCATCTTTAACACGGCGGACAATATCAAGGTAGGGCATACCAGGTTTCACCATCACCATGTCGGCGCCTTCTTGTAAATCAAGTGCCACTTCACGAATTGCCTCATCAGAGTTGGCAGGATCCATTTGATACGTCTTTTTATCGGCCCCTTTTAAATTACCCGCAGAGCCCACTGCGTCTCTAAACGGCCCATAGTAGCTAGAAGCGTATTTAGCTGAGTAGGCCATAATGCGTGTATGAATGTGCCCATCTGCTTCGAGTGCTTCGCGAATTGCACCAATACGGCCATCCATCATGTCAGAGGGTGCAACCACATCGGCGCCTGCCTCAGCGTGCGAAAGCGCCTGCTTAACTAATATTTCAGTGGTTATGTCATTTATTACATAGCCTTCATCATCAATAATGCCGTCTTGGCCGTGTGTCGTAAATGGATCTAGAGCTACATCAGTAATCACCCCAAGCTCAGGAAAGGCTTCTTTTAAAGCGCGCACAGTTCGTTGTGCTAAGCCATCTTCACTATAGGCTTCTTCGGCCATCAGAGATTTTTTGTCAGCAGGGGTTACCGGAAAAATAGCCACCGCAGGCACACCTAAATCAACTAATTCTTTAGCTTCTTCGAGCAATAAATCAATCGATAAGCGTTCAATTGAGGGCATTGATTCAATTGCTTCACGGCGGTTTTTACCTTCAAGTACAAATACCGGAAAAATTAAATCGTTTACCGATAGTTGGTTTTCGGCCATTAAACGGCGAGAAAAATCGCTACGGCGCATTCTTCGCATGCGGGTATATGGGAAAAGGTCGAGTCCTGATTGGGCCATATTACTAAGCTCCTACTGTGGAATTGGAAAACTAATTACTTGATTTCGGCCATGCTGTTTGGCGAAATAAAGCGCTTTATCTGCGCCGTCTGTAAATAGCTCAGGGTTACTAATATCGTTTACTACAGCGCTGTTTACGCCTGCACTAATGGTTACTTTTACGGATGTACCTGCTACGTTTACGGTATTGCTCTCTACGGCTTGGCGAATTTTTTGGGCAATATCAACCGCCCCTTCTTTTGGGGTATTAGGTAGCAAAACAACAAACTCTTCGCCGCCGTAGCGAGCCACTTCATCTAATGGGCGTTTTAAATGCTGTTTTATAATGTCGGCTACAGCGCGTATAACTTGGTCGCCGGTTAAGTGCCCATAGCTATCATTTACCCGCTTAAAGCGGTCGATATCGAGCATAATTATACTCAAAGGCGTTTGCTCACGCCGAGAGCGACGCAGCTCCATCACTAATTTTTTATCAAAAAAGCGACGATTTTTAACGCCACTCAGGGCGTCTTCCATATTAAGTAGCTCAAGCTCGCGGTTTTTATCTTCTAGTTCGCGCAAAGTAACTTGTAACTCAAAGGTGCGCTCATCAACTAACGATTCTAAGTCTTTTTGCGTTTGCTCTTGCAGTGCTATGCGCTCATTTAATAGTGTATCTTGGGCTGCATTTTCAGCAATCAAGGTTTGTTGAGCAATAACCTGTTCATCTCGATCTAAAATAAAGCGCTTCATAACGCCATAACATAGGCAAAATGTACTACCAAAAAAGCAAATAAAAACAAAAGCTAAGCTACTTCGACCTAAAGGGTATAAGCCAAATACAGCAACAATAAGATACACCAGAACAAGTAAAAATAGCATAAGTGCAATTAGCAGTGCTTTAACTGGTTTTGCGGGCGTTTTTTGCTGGCAGATGTAGGTGCTTACTAAGCAATAAATAATAACAATTGGGGTCGCCAGCAAACTAAAATAGGTAAACACTGTACTAGGTAATGCCCACATAAACAGCAGGCTAATAGCATAAATATTAGCAATAATGGCTTGCCATTTTAGTAGTTTAGAGGCTTTAGGTTGGCACAATTGTTTTTGTAGCGGCACAAAAATAAGCGTAGTGAGCATGAGTAAAACAGGTATCATTACTTGCTGTAACGATGGCGAACTAGGATGGAAATAACGAGCGCCAAAACCGCATAAATAAGCCAATAGCACTCCAAGGGTTAGCGTAATAATGCCTGCATAAGCAAAATACACCTTGCGTGAAAACCCATACAAAACCAAGCAACTCATGGCCAACGAAAATAAAAAACCAATAAGTAGCCCGTAAATTAAATTAAGCTTACCTTTATGGGCTAAGTAGGCATCTTGTTGCCATAAGGTAAGTGGGATACGCAGCCCAGCAATGTTGCTTACCTTAACTATTACGGTACTCGTGCTATTTGGCGGCAACCTCAATTTTGCTAATAAGGACTCGCTTTTTATTAGCCGCGATGAGAGCTTAAAGCTATCGCCAGTTTGCGTGTGTGAGAGCAGTGCTGAATTATAAAAATGAAAAATATGCGCTTTATTTAATAGCGGATTATCGAGCGATAAAATAGGGCTTATATTGCTATTCAAGGTATTTTTAACTGTAAACTTGACCCATACAGAGCGTTGTTCAAACCCTAAATTTAATGGCTTATCGCTTACTGTTTGCCAGTCGTTAACCTCAAAATAGGCATTGTTTGCAGTGCTAGGCGCAAACGAATAGCTCAAGGAGTCTATTTTTATGGATTTAAAATTGTCTGCGATAACGGGGTTTGCAACACTGCAAAATGAACAAAGGAGCATAAATAGGCTAAACAGCGCCTTTGGGCTTGTCATTAGCGACCTGCTTTATCAAATAAACTATAAAAGTTAGCCGTAGTATGGTTGGCAATAGTACTGGGCTCAACGTTAAAAAGCTCAGCAAGTGTTTCGCACACGTAGGTAAGGTAGGCCGGTTCATTTTTACGTGATTTAGGTTTAGGCGTTATTGTGCGTGGAATTAAAAAAGGCGCGTCTGTTTCTATTAATAACCGCTCAAGCGGGATACTAGGTACCAGTTGCTGCAATTCTTTACCGCGGCGCTCGTCACACACCCATCCAGTAATACCAATATAAAGCCCTAAATCTAAATAGTGTTTAAGTGCTTGAGCATTGCCTGTAAAGCAATGCAGTACGCCACGTATGTTATAGTTAGCCAAAATACTTAGCATATCTTCGCTTGCGTCACGTTCGTGCAAGTAAACCGGCAAGTTTAACTTTTCGGCAAGCGCTAACTGGCGCTTTAGTACGCTGCGTTGAATATCGCGAGGAGAAAAATCGCGATTATAATCAAGCCCACACTCGCCAATAGCAACAACGCAGTCGTTATTTGCAAGTTGCGTTAAAGTTTCTTCTAAGTTGTCGGTGGCGTCTTTGGCATCATGCGGGTGTACACCCGCAGTAGAGTATTGATTATAGTGTTTAGCAAGTGTTAGCGATTGCTCACTACTTGGTATATCACAGCCAATCAGTAACATATTTTGCACGCCCGCGGCATTTGCGCGGGCAATAATAGCCTGATGCTCACCTTCAAATTGGTGATTGGTTAAATTAATACCGGCATCAACTAATGTGTAGGTCATTACTGAGTACGCTTAACTCGGATTGAGCGATTTTGGCCTTCTTTACGAAGTAAAAAAGAATTAAACACACCGCGGCTAATAACCACTGTATCTGACTCTTTTAATTTAAGGCTGTCAGAGCCAATTTGACGCCATTGCTGATCGTTATCAAGGGTAATAATTAGCTCGCCGTAAGGGGCTTTTCTTACTGATGATACTGACGCAGTGATGTTTTCTTCTTTATCTTTAGTTACTTCTTTATGCTCAAGGCCAAAATCATCTGCTTTAGCAGCAGGCGCAGCTTGTGATACAGCGGCTACAGGTGCACTTACATTTGGCGATACATTCGTTACCGCTTTAGGCGGGGTTAATGTTTTTTTCTCACTAGGTTTAGTAAGCGGTTTACCTGCCACTGTGTTGTCGTAGCACAGTAAACGGTTAAAGTCGTTTTCAATAAAGCTACATGCTTGCAAAGCTTGCACGTTAATTTCTTGCGCTGCATAAGTAGGCGCGCTGAGTAAAACCAGTAGTGAGAGTAGTTGTTTTTTCATTTTATTCCTCAGATTCCTGTTGTTCTTTAGCGCTATAAAATTTCGCTAAAATTAACCCTAGCTCAAATAAAAGCAGCATAGGAAGTGCTAATAGTGTTTGTGATAATACATCAGGCGGTGTTAAAAACATCGCCACTACAAACACACCGACCACAATGTAAGGGCGTTTTTGTTTTAAGCTGTGCGTGGTTGTAGCGCCACTCCAACATAGCAGCATTATGGCTACGGGGATTTCAAACGCGACACCAAATGCAAAAAATAACTTAAGTACAAACCCTAAGTAACTACTAATGTCAGGTGCTAGGGTCATCATTTGCGGCCCAACACTGGTAAAAAAGCCCAATATAATAGGGAGCACAACAAAGTAGCAAAAAGCGATACCACCATAAAATAGTAAAATGCTCGAGGCCAAAATTGGCATCAGCATACGTTTTTCGTGCTGATATAGCCCTGGTGCTATAAACCCCCAAATTTGATGTAATATCCACGGAATTGCACCAAATAAGGCCACAAATAACGTCAGCTTAAATGGGGCAAAAAACGGTGCCGTAACATCGGTGGCAATCATGGTGGCCGTGTTTGGTAAATGCGCAACTAATGGCGCTGCCACAAACTCATATATATCATTGGCAAAATACACTAAACCAATGAATATCACTAAAATACTTAAAAGTGATCTAATAAGCCGATCGCGCAGCTCTATTAAATGAGCGACAAACCCAGATTGACCTTGTTCAGACATTATTTTTTATACCACGTAATAAGTTGACCACAAATAGGGGATTTAAATTCACTTTTTTTCATCGGGTAGTTCGTTAGATGGTGTGTTTGAAGTGTTTTTATAGCTATGGGTAACTGACTGCGCAGCTTTTTGCAGTTCATCAACCGATTGCTTTAGTTCAGGGCTTAAGTCTTTAAGCTCTTGTTGCTCTGCTTTTTTTAGGTTTTCGTGCAGCTCATTTATACGTAGCTCTTCACTTACTTCCGCTTTAACTGAATTGGCCATCGATTTAACGGTTTTTATCCAGCGCATAACAGTGCGAATGGCAACCGGCAACCGCTCAGGGCCAAGGACCACTAAGCCTACGATAAAAACTACAACGAGCTCCCACATTCCCATATTGCTTAAACCTTAGAATCGTCTTTGGCTTTTTCAGTGCTTTGTGTTGGCGTTGCTTTTTGAGACTCTTGAATTTGTTCAGCTTTTTCGCTTTCAGTCTCTTTGGTTTGATCATCAGACATGGCTTTTTTAAACCCTTTTACTGCGCCGCCTAAATCACCGCCCATACCACGCAGCTTTTTAGTGCCAAAGAGAAGTACGATAATTGCTAAAACAATCAATAATTGCCAAATACTAATGCCACCTAAACCCATGGTTATCTCCAACTGATAAATGCTTAAATGTTTATTTTAAGTACTAATTATACGCCCTGTGGCATAAATAGCACTTAGTTTGTGTTACGCCACGCTGCTATAAAGCTAATTGCAGACGTTGCTAATGTTGCCCCTGCTGCTATAAGGTCATGCTGCAGATAACACAGTGCCGACACTATCAGCGTTGCACTGCCAAATAGGCTAAGTACGAGTGCTTTATGTGACACATTATTTGGCTGAGCATGCTGCAACTGCGGACTACGCTTTAAATTTTGATAAATTAAATCAGGTAGTTCTGGCATTTTTTCAGCCCAAAATGGCAAGTTAGCATACATTTGTTTCATTACTGATAACGGACCAACTTGTTGTTTTACCCAATCTTCTAAAAACGGCTTAGCGGTTTTCCACAAATCAAGTTGCGGATAAAGCTGACGCCCTAAGCCCTCAACGTATAATAAGGTTTTTTGTAATAATACTAACTGCGGCTGTACTTGCATGTTAAAGCGTCGTGCGGTATTAAATAAATTAACCAATACATGCCCAAACGATATCTCAGCCAACGGCTTATTAAATATAGGTTCGCACACAGTACGAATAGCAAATTCAAACTCTTCTATGCTGGTATCTGATGGAACCCAACCTGAGTCAACGTGCAGTTGTGCAACTTGACGGTAGTCACGATTAAAAAAGGCAATAAAGTTTTCAGCGAGGTAGCGCTTATCTTCTTTGTTTAACGTGCCAACAATACCGCAGTCGATACCAATATACATGGGGTTTTCAGGGTGCTCGCGAGAGACAAATATATTGCCAGGGTGCATATCAGCATGAAAAAAGCTGTCTCTAAATACTTGCGTAAAAAACACTTCTACACCGCGCTCAGCGAGTAATTTCATATTGGTATTTTGCGCAATTAACGACTCAGTATCCGACACTGGAATGCCGTAAATACGCTCCATAACCAATACGTTACTGCGGCTATAATCGCTATAAACCGTGGGGATATATAATGAGTCAGAGCCTTCAAAATTACGCTTAAGTTGTATGCCATTTGCGCCTTCGCGCATTAAATCTAATTCGTCTAAAAGGGTTTTTTTATACTCTTTAACTACCTCTACAGGGCGTAACCTTTTTGCTTCGCTGTGTACTTTGGCAAGTACGTTGGCGAGCTTTTCCATAAGTGCTAGGTCGGCATTGATTTGTGCTTTTATGTTTGGACGGATCACTTTTATAACAACATCTTGGGTGTTGTTATCTGCATTCAATAATTTTGCTGTATGCACTTGTGCAATAGACGCAGAGGCCAATGGGGTTTGCGAAAACTCACTAAATAACTGGCTTATATCGCTAATTTCGAGTGATTTTTCAATTATTTTTTGAGCGAGTTCACCTTCAAAAGGTTCTACTTGGTCTTGTAAAAAAGCAAGCTCTAACGCAATGTCGTGAGGGAGTAAATCTCTGCGAGTAGAAAGCATTTGACCAAACTTAATCCACACCGGACCAAGTTCTTGTAAGGCTAAGCGCAGGCGCAAGCCGGCAGGTTTATTTTTGTGCTGGTTGCGTAACCAAAATAAGCTGCCACGGGCAATTTTAGCGTACCACGGTATTTTTTGTTTTGGTATTAACTCATCCAACCCGTAGCTAAGTAATGTTTTAGTGATGTAATACAATCGCGCAGTCGACACAAAAAATCCTTAGCGTTTTTGGGGGTTAGAAGAGTTGAGTAATGCATTTATACGCTGCTCAAGCGCGGCCACTTGCCCTTTTAGTGCACGGTTTTGTTGTTTAAATTGTTCAAGCTCTAAAGGGTGAATTGTTACAGCAAGCTCATCTTGGCAGAGGCTTGTTAATGTAGTGCTAAATTGCTGACGTGCTTTGCGCTCTTTAGCGCGTAAAGTGTTTAGCTGTATATAAAGGTACTGAGCGGGCGCATCACCGATGTAGTGTGATAGTTGCTCAGGCCAATCTATATCTAGATCAGAAAATGCACCGCTATATGCCTGAGCGACATTTAAATCGCCCTGTAAGTCTAACTTATCTTGACGAATAAGCTGAGTAAGCATCGCTGGATCTTTTAATGCCATGAGCGTATCAATATCGGCACTGATCATACACTCTGCGTTATTTTCGTCGTTAGCGCTGTATAAGTGAAGTAGCTTGCCATCAAAGGTTAATACTATTTGCTGTTGCCAATTTCGGATGTCGACCTTTAACGGTTTGTGTTTAACGGCACTCAGTTTATCTATTAAAGTGGCGTCGAGCTGAAGTACCTTGTTAAGTACTCGCTCTATAAGCGAAAGTACAAAATTAGGTAACATAAAAAACTGTGAATCGGGTTTTTCTGCCACCACATGCTCGCTGTTTTGCTCAAACGCCATAAGTGCCTGCCTTAATATTTAAAACCACGGTGCAGTGCAACAATACCACCAGTTAGGTTTTGATACGTTGTTTGCTCAAACCCAGCTTCTTCCATCATTGCTTTTAAGGTTTCTTGGTCTGGGTGCATACGAATCGACTCAGCTAAGTACTGGTAAGACTCGCTATCGTTCGCCACAACTTTACCCATAGTTGGTAAAAGATTGAATGAGTAAAAGTCATACGCTTTACTTAAAATTTCATGTTCAGGCTTAGAAAACTCTAATACTAATAAACGCCCACCCGGCTTTAATATGCGGTACATAGAGCGAAGCGCCTTGTCTTTATCGGTGACATTACGTAAACCAAAGGCAATCGTGATCACATCAAAGCTGTTATCTGGGAATGGCAGCATTTCGGCATTCATTTGTACGTAGTCAATATTGCCAACTAACCCTAAGTTATGCAGCTTTTCGCGGCCTACCTTTAACATAGATGAGTTAATATCGCCTAACACTACTTGACCGGTTTCACCGACTAACTGGCTAAACTTTGCTGTTAGATCGCCAGTGCCGCCTGCTAAATCGAGAACATGGTGGCCTTTGCGCACACCTGAGCTAGCTATTGTTTGACGTTTCCATAAACGATGTACACCAAAAGACATTAAATCGTTCATAACATCGTACTTTGCTGCAACCGAATGAAATACGTCTGCAACCATTGAGGCTTTATCGTTTTCAGCTACCGTTTTATAGCCAAAATGCGTGGTCTTTTGCTCTGTTTCGTTCATGGTTAGTCTCTATCGTGGCAATAAAGGCTAGTGTACTTGATTGTATGCTACAGGTGCAATTTGAATATGATTTATCAGGTAATTTAGCGTAAAGCTCAATACCCAGCAGTAAAGCTGCTTTGGCCTAGCGAACGCGCTTTAAATGCGGCGTGCGAGGCTTGTTTAGCTAATTGGTTAAAGTCATTATTTTTTTGATGCTGCGCTATACCCAAAGATAAGCTAATACCAGGCAGCTTAGTGCCACTTTTAGAGCTAACAAAACGTAGTTTTTCTACGCCATTACGTACTTTTTCAGCAATGACATTGGCGGTTTCTGGGTCTATGTCTGGCAGGAGTACGATAAATTGGTCTTTTGTGGTGCGCCCGGGTAAGCCACTTTGAAAGACATATTTTTTTATTTGTTTAGCCACTTTATTCAAAATCACCTCACCAATAATATCGCCAAAATTATCAATAAAGTGCTCTAAATTATTTATTTGCACAGCGATTGCGCAAATTGATTTATCTTTTTTGCTCCAAACTTGAGTTTGCTGGGTTAAGTAATGGCGTTTATATAACCCACTTTGCGAGTCAATTATATGTTGCTTACGTAACTGTGTTAGCTGTTTTTGGGTTTTTTCGTGTAGTTTTTTAGCTTTAAGTATTTCATGTTTAAAATGTTTATGTTGCTCTAGTAACGTGGCTGACTGAGTGTGTAATGTATCGAGTGCTTGTTTACTTTGTTCTATATTGTGCTCATCAAGTGAATACATACATTCACTCACTTGTCCGGCAAAGCTGACAATTTGCTTTTCGGTAGATTGCGCATTACGTGAAAGCGAGTCAATAACTCCATTTACGTTGTTGATCATCGCCACCTGTGTGGTGTGACCTTCATTTAAAAATTCAAAGTAGAGTTGCTCAATTAAAATACTATCAATGCTTGCTTTACCACTAATTGCTTGGTCTATGGCGTTATTAAGCTTAGGGTTTGCTTTACTTATATAGCTGTAAGCAACATGATAATTTAACGGAGAGGGAGGTAGCGCATGACGTTCTAAAAACAAGCATACATTCGTCATTTTTTCTTGTGCTACAGCCATGGAATCATGGAACATCATTCTTTACTACCAACTAAGTACGCATTAAATTACACATTAAAATAGCTCTTCAATGAGGGGGAAATGCGTCCAAGCTTTATTATTTTTTTTACTACCATAATCGTTAAGTGGGCTATTTAAAAGTAAAATCCCGAATTAGTGAACTTAAATCTTTAATTTTATTGCTCAGTAGCTGCTTTTATCATCAAAGTGCACATACTTTGCGTCAAGTGGCTATCTTGCATGGCTCAAGTTAAGCGCATGATTTCGAGCTTAATCGCATTTATCTTGCTATTTACTCAGCCTGCGATAGTTTTGTGAAATCTAATGTATGGTCAAGTAAAACTAAAATGAAATATTCCTTACACCCACGTTTTTGCCGCACGCTAGTTGCGTTATCCCTTATTGGCACATTGAGTGCGTGCTCGCTAACAAGTCCAAGTCCAGATTCACAATTTGAGCACGTGGCACAAAGTATTGTTGAATACCGCCAACGTGTTAACCCTTATGCACACGCTGAAGGGGTCGACGGTTATTTGTTACCTAATTTATCGGCTGATTTTTTAAAGCAGCAGTATGAACAAAAAACAGCTCTACTGGGCCGCTTAGATGCCATTGATAGCAGGCAGCTTTCCAGTGAAAATAGCATCAACCTTAGTATTATTCGTGCGCAGGTACAAAATAGCGTTGATGAATATGTGTTTAATGCGCACTACATGCCGCTCACCTCAGAGTACGGGTTCCACTCTAGCTTGTCTTACATGATCAATAGCTCGCAATACAAGCAACGACAAGACTTAGAAACATACTTAGCCCGCCTTGAGCAGGTGCCACGTTTTTTTGAGCAAAACATTTACTGGATGAAAAAAGGGCTTGAAACAGGACTTACTCAACCACAAGCAGTACTAGCTGGTTACGAAGATTCGATCAGTGCATACATAGTAGATGATGTAACAGAGTCAGACTTCTACTCTCCGTTTAAAACAAATACAGCAGACCTAAGTGATAACGAATTCAAAGCGTTACAAAAAAAAGCTAAACACATCATAAAAAATGATGTTATTGCCTCTTACAAAGCGTATTTAACGTTTTTTACTACGCAATATCAGCTGGGCGCACGTACCACGATTGGTATTTCGCAAACCCCTAATGGAAAGGCGTTTTATAAAAATCGCGCACACTATTACACAACTACAGACATGAGCATTGATGAAATACATCAGCTGGGCTTATCAGAGGTGGCGCGTATACGTAGTGAAATGCAAGCAATAATAAAAGAAGTGGGTTTTGAAGGCACGTTTGCCGATTTTATCCATTTTTTACGTACTGATCCGCAGTTTTACGCTACAACGCCTGAGCAATTATTAAAAGAAGCAGCGTATATAGCAAAAAAAATGGACGCACAGCTGCCTAAGTTGTTTCATACATTGCCGCGTATGCCTTATGGCGTTGCGCCCGTGCCTGAAAGTATAGCCCCAAAATATACAACTGGGCGCTATGTTGGCTCGAGCCGAAGCGATCAAGCGGGCTATTATTGGGTTAATACCTACGCGCTAGATAAGCGCCCGTTGTATGTATTAGAAGCACTCACTTTACACGAAGCCGTACCTGGTCATCACTTGCAAATATCACTTAATGCGGAGCTTGAAAATCTACCCAGCTACCGCCGTAATGCTTATCTTTCGGCTTTTGGTGAAGGGTGGGGGCTTTATTCTGAATACTTAGGGATAGAAGCCGGTTTTTACCAAGACCCATACAGTCGTTTTGGCCGTTTAACCTATGAAATGTGGCGTGCGGCACGCTTAGTAGTTGATACTGGTATGCATATGTACGGCTGGAGCCGTGAGCGTGCTATGAACTTTATGAGCGAAAACACGGCGCTTTCATTGCACAATGTTAAAACAGAAACCGATCGCTATATTTCGTGGCCAGGGCAAGCGTTGTCTTACAAAATTGGCGAGCTGACTATCAAGCGTTTACGTTCAGAGGCCGAGCAAGCGCTTGGAGCACGTTTTGATATTCGTGAGTTTCATCATCAAGTATTACGCCATGGTTCAGTGCCCTTATCAGTGCTTGAAGAGCAAGTTCGTTTGTATATAAAAGCTGAGCTTGAAAACACAAAAAGCTAATTATCACAAAGTATAAACCTTGAACAACGAAAGGTGTTGTGTCACTTTGAAACAACACCTTTTTTATTTTTAAGAACAACCATCAAGGGGCTTTGGATGAGCGATTTTATTATTTTTAGTATTGATGTGTTTGCGAGTATTTTTATTGTTGCGCTCGGGTTTATTGTACTAAGCGTTATTGTTTTTTATTTTCGTGACATTACCCAAACAAAGCACGCAATTAGGCGAAATTATCCGGTTATTGGCCGTTTTAGGTACTTTTTTGAGCGCCAAGGTGAATTTTTTAGGCAGTACTTTTTTGCCCTCGATAGAGAAGAAATGCCATTTAATCGCGCCGAGCGAAGTTGGGTTTATAGGGCTGCTAAAGATGTAGATCGTACTGCGGCCTTTGGCTCTACACAAAGCTTAGAGGTAACCGGCACAGTCATGTTTATGAATTGTGCTTTTCCAACCTTAGATGAAGAGGCGTTGGACCCAAGCAATGTCACCTTGGGCCCTTATTGTAAAACACCGTATACAACTAACTCATTGTTTAATATATCAGGAATGAGCTTTGGTGCGCTCTCAAAACCGGCAGTTAGGGCTTTATCAAAAGGGGCAAAGTTGGCCGGCTGTTGGATGAACACTGGTGAAGGCGGGCTAAGCCCTTATCATTTAGAGGGCGGCGCTGATTTAGTATTTCAAATTGGCACCGCTAAATATGGTGTGCGCGATGAGCATGGCAATTTGAGTATCGATAAACTTAAAGAGATTGCTGCACATAAAAACGTAAAAATGTTTGAGCTAAAATTAAGCCAAGGTGCCAAACCAGGTAAAGGCGGTATGTTGCCAGGTAAAAAGGTTAATGCCGAAATAGCTAAAATAAGAGGGATCCCAGAGGGCAAAGATTCTATTAGCCCAAATGGGCACCCAGAAATTAAAAAGCCAAGCGATATATTAGATATGATTGCCACAGTGCGAAACGCCACAGGTAAACCTACCGGATTCAAAGCTGTTATAGGTGATTACACCTGGCTTGAAACGCTCTTTGCTGAGATTAATCACCGCGGGCTCGAGTCAGCCCCTGATTTTATTACGATTGATAGTGCCGATGGCGGTACGGGTGCGGCGCCTCAACCTTTGCTAGATTCAGTAGGCTTACCGCTGCGCGAAAGCTTGCCGCTTGTTGTAAATATGCTCGAAAAACACGGCTTAAAAGAGCGTGTAAAGGTAATTGTGTCGGGTAAGTTAATTGTACCTTCTAAAGTGGCATGGGCACTGGCTTTAGGTGCTGATTTTGTTGTTTCAGCGCGTGGTCACATGTTTGCATTAGGTTGTATACAAGCCATGCAATGTAATAAAGATACCTGCCCAACGGGGATCACTACTCATAATGAGCGCCTGCAACGCGGCTTAAATGTTACCGATAAAGCCCAGCGAGTTGCCAATTATAATAAATATATTCATTACGGCGCTGGCTTAATTGCACACTCGTGTGGTGTAACGAGTGCGCGGGAGTTAAGGCGTAAACATGTGCGTATTGTGCAAGAAAGCGGACTGTCGGAGCCGCTCGATAAAATCTACGAAAATTACCACTAACTGTAAGTATAAAAAGGCGCTTTTGCGCCTTTTTTAATTTAGCTGGCTTATTAATAAACTAAAAAAGGCATCTTTGTTGTCGCAGCGATTGGCATTTAAAATAAGTTGCTCACCTAAGCTGAGCGTTTGTTTTTGTACTGCAAGTCGCGTATTTTCATCTTCAATACTGTCAATATCTGCCACATGGGCAAGCCCTATGGTGCGCCTAATTAGCTCTGTGCCACAATAGCCTATGGCGTCTTGTAATACGTTTTTCATAAAGTACTGTGGGTAGCCGTCGGTACTGAGTGTTTGATCTGTGCTGTGGTTGGTAATTAACGTTAGCCATTGTTGCTCAAATAAATTATAGCTTTCAACAATGCAGCTAAGTAAATGGGTTTGATAGTTTCGCCGTGCTACAAATTCTTCAATATGCCCAGCTTGTGCGCAGTAATTTAGCAGTAAATTACCAATAAAAGAGCCTATATCAAAGCCAATAGGGCCAAAAAAGCCAAACTCAGGATCTATTACTTTGGTGGTATTACTATCTACAAAAATACTGCCGCTGTGCATATCGCCGTGCAGTAATGTTTGTGGGTTAGATAAAAAGTTAGCTTTTAATTTCGCAACTTCTAACTTAAGCGCCGTGTTATCACGAAGGGCTTTCACCTGCGGGGCCAGCTGCACAGGAAAGTTATTGCGCTCGTGATCTATGTACGGATCGCTAAAAAATAAATCTTCGGTTATTTGGCAAAGCTCAGGGTTAGTAAATTGCTGTACTAGCGCTTTTTTATGCTGGGCGGCTAAATGAAAATCTGAATTATAAAATCCTGTATGACTTAAATACGTAGCAACATGCTCGGCTAATTTAGGAAATTGCTCCGCGTTATTTTGCGCGGTACGCAATATTACTAAATGGCCTAAATCTTCTAAAATGGTTAGTGCGTAATCAGAATTATAGTGCAGCACTTTTGCCGTGTGATTGGGGCAAATAGTACCGTGATTAACTAATACTTGCGCCTCAATGCGGGCTCTATCAAGTGTAAGTGGCCATGACTCACCGACACAACGAGCATAAGGCAGTGCTTGCTTTAAAATAATGCTGTTATGGTGCTCATCGCTAATTCTAAATACTAAATTAAGGTTACCGTCGCCAAATTCGTACGCAGTTAAATGTGCGCCAGCATTAAAAAAATCATACTGCTTAGAATCAATTAACGAATTTACATATTCAATTGCGCGCTGCGCATTAAACGCGACATAGTTAGCCATAGTGAGTTCTCAAACAATCTTTTAGGCATTCTAAACCTTTAAATGTTTAGATGTCTACAAGTCTAACTTGAGAGTTATTCAAACTGATGTAAAATGTTCTTACGCATTTTATTTAAGCAGCCTCACCATGCAAAACCTAATCGCAAGCAGTTTAAAATATGAAAACGGCACATTAAGTGTGCTTGACCAGTATTTACTTCCTCATCAGCAGGTATGGCACGAGTGCCACAGTGTTGAGACGATGAAGGAGCTGATTATCAGTTTAAAAATTCGTGGTGCTCCACTAATAGGATTAGGTGCGAGTTTGCTGGTTGCTCATTTAGCGCAGCAGGGGGAAACTCATGCGGTGCTTGCAAAAGCAATTGATGAGCTTGAAGCCACAAGGCCAACCGCTGTTAATTTAATGCATTGTATGGCTGCATTAAGGGAGGCTCTTAAAAGCGATGATTTTGAAGCTGATGTGGTAAATACCGCAGAGCGCCTTTTTAATGAAGATATAGCTTTATGTGAACGCATGGCAACACGCGGTGCTGAGCTTATACACAGCGGCGACAATATTTTAACCCATTGTAATACTGGCGCATTAGCCACTGCCGGTATTGGTACAGCGTTGGGCGTTATTTACAAAGCGCAGCAGCAACATGGCAATATACATGTATGGGTCAATGAAACGCGGCCACTATTGCAAGGCGGGCGTTTAACCGCGTTTGAGCTTGAGCGCTGGCAAGTACCGTACACGCTTATTTGCGATAATATGGCAGCAAGTTTAATGGCCGCAGGCAAAGTAGATAAAATAGTGGTGGGCGCCGATCGTATTGCTGCCAATGGTGATTTTGCTAATAAAGTGGGGACTTATAACTTAGCTGTATTGGCCCATTTTCATGATATTCCATTTTATGTTGTGGCGCCTTTAACTACGCTT
The DNA here is from genome assembly GCF_963922945.1 of uncultured Pseudoalteromonas sp. Lineage (GTDB taxonomy): Bacteria > Pseudomonadota > Gammaproteobacteria > Enterobacterales > Alteromonadaceae > Pseudoalteromonas. Next base: position 15,430 of record NZ_CAWUKC010000025.1, on the reverse strand, counting down.
GATACACAAACAACTTGCGGTAGCGATATAGCAATAGAGCAGCGAAATAGTGTAGAGGTACGCGGCGTAAGTGGCAGTTTTGGTGAGGCGCTGTGGGCACCGACTAATGCCAATGTGTATAATCCGGCATTTGATGTAACACCTGCAAAACTAGTAACAGCCTGGGTGTTAGACACCGGTGTTTACAATAAAAGTGATGTAGAAAGTGGTGCGTTAGCAGCGCTTAAGTAGCTTTTTAAACAGCGCTCCACTTATCCTTTTGTGGAGCGTATTACTCTTGCTATGCGAGCAAAGGAAACTGCGTCGCAATTTCTGACTCGGTGCTTTTTGCAACCCAGCCCTCTGTATTATTAAATAATCGAATGGCGGTAAATTCTGGGTCGCTCCCCATATCAAACCAGTGTGGGGTAAGGGCTGGTACCGAAATTAAGTCACCTTGCTGGCACAATACTTGGTAAATTTTGTCATCGATATGCAGGCAAAATAGCCCTTGGCCTTTTACAAAAAAGCGGACTTCGTCTTCACTATGAGTGTGCTCAAACAAAAACTTTTCTCGCATTTGTGCTGCTGCAGGATTGCCTTTGGCAAGCGAGATAACATCCACCGTTTGGTAGCCATTTTGCGCTTTTAAGCGTGCTATATCATTTTTATAGGCTGCAATAATTTGCTCATTTGTGGTGTGCTCATTAATGGGTGCGGTTGCTTGCCATTGTTCAAAACGTACATTTACCTTTGCTAATTGCTGAGTAATTTCGCTTAAATCACAGGTGTTTACCAGCGCATTACTTGGATTGTTGTCAGCATAAATGGTTAATTGGCTCATGCAAATTGCTCCAATTTAACTGTGCTAAAGTCATGTACATATGGGTGCGCACTATGTGCTTGGCCATCACGTATTAAGTGCAAGGTTTTAAGCCCTGCGGCTTTGGCTGCATCAAGCTCACCTGCAACATCACTTAAAAACACGATTTCGTTAGCACTAAAAGGGAGCTGGTTAACGATAGTGTTATAGGCTGCTTGCTCTTGTTTTACGCCGACTTTAGTATCAAAAAAATCATTAAATAGGGCACAAATATCGCCATAATCACTGTATTTAAACAGCAGTTGCTGTGCTTTTACTGACCCTGATGAGTACACATAAAGCGCAGTGCCTTGCGCGTGTTGAGATTGTAAAAACTCAAACGCATCTGGGTATAGGTGGCCTTTAAAATCACCGTGCTCATAACCCGTTTGCCAAATTAGCCCTTGTATTTGCTTTAAAGGGGTAATCTTTTTATCTTCTTCAATCCACTTTAAGAGTACATCAATTACGGTTTCTATATTGGCATTGGGCTCATTAATAATGGCTTTTACCGCCGCTATCTGCTCAGCAACGTGAGGCTTATTTTCGTTTAAGCGCATAAATGTTGCTAGCTGTTTGGCTGCATACGGAAACAGCACCTCTTTTACAAATGAGATACGTGTTATGGTGCCTTCAATGTCGGTTAAAATTGCCTTTATCATTATAGCTGTGCCCCAATACCTTCTATTTTTAATCGTTCTAGCTCGCAGCTAAATAAAAACTCTAGCCCTTCTAAATGGCGAAGTGCTTGTTTGTAGTTACTCCCTATTACATAAACGCCGTGCCCACGAATTAACACTGCATGCTCAATGGGAGTATGTAAATGATGATCGCTAAGTAGCAAGCTTAAGCGCTCTATATCTTGATCGTTCTCAAAAATAGGAATGCTTAAGGTATCTAAGTGCGAGGTTACCCCGCTTAAAGACTTTTGCATTTCGTAACCGCTTAAATTTAATGTATGACTTTTAATTACACGCGACAGTACAGTGGCTGCCACCGAGTGAGTATGCAGTACCACGTTAGCGTGCGGAATAAGCTTGTACATGCCTAAATGCAACTGTGTCTCGGCCGACGGGTTGCCAGCACCTTTAGTGCGGTTACCTTGGTGATCAAGCTCAATAAAAGTATGTGTACCGAGCTGGCCTTTATCAAAGCCGCTAGCAGTAACCACATACCCTGTTGCGGTGCGGGCCGAAAAATTTCCGCCAGTGGCGGGCACCCAGCCTTTTTGGCTTATCCATTTTCCAGCTTCAATAAGTTGCGAAATAGCAGTATTGTTATGCATACATTCCTCACTAATGAGTTTCATACCTGTGTGTACTAAAAGTTAGTCATTTTGAGGCAAAACCAGCATAAACTGCGCTTCACCTAGCTGAATATAGACAGCTTAATTAGGTAAGCTGATATAAAGCTATTTAATTTTAGACGGCTATACTTCTGTTTTAGGCAATGATAGCATCGCTTTAAGCGCAAAACCATCATTAAGGGCCTGTCGTGTTTGAAAGTAAATTACCAAATTTAAGTGTTAGTATATTTAGCCAAATGAGTAGTTTGGCAAGTCAGCATTCGGCAATAAATTTATCGCAGGGGTTTCCTGAGTTTGATGCGCCTGAGTTATTGAAAAACCAGCTAAATTTTTATGTTCAGCAAGGGGTTAATCAATACTCACCATCCAGTGGTGTACCCCGTTTACAGCAACAAATAGCCAATTTAGTTTTGCGCAAATACGCGGCAAAAATAGATGCAGCTGAGCAAGTGACGGTCACATCGGGCGCCACTGAAGCATTATTTGTCGCTATTCAAACTATAGTACGCCCCAATGATGAAGTCATTGTGTTTGACCCGGCTTATGATTCTTACCAGCCGGCAATAGAGCTTGCTGGCGGTAAAACAGTTCATGTTGCATTACATGCACCCGATTATGCTATTGATTGGCAAACTGTTCGCAGCGCAGTGAGCAAAAACACGCGCGCTATAATTATTAATACACCACACAACCCTAGCGGTAAAATACTTAACAGCCATGATATAAACGCGCTCAAATCGTTAGTAAGCGACCACGATTTATGTGTAATAAGTGATGAGGTTTACGAACATATCACCTTTGATGGCGATAAGCACTTAAGCATGCTTTGCGATGAGCAGCTACGTGAAAAAAGCTTTGTTATATCAAGCTTTGGCAAAACGTTTCACAGTACCGGCTGGAAAATGGGCTATTGTATTGCGCCTGAACATTTAGCAACTGAATTTAGAAAAATACACCAGTATGTTACTTTTTCAAGTTTTACACCTGCACAACACGCATTGGCCGACATGCTTGAACAACAAGGCGAGCATGTAGATGAGCTAAGCCATTTTTATCAGCAAAAGCGCGATTTACTGGCACAGCACTTAAGTGACAGCCGTTTTACTATTTTACCAAGCCAAGGTACGTACTTTTTATTGCTTGATTACAGTGAGGTGTCTGATCTTAATGATGTAGATTTTTGCCACTGGTTAGTAGAGCAAGCTGGGGTTGCTGCTATTCCTTTAAGTGTGTTTTACAAGCAACCTTCAAATGATAAAGTGATTCGACTGTGTTTTGCTAAAAACGATAAAACTTTAATAGAGGCCGCGCAAATATTATGTCAACTTTAACGCTTACGCTTGTTCAAAGTGAGCTGCACTGGCTTGATAAAGACGCCAATTTAGCCATGTTTGATAAAAAGTTAGCAGAGATAACCGCTAACCCCGATTTAATTTTACTACCCGAAACCTTTGCTACGGGCTTTGCTATTAATCTTGATTGCGCAGAGCTCGAAAATGGTAAAGTGTTGCGTTGGCTAAAAGCGCAAGCACATAAGCATAATGCCGTTATTGCAGGGTCAGTATTAGTTGTGCAAGGCGATAAAAAAGCAAATCGCTTTTATTGGGTAAAACCCAATGGCGAGGTTAATTATTACGATAAACGTCATTTATTTCGCTTAGGCAGTGAGGGTGACTATGTTGTTGCAGGGCAAGCGCGTAAAACCTTTGAAATTAATGGCTTTAAGCTTCTGCCACAGGTGTGTTACGACTTACGCTTTCCGGTGTTTCAGCGTAATAATAACGACTACGATGTAATGATAAACGTAGCCAACTGGCCTGCGGTCCGCCGCCATATTTGGGATACACTCTTAATGGCACGCGCCATGGAAAACCTATGTTATGTTGTAGGTGTTAACCGTGTGGGCGACGATGGCAATGGTGTTGCGCATAATGGTGGCACGGCCGTGTACGACTTTAAAGGCGATACGCTCGCCAAAGCAAAAGACAATACGCAAGAGTTACTTACTGTAACACTTGAAAAAGCACCGCTGGAGGATTTTAAAACCGCATTCCCCGCTTATTTAGATGCCGACGCTTTTACCTTGGTATAAACCGCTAAGCATTAGCGCCAAGCTAATAAAATGCTAAAATAGCCACTGATATTTTTATTGGCGGCTTTATGAATTCAACTCTTATTACACCGGTAATTTTAGCGGGTGGCATTGGTACACGGTTATGGCCGCTCTCTCGCCAAGCTATGCCTAAACAGTTTTTACCCTTGCTTGATAACACACACTCACTATTACAAAGTACGTTAGCGCGTGTATCAGGTGAGCAATTTGCAAAGCCAATACTTGTTTGTAACGAACAACACCGTTTTATTGCCGCCGAGCAAAGCGCAACTGCTAACCCGCAAGCGCTTTTGCTAGAGCCACAGGGTAAAAATACCGCGCCGGCCATTGCACTGGCAGCACATTACGCTTTACAGCAAGGTATAAGCGGGCCAATACTGGTGATGCCAGCCGATCATCATATTGAAAACTTTATTGAGCTCACACTTAAATTAAATGATGCGGTTAAGTTAGCTGAGCAAGGCATGCTAGTTACATTTTCAATCACACCAACACAACCCCACACTGGGTTTGGCTACATTAAGCAAGGTAGTAAAATAGCTAACTCAAGCTGTTTTGAAGTCTTTGAATTTAAAGAAAAACCAAATCTAGTTACAGCGCAAAAATACCTAGCTGAAGGCGGTTATAGTTGGAATAGCGGCATGTTTTTATTTACGCCAAGCGCTTATTTAAGTGAGCTTGAACGTTTTGCGCCAAAAATAGCGCACAGTGTAAAAGCGGCGGCGAGTTTTTCACACGATCTAGGGTTTACAAGGCCAAGCATCGAGCCACTTAAAAGCTGCCCGAGCGACTCTATTGATTACGCTATTTTAGAGCGCAGTAACAATGTAGCAGTGCTGCCTGTTGCCCTCAATTGGAGTGATGTAGGTAGCTTTAGTGCGCTTGCAAGCCTTACTAAGCAAGATGCGCACGGTAATAATGAAAACCAAAGCCATACCGCGCAAAATAGTACGAATAATTTTGTTATAAGCGAAAACGATCACAGCATTGCTACCCTTGGGGTTAGCGACTTAGCTATTATTCACACCCACGATGCCACCCTTGTAGCTGATAGAAACAAGCTCGATGGCCTGCCTTTAGTGCTCAAGCAGTTAGCAGTTAGTCAAAGTGATAAACTCAAATATCATCAAGTTGTATATCGTCCGTGGGGTAATTACCGCACTTTAGTAACAGGGGTGGGGTTTAAAGTTAAAAAAATAACGGTTAATAGTGGGGCTAAACTTTCGACGCAGCGCCATCAGCATCGTGCAGAGCATTGGGTGGTGGTATCGGGTATTGCTGATGTTCGTATTGATGAGCAAGCATTAACACTTAGCCACGACCAATCTTGCTACATTGCAGCAAAACAAATACACAGCTTAGCGAACAATCAAAAAGAGCCGCTAATTGTTATTGAAGTACAAACTGGCGCCGTACTAGATGAAAGTGACATAGAGCGTTTTGATGATAAGTATGGCAGAGAGTAAGGCTTTTATTTGTAATGAGTATGCACACTATCCCAACTGCCCGCGCACAAACTTTAAGTATTGCTCTAGGCTGCGTTGCCAAAGATCTATCGCCTCATCAAGCTGGTTGTTGTGAGGTTTGTTATCAAGTAGGCGGCGCTCTATTTTTTTAAGCTCAAGGCCGTAACGGTTAAAGCCTAGCTGCAAAGCAGTGCTTGCTTGGCGATGCAATAATTTAATGCACTGCTCAGGTTGTTGGTCAATAAGTTCTTGGCAGCGGGTAAGTTTGGTGCGGGCCGAGAGTACAAATTCGTTGTAAATCGACGACACTTCATCCTCACTAAATGAGCGAGTTAGCGTTTCGGCAGCTGTTTCATCATATAAAGTATCTACAAGTTCTACAGCTATATTTGCAGTTTGATTAGATTGTGAATCACTGAGTGCTTGGCGAAGCTTTTGTTGTTTAATGGGTTTGCCGACGATGTCTTTTATTCCTAGGGCTAAGTACTCCTTGACCTCATCAGGGCTTAGGCTTGCTGTAAAGGCAAGTACCGGCGTGCGCTGGTTTTTATGATCCAGCCGCTGTAAACGCTTTAGTACCTCTTGGCCGGTAAAGTCGGGTAGGTTCATATCGAGTAAAATAACGTCAAAGTGATGCGCTTGCATCAGTTCGATAGCGCTTTTACCGTCTTTAGCGAGTTTTATTTTATGCTCATCTTCGGCCATAAATTCAATGGCAATTTTTTGATTTAAATCTAAATCTTCAACGAGTAGTACGTCAAGCCCGGTCAGGTAGTCCTTGTTTTGATGGCGCTGTTCTACTAAGCTAAGCTCCCCTAAAGTAAAGGTAGTGGTAAAGCTAAATACACTGCCTGTGCCTAATTGGCTGGTTATTTCTAGGCGACTACCTAGTTTTTCGAGCAACCGGCTGGTAATCGCAAGCCCAAGGCCGGTACCGCCTTTTTCTTTGCCAGCACTACTTTGCACATAAGGTTCGGTTAAGTAAGCTATTTCGTCATTTTCGATGCCTGGGCCTGAATCTTTCACGCTAATTTTTATAGTGTGTTCTAGGTGTTTATCACTAATTAAATCAACCTGTATTTTAACTGTACCGCGGTCAGTAAATTTAATGGCGTTGCCTACAAGGTTAATGATTATTTGTCTTAGCTTTTGTTGATCGCAGTAGTAACAGGCTTGCTCAGGGATATTACACACCAGTTCGAACTTAAGCTGTTTTTGCTCTGCAAGTGGGCTAAGCAGTAAGCATAAATTGTTTAGCCAAGTCTTAAATTCTATGTCTTCTTCGTAGAGCGCTTCATCGCTTTGATCAAGGCTTGCGTAGTCGAGTACTTTATCAACCAGTAAATTTAATGACTCGGCCGAATTAATAATGGCCTCGCAATAGGCTTTATTACGGGTGTCGGTGCTTTGGTTCATAACCAATTGAGCACTGCCTAATATACCATTGAGGGGCGTGCGAATTTCGTGACTAACTGTTGATAAAAACAGGCCCCTAATTTCAAGATCTTTTTGGGCTTTGTCGGCCAGCTTGTTGAGGTTTTTTTCTCTGCGCTCATTACATAGTAGCGCCATCCCCGCAGCATAAAACATCGGGGCAATAATACCATTTAAAAAGAGTAAGCTGCTAAACCATGGGCTTTGTAATAGTAGGGGCTGTTCAATATTAGTCATAAACACTGAGCGGCTAACAAAACTCAGGCTAACTAACGTCAATATTAAAATATAAACAATACTGCCATTTGGATAAGGCTTTCGGGCATATTTAACGAATAAAAACAGTAAAAAAGCGGCTTCTGCAATGTGCTGTGCATCCGAGACGTAAATTCGCTCACGTAAAGAGGGGTCAAAAAATGAATAATAGCCAAGCATTACCGCGCTAAACGCGGTAAAAGAGCACAGTAGTTTGAAACCTATTCCCCGATAGTCTAAAAACTGACATATGGCTAAGCTGTGCACAATCGAAGCACCAAACATCATACTGCTGGCTAGACTAATTACCACAAGGTTGTGGGTTTTTCCTATAAGCGCAAAGCCAATTACAGCGCCGAGTAATAAGATGGGATAAAAAATATAAAGTAGAGTGCCTGGCGTGCTTTTATTAGTACGCCAAGTTAAAAAGTTAAGAAGAGCCATTACAATAATAACGGCGATGCTGGCAAAAAAAAGGGTAAACGAGTCGAGCATTATGGTTCCAGCAATGGGTACTTTATACAGGTTAATAAAAACCAAATAATTTAACAAGCATACAGTATAAACAAAAACAGGCACCATAAGTGCCTGTTTTTAAAATACGAAATTAATTAACGAATTTCGTCTGGGATATTCTGTTGAGCCCAAGATAACAGCTCAATGCGGTTACGACATTTAGTTTTTCTAAACGCGCTGTATAAATGTGTTTTAACTGTGTGTGGGCTGATACTTAAATCTTCAGCAATTTCCTTGTTTTTAGAACCCTTACTCATTAACGAGATTATTGCCTTTTCTCGCTTAGTAAGTTTGATTGGCTCTATGTCGCCTTCGGTCAACTTGTGCAGCGCATCTTTATTAAACTGCAGCATACGGTTTAATGCATTACACATTATGTCACGTCGGTACCAAAGCTGATCTTCTAAAAGTAAGCGAATACCTTTCATTAATACATCAGCGTTATCGGTCGTATAAAACACGCCACGAATACCGCTTAAAAGCGCGCGGTTAGCAAGCTCAGGGTTTTCGTCTAGGTTAAATAATACGATATCGCACTTGGTGCGTAGGTTAACTAACTGTTCTTTTAGTTTACCCCAAGCATCGTTACTTGATGTTTCAATAAACAGTAATCGTGTCCCTTCTGGTACATCTAAAATATTTGTACCCGTGGTTACGTCAAGGCCTTGCGTTTTTAACAAAGGTTCTAAAACGTTAATGCCAATGGTGTTAATTGGGTCTTGATCTAATAACAAAAAGGCTGAACTGCTCATGTTTTTATACTCTTTTATAAAGCTGACTAGTTAAGTTTACCATGACCTCCACACCTTTTGTATTAGAAAGTCTGGTTTCGCCTTGTGAACAAGTACGATTTTACGATTATTTAAACATAAAATGTTGCAAATAAGTAATTATTTTTTACTTAACACATACAATTAACAATAACATTTGTAACCAACGAAATACCAATAATTCTTGTGGATTTTCATTATTAAGCTTTAACTTTTGTCGCTTCTTGATACGGAGGCCAGCCCATCTCTTTGCCTGCAAGCATATGTAGATGTATATGGTAAACAGTTTGACCACCGTGCTTATTACAGTTCATAACAACGCGATAGCCGTCATCACTAAAGTTAAATTGTTTGGCTAATTTAGCTGCAACTTCATATAAATTGCCGATTAAATGAGAGTTTTCGCTATTTATATCGTTAATAGTGGCAATTGCTATTTTTGGAATAATTAACACATGAAAAGGGGCTTGCGGATTTATATCTTTAAACGCAAGAGTGTTTTCGTCTTCGTAAACAATGTCGGCTGGTATTTCGCGATTAATGATTTTTGTAAATAATGTTTCTGTACTCATAACTATTTCAATGTAAGGATTTAATTAAGGTCACTAATGACAAATTTTGTTTGCAGTGTCAAACTCAAAGTAAAGAAAGGAGTTTTTATGCGTAAACCAATGTTAATAAGCAGCGCTATGGCGTTATTGCTAAGTGCCTCTGTCAATGCTGGCAATGTTCACTTTCCAGAAGAACTGGTGCCGTTACAAGTAGGCGAAAGAGTGATTGAAAGCTCGATATTTAGCCGAGTTGACGATATTGAACTTGCCCCTGGGTCTTATCGATTAAAATTAAAGTACACCGATTTGTACGAATTGGGCTTTGACGATCATGAGGTAATAGAGTCTGAACCGTTTTGGGTAGATATTACTATTGACGATAACAAAGACTACGACATGGTGTTTAACCGTGCCGATAACGCGGTATCAGCGAAAATATTTGCAGAGGCACCGCAGGTAAGTTTAAAAGCAAAGGGCGCCGCTGTTGCACAGCCGCTTAGTATTATTTCTAATACTCAGTTGGCAAGCCAAAAGCCTGCTTCACAAAATACGGTGCCAGCGGGTCCAACGCGCCCAAGCCAACCTATTAAGCCTATTGCCCCTATTAATGGCAAAGGCATGCCAAGTGCCCCTCAAATGCTAGAGTTTTGGTGGCAGCAGGCAACACCCGCTGAGCGAAAAGCGTTTTTAGAAAAGGTGGCTTCAGATTAAGTAAGTACGTTAAAATAAAAAGGCCGACAAATCGGCCTTTTTGGATTTTTAGTGTGACTTATTTTTCGAACAAGGCATCGATAGTGCCTTGCGCAAGTGGGTGATAACCTGGACGTGCTTTTAAATAAACGCGTTGTGCCCAGTCTTTTTTACCGTTAGTAATAAGTGCTTTGTAAAGCGGCACGATTAACTTGCGACGGCCAATACCCGATAAGTGCTTTTCAAGCGCAGGGTAAATTGGTTGATAACCATTTCCGACAGCAAGCATATACCATGCAAACGCGCGCTCTGCATTGGTTGATTGCGTTAGGTTAAACTGTTCATCTAGCTCAGCCATTTTATCTAGGCTTAAGTCACGGGGTAGGTTATTTAAAAAGTGTAACCACTCGTGTACTGTCCACTGAGCCGTAGGTAACTGGGCTGCAGAGGTATCACCTTTTAACCATTTTGCGGATGCGCTATCTACTTTATCAAACGCATCAGAGGTTGGATTAGGTGCATCACTTGGTAAACCTGGCTCAAAAATCCACTCATTTACTTTATCCATGCTTACTATGCCTGGGTATTTTTCAATTAAGTTAGCTTTTAGGTAAGTAACAAATTGCGCGGTTGTCAGCGATTTAAATGCAAATTCGTTAAAGTAAGTTTTTACAAACGGGTCAAACTTATCACGGCCGTATTTTTCTTCTAAATAAATTAAAAATAGCTGCCCTTTTGTGTATGGCACTGAGCTAAATGCATCATCTGGGTCGCGGCCATTAAGTTTTAAGTTAAGGCGAGTATCAGGTGCATCAATCGTTTTAAGCTGAGCACGTAAACCTGCTGCATCTAAAGCTTGTTCCATCACAGCGCGGTCACGACCAAATACTTCTTCCATAATGCGGTTTTCAACGTAAGAGGTAAATCCTTCGTTTAGCCATAAATCTTCCCACGTCGCGTTGGTGACTAAGTTACCAGACCATGAGTGGGCAAGCTCATGCGCAATAAGGTTGACTAAGCTTTTATCGCCTGCCACAACTGTTGGGGTAATAAATGAAAGACGTGGGTTTTCCATGCCACCAAATGGGAAGCTAGGCGGTAACATTAATAAATCGTAGCGGCCCCAAGCATATTCACCATACATTTCGTTGGTTTTATCAATCATGGCTTGTGTGTCGTTAAACTCTGCAACCGAAGCATCTAAAATTTCAGGCTCAGCAAATATGCCGGTCTGTTTTGACATGGCTTTAAATTCTAAGTTGCCCGCACCAATCGCAATTAAGTATGGCGAAATAGCTTGAGGCATATCAAAGTGGTAGTCGCCATCTTTGTATAGGGCATCTTTATTGTCGGCGCTCATTACTGCACGTATATCTTTTGGTGTGTGGATACGGGCAGTATATGTAACGCGCATTGCAGGGGTATCTTGTACTGGTAACCAACTACGAGCGTGGATAGCTTGTGATTGACTGTACATAAACGGATGCGTCTTGCTGGCTGTTTGCTCTGGTGTTAACCATTGCAGGCCAGATGCTTCTGGGCGGCTGTTGTAGTAAATACGTACTTTTGGCGCTTGGCTTTTTAGCGTAATAGTTAGTTTTGAGCCCTTTACGTCATCGCGCTTGGCAAGCGTAAACTTAGCTTTGTGCCAATCACCATTTGCTGTTTGATACATGACTTTATCAATGTCTAAGTCACGGGTATCTAGTACCAGCTTTTTACTTGAGTCATTGTTCCACTTTAATGTGTGCTCAACAAAACCTTCTAACTGCTTGTCGGAAAAGTCGACATCTAAATCAAGGTTTAAGTGTGTTGTTACCACATCATCTAGGTTGGCGTATGAGTTTTGATCAATCGCGTTTGCCATGGCTTGTGAGCACATACCGGCCATAGCGAGGCTTAAAAAAAGAGGTTTAATTTTCATAAAATACCCTGAACACTAATAATAAGTGCAGGTTTTATATCATGATTGATACAGCGGGTTGAGTGATTTTTACATTCTTTGCGACAATAAGGTAAACTATTGCGATTAGTTACTAGTACACTCCGAGACCTTTGTGGCGCACTCATTAAAACCTTTACATACCTTTGCACTAAACAATCAATGCCAGCATTTTGTTGAAATAACTTCGGTTGAGCAACTAAAAGCACACCGCTTTAGTGTACCGTTTTGTTTATTAGGGGAAGGTAGTAATACAGTCTTTTTAGAGAACTATGCAGGCACCGTAATTAAAATGGCCACTAAGGGCATTACTATTACCGAGCGTGAAAGTGACGTGCTAGTGAGTGCAGCAGCGGGCGAGAACTGGCATAACCTAGTAAGCTATTTACTTGATAAAAATATTGCAGGGCTTGAAAACCTAGCCCTTATTCCAGGCACTGTTGGGGCGTCGCCGGTACAAAACATTGGTGCTTATGGGGTCGAGCTGGCTCAATTTGTTGAGTCGGTAGAGTATATTGATATAGCCACTAAAACCAAGATAACTTTAACTAACGCACAGTGTGAGTTTGCTTATCGAGACTCTATTTTTAAACATGCTTTAAAAAATAAAGCGGTGATCACTCAAGTCAATTTAGCGCTCCCTAAAAAGTGGCAGCCCGTATTAAGTTATGGCCCACTCAAAGTATTGCAAAACCCCACACCTAAAATGGTATTTGAGCAAGTTATTGCAATTCGTAACACCAAGCTGCCAAATCCATACACTTTAGCCAATGCGGGTAGTTTTTTTAAAAACCCAATTATTAGCAATGCACTTTTAAAAGCGCTACTTTTGCGCTTTGCCGATGTACCGCATTACCCTTATGGAGAAAGCCATCACAAAGTGGCGGCAGGTTGGCTAATTGATCAAGCAGGCTTAAAGGGTTTCACGGTAGCAGGTATTGAGGTGCATAAGCAGCAAGCGCTGGTATTAGTTAACCATGGTGATAGTAAAGGGAGCGATTTAATCACTATGATCACGCATATACAAAATACGGTGTTTACACGTTACGGCATAATGCTAGAGCACGAAGTGAGGCTTATAAACACAAATAGTGAATGCCATATTATTGCGGAGCACGTGTAATGAAAGCACCCGATGGAAATAAACTCGCTATATTAAATGCACTTAACCAAGGTGGCTTTGTATCGGGCCAAGTCCTAGGAGAGCAGTTGGGTATTAGCCGTGCTGCAGTGAGTAAGCATATTCAAACACTGCAAGACATGGGACTCGATATTTTTAAAGTGACAGGTAAGGGTTACAGTTTAAACAATACGGTAGGTTTATTAAATCAAACCGATATAACCAAACATTACCACGCATTAGGAGCTAATACAGCTCAAGTAGAAGTTCATCCAATTATAGATTCAACAAATAGCGAGCTAATGCGCCGTATTCAAAATAAAGTAGCGCTTGAGTCTGGCACTGTTGTGGTTGCCGAAATGCAGCAAGCAGGGCGCGGAAGGCGAGGGCGAGTATGGCAATCGCCGTTTGGGGCTAATTTATATTACAGTTATTTTTGGCGCTTAGACGATGGTCTACAAGCAGCAATGGGCGTATCAATTGCAGTAGGGCTTGCTGTATACGATGCTATAAAGGCACTCTACGATATAGACATTGAGCTTAAATGGCCAAACGACATATATATAAATAAGCAAAAGCTAGCAGGAGTATTAGTAGAGCTAGATGGGCAACCACAAGGCCCTTGTCAGCTAGTAATTGGTATTGGTATTAATTTACAAATGCCGCAAAACACTAGCGAGCAAATTGACCAAGCATGGACCGATTTAAGTCAGCACACCACCGAGCTCGATAAAAACCAGTTAGTGGCTTCGCTCACTTATTACTTAGAGCAACGGCTGGCGCAGTACCAACAAGATAGTTTACAAACCATGTATGCACAATGGAACGCGCTTAATGCCTTTGCTGGTGAGTGCGTAGAGCTCAATACTGGCCACAGAAGTTGGCGAGGCATATGTGAGGGCATAGATCAGCAAGGTGGAATACGTATTCGCCAAGACGGCGAGGTTAAAAGTTACTATGGCGGCGAAATCTCGCTAAGAAAGGTCGGCTTATGAAACTTCTTGTAGATATAGGTAATACATCGTTAAAAGCGGCCTTATGGAACGAGCAACAAGCAACGCCCGTTTCTATGAGCGAAGTGCCGTGGCAAGCAATAACTGAGGTTGTGTATGCTTGTGTAGGCAAAAGTGATTTATTAAATGAGGTGCTCACGCTAGCGGCTAAAAAAAATATCCCCTGTTTTGAGGCACATGTCAGTAAAAATCTTAGTGGATTAAGCTGCGCATATGAGCAGGTTGGCAATTTAGGTATTGATCGTTGGCTTGCGCTGGTGGCCAGCTTTACACTTTACCCTAACACACCATGTATTATTGTTGATGCCGGCACTGCAACCACAATTGATGTACTAAGCGGCGAAGGCGAGCACTTAGGAGGTTGGATATTACCTGGACTTGACTTAATGACTCGCTCATTGACGCAAAATACCCAGCGTGTATTTGATGATGCTAATACCCCCTTTGTAAATGAGTTAGGTAAAAATACACCTAATGGATTAAAAAATGGTGCGTTGGTGGCAACACTCGGTGCGATTGAACAAGCTAAAAAGCAATTAGCACACTTAACATGTACACAAAACCCACAAATTTTGTGCGCTGGTGGCTACGGTTCATTATTACAGCAGCAAATAACGGGCAGTATTTTTGATTCTTTATTGGTAATGAAAGGATTAAATTACTGGTATGAGCTAAGTAAAAACGACGAAAAACAGCAAAATTAAGTACTTTTGCATGAAATGTGAGCATTTGAGCTAAAAAATTACATTTTTTTTAATTTTATAGTTGCATCATAATAAACCTTACTCTAATATCTCGCCCCGTACTAAAGCAGTGCCGACTTAGCTCAGCTGGTAGAGCAACTGACTTGTAATCAGTAGGTCAACCGTTCGACTCGGTTAGTCGGCACCACTTTCCTTTTACCGAAAGTGAATTAGTAAAGAATTTTCGTGGAGGGGTTCCCGAGCGGCCAAAGGGATCAGACTGTAAATCTGACGGCTCAGCCTTCGCTGGTTCGAATCCAGCTCCCTCCACCACTTTATTCTTGACGGTTAGAGGTAGTTTAAGAACAGGTTCCTAAAGCGGGCATCGTATAATGGCTATTACCTCAGCCTTCCAAGCTGATGATGCGGGTTCGATTCCCGCTGCCCGCTCCAATTATGGTGTTGCTGATATAGCTCAGTTGGTAGAGCGCACCCTTGGTAAGGGTGAGGTCGGCAGTTCAAATCTGCCTATCAGCACCAGTCATAAGAATCTCCTTGAATACTTCCTTTATCTGTCAGAAAAAACTATTTGAAATTTGAAAAAATTAAATTAATCTACCTCTGGTGGATTATTTTCATATGTAATCTAGATACACAAAACTGATAGGTTCCGTCATGGCAAAAGAAAAGTTTGAACGCGTAAAACCGCACGTAAACGTTGGTACAATCG
>NZ_CAWUKC010000024.1:0-42626 GCF_963922945.1 uncultured Pseudoalteromonas sp. | reverse complement strand
GTATGTGACTTAGGCTAAAAAAGCACGACAACGCAGTCAAAGCGAACTACACGAAGCAGATGTTCATCTAAGTAGTTTAGCCTAAGACAAGGCATCCAACCCGACTTATCCCTATGAGCATACGGTTTGTATGTGATTAGGGTTAGAACTCTGTACCAAGCTATATCTGCAAGTGTAGAAGTGCTAGCAAGGCGGTAGAACTATTTATGCCAAGGAGCATACGGGTTTGTATGTGACTTAGGCTAAATAGTTTTACCAACGCAGCTAAAGCGAACTACACGAAGCAGAAGGTGATTACATTTGCTCCATAACTTCAATGCCAAGTAAATCCAATCCAGTTTTCAGCGTATCTGCCACTAAATTACATAGTACTAAACGGCTATCACGTACGTTTGGCTCTACACCCTCTTTTAGTACTGGGCAGGCTTCGTAGAATGTCATGTATAAGCTAGCTAATTCGTATAAGTAGCTACATAGTACATGTGGAGTGGCTTCATTGATCATTAAATCAAGGATTTCTTCAAGCTGAAGCAGTTTAAGCGCTAGCGCTTTTTCTTGCGGCTCTGTAATAGCTACTTCAGCATTTAGCGTAGCGGCATCTACACCAGATTTACGGAAAATACTACGCACGCGAGTATAAGCATATTGTAAGTAAGGTGCTGTCGCGCCTTCAAAGCTTAACATGGTGTCCCAGTTGAATATGTAATCGCTAGTACGGTGCTTAGAAAGATCAGCATATTTAACTGCGCCAATACCTACTTTACGCGCAATTTCGTTTCGCTCTTGCTCGGACAAATCAGATTCACGCTCTGCAAGTTTTGTTGCTGCGCGGCTGATTGACTCTTCCAGTAAATCAGCAAGTTTTACTGTACCACCTGTACGGGTTTTAAATGGTTTACCATCGGCGCCCATCATGGTGCCAAATGGGCAAAACTCGTAGCTTGTTTCATCACGTAAAAGGCCTGCTTTACGTGCAGTAAGCTCTACTTGGTTAAAATGAAGGCTCTGGCGCGCATCAACAAATATTAAAATACGCTCAGCGCCTAAGGTATTTGAGCGATAGTTACATGCGGCTAAATCGGTAGTTGCATATAAAAAGCCGCCGCCAGATTTTTGCACGATAAACGCCGATGGCTCGCCATCTTTATTGGCAAGTTCATCTAAAAACACTACCTGTGCGCCTTGCGACTCTACAGCTATGTTTTTATCTTTTAATAGGCTAATAATATCGTTAAGCTCACTGTTATAAGCACTTTCAGCCATAATATCATCTTGAGTAAGCGTTACGTTTAATCGTTTGTAAACTTCTTCAGAGTGCTTAACAGAGGTCGCTATAAATAACTTCCATAGTTTTTCACAATGCGCGTCGCCGCCTTGTAGTTTAACTACATAGTCACGGGCTTTATCGGCAAAGCCTTCTTCATCGTCAAAACGTTTTTTAGCATCGCGGTAAAAGGTTTCTAAATCAGCAAGCGCTACCGACTCTAAGTCTACGCCTTGGCTAATTTGATCTTCTAAATGCGCAATTAGCATACCAAACTGTGTGCCCCAATCGCCCATGTGGTTTTGACGAATCACTTTATCGCCTCTAAATTCAAGGGCACGTACAATAGCATCACCAATAATGGTTGAGCGTAAATGGCCAACGTGCATTTCTTTTGCAAGGTTAGGCGATGAGTAATCTACCACAACAGTTTGTGGGTTAGCGTGCTCGTTTACAGCCAGTTTTGCATCGCTGTTAGCGGCTTTTACACTGTGGGCTAAAAACTCAGGCTTTAAATGAATATTAATAAAACCTGGACCGGCAATCTCTTTTTTTTCAGCAATGTCGGTTACATCTAGGTTATCAATAATTTTTTGTGCAAGCTCGCGTGGGTTGCTTTTCATTTTTTTAGCGGCGCCCATTGCACCATTAATTTGATAGTCACCAAATTGTGGGCGTGTGCTTTGTGTAACCGCTGGGTTTGTATCTTCTGGTAGGCCTGCTGCAGTCATGGCTGCAATGGCTTTTTCTACTAAAATAGTACGAATGTTCATTATATTATTTACCTTTGTAAGCCCGCTGAGCAGGCTTTCAGTTAGCTTAAGTCTGTCGATTTTAGTTTTCGCGCGTGTGGCTAAAGGTTACATCAGGGTAACGCTCTACCGATAAATTAAGGTTTACACGGCTCGGCGCTATGTAAGTTAAATTATCACCACCATCCAGTGCTAAGTTGCTTTCGCACTTGCGTTTAAACTCTTCAAACTTTTTAACATCATCGCAGTGTACCCAACGGGCCGTATTTACGTTTACGCCTTCATAAATAGCATCTACGTTGTACTCTGCTTTTAAACGCGCTACAACCACGTCAAACTGAAGCACACCGACTGCGCCCACAATCAAATCATTATTAATAAGCGGTCTAAATACCTGAACTGCGCCCTCTTCAGATAGCTGTACTAAGCCCTTTAATAACTGCTTTTGTTTAAGCGGATCTTTTAATCGAATACGACGGAATAATTCGGGGGCAAAGTTAGGAATACCACTAAATTTTAGCTTTTCGCCTTGCGTAAAGGTATCACCAATCTGAATAGTACCATGGTTGTGTAAACCGATAATATCGCCCGCGAATGCATCTGCTGCACGTTCACGATCGCCGGCCATAAAGGTTACCGCATCAGAAATACTAATTTGCTTACCAATGCGCACATGGTTCATTTTCATGCCTTGGCTGTATTTACCCGACACAATACGCATAAAGGCAATGCGGTCACGGTGTTTAGGGTCCATGTTAGCCTGAATTTTAAACACAAAACCGGTAAAGTTTTCTTCGGTTGCAACAACTTGGCGATCTTCTGTTTCGCGCGGTAATGGCGTAGGTGCCCACTGTGTTAAACCGTCTAGTACATGGTCCACACCAAAGTTACCAAGCGCAGTACCAAAGTATACAGGCGATAGTTCACCTGCTAAAAACAGCTCAAGATCAAACTCATTTGAAGCGCCAATCACCAGCTCCAACTCATCACGTAGTTGCTCTGCTAGTTCTTCACCAATTTCTGTGTCAAGCTCAGGGTTATCAAGGCCTTTTACAGTACGAACTTCTTGAATGGTGTGACCTTGGCCTGTTTTGTATAAAACAGCTTCGTCGTTATGAATGTGATAAACACCTTTAAATTCTTTACCACAACCAATAGGCCATGTAACTGGAGCACATGCAATATTTAACTCGGTTTCTACTTCATCAAGTAGCTCCATTGGATCGCGAATATCACGGTCACACTTATTCATAAAGGTAACAATAGGCGTGGTTCGTAGGCGCGTAACTTCCATTAATTTACGGGTACGGTCTTCTACACCTTTTGCAGCATCAATAACCATTAAGCACGAATCAACCGCGGTCAAAGTGCGGTATGTATCTTCTGAGAAGTCTTCGTGTCCAGGGGTATCAAGTAAATTAACCAGCGCATTGTTATATGGAAACTGCATGACAGAGGTAGTAACTGATATACCACGCTCCTTTTCCATTTCCATCCAGTCAGACTTTGCATGCTGATTAGAGCCACGGCCTTTTACAGTACCGGCTTTTTGAATCGCCTGTCCGAATAAAAGTACTTTTTCGGTGATGGTGGTTTTACCAGCATCCGGGTGCGATATAATTGCAAAAGTCCTTCGCTTGCTAATTTCGTTGATAATATTCTGGTCTGCCATTAATAAGTTCTTTTAGTTTGATGCCAAGTTACATGCATAACATTAAGTGTATGCAAGGCAACCCGTTAAGTTGATCGTTATTAACTGGGCTTTGAGCAATTTAGTGTGAATAAATTGACAACAATTAACGCCATATAGCTAATTTTTTAATAGTGGCAATTGTAACAGGAGTCGGTATAAAAGTGTGCTATCTAACTTAAAAATATCTTGGCTTTGTCTAATCACTATTTTAGGGGGCCATCTAACTGTAATTTAATCGGTAGATACATTAAATTTTAACAATGATTTTTTCACTTAAAGCACAATTTATAGGGTAATTTTTTAAAACTTAACATATAAACTTAAAGTGCCAAGAATATAAAAGTCTCCTTAGCAATAACTTATTAACGGCCCATGTATTAAAACATTATATTTTTACTCTAAATTAACGCTAATCGACCTTAGCTTCTTGAGAATTAAACCTGTAACGCATATCATTGATAGATTGCACGGAGGATAAGTAGTTTGGTCATGAAAACCAGTAAGTTAAGCATTCGATTATTATGGTATATAACCCCTTTGGTGATATTACCTTTGCTATTTTTAGGTGGCTTTACCCTAACTAATGTAACCAATTCGACCCAAAAACAAGCCGATCTTATAATGAGTCGTTTTGTTGAGCAGCAACAACAAAAGGTTTTCAACTACATAGACTCGTTTCATTCAACTGCAAAACTATTATCAACCTCCCCTGTTTTAAACGATTTTTTATCGAACGACATTCATGCTGATGGCAGCTACACGCGCCGTTTAGGGGCGCTCATGGATGTTTTTGCCAGTTATAGCGAAGCCTACCCAGATATAATTAGTATCAATTTAGTGTCGGCCAGCGGTAAAAGTGACGCTTATTATTCAAATAATTTAACGACTGCACCACAGTCATACCCCTTTTTTAAGCAAGTATTGCAAAGCAATTTACGTCAGCAGCAATTTATGGTGCAAAACAGCGATGGCACCACCAATTTATTTTTTGTACAACGCGTGCAAAGTGTTGATTACTATTTAAAGCGGCCACAACAGCTCGGCTTTATAGTATTACAGGTTGAGCCATCTATATTGAACACCAGTATTTTAGAAGCGCCTTATAACAACACTCTTAATTTATTGCTTACAAACGATGGGCAAATTTTATTTAGCTCAGACTACAGCTTACGCGGGCAATACATTACCGAGCACGAGTTAGAGCAAGTGCATAACTTAGCCGATATAGGTATTCTTTCAACGATTGAGCTTTCGAGTATAGATAAAATTGAGAGAATGATATTTGCCGTGCAAATGAGTGGCGGTTATTACTTTGTATCAACTATTCCAAAAGGTGTACTTTATCAGTCAGGCAAGGCTATTAGCTTAATTACAGGCTTAATTGTTATTATCTCAGTGATCACTTTGCCGATTCTTATCTTTGTGGTTGTACGCAATTTATTGCTCAACCCTATTGAGCTTTTAGGGGCTGCCAGCCACCGTGTAGGGGATGGTGATTTATCGGTAAACTTGCCAGCTCATACCAATGATGAAGTCGGAGTATTGTTTAACGATTTTAATCACATGATCAATCAAATCAGGCACTACCAAGAGCAGCTTGAAGAGTACAAACACCATCTAGAGGACAAAGTAGAAAGCCGTACTAAAGCGCTTGAGGCAATGAACAGTCAGCTTGAACTTGCTATAGCTCAAGCAGAGCAAGCCAACCAGCTCAAAAGTCGCTTTTTAGCGAATATGAGTCACGAAATTCGCACCCCACTTACAGCCATTATGGGCTTTACCGAACAGTTACTAATTAACGACAAAGTAGTTAATGATAAACAGCATTTAAATACCATTTTACGAAACTCTAAACACTTATTAGAGCTTATAAATAATATTCTCGACTTATCAAAAATAGAAGCAGAAAAGCTCGCTGTAGAGCAAGCCCCCCTTAATGTAGTGCAACTGGTTCACGATATAGAGTCGATTATTGAACCGCTAGCGCACGAAAAGCAACTTGAATTTAGCATCCATTATGCACTGCCCCTACCGCGCACTATATACAGTGACATGACCCGCTTAAAACAAATTTTAATAAACATAGCCAGCAACGCCGTTAAATTTACAGAGCAAGGTAATGTCTCTATTTGTGTGCATTACTTACAAGATAAGCAGCAGCTTGAATTTGTTGTAAAAGACACCGGCATTGGTATGTCTGAGCATCAAATAGAGCGCATATTTAAACCTTTTGAACAAGCTGATGCCACCACTACACGCCGCTTTGGTGGCACAGGGTTAGGCTTATGTATCTCTAAAAACTTAGCGCAATTATTAGGTGGCGACGTTACGTTAAAAAGCGAGATTGGCAAAGGTAGCCGCTTTGCTATTACTGTAGATTGCCATGTTGATGAGCCTAAACAAACACTGGAGCTTCTAACAGATCGAGCGCAACTTGTTCCTGAGAAAGATCCATTGTTATCATTCGCTAGTTCAAGCTTTGATGCCAACATATTAGTGGCCGAAGATAACCCAGATAACCAGCTACTTATAAAACTGCTTTTACAAACCTGGGGCCTAGAGCCTGATATGGCTAATAATGGTGCACAAGCAGTAGAAATGGCATTAGTTAACGACTACCAGCTTATTATTATGGATATGCAAATGCCCGTTATGGGTGGCCTTGAAGCTACTAAAATGCTACGCCATGCAGCCTACGACGGCCCGATCATCGCGCTTACCGCCAATGTAATGAACCATGATATAGACACCTATATTGAGGCGGGTTGCGATAAAGCACTGGCAAAGCCAATCGATAAAGATGCGCTTGAAAACGTCTTGGTTAGTTACTTAAACCTTGAAAAAGATAATCAGAATAAGTGGGACAGCTTACTAAAAAGTGAAAAATTTCAACAGATTAACGATAACTATGTAGCTAACCTGCCAAGTTATCTGCAAAAGGTGAATAGCTTAAAAGCCAGTAACGATGCAGAAGCACTTCGAAGCGTAGCTCATAGCTTAAAAGGCAGTGCGGGATGCTTTAATTTTGACGATATTTACCACAGTGCCGCTTTATTAGAAGAGAACTTACTAAGTAACGACCAAACACAACGCCCTACTTTGATTGTTAATTTGATCAATGCACTAGAGCAAACGATTGCGAAAAGCAAAACAACAGCTTAACGCTTACAAAAACCCTAAGTTAAGCGCCATACCCATTAGTATGGCGTCCTCGTAACCATTTTTAGTCACATCATCGCTTGGGTAATAGTTTTTACGTACCGACATTTGCGTAAAGCCAGCATGTTCATAAAGCTTTATTGCGCGCACGTTAGATTCTCGTACTTCTAAAAACAGGTTTTCTGCATTTTGCTCCTCACCATAATTAATAAAGTGACAAAGCAACTGCTTAGCAATTCCTTTACCTTGCTCGCTAGGTGTAACGCAAATATCCATCAGGGTAAAATCAGGGCCTGCCTTTTCACCAATATAAAAGCCCACCAAATTGCTGCCATCAAACGCCGCTTGATTAAAATAACGACCGCCCATGCAAGAGCGCATTGTTTTTAAAGACCAAGGGTGAGAGTGGCATGCAGTTTCAATTGCCATTAATTGCGTAATTACGCTGTCATCTACGTGTTTAAAGTGTATCAAGGTGTGTGCTCATTAAAGCCCATAAAGCGCGCTTATCAGAAGCACTGAGCTGTGAGGTTGGTAGTGTAAGCTTATCGTCGGTTAACTGTAAGTCAGCCCCATTTAAAACATGATTAATTGCTATAGGCGCTGCACTTGACTTTATATCCGCGATTAACTGCTCATTTAAAATTAAAGGCTCAGCGTTTGAACTTGGCGAAGTGGGTGTACTTTCAGAACGATAATGCTGATTGAGTTCGAGGTTTTCTATACCAAAAATAGCTGCGTAACGTGGATGCATGACAACTCAGTAAAATTAACACTTGAACAATATAGGGAGTAATAAAAACGATGTAAAGAAGAAATGGCAGGGGCGGAGAGATTCGAACTCCCAACCGTCGGTTTTGGAGACCGCTGTTCTACCAATTGGAACTACGCCCCTGCAATGACGACGAATTATAGAGACCTTTTAGAAAAGGTAAAGTAAAATATTAACTTTTTAGTTTAACTGCTTTTTAATTAAACAAAACGCTGAATTAGCAAGCTAAAATTGCATTATGAAAGTCTCTTTACTCCCTCAAGCTCAGCTTAAATCTTGTGCTGTATATTATTTTTTAGGTATTAAGCCTGAGTGTAATATACAAATTTAAATTTTTAGCTATCTATTTTTTCAGCGAACACCTCGTAGCTCGTAAACATATAAACAAATCAATAACATTAGCAGCATTTATGATACAGTTTAGCGTATAGGGGATCCGCGCCTTACCACCTAATTGCATATTTCATCATGTATCTTACTTAGGCGGGTCATTCACAATGCAAATATGGAGGAGCTTTACTATCAGCAATTGCTGATCGTTCACGCCAATGTTTTATGAAGTTTAAATCAAAAAAATACAGTATCGATTCAACAGATTACCAAGTAGGACAAGATAACGTTAATAAATGGGGAATGGATATTCACACAAATGTGTTTTCTGTTTCTATTGGGTTATCTCTACTTTTTATAATTACCTTACTTGCCCTTTCGCCGAACGAAGCAAAAGAGGCTATTAATTCAATAAAGAACGCCGCGCTAGCTAATTTTGACTACGTATTTATGTGGGGCGCTAATATATTACTTTTATTCGCTATTGGTATTGCCGCTTCACCACTGGGTAAAATACGCCTTGGCGGCGACTCAGCAACAACAGATTACTCCACCTTATCGTGGGTATCTATGCTATTTGCTGCGGGTATGGGAATAGGCCTTATTTTTTGGGGGGTTGCTGAGCCCACCGCCTTTTTTACTGACTGGTTTGGCACACCTCTTAATGCAGAGCCCTTTAGCGAGCAGGGCCGCGAAATCGCTTTAGGTGCGACCGTATTTCATTGGGGACTGCACGCATGGGCAATCTACGGGATGACTGCTTTATGCTTGGCTTATTTTGTTTATAACAAAGGGTTGCCGCTATCAATGCGCTCTGTATTTTATCCACTTTTAGGAGACAAAGTATGGGGCAAATTAGGAGATTTTATCGATGTCATGGCTGTATTAGTAACCCTTTTTGGGCTTGCGACCTCGTTAGGCTTAGGTGGCGCACAAGCTGCAAGTGGTATTAGCCACGTACTCAGTTTCGAGAGCTCACTGCTATTACAACAGGGTATTATTTTATTAATTATGAGTTTGGCTATTCTTTCTATTGTGCGCGGTATGGATGGTGGTGTTAAGCTACTCAGTAACATTAATATGGGTATAGCTTTGGTATTTTTGAGCCTAGTATTTCTTTTAAACTTTACCACCGTACTTGACTCTGCCTACACAGCAATAGTGGGTTATGTTAAAAATATCCTTCCTCTAAGCTTCAGTACAGGGCGAGAAGATACGCAGTGGCTACACGGCTGGACAGTATTTTATTGGGCTTGGTGGGTTGCCTATGCCCCTTGTTTTGGCATGTTTGTTGCGCGTATTTCAAAAGGGCGTACCATACGCGAATTTTTAATATATGTCTTGCTCATTCCTACCCTTGTAACTACCGCGTGGATGTCGGTGTTTGGCGGGGTGGCTATTGATCAAGTTATAAATGAAATAGGAATGCTTGGTGCAAATCAAGGGATAACAGATGTAACGCTTAGCTTGTTTTATATGCTCGATGCCTATGCAATGGGTACTGTGCTTTCGCTTTTAGCTGTGGCATTAATTATTATATTTTTTGTTACCACTCTCGACTCTGGCTCTATTGTAATAGACAGCCTCACCTCTGGCGGAAAACTAGAAGTGCCAATAAAGCAAAAACTAGTATGGGCTGTTATTGCCAGTATTATTGCTATGTTAATGCTGTGGATCGGGGGTACAGATTCAATTCAAGCATTGCAATACATTACGATAATTGCCGCCCTACCCTTTACTATTGTTTTAATTTTAGGCTGTATTAGCCTAATTAAAGGGCTACTTACAGAGACCGAGCAGCCTACACCAATTCCTGCAAAATAAACTCACTGAGCTCACTTCACTTAATTAGTTTAGTGGGCTAGCGCTAACGTTTTTTAGGCATAAAAAAAGTCCGTGTAAGCGGACTTTTTATTACTTAGATAACAAAACTCTGTTAGCTACCTAAAAGGTATTGACCATTAGTAAGAACAGGTGTTATTCCCACTCAATAGTGGCCGGTGGTTTACCAGAAATATCGTAAACAACACGCGAGATACCGTCAATTTCGTTAATAATACGGTTAGAAACCACACCTAAAAACTCATACGGTAAGTGTGACCAGCGCGCCGTCATAAAGTCGATAGTTTCAACACAACGCAGTGATACAACCCAATCATACTTACGTGCATCGCCCATAACCCCTACCGACTTAACAGGTAAGAATACAGTAAACGCTTGGCTTACTTTATGATAAAGCTCAGCTTTGTGTAGCTCCTCAATAAAGATAGCATCAGCACGGCGTAGTAAATCACAATACTCTTTTTTAATTTCACCCAGTACACGTACGCCTAAACCAGGCCCTGGGAATGGGTGGCGGTAGAGCATGTCGTACGGTAAACCAAGCTCTAAGCCAATTTTACGTACTTCATCTTTAAATAATTCACGTAATGGCTCAACTAAACCCATTTTCATGTCATCAGGTAATCCGCCCACGTTGTGGTGAGATTTAATTACATGTGCTTTACCTGTCGCTGAAGCGGCTGATTCTATTACGTCTGGGTAAATAGTACCTTGGCCTAACCACTTCGCATTTTTAAGCTTTTTAGCTTGCTCATCAAATACTTTAATAAACGTATGGCCAATGGCTTTACGCTTTTCTTCCGGATCTGATTTGCCTGCAAGATCAGCTAAGAATTGATCCTCAGCGTCTACTTTCACAATGTTTAAGCCAAATTTATTGCCAAACATGTCCATAACTTGCTGGCCTTCGTTCAAACGAAGTAAGCCATTATCAACAAATACACAGGTTAGCTTATCACCAATGGCACGGTGAATCAGCATTGCTACAACAGATGAGTCAACACCACCCGATAGACCTAAAATAACTTCTTCATTGCCAACCGTTTCTTTAATACGCTCAATGGCATCATCAATAATCTTGGCAGGTGTCCATAGCTTTTCACAGCCACATATATCAATAGCAAAACGCTCTAATAAACGTTGTCCTTGATGAGTGTGCGTTACTTCTGGGTGAAACTGTACGCCATAAAAACGCTTTTCTTCATTAGACATCGCAGCGTGCGGGCATGTTGGAGTTTTTGCTGTGGTGTTAAAGCTTGCTGGCACTTCCATTACTTTGTCGCCGTGGCTCATCCACACGTCTAAAACACCGTTGCCACCATCGGTAATATGATCTTCAATAGCATCGAATAATGCACAGCTGCCCACTTTTTCTACTTGTGCATAGCCAAACTCTTTTTTATCTGAGCTGTGTACGCTACCACCAAGTTGAGCCGCCATGGTTTGCATGCCGTAACAAATACCTAGTACTGGCACGCCAGCGTTGAACACGTATTCAGGTGCACGCGGGCTGTTCTCTAATGTGGTTGACTCTGGGCCACCAGATAAAATAATACCTTGCGGATTAAATTCGCGAATTTGCTCTTCGGTTACATCCCATGCCCACAGCTCACAGTAAACGCCAATTTCGCGAATGCGACGCGCGATTAATTGAGTGTATTGCGAACCAAAGTCTAAAATTAGAATTCGTGAATCGTGAATATCTTTGCTCATGAAGGATCTCGTAAAGTAGATGCTAGACTCCACTAATTTGCTTAGTGGCTATTAAAGAGGGCTGGTAAATCCAGCCCCGTAATTTAAACGTGTTGTTTAACCTAAGCGGTAGTTAGGCGCTTCTTTGGTAATTTGCACATCGTGAACGTGCGACTCACCCATACCTGCAGATGTAACGCGTACAAACTGAGGTTTTGTATTAAGCTCTTCTATCGTTGCACAACCCGTTAAACCCATTGCGCTTCGAAGGCCACCCACTTGCTGATGAATAATCGTTGCAATTGGGCCTTTATAAGCAACGCGACCTTCAATACCTTCAGGTACTAATTTGTCAGCTTGGTTAGATTTTTGGAAGTAACGGTCTGATGAACCTTCTTTTTGATCCATCGCACCTAAACTACCCATACCACGGTAAGATTTGTAGTAACGGCCTTGATAAAGTTCAACTTCACCTGGTGCTTCTTCAGTACCTGCAAGCATTGAACCCACCATTACACACGATGCACCAGCAACTAATGCTTTAACAATGTCACCAGAAAAACGAATACCGCCATCGGCAATAACTGGAATATCACGACCTTGTAAACCATCTACCGCGTCAGAAATAGCGGTAATTTGAGGCACACCACAACCTGTAACGATACGCGTAGTACAAATTGAGCCTGGGCCAATACCTACTTTAACCGCATCAACACCAGCATCTGCAAGTGCAATTGCGCCTTCAGCTGTGGCAACGTTACCAGCAATAATTTGTAAATCAGGGTAAGTTTCACGAGTTTGTGAAACACGGTCGATTACACCTTGTGAGTGACCGTGTGACGTATCGATGAGTAAAACATCCACACCCGCCTCGACTAATGCAGCAATTCGCTCATCAGTACCTGCGCCTACACCTACAGCAGCACCTACACGTAAACGTCCTAGCTCGTCTTTACATGCGTTAGGTTTATCCTGCGCTTTTTGATAATCTTTTACTGTGATCATGCCTTTGAGTTTAAACGCATCATCTACCACTAGGATTTTTTCAATGCGGTGTTCGTGCATTAAACCTAAAATTTCTTCGCGCGACGCACCCTCTTTAACCGTTACCAGTTTGTCTTTTTTAGTCATTACACTAGAAACAGGCTGTTCAAGCTTAGTTTCAAAGCGCATATCACGACCAGTTACAATACCTAGTAGGTTATTTTCGTCGTCAGTAACCGGGAAACCCGAGAACCCCTTTTCTTGCGAAAGAAGCGTCGCATCTGCAATAGTTAAATCAGCAGAAACAGTAACAGGAAATGATACTATACCGGCTTCATAAGTTTTAACTTTACGTACGTTTCTTGCTTGTTCTTCAATGGTCATGTTTTTGTGGATAAAACCAAGACCACCTTCCTGTGCGAGGGCAATAGCTAAACGAGCTTCTGTTACAGTATCCATAGATGCTGAAATAAGCGGCAAGTTAAGTTTGATACCACGCGTTAAGCGAGTTGAAATATTTGCCGTGTGTGGCAAAACAGTAGAATGACCAGGTACTAAAAGTACGTCATCAAAGGTAAGAGCTTCTTTAGCGATTCTAAGCATTTTGGCAACTTCTCACATGTGGATCTAAGATAAGGAATTGCGGCCAAATTTTAACAGCGTTACGGGCATTCGTAAATAATATTTCGCAAATATTTATGATAAACTTACCTTATCACTTGCCTTATAAATAATTTTTGGTTGTTTTTATGTTTTCGAAGCCTTCGCAAACGGTTTATACCGTATCGCGCCTTAATAGAGAGATCCGTACAGTTCTTGAGCAGGGCTTTGCATCATTAGTTTTAACAGGTGAAATTTCTAACTTTATTACCCCTGCTTCTGGGCATTGGTACTTTTCGTTAAAAGATGACAAAGCACAAATAAAAGCGGCCATGTGGCGTGGCAATAACCGCTCTCAAAGTTACCGCCCTGAAAACGGCGCACAAGTAACAGTAAGGGCACGTGTATCACTTTACGAACCACGTGGTGATTACCAACTTATTGTTGAACATATGGAGCCTGCCGGTGAAGGGCAACTTAAACAAGAGTTTGATGCATTAAAAATGCGCTTAGCCGCAGAGGGGCTGTTTAGTTCGGCCTATAAAAAACCACTGCCGCAAAATATAAACCGTGTAGGCGTAATAACCTCAGCAACGGGCGCTGCTATAAAAGATATATTAACCGTACTAAAACGACGCGCACCGCAATTAGAAGTCATTATTTATCCAGCCATGGTGCAAGGCAAAGAAGCCCATGTGCACTTAATTAACCAAATACAATTAGCTAATGCACGCAATGAGGTCGACGTACTTATTTTAGGGCGAGGTGGTGGCTCGTTGGAGGATCTGTGGTGCTTTAACCATGAGCAACTTGCCCGCACAATTTACCAAAGTATGTTACCCATCGTAAGCGCGGTAGGTCATGAAATAGATACCACCATTAGCGATTACGTAGCCGATGTTCGCGCAGCGACTCCCTCAGCAGCTGCTGAGCTTGTAAGCCCTAATACACAAGAGCTACATAACCAAGTGGTTGCACTGGTTAATCGTTTAAATAACGCTTTTAAACACGATATTGCCGATAAGCGCGCACTGGCTACACAACTTCAGCACCGCCTTAACTTGTGCCACCCGCGCAATCAGCTCAACCAAAAAGCACAGCGCTTAGATGAATTAACAATTGCTCTGCAACAGGGTATGCGCAACCGTCTTTATCTACAAGAGCGTGCGCTTAACAATTTAATACCACGCTTAATGCGCCAATCACCCGATAAAAAGCTCACACAAGCTAGCCATCAACTCAAGCAGCTGCAAACTCGACTTGAGCAAGCAATTCAACATAAACTACAAAATGCGCAAAATAGCCTAGCACTGCAAGCAAGCAGGCTCGATTCAGTGAGTCCGCTTAGTGTTTTAGCGCGGGGTTACAGCATAACCAAAACACCACAAGGAAAAGTGGTTAAATCGGTAGAGCAAATAAAAACGGGCGATGTATTAATAACCGAGCTAAGTGATGGCGCTGTAAAGTCAACCGCATTGTAAAGGTTTAACTAAAGCTCTGTTGTCATTAATATGGTTAACTCACTGTCATTCGAGGTGGAGGCCGTTCTTTTGAACTGTCGCCAAAACGATTGCTGCATTAATTTATCATTTAGCTCTCGCCAATGAGTATGATCAAACCCCTCGTCATCTGTAGGTGCAGCGAGTTCAAATTTACACACTGTGCTTTTACACTCTGCGCTAACAATATCAGGCATAGCGGTTAGATCTGCAGTAAGTAAAAAGTCTTGCAGTGCTATTTCAGTTTGATAAGCCCATTCTTCATTGCGTACTTGCTCATCAAATTGCGTTTGTAGAACAGCTTGGGCATCAGACGGATTCCGCTGCTTTGCCGCGCTTTTAATTTGTGCTTTTTGCGCTACTAGTTGCTGTTTGAGCTGCGACACTTGCTCTTCTAAAGGAAGCTCATCTAGCGGTTGTAGTTCTGGTTTAGGGGGATTATCTTTTTGCTCTATACGAGCGCTTTGCTCAGGAGCTGTTGGTATAACACGCTTTGCAGTTGCTTCACTGCTTTTAGGCAGCTGAGCAAAAGTTGTCTGCTTTTTATCAGCATCTTGTAACTTTGCAGAGGTTGCGCCACTTGGAGCTAAGTTAAAGTAGCTCCACGTTAAACCAACACCCGCAATAAACCCTATGACTAATGTTAATAAGCTGTTTTTATTCATTTTAATTCCTTTTATAATTACTTTTACTTATGCCTTCGTTACAGCATGGCGCTGGTATGGGATTCGTTTTCAGGTTCTGGCGTGGCCAAAAAGTTTTGATTCATACTTTGTGCCGGACAAGGACAATCCGGTCTACCAATAATTTTAGCCGGTACGCCCACAGCGGTAGTATGCGGCGGCACTGCGGTTAAAACAACGGATCCTGCGCCAATACGTGCCCCCTCGCCCACTTCAATATTACCCAGCACTTTAGCACCGGCACCAATAAGCACACCCGCTCTAATTTTAGGATGACGGTCTCCTTGCTCGTTACCAGTACCACCAAGCGTAACAGATTGCAGTATTGATACGTTATCTTCGATTACCGCCGTTTCACCAATTACGATCCCCGTTGCGTGGTCAAACATAATACCTTGCCCTACTTTACACGCGGGGTGAATATCAACGCCAAATACCTCAGATGTACGACTTTGAATAAAGCGTGCAAGCTCTTTACGGTTTTGTTGCCACAAGCAGTTAGCCAAACGATGCGCTTGAATAGCATGAAAGCCTTTTAAATTTAAAATAACGGTAAGATAAGTTTCGGCCGCGGGATCCCTGTCTTTAACAGCTTTAATATCGTGGGCTACATGAGTAAGCATACGATCGCACCTTACAAATGCTTGATCAAACAGCTCACGAATTGTAAATGCCGATACCACAGCATCTGCCAGTTTATTAGCAACAATAAAGCTTAACGCCGAACCTAAACACTCATGATTCAAGATGCACGAGTATACGTGACTTGCTAAAAGAGGTTCGCGAGTTACAACTTCATTAGCTTCACTACGAAGCTGTTGCCAAATTTCATGACGCATAATACTGCCTTACATTAATATAAAAAGAGCCTTTGCTAAGTTTAACGGATTTAACAGCTTAAGTGTTAATCCCTTAACTATTTGTTCTGGTTATTAGTTATAACATGTTTCAAAAGGCTTTATATATGTTTATAAAATAGTCAATTATTAGAGGAATTTGTTTAAAGTTATACAAAATTTAAATCACTCACGCACAGCTGGTTTTTACCTTGATTTTTGGCTTTATAGAGCAAATCGTCAGCTTCCTTTAGCAACTCCTCGCTAGTGAAGCTATCACATGGAACTACTGTGGTCGCGCCCATACTTACAGTAAGTTTTTTATTAGGTAAGGAATGTTTATTTTCAATATTTAATGCTAAAAACGCTTTTTGTAGTGAGTATAAAATATTACAAGCTTGGTCTGAATTTGTATTACCGTACACTAATACAAACTCTTCACCACCAAAACGCGCACATAAATCACTCGGTCGTTTAGCAAAATCTTTCAGTAAGTTAGCAACCTTTTTTAAACAAGTATCACCTTGCTGATGCCCATAAGTGTCGTTAAGTAATTTGAAGTCATCAAGGTCTATAATCACAAGCGAAAGCGGCATATTTAAACGTTTACAGCGGTTCCATTCTTTTATTAAAAACTCATCAAAATAACCTCTATTTGCAATATTAGTTAAGCCATCTATTCCTAACTGTTTTTGTACTAATTCCTCTGCAAGTTTTCTCTCTGTAATGTTTTGATGGCTAATAGCGTAATACCCATTTTCTATATGGTTAAACGATACTACGCGCATCATAAACCAGCGCTTTTCATCTTCACTATGGCACGGGTATTCTAAATAAAAATCGTCACGGGTACCGGAAATTACTGAGGTAATACCGTTTAATGCCTTTAAGCCAAATTCATCGCCTTTTTTTGCTGCTTTTTCGCATTCGGTTAAGTAATTTTGCTGCTCCCATACTTCGCAACAGGCGCAATCATTTTGCTCACCAAAGTTTTGCCAACTCCTATTTATGTAAACTATGTCACCCACAGAGTTAATAACCACTACTTGGTCGGGCATGGTATCGAGTACCAACTTAAAAAACGCTTTATCGTTAATCACGAGCTTTCCATTTTAGCTTTGTTGTTAACTAGTATAATCAATAACAATTTTTTAACACAATATTGTTACTTTGCATCACGCTAATTGCTTAATTTATTAATGTGAAGTAATACACCGTATGACAGTTAAGTGATCTATAAAAATTCATAAAATTTACTTTTATATTAATAATCAAGTACTAATGAAGCATGACACAACTACTGTCATATGCCAAACTAGCTACTGACATACTATTGACGGCGTAAAAATAAAAACAAACGCTAAATTAGCATCATCAACTCAACAAGGATAACGATGATGAAAAACGATATATTAAATACAAAACGACTTGGTTATAAATTTTACTTTCAGGATGGCGACAACCAAATTGCCTGTTTTGGTAGTTACTTTACTGGTAAAGAAGAAGTGTACATAAATGATGATTTATTCAGTAAAAAGCGCACTATTAATTGTGCAAGCACACACTCTTTTGATTTTGAGGGTTCAAAGTACCAAGTAAAATTTGACATGCTTAATATACTTACAGGGCGTCTGGAGTGTACTCTTTATAAAAATAGCAGTTTGATAGCCAAACAAGTTCAAAGTAGTCTTTCGGACGACCCTAAAAAGGCAGCATTTTTTCTTGCCGGCTGTATATTAGGTGGGGCGGTGTTTGGCTATACAACGGCAACAATTGTTGAACTATTTGTAGGGAAGTTTTAACGTGCAATTAAATCCTACAACAGTTAAATCGCTTAGAAGTAAGTTAGATTGGACGCAGCAACAGCTCGCAGATGCCTGCGATGTAAGTTTGCGGACCATTCAACGGGTAGAAAAAGAAGGCGCCGCTTCTAAAGAAACCACTATGGCGCTTTGCGCGGTACTTGAAGTACGCCAAGGCGAGCTGATTAAACTTGATGAGCCTATAAACGATGATGTTAAAAGTACTCCAACTAAAAGCTTTTTAGCGGGCGTTGTTATTAGCTCCTTAATAAGCTTTGCTCTTGGGGCTGGCTCAGTGCTTTTAGCGACTAACTAATACCTTACGCTAATTAAATAAAAATGCCCCAGCGCTATAAGCACTGGGGCATTTTTTATATATTGAATAAAGCGCTTAAATTACTGAAACACTTTTTCAACGGCCATGACTTCAATATTTTTAGCTGGGATTGCTAATTTGTAATCGGCAATCACTTTATCCTCAGCAACAAGTTCTGCTGGTTTTTGTGTGTTGTAAACCATTGGCGAGGTTTGCTCTGACACTAAACGCTTTTTCATGTCTTCGCCGTCACCGGTAATAAACACATACTGCACGTTATCTGTTTGCAGGTTATCTTTAATCACGCGATTAACATCAGCAAGCGTTAGCTTTTCAAGTTTACTTGTCACGTATTTTACAAACGAATCCGTGTTATAAAATTCGCTATCAAGTGCATAGCCTAACTGGCGGTTTTGACTTGCGACAAGCTGAGGTACGTAGTTAATTAAAAAGTTACGTGTTGCTTCAAAGTCTTTTTCGGTTAAGCCATTTTTAATAAGCTTATCCAGCTCATACAATGCGGTACGTGTTGCAAAGTGTGCATCATTATTAGAGCGCAGTGGTCGTAACCAAATTTGGAATATTTGCTCAGAGCGCCCTAAGTTTGCATCAGGCTTAGTTTGAAACATGCCACGTGGGAAATATTCAATGTAGGCGTAATCACCGTAGTTCATACCGCGTGTTTGACGAATTCGCTCATACAGGTATGAATTAGAGCTACGGTGCTCACCAAAGTACGAACGCACCAGCCAAAGGGCTGTCCAATCTTCACTACTACGAATAGTATCAATTGGGAAACCAAACGATACCGCAGTTGATTGCGCCGATTTTTCTACAATTGTTGCATGGTGGCCTTTAAGCTCTGGCGCATCAGGAATAGTTAAACGACTTTGCTCGCCTTTGGGTAAGGTTGCTAAATCGCTCATCATTTCGGCTTTAAGCGCGTTAGGCACAGCGCCAATTAAACCCAGTGTTAGTTTAGATTGGGTAAGCTCTGTGTTGTAAAATGCTTTTACATCATCAAGCGTTAGTGCTTCTAAATCAGAAATATCACCATAGTTATAGCTTTCGTATGGGTGGCCTTTGTAAAGTGCGCTGTATAGCACTTCTTTACCTAGCTCTTCATCGTTAGAGGCTTTTAAGCCCGACTTAATACCGTCGATCATTTCTTTTTTAAGGCGTTTAAAGTCATCGTCTCTAAAGCCTGGGTTAAGTAACTGATCGCTTACAAGCGCATACCATGCAGCTGCGTTATCTTTATGAATACGCCCTTGGAATGACAGCATTTCTTTATCTATTTGATAACCAAAGCTGCCAGCAAGCGGATAAAGCGCTTTTTGTATATCTTTGTAACTCGTACTTTGCGAGCCACCTTGAGAAAGCATAGCGGCGGTAAGCGCAGCAACCCCTTTTTTACCTTGCGGGTCTGCAGCAGCCCCGGTATTGAATAAAAAGTTTACGTCAATCAGTGGCGAGCTATTGGTTTTATCAAGCACTTTAAATACGGGCGCTTCAGGCGCTTTATCAAGCTTTGCAACTAACGCGTTTAAGCTTGCTTCTTGTTCAAACCCTGGCGCTTTATCAAGTGCCGACATAGTTACGGTTGTACGCGCATTATCTACAAAATATTTATTAGCCACAGCTTTAATGTCTTGTGCTGTAATGTTGTCGGCCGATTTATAAAGCTGGTTAATTACCTCAGGATCGCGCTCAAAATGCATGTAACTTGCAAGTGTTGACGCAATCGCTTGTGATGAGTCTAAGCCGTTAATAAAGCTGTATTTAAGATTAGACTTTAAATCACTTAGTTTTTGCTCATCAACAAGTTCGGTACGTGCTTTTGCATAAGTGCGGTTGATAGCATCACGTGCTTTTGCTAAATCATCTTCGTTTTCTACTTTTACAAATACATGCAATAAACCAGGATCTTTTGTCTCTGGATTGTAGGTAAACATTTGGCTAGCAATTTGTTTATCAACAACCAATTCTTGGTATAAGTCTGAGTTGTTTGAAAAATAAAGCTGCGAGATCAAATCCAGCGCGGCTCTATCTTTTTTCGCAGGCTCCCAGGCCGCACCTTTGTAAGATACAAGCAACCAATGGCCAGGCAAACCTTCGTTTTTCTCATGTACATATTTAGGCGCTTGTTGTGCAGGCTCGGCTTTTATATCGGCAACGTAATCACCTTTTTTCCAGCCACCCCAATGTTTTTTCACCATCGCCATCGTGGCTTTAGGGTCTACATCACCGACAATTACGAGTGATACATATTCAGGCTTATAAAACTTATCAAAAAATTCTTTACCGTACGCCATTTGATCAGGCATGGCTTCAATATCTTCAAAAAAGCCCATGGTGGTATGTTTATAAGTGTGCGTGTCAAACGCCTCTTCGCGAACTGCGCTCAATAACTTACGAATTGGGCTGGCGTTATTTTTTAAATACTCCCCTTTAACCGTAAGCGCTTCGGTTCTAAATTGCTCTTCGGTGTAGGTTAAGTTTTGAAAAATATCGGCTTCAATTTCAAGTACTTTATCAAGGTGCTGCTTTGAAAAGTTTAAATGGTAGTTTGTGTAATCGTTAGTAGTGTAAGCACGGTTATCTACCCCTGCATTTTTAAATATGGCAGTGTATTCGTCTTGCGGAAACTTTTCAGAGCCTTTAAACATTATATGTTCAAAAAAGTGCGCAAAGCCGGTTTTACCCGCTTCAACCTCATTACGTGAGCCAACCGATACCGGAATTTGCAGCGAGACTACATCGGGGTAATCGGTTTTAACCACCATTACACGTAAGCCGTTATCTAGTTCTTCGATTAGGTACTCTTGCGAAAATACACGTTCGTCTGCGGCTGTTGTTTGCTGTTGTTGTGCCGCCTGGGTGTTTTCGCTTTGCTGTGCCACACAGCCTGTTAGTGCCAGCGATACCGCCAAGCTTGTTGCTAATAGTTTAAATTTCATTGTTGTCCCTTTTTAAATTGAACAAATTTATTATTAAATTTAATGCTAATTCATCGTTGATTATGCCTTAAAGCGAGTGATTGTAAGAGCTTTACGGCATTTTTAATGTAAACAACTGTGTCAATTACCTAATTTATGAACATTTAAGTATGAAAAAAGCTCATGCTGATTGAAAAACTTTCAACGAATAAATCTATCTAGACGTCTAAATGGCTGCTATATTAAATTTCATACAACTAATTAAGCTGGAATGAGGATTATGGCTTTATCACTTCAAGAAAAAATAGAGGACACCAATCAAGGTGTTTACCTCATTGGTACTACGCCGCCTAAAATTGGCACTGATAAAGCGCAATTAAATACCATCGCAAAAAAACTATTAGGTCGTTTACATGAAATTGAATACGACGGCGTTGTTATTTACGACATCCAAGATGAAAGTAGTCGTACAGATAAAGCACGCCCATTCCCATTTAAACAAACTGTAGATCCTCGTGAGTACAGCCACTTATTACGTAACTTATCTGCGCCTGATGTCATTACTTACAAAAGTGTGGCACAGCGTGGTGTTGAAGAGTTTAAAGGTTGGTTAGATGAAACTAAAAACGACTACAATTTAAAAAATGTGGTTTTAGTGGGTAGCCCCTCATCGGAAGGTGATATAAAACTAAGCTTGCCTGATGCCTATAAAACGCTAGAGAAGCAATCTGATGACTTCTTTTTAGGGGGCGTTACCATAGCAGAGCGCCACGCAAGTAAGCGTAATGAGCATGAACGCCTGATAGAAAAAACCGGCCAAGGGTGTCAGTTTTTTATATCGCAAGCGGTTTACGACGCACAAGCAACCATTGAGCTTATTACTAGCTATGCACGCACCTGTAAGGCACAGAGTATTACACCAAAACGAATTATTTTAACGTTTACACCATGTGGTGGCGATAAAACCTTAGAGTTTATGCAATGGCTGGGTATCTCAGTGCCAGAGGCCACCAAATGGCGCATGCTTGATGCAGAAAACACATTAAGTGAGTCTGTGCGTATTTGTAGAGAAAATCTCGATTTAATACTTAAAAGCTGTGCGCATCTTGATGTGCCACTGGGCTTAAATATTGAGAGCTTAACAAACCGTAAAGAAGAAATTGACGCATCAATAAACCTATACCGTTTATTAAAAGCGATTATGGAATTAAACCTAGCTGAAAAACAAATCGCTTAATGTTTTATTAGGCTAATTTGGCTTACTGGCAAGCCCTACTGCTTGCCTTTTTAGCTTGAGCTTAGGTGAGATGCGTTCACTTTCACACTTTTTTAGTCAATTTATAGGCTTGCTTATTTTTATACATTTCTTTATCGGCCAAGTTTAATAACGACTCAAAGGGCTGCTTTTCCTGGCTAGTATAACTTTCGCCTACGCTCAAAGTGAGCGCGCATATACCATTTTGTAACAATATTTTAGAGTATTCAGTACTTATTTTATCAATAATAGGATCCAGTTGACTTAGCTCACTCAGCTGCATAACCACTACAAACTCATCTCCCCCTAAACGACCGACTATATCAGCTTCTCTTAAATGAGTTGTTAGTGTATTTGCTAAGAGGATTAATGCTTTATCGCCGACTTCATGTCCGCAGGTGTCGTTTAATTTTTTAAAGTCATTTATATCAATAAATAAGCAACATACATTAAAACTTAATCGCTGCGCTAAATTTAGCTTTTGCTGAGCAAGCATGCAAAGTGCACGACGATTATAAATATGGGTGAGGGGGTCGAGCATGGCTATTTCGCGCATTTGCTCAAAACTATAAATAAGGGCTAAGTCGTCTTCAATTAAATCCCTAAGCTGCTCTATCAGCTCAAAGTATTCGTCGGTATAACTGGTTTTTTTTGAGTCTTTCAAGCACAAGGTGCCAAATACTTCGCCTTCTGGCCAATGTATTGGCAGCCCAAGGTAGGATTCAACACCGTCTTCAACCACCTCAGGCATGGTACTCCACTGCGCATCATTACTGGCATTATTTACATATAAGGTGTTGTTGTTTTCGGCTACATATTTACAAAATAAGGGGGTTTCTGGGGGGAGTATTGAATTAGTTTCAAAATGTGAGCCGCCTTCATTAGCTCTAATAACAACGCGATAACCTTTGCTAGTAGCCTGTACTATATAGCCGCAAGGGGCAGAAAAAAGCCCAGTAATAAGATCAATGGTTTTTTGCCACTTATGCAGGGAAATTTGTCCATCCACACCGGAAAATGCCCATTGATCTGTATCGAACATAACTACACCTCAGCTATTTAGTAGCCTTAGTATAGTCAAAAAAATACGCTAAAGACTACTTTCTGCGACGTTTACTGGATGCTCTTTGCCCAGTAATACGCTTTTTATCACGATCTTTGCGCGCTTTATTGGTGTTTTTACGATTATCTTTAGGTGGCTTATTTAAATCAGGCTCATAACCTTGTAGCCATTGCGGTGTTAGGCGCGTATCTAGTAATACTTCTATTTCCTCGAGTAGCCATTGCTCATCAATGCTTACCAGTGACATAGCCAGGCCTTGCTCGCCAGCGCGACCAGTTCGACCTATACGGTGTACGTAGTCTTCGGCTATATAAGGTAGCTCAAAGTTTATTACGTATTTAAGCGTCGGAATATCTAAACCACGGGCAGCCACATCGGTGGCAACTAATACCCGCGTTGTGCCTTCTTTAAAGTTTTGTAATGCACGGTCGCGTGCACCTTGCGATTTATCGCCATGGATAGACTCAGTTTTTAAACCGTCTTTGCACATTTCTTTGGCCAGTTTATCGGCCATTTGTTTTGTGCGGGTAAATATAAGTACTTGGCGCCAATTTTTCATGCCAATCATGTGTGATACAAGCTCGCGCTTTCGCTCTTCATCAACGGCGTAAATAACTTGCTCTACTTCAACAGCAGCGGAGTTACGTTTATCAACTTCAACCAGCTCGGGGTTTTTAAGTAGTTTTTTACTCAGCTCAAACACGCTGTCATCGAATGTAGCTGAGAACAATAAGGTTTGGCGATCACCTGGAATATGGCGCAGAATACGTTTTATTTCATCAATAAAGCCCATATCTAGCATGCGGTCAGCTTCATCGAATACTAACGAATCAACACTTGCGAGCTCCACACTGCCTTTAATTATATGATCGAGTAAGCGCCCTGGTGTTGCGACTATTACTTGCGCTGTTTTGAGTGCTTTAATTTGCGGGCCAATACTTGCCCCGCCATACGCTAAGGCGCCTAGAATATTGCTGCCTTGGGCGTATTTTTCAAAGCTTGCAAACACTTGCTGAGCAAGCTCACGTGTAGGCGTTAAAATAACCAATCGGGCTATACCTGGCTCATCTTTTTTTGGTGTATTTAAAAGCTTATGCAGTAGCGGTAATACAAAAGCAGCCGTTTTACCTGTGCCTGTTTGCGCGCTACCCATTACATCGTTGCCCGCTAAAATATACGGAATAGTTTTAGCCTGAATTGCGGTTGGCGTGGTGTAATTATTTTGCTCAATTGCAGTGAGTAATAATGGATCGAGCTTAAGAGATGAGAACGAAGTAGCAGACATAGGCTTAGCTTTAAAATAACAAAGAGCGCTATTGTACGCATATTACGGTACTGCGTAAATTAACCAGCCCAGAAAAGTATTGAGCTTAGCGTGTTCCCTGCACCAATAATAAGGCGCTAAATAGCTGTGTATTTAGCGCCTTTTGATCGTTTTAAACCGGTTTTAAGGTGGCTTTGCGCTCATTATAAAACGCGATTAAGTCATCAACCGTTGCTTGACAGTATTCACGAATACCCGACACCACCATGTGTTTTTCACCAAAGCCTACTTTTTCGCCGTTTTCTAATAGGTTAAAGCGCAAGGTAATTTTACCGCGCTTACCTGTATACTCAAAACTTGGCTCAGCAAACTCAAGCGTTGGCGCTTGAATATTAATATTTTCAAGATTAATGATCATCGACTCGTAAATAACCATAGGGCGCGCAGGATTAATCATTACATCTTGCTTACCCATTAGCGGAATAATTACATGCGGAAATGCAGCACCAGAAAACTCAACATAGTTTTTTATTAGGCTATTTGTAAGTGTTGGGCATTTGCTGGTTTGACCTTCGCGCTTTACCTTTAATATCACTTTATCGCCGTTGGTTACATCAAACTCATCAGCCCCTTCGGGAAAGTTAAGTTTGGTGTTTTCATCAACCATACCGGCAAAGGTAAATTCCATTCGCTCACTGATACCGTAGCGGTCTAACACTAAAGAAAAAAGTAAGTCTCCTGGCGCGCAAAACTTTTTGGCATCTTTGTCATGAAGTGGGTTGTAATCATCGGCCACACATTTTGCGAAACGACACCCTTGCTCACGAGAGATAGAAACATAATCAGCATGCTGCTGAAAGTAAGGACTTAACATAGATTGTTCACTGCTTAAACTGCTTATAACCTGCCCATACTACCAGAAAAAATTTAAAGAGAGGTCGAATCACTTACAAATTCATACAATTAACTTAAGGGTAAATATTGCGCATACCTGTTTTAATTAGTAATTTAGGCAGCAAACTAAATAAGGGACTAATTATTATGTTACGTGTTTTTGCAGCAATAAGCGTGCTCACTACTTTGGCTGGATGTTCTAGCGTGACTTTTCATACCGATATAGATAACGATGTTTTATCTAAGGAAATTGGTACGTACGTTAAAAAACGAGATTTACAACAGTTTTATAGTGACCAAGAAGCACACGAAAGTGGAGCCACACTTTTAGGCCGAATTGAAGGCGAAAGCTGCAATGGAGACGGTAATATAAGCTACAACCGCGCAAAATCAAATGCTATAGATTTACTTAAAGCAGATGCTATGCGCAGAGGGGGTAATGCCTTTACTATTAATTCTTGTAGTGAGGTTTCTGTATCGTATTGTGACCTGTCTGTTTTATGCAGCGGACAGGCCTACGACTACTAATAAATCATATATTAAGCGCAAAACTAAGTAGTACGCGCTTTCCTGACTCAATTTTAGATACGCTGTGCTCGTACTTATCGGGTCTAAATAAATACACACGGTTAAACCAATTAATAATGCATTTTGAGCATTTAAAAACCCCACCCGCTTTAGGTTTTACTAGTACAAAATTAAGTTTGTAGTAACGCCCTTGCTGCACAGGGTCTATATGGGTCATTACGCTGTGGTTTGTGGGGTAAGTAACTAGGTTTATTGAAAAAGTATTACTGCTAAATAAAGCTTTGTTTTTAACAGGTGCAATCATACTGCCTCCTTTTAATCTACATGCAGCATTGTAGCATTTGCTAAAGCGCCACGGCTTGCGCTAAACAATATCAAAATACCATGACATATAGCCAAACAACCTGAAACAAAAAAGCCGAGCTTATTTACTAAACTCGGCTTTTAACATGCACTATTTAGTCATTATGCACTTGGGTAGGTGCGGTACGCACGCTCAATATTTTTTGCCTGCTTTTTAGAAATACCTAAATGAGCAAGCGCTACACGTAAACGCGCACGTGATAGGTCTGAGCCTAAAATTTCCATTGCATCAAGCACTGAGGTAGATGAAGTTTTACCCGTGATTGCTACAAATATTGGCTCTAAAAAATCTTTAATTTTAAGCTCGTGGAATGTAGCAACTTCTTTTGCAATGGCAAAAATAGCTGACTTTTCGAAGCTACGTAGGCCTTCTAATTGCCATACAAAAAATTGTAGCGCTTGGCGTATTACATTTTCGTCAGCTTTGCCCGCCGTTAACAGTGCTGGGTCGTAAGTTGGAATGCCGCCTACGAAATGGCCTGCTAAATCAACCATATCTGAAAGCGTATTAATGCGTGTTTTAGCTTCTGGTAATACTTTAGCTAACATTTCGCCATTAAACTTCCAATCAACAAAGCGTTGTACAAGCTCTTCATCGGTTAGGTTTTCGCGGATCCACATGCCGTTTAACCAACTTAATTTTTCTACATCAAACACTGGGCCGCCCAGTGATACACGCTTCATGTCGAAGTGTTCAATCATTTCGTTAAGAGTGAATTTTTCACGCTCATCAGGCATTGACCAACCCATGCGGCCTAAGTAGTTAAGCACAGCCTCTGGCAGGTAACCCATTTCTTTATAGTAATTAATAGAAGTTGGGTTTTTGCGTTTAGAAAGCTTTGATTTATCAGGGTTACGCAGTAGTGG
The DNA here is from genome assembly GCF_963922945.1 of uncultured Pseudoalteromonas sp. Taxonomy (GTDB): domain Bacteria; phylum Pseudomonadota; class Gammaproteobacteria; order Enterobacterales; family Alteromonadaceae; genus Pseudoalteromonas. The sequence goes on along the minus strand of NZ_CAWUKC010000024.1, from coordinate 15,229 downwards.
TAAGTGGCCTAGTACGGGTGCCTCCCAACCTAAATCTTGGTAAAGTTTTAATAGTTTAGGTGCTGAGTTAATCCACTCTTCGCCACGGAAAATATGGCTTATTTGCATGTGGTGATCATCCACAACGTTTGCTAAAAAGTAGGTTGGGAAACCATCGGCTTTTAATAGCACTTGCATGTCTACATTTTCCCACGGGATCTCAATTTCACCGCGTAGGTAGTCGTTAAACTTAAAGGTGCCTTCGCTTGGTATTTTCATACGTATAACGTAAGGCTTACCTTCAGCCAGGTTTGCTTTTATTTCATCGTCGGTAAGGTTTAAACCTCGGCCGTCGTATTTAGGGCGCAGGCCTTGTGCCATTTGCTCTTCGCGCATTTGATCAAGCTCTTCACTGGTTGCAAAACAGTAAAACGCTTTACCTTGCTCAACTAATTGGTGTGCGTATTTTTTGTATAAATCGCTACGCTCAGATTGACGGTACGGGCCAAATTCACCACCTACATCAGGACCATGGTCCCATTCAAGACCTAACCAACGTAAGCTATCCATAATCGCTTGCTCTGACTCTGGCGTGCTACGAACTTGGTCTGTGTCTTCAATACGAAGAACAAACTCGCCGCCTTGTTGTTTAGCAAAACAGTAGTTAAATAAAGCAATATAAGCGGTGCCAAGATGCGGGTCACCTGTTGGAGATGGGGCAACACGAGTACGGATTGTCATGATAATGTCTCTTTTAATAAGTGAGATAAAAATTAAGGGGGTCGTTTAAGCCGCTACTTTATTTAAGTAAGCAATAATATCGTTAGATTCGTAAAGCCATTGTACCTGGCCATCTTTTTCTATACGAAGGCATGGCACTTTTATTTTGCCGCCTTGCTCTAACAGCTCTTGACGAAATTGTTGATTATTTTTTGCATCACGCGTTTCTATTTTTAAGCCTTCGCGTTTAATTGCACGACGAACTTTTACACAAAACGGGCATGCTTTAAATTGGTAAAGTTTAAATTGTGAGGTTTGTTGATCAAGCTTTGCCTGCGCATCGGTAGCACGCTTTTTACTACGAGGAGTAAATACAAAATTAAAGAATAAAATGATACAACCTAAAAACCAACGAACTAATCTCATGTTTTGTGTCTGCCTACAACAATTTAAGGAGCCAGATTTTAGCACAAATTTTCAATCAAAAAAGCTCAATACTATTATCGATGCTCACTTGTTCATTTACCTCAAGCTCGCTATATGCAGTCACTTTATTCCGGCCAGTATTTTTGGAATGATACATTGCCATGTCGGCTTGGTTAACAATGCTTGATACGGTATCAGGGTTTGTTAGTTCTAAAAAGCCAATACTAATAGTGAGTTGGCCAACTTGAGGAAAGGGGTACTCTGCAATATTTAAGCGCAAACGGTTAAGTGCAACGTGTGCTTGCTCTTCGGTTTTGGTTTGAAATAATACCGCAAACTCCTCCCCACCATATCTAAATACATAATCTTCTAGCCTAAAGTTATTTTTTAACAGTCGAGCCACAAGTAAAATCACCTCATCCCCAATAACGTGGCCATAACTGTCGTTAACACGCTTAAAGTGATCTATATCGACAATGGCTAAATACCATCGTCGCTTTTCGGTTACATCATCTCGCGGTAATAAAAAGCCATTGCCTGAAACAATTTCAATGACTTTTTTATCAAAGGTTTGTCTATTTAAAAGCTCAGTTAAGGGGTCTAATCGCGATTTATGCAGTAGCCCTAGCTGGTTGGCATAAATATTTAAAATATGCACGGCTAGCATAGAGGTGCTTTGGGCTAACTCTTTTGTGGTTTCTATCAGTAATATGCCAATGACTTTACCAAAGTAATACACTGGCACATACGTTGTTATGACACCCAATGCACGGCTTATTCTTATTTTATTTTGAGTCACTTTATTAAGCAGCGCTAGTGCTTCGTTAGGATCAAGTAGTTCAAGGCGAGAATCAGGGTTGATTAGTGTAGGCGGGCATTGCGTATTAAAGTGCTTATTAATATAAATAGCAAAGTTTTTAACTTCGAGCAGGTCGCCAATAATCTGCACTAACGATGCATCTAAATCACTTTCTTCTTCTTGCTGAGTTAAACTAATAATCCATTCATGACCGCACTTGTTCGCCTTCATTCATTTGCCTAAATTGTTCTAACTTCAATCAGTTTAGACAAAACACTCAACTTTGCTAAATAATTACCCAATACTTTTTAACTAATTAAAGAATAAAATCTAAAATAAAACTAAATCGTCTCTGTGTAGCACCACTGCACCACTATCAAAATCGAGTAGCTCACCTATCTGCTCTGAGTGAGCACCTTTAATTTTATTAACTTCAACGTGGTTAAAACGCGTTAACCCGCGGGCAATTACTTGGTTATTGGCGTCAATTAAATCAATTAAGTCGCCTCGCTCAAAACGACCAAATGCATTTGTGATACCTTTGGCCAATAAACTCGCCCCTTTGTTTTGCAGTGCAGTAATAGCCCCTGCATCAATGACTATTTGTCCTGTGCTTTTAGGCCCAGCCATTAGCCACTTTTTTCGCCCATCTTTTGGCGCAGTAAGTTTTAAAAACCGCGTGCCGGGTAATTGCTCACTCATGCATTTTAAAATAACATTTTTGCCAGCGCCTTTTGCAATAATAACCTCCACCCCTGCGCGCCTTGCTACGTCGGCGGCTTGTAGTTTTGTAGCCATACCGCCGGTGCCTAAACTTGTACCGCTGCCACCAGCCAGTTGGCGTAACTCATCATTTATGTGGGTTACTTCATCAATTAGCTTTGCATCCGTATTGGTGCGCGGATCGCTGGTAAATAAACCTTCTTGGTCGGTAAGCAGTAATAGCTTGTTGGCATTAGCTAAAATAGCCACAAGCGCCGATAAATTATCGTTATCGCCTACTTTTATCTCGCTAGTTGCTACTGCATCGTTTTCGTTAATAATAGGCACTACATTGTGACTAAGTAATGCATTTAAGGTGTCGCGCGCATTTAAATAGCGTTCGCGGTCATCTACGTCGGCACGGGTAAGCAGCATTTGCCCTACGTTTATGCCATACAAAGAAAATAAACTTTGCCAAATATGTATAAGCTGACCTTGCCCTACGGCTGCCAACATTTGTTTATCTATTAGGCCGCGGCCACAGGGTTTAATAAGTTGTTCGCGCCCCGCAGCAACCGCGCCACTCGATACTACTATAACTTGGTGGCCTTGCTTTTTAAGTTCGCTACATTGGCGAACCAGCTCAACCATATGGGCTTTGTCTAATTTATCGGTGCCGCCGGTCAGTACACTTGTACCAAGCTTTACAACTATTACCTGTTCCCTTTGCATTATTTTTTACTATTAAAATTTTTAGATAATTTAACTTATACCAGCTCGGTATTTTTGAACAAGTTAAAATTATTCATGCTAGGATCGGCGTTAATTTAATTTGATAAAATCTCATTTATGCCAGCCAGTTTATGCCTAATTATTGCCACCTTTTTATGGGGTAGCTCTTTTATTGCACTTAAGTATGCCATTGCCGTTTACGACCCTGCACTAGTCATATTTTTACGCATGCTAACCACCTTAGTTTTATCGCTGTGTTTATGGCGTTATGTTATTCGCTTTGAGTATTTAAAAGGCGATTGGAAGTACTTATTAGGCATGTCGCTGGCTGAGCCTTGCTTGTACTTTTTGTTTGAAGGCCACGCAATGGAATACACCTCGGCCTCTCAGGCGGGTGTTATTGTTTCGTGCTTACCTATTATTGTGGCATTGATGGCGTTTTTTATGCTTAAAGAGTATATAAGTAAAGCCATTGTGATTGGGTTTACCTTATGTATTGGCGGCAGTATTTTACTTACTTTGCTTTCACCAAATACCGAGCAAGCCCCTAATCCATTATTAGGTAACTTTTTAGAACTAATGGCGATGGTTTGCGCGGCGTTTTACACCATTAGCATCAAGCACTTAGCTAATCGCTACTCGCCACTTACTTTGATTGCTTTACAAGGCATAAGCGGTAGTTTATTTTTTGCACCGTTTTTATTTTTTATCGAGCTACCAAGCGAAAACCAACACGATTTAACCGCCTTATTAAGTATTTTATATTTAGGCTCGTGTGTCACCCTTGGCGGCTACGGCATGTATAACTACGCGATAAGTAAAGTATCGGTGTTAACCGCGGCAGCGTATTCAAATTTAATTCCTATTTTTACCCTTATTTTATCAGCCATTATTTTGGGTGAAGTGCTCGATTTTTGGCAATGGGTGAGCATATTTATCGTGTTTGCAGGGGTGATGATAAGCCAACGACATCAAGAGCTGGTGGTCGACATACCGCTTAATGAAGCTAGTGCTCACCCTATCAACTCAGCCGATACAAGCCATCTTAAATCAGTACCCGATGCCAACGAGTCAAAAGGGTAACAGGTTAATAAGTAAAGCCCAGGCGTTTGTAAAAACGCCTGTTGGGATTGATGAATAACCTCAATCCTTTTTACTTTATAATGCTGAATTACGCCATTTTGCAACTGCAGCGTAAACGTTTCACCCACTTTGGTGTGTTGTAAAAATGCAAAGTGAGTGTCGTTGTGACCCGCTATTAACGCACCGCCATGCTTATCACCAAGCTCTGCCCCTGGTAAAAAGTGACTAGGAGCAAACGCTAAATTACGCCCGCTTGCCCCCGCTAAAACGGCCAATATTTTACTATGCTTAAGCCAGCTAAGCTGTGCTGTTACATAGGTATCGGCGTAAAACCATGGTTTAACGTGAGCGTTTGGCTTAACTAATACCTCTTGCCAAGCCTGCGCTATCAATATTTGCGCTAACCATGCCTTTGCTTGCATGTATATGCCGTGACCAAATAGCCCAAGACCGATGATTAATAAGCCCGCACTTAGCCACTTTTTCATTTAAACACTCGAGTATATTTTATAGCGGTAAACCCAGCTAATAACATGCACCCAAGCAATATATGCAACCTACTTTGCCCATCGGTTTGCGGTAAACGCATAGCGAGTCCTTGTGGAGCTGCGTTTTTAGCTAGTGCAGTTTGCTCTGCAGGCTCTTTAACTAGCGAGTGTTCAATAGCTATAAAGGCCGTAAATGGACTAAGTAATTGATGTGTGAGCGCAAGCCCTTGCACCTCATTTTTAACTGACTGAGGGTCATTATACAAAAGCAAGGATTTCATTTTTTGGCGCGCCCACAGCTTATCAATCCCTTTTGCGTTTGCGCTATTTTGTGCGCTTAGTTTTATATTTAAAGGGCCTTGAGCAGTTTGCCCATTAAGCGTAATTTGATTCGTATCATTTAATTTTATAGCCACCATTATTGGCTCGCCAAAATATAAATCGGGCAGGGGTGATGGCCAAAAGTCTAAGCTATTAGTGCTTTCATCACTTAGCGTTAAATTAGTGATCGCAGGATGCGCGAGCTTATCAAATAACTGCTGCATTTTAGGCTGCACTTCATGTGTGCTACCTATAAACGTAAATGATCCTTTGCCTATATCTGCAGCGCGGCGCATAAAAAAGCTATTAGGTGCGCTACCAATACCGACAGTAAATAAGCGGCTATCGCCCAATTTACGCTGAATATTTTTAAATAAGGCATCTTCGTTACTGACACTGCCATCCGTTAAAAATACCACTTGGCGTACAAAGCCTTCAAAACGGCTACCATCAAGGACGGCATCAAGGGCACCTTGTATTTCGGTGCCGCCATCTGCCTCTAAGCTATAAATAAAGCGCTCAGCGCGGCGCAAATTAAAATCGCTGGCAACGAGGGGTTTATCACTCATGGGGGTAACCACGTTATCAAAGCCAATAATGTTAAAGCTGTCGTCGCTATCGAGTAAAGAAAGCGCATAAAACAGCGCCTTTTTAGCTTGCTCCATAGATTGCCCATGCATAGAGCCAGAGGTATCTACAACAAACACCATTTCACGTGGTAGGCGCTGCGTTTGCGTAAAGTGATCTGCTGGTGGCATTAGCATAGCAAGTCCGTAGCGGTCGCCATTTTTAAACTGCTGAGTAAAAAATGCCGCCTGAGCGCTTTCTTTTTGCAGCGGTTTAAACTCAAGAACAAAGTCGCGGTTTGTCGCATTTTGCTCATTTAATGCAACGGTATATTGGCCAAATGCAGGATTATGAATGTCTACGTTATAAAATTTAGAATTTATTTCTACCAGCTCCAGCCCTACGTCTATATCTATATTTAAACTAAATTTACTACTAGGTACATCGCCTTGGCTATGCTCTGAACTTTGTATATTGTAAACAGGGTTTAACCAGCCGCTCGGCGCCTGATTTAATACGGTTTTGTCGGTGTTACTTTGCCCAATTTCACCGCTAATTGCGTGATAACGTGGCGTAATAGTCGTCGGAAAACGAATCGCAAATGTACCACTGCTATAATCAATTATTTCTTGGTACTCAAGCTCTATAATTACCTGTTCACCTGGGCCAATATTAGCTACGTTAGTAATAAACATATTCGCGCGTTGCTGGCGTACGAGTGCTGCTTGTTTACCTGCTTTTTTAGCTGCTTGGTATTTTTTTTCGGCCTCTACTTTTTTATCAATTTGGCCTTTGATGACTCGCTCACCTATACGCATTGTCATCGCATGCACGGCGCTTTCATCAGGCAGTGGAAAAACGTAGCGCGCATTAACCGCAAACGGATTATCATTTTGATAAGTTTGCCTAACAACCACGTGGTTTATCAGCCCGGTCAGGGTCATGTTTGCATCACTTTTTAATATAATAGCGGGTGCTACAGATGCGCCACTGCTGTCAAAAAGTTCAAGCTTAGGCGACTGTGCATGGCTATTAAAGCTAACCAGCAGCACACTCACCAAGAAAATAAAAATGCTTACTTTTGTAAGCATTTTGGTTGGGTTACTCAACATAAAATCACTCCATCGAACACTTAACTTTACTCAAATAAAAATGGCTTTAGTTACTTGCCGTTTGGCCATTTACTGGGTTGATTGAGCGAGTCGTAAGTGTTACGCGTCGATCAAAAAAATTATCTTCAACGGTGTTGCTATTAGCTAATGTATGCTGCTCGCCAAATGCTTGGGCGCTTAAACGTTTATGACTAATACCGTGCTTTATTAGGTAACTTTGCACTGCGTTTACACGTTTTTTAGAGAGCACCAAATTTGCTTGCTCATCTCCACGCTGATCGGCAAAGCCACTTAAATCTAATGCTAGTTGCGGCTGATTTTTTAACAGCACCACAAGCTGGTCTAACTGCGTAGCAAAGTGCGGGGCAATCGCACTTGAGCCAGTTTTAAATTGCACAGTCATGGCAAGTAAGCTATTTATTTGCGATTGTGTTAGCTGCTCATTTTGATTAGCAAGTGCCTCTAACTGTTGCTCTAGCCTATTGTTGTGGTTAAGCACGTGCATGTAGTCGCTAGTTTTTTCCTGCATCACTGTTATTGCCCTTTGCTGCTGGGCAATTTTGTCATCAGCGACTTTTGAATCGCCAATTAAGCCCCCTGCAAATGCGCCAATAAAGGCCCCAATCGGCCCACCGACGACCCCCCCAATAATGGCGCCAGTACCTAAACCAATCGCGGTTTCTTTATGTGCTTCTTTAGCAGGTGTGTGAGCAGTTGCTGCAAATGCAGGTGAACAAACACTGGCGACTAGCGTTAATGCGATTAATGTTTTCTTCATGATGTAATCCTTAAACTTGTTTTAATTTGCGATGTTTTGTTTTGATGGTTGTATTAAAACAGCTACAAGTGGCAACAAAGGGGAACAAAAATGGCAAAGTGCTGAGCAATTGTGGCAAAAAAAAGGCAATTGCCTTTTTAAGCGTACATAACTGAAAAACTTCGATATAGTGCAAAACAAGTAAGATAAAATAATGATTAAGATGAAAAAAATAGCCATCGTTGAAGATGAAACCGCCATCCGTGAAAACTATATTGAAATGCTTAGCGCGCAAGGTTATCAAGTTAGTGGTTTTGCAGATCGTGTCAGCGCGGAGCGGGCATTTAAAGACGCCCTACCCGATTTAGCCATTGTTGATATTGGGTTAGGCCATGAAATAGACGGCGGTTTTTTACTTTGCCAAACTTTGCGTACGCTTTCTAAAACACTGCCTATTATTTTTTTAACCGCCCGCGACAGCGAAATAGATACCGTGTGTGGCCTGCGTATGGGCGCAGACGACTACTTAACCAAAGATATTAGCTTAGCCCATTTAGCTGCCAGAATAGGCGCGCTATTTAGACGCATGGAAGCACTTGAGCAACCCGCCGATGCCAATGCATTAATTACACGCGGCCCACTTAAGCTCGACACCCAACGCATGCAAGTGTTTTGGCAGCAGCAGTTGGTTGATTTAACCGTGACCGAATTTTGGATGCTGCACTCCCTTGCGCAGCACCCAGGCCATGTAAAAAGCCGTAACGATTTAATGAGCGATGCAAAAATTTACGTAGACGACAGCACGATCACCTCGCATGTAAAACGCATTCGTAAAAAGTTTATGGCACTTGATAGCCACTTTGACTGCATAGATACCGTATACGGTATGGGCTACAGGTGGGAACAACGCTAATGTTACGATTTGGCCTACGCAGTAAATTTATACTTCTGTCGTGCTTTTTGTTTTTACTGCCGTGGCTTGGCTACGAGTACGTATGGGAAATGGAAAAGTTTTTACGCCAAGGCCAAGAAAAAACCCTCGTTGGCACTACTCGCGCACTTGCCACGGCTTTGCACGAGCGCCCTGCACTCTTTGACGAGCAAACTAACTTTTTGGACCAAGTCGTAAAAGGGCGCGATTTATATGCCTATAACCTCAAAAATCCCATTCAACTTGATGGCAAGCTGAGCGACTGGCAAAGCTATCTAGCTCTTTTTTGGCATTATGACAAACGCTACTTACAAAAAACCAACAGCGAACATAACAGTGCGGATTTATCGTTTGATCATATGGTGGGCAAATTTGATAACTATTTGTATGCCGTGTTTAAAGTCACTGACGATCACCTTGTTTATCGTGCTAAAAATAGTTTAAGTATAACCAATAACGATCATTTAAAAATTGGCCTTAAAAGCCCAGACGGCGATTTTAATACGTACATTATTGCTCCACGCCAAGATGGCTGGGTAAATGCGTTTAATGCGAAAACCAAAACACCGTTTACAAAAATTCAGGGCTATTTTATGCGCACTGCATCGGGATATAACGTAGAGCTGCGCTTCCCCATTAATATGCTGGGTAACAAGCTAGGCTTTGCCGTGGTCGATATCGACACAAAAAAAGCGCCGTTTGATTCTAAAACAATGTCGACTTCTAATTTAAATAACCCCAGCGATTTAGGCTCTGTATTGGTGCCCTCACCCGAAATTAATCGAATTTTAAAAGGTATGGGCCACAGCGGCAGCCGTATTTGGGTGGTTGATAACCATCATCGCGTATTAGCGCAGTCGGGCACCATTCAAAATGCCGATGGCGTATGGGCCGACGGGCTCAAAAACCAGCCGCCTAAAAATGCTTGGCAGCGCTTTGAGCAAACGTATTTACACCCGCTTTATTATAAAATTTTAACTCGCCCCGAAAACGAATTTTTAGATACCCTGCACGATGTAGCCTCAATGCAAGGCACACACTTAGCTAAAGCACTCAAAGGCCAACCCGCATCATCTTGGCGGTTAACGCCCGACAATAAAGCCGTTATTTTATCGGCGGCTTACCCTATTTGGATAGAAGATAAAGTGATTGGCGCAGTCATCGCTGAGGAAACCACTAATGGTGTACGCACCCTGCGTAATAAATCCCTCGAGAAACTTTTTAACATTATTTTAGCTGTGATGCTAATTGGTACCGTAACCTTGTTCTTTTTTGCCTCGCGTATTTCGAGCCGTATTAGACGACTGCGTGATACCGCAGAGCAAGCCATTGACGCCCAAGGGCGCATTACCGGCAGTATTAATTACAGCGACTCAAACGATGAAATTGGCGACCTTTCACGAAGCTTTGCCAATATTGTTGGCCGATTAGGTGGGTACACTAACTATTTAGAAAATATGTCATCGCGGTTATCGCACGAATTGCGCACGCCGGTGGCTGTGGTGCGCTCATCACTTGAAAACTTACAAAGCCTGCCACAAAACGAGCTAAGCCAAAAATACTTAGAGCGCGCCAGTGAAGGGGTTGAGCGCTTAGGTAAAATAATAACCACCATGAGCGAAGCTACACGCCTTGAGCAAAGCATTCAAAGCAACGAGAGCGAGCCGTTTGATTTACAAAAGGTCATTAATGGCTGCATGCAAGGCTATCAGCTTACTTACCCTGAACAATTATTTGAGCTTGATGTATGCCAAAACCCTTTACCTATGCAAGGAGCCCCCGAATTTATAGCTCAGCTGCTTGATAAGCTTATTAATAATGCGCTGGAATTTAGTGAAGCCAATACGGCTATAAATGTAGGCCTTAAGCAGAGCGAAAATAAAGCAATATTAACAGTGAGTAATACAGGCCCCGTACTGCCTGAAGGACTAACTGAGCATATTTTTGATTCTATGGTGTCGGTGCGTAGTCAGCAAATGCAGCAACAACCACATTTAGGGTTAGGGCTTTATATTGTAAGGCTAGTGTGCGATTACCATAAAGGCAGTGTAAGTGCGCAAAATAATACACAAAATAATGGGGTCACTTTTACAGTAAGTTTACCGTTAGTAAATTAGTTAAATGATTTTTAGTCTTCATTAGTTTTTACCTGCTCTGCCGGGGGAGCTAATAAGACTTACTTAAACCAAGTAGCTTAATGCCTGCTGCTGATTATAAATCATTAGTAAGACGACTAGCAAAGCAGAAAAATAGTGGGTAAACGGGCATAAAAACAAAAACGTTATGCTACTGAGGTTTAATACCAGTGCTAGTTGCTAACTTTTAGAATTAAGTAAGTATAACCAATATATAAAATTACAAACACATACCCTACAGATATCAAACCATTAAGCCCCCAAACACCGTACCAAAATTTACCATAAAAATAAGTACTTTTTCTTAACTTGGTATTAAATAGTGCGATAGATGAAGGGATTAACAACAAGGCTGAAAAACTAAAGAGTGGCGCTACAAAAAACATTAAAAACAAGCCAATAGCACCTTCTGCTGAAGCGCTACTGTCAGGCGAAAGCGGTGCTAAAGCCCAAAACAAACACAAAAACGACATTATTGATGTCAATAAACCTAAAAATTGAATTGTACGCAAATTTTTTTGTTAGCCTCGCTAAAAATTATGCCTTTGATAGAGCTAGTAGTTTTTCAGCTGCACACTCACTTACGGTTTGCCACGAATCATTAACTAGTATTTTTAAAACTCGCTCGGTAACCTTGCCATTATTTACCAGTGTGTTTCTGATTGACGGATCACTGTCAGTCGCAAAGGCTAACATTAAAGATTCTGTTATTTTCTTTTTCTTGCAGCCATACCTCTAACCTTTGGCTCTGGATGCTTTGATAACACTTCGAGAACTTCGATTGGAACAGCCTTATTTTGTGCCACCCAAAATGCCATATCTGGGTATTTTTCTAGCACACATTTCCATACTTGAATGTCGGCTCCTTCATGAGCAGCGCGACAATACTCCTCTGGAGTATCGCTTTCTCTCAATCTTTTAAACTCCTCCGCGCTCTCGATCATAGGTAACTATGGGCCCCCTTTTAGGTTAACTCGTTTAAATTTATTTTATTAATAAAACAACCATATATGGGCTCCTATTTTGGTTCAACTTGTTAATTAAACTTAGCGAAAATAAAGTAAAGCATTATTTTTAAATTATATTTTTAATTTATTTTCCCTCTTATTTTTAAATTTTCTTTCTCATTTTTATTCAAGTATTAGCTTAGTACAGGCTCAATACTCACTTAACTGGAATTAAAGAATAAAAAAGGTTGCCTTTATGTAACCTTTGGGTATCATTGATACCTAGAGGTTACATATGGTGTATTTAGGTATCAAATGAAACCTTGAACGGAGTAATCACAACGCGACATCATTCGGTCGCCACTAAAAATGGATATACAACAGATGGCAAAATCAATATCAGTACTACCAGAACAAGAACAGCAGTATTTAACAGTTACAGGAAAAGTCAGTATTACCCTAGCGTTTTTCCTTTTAGCACAGCTGCTTTCAACAGAAATGAGCGAAACCGATTCATTAATTAATTGGCTACTAGATTTAACTTTATTTGTGAGTTTTATCTACTGTATTGTGTTAGGCACTAAATCCATGAAGTTTGCTAAACATATATCAAACCTAGGTTACTGGACATTGAAATTTAATGACGAGTATGTAGATTATGTCAGTTCGCTCAGCCTGCGCGCTACATGTCATATTATGGTAATTGGCGGAGCATTCCTCGCATATAGTGGCGACAGTAAGTGGTTTGTTGAATTAATAGCCCCTTTTAACACCACAGATGCACTTCAAGTATTGCTTTGCCTAGCAGCAGTTACACATGGCGCATTGATTTTATGGAAACTACGCAAGGAAGAGCTTTATGAATGAAGATTTAGATAACCATATTCACAAACTTCGGTTGCAACATAAAATTTCTCAGCAAGAGTTGGCAGATGCCATAGGCGTTTCTAGAAAAACCATAAGCACAGTAGAAACCGGGCGTTTCACACCATCGGTGGTTATTGCATTAAAAATAGCGGCTCATTTTTCTGTTTCTGTTGAGCAAGTATTTACCTTGAGATAAGCATTCTGACTCAACAACCGATGAAAATGCATTAAGCAAAAAACTAATAGCAACAAATTAGGCGCTTTTAATATAATAAGGCCTGTACTTAATAAGCCCAACAAATGTTGGGCCTATTTAATAATGCGAAGAAACAGCTCCAGGTTTACCTCATGCAAGTTTTAGGTTCTACGGTATTGCTCTAACAATGAACCTGACTGCGATGAGATCACACTATGAGATTACTATGTAGCGCACCTAAATATTTTTGCCCTATGCAACTTGTTTAACAACCACATCGGCAAACAAAGTAAACTGAATTTTTATTGATTTAGAATTGACCGCACTGAATAAACCGGTAAAAGAAATACGCGTGCTTATTGGCAGAATAAAGGCTGATATATTTTTATGTAAATTACACCTTAACCAATCTTATATCTTTAATCATATTCACAGACATTTTAGCCCACAAAAGAATACCAATAAAATCTAAACCAAGTAAAAAGTAATACTTAATATTATTTAATCCATCAGCATACATAAAGATGATAAAGCTTTACCCGAATAAAAATACCGCAAATAATGGGATGGTAATTATTGCAGTAAATATTCTAAATTTACGTGATTGGCGATCCATAGTATTTACTAATCTTTATATGTAAAACCGTTAAAGTCGAATTTAAATGGTTGGCTTAAATGAAGCGAACAGCCCGCTAATATTTAGCCCTTGTTAAATTACTATTTATATTTTTGTTAAGCGAATCATTTTCAAATGCTATAGAAACCATTGAAAGTTTCGCCACCAGCTTTTCTCCCTTAAATAGAGCTAAGTCAGTTCCTATCTCTGCACCATCAATATCGGAAAGTAAAATAGTTTCATCAATTTTTTCCAACCCGATAACCCTCTGAGTAGGATTGATTCACTATCTATTTCGATTCCGTATTGACGAAAACTAGTTACCACCCACCAAGCAAAAATAGATGTTGTAAACACAGCTAGAATTAACGCCAAAAGTTGTTCAATTAGCGATAACGAAGTATTGTTCTCTCTAACTAACAAAAGAGTACCTGCGTATATCTGAAAGAATCCGATAAAGTTCAATAGTAGTAAATATCGATTTAAAAATAATTTGAAAAACTGAACTACGAATAACAGACATAGACTCTCTATTAATTTAACGAACGTATAAACTGCGCAGTAAGCTGAACGCTTTTTTGCGCCTTTTTTATGCAAAAAATCGAATAGCTTTCGGAGTAAGATTTGATGCGTTTGTTAGAGCTCTAGCGCTCAGAATACGGCTCCCAGTTTAAATACGCTTCATCTGCCACTCTCAACATTGCCAAGTCTTCTGCTGTATCACCATTGACATAGCGTCCAGATAATTTACCACTCTCTACTTCAAGTTCACTACAAACGAGGGAAAACCATTTTGAGTACACCAAGGCTTTAAATAAACGTCGAGAGATGCTGAAACAATAACGATTTGATCTCCATTATTTTTGTGCCAGTTCAGCTTATCTAAAGCCACTTTTCTAAGGTAGTTAGGAACAACACTCTCAGCGTATTTCTCCCCGGCGGCTGCGACTTCATCAACCTTACGGCCAGAGAAAGCCACAAAGCTAACAATGGTTCTCATCTTAGGTGCCGGAATAACACCCGCTTTATAAAGTATGAAAAATGGTGGCAACAGTACCTTAGCCAGTAATGCTCTCAGTCTTGTTCCAGAAAAGTGCAGAAACTTAGTGTACATATCCGCATTATTGATTGTCCCATCGAAATCAAACAGTGCAATATTCAAAGTTTTCTCCTAGCTCTAACAACTTTGTATCGACATATGTCGCTTTATAAGCCGGCACATGTCCAAATATTACAATCAATCTAATGTAACCAGCTAATAAGCGCGTGTAAGCAAATAGTTATGTAGCATTTAAATATTCTAAATGTAGAAATACCCCAAAATGGTAGGGTTCAGTAATATTGAACAAAAAAGTAACGTGCTAATAAACAGTAAAAATAAACAGACACCATCTTTGTCATTATTCACTTTTAATTCAGTCGCGTTCACATACTCTGGGGCTATATTAACGCATTAAGCAGTAGGATTTGCCGTGACCCCATCACTTGAACGAGAAGAGATCGACTTTATTTTTAGTTTATATAAATCAGATAAAAACGCTGAGTCTGAGGCAACTAAATCACAGCACACGCAAGTAAACGACCTTCAAAAAGTGCCACGCCTTGATGTTCAAGGCGTATCGCAGTACTTAATTTAATCTATACAAATTAATTTGCCGTACTTGGCTCATCGCTTAAAAACGCTTTGATACAGTTTATTTCTGCCAGCTTTACCGCCTCGCCTATTTCTGGGCCTTTTTTGCCATTTTTAAGTGCATTTTGCACTATCTGCTTTTTATCCATTTTTTGTAGTTCGCTAAAAATTGCACGTAGCTTAGCTCCTTGCGGATAGGGCTTATCTACGAGCGTTTC
>NZ_CAWUKC010000023.1:0-42702 GCF_963922945.1 uncultured Pseudoalteromonas sp. | reverse complement strand
TTAAATGGCCCCTAAATTGAACAAATTTTAATCCTGAAAGGTCAACAGGCCCTAGGGAATTTTATTAATTATGTGTAGTCTATTACACGCATTTTGAATAAACAGAGTAATCCTTATATGCAACAAAGCATGCCTTCGATAAATAGCTGTAACCGATCACAATTAATACCTGAGCAAGATTTAGGGCGAGTAATTTCGTTTTTACGTTCAAAGCTTTCTACTCATATTGATACACAGCTTCAGCCTATGGGTTTAACGTCGGCCCAATATATTGTGGTGGTATTATTAGCAAAAGGCTCGGTAAATACCTTAGCCGGGCTGTGTGAGCATATGGTTTACGATAAAGGAGCTATGAGCCGTTTGCTAAAGCGCCTAGAAGAAAAAGATCTTATTGCAAAAACTCAGTGCGAGTTCGATAAGCGCTCTACCATTTTGGGTTTAAGTGAAAAAGGCAAAGCCCTGTACCCGCAAATAATGCCTTTGGTAAATGAGGTGTATGCTAAAGCGCTTAATGGATTCTCTGATGATGAAAAACAGCAAGTTATAGATTTATTGTTTAAAGCAATAACCAATTTAGACTCACCTACCAAATAGATTATCAACATTTTAGCGATACTGTTTCAATAAAAACTTAGCCTGCTAAGTAGTAGATCTCATTGTTTGGCAAATCCAATCTTGCTAATATAGTTGCCTAGGCAATTAAAGTTATCATCTTGTTAGGTTTGTTATGATTGAAAATAAGTTGTTATCACAATTACAGCAGCAGTTTCCTGAACATGTATTTAAGCAACCGTATTTAAGTGTTGTTCATAAAGGGCGTTTTGCGAACGCAATTGTATACAGGTACAAAGATGATAAGTTTGACTTAATAGTAAAAGACTTTAGTAAAAGTCCGTGGTTTATTCGTAAAACCTTTGCCAAGCTTTCTGTAAATCAAGAGTTTAAGGGGTTGAGTCGCCTAGCACAGCTTGACGCGGTAGCTAATCAGTTTAGTCGTTTATCACCAATTGCGGTAGCGTATGACTACATAGAGGGCACGCCGCTTAGAAGCTTAATACAGCAGGGTAAGACGTTGCCTGTTGAGTTTTTTATTGAGCTTGAGCGCCAAGTTGCAAAAATGCACCGCCAAGGCATAGTGCATTTGGACCTGCGTAATATGGGCAACATATTATGTGGTAGCGATGGCAAGCCTTATATCATTGATTTTCAATCTACCATTGGGTTTAGACGTTTTTCGCGCTGGTTGCAGCGTTTTATGCGCGGCTCTGACATGTCGGGCGTATATAAAGCGTGGGACAAACTAAGCAGTACGCCTTTACCGCTTGCTAAGCAGCAGTATTTGCAGCGTTTTAACCATGTTCGTAAACGCTGGATATTCAAAGGCTACCCAATACAACGTACATACGCATGGGGCGCTGCAATGGTCACACAATTTGTGGACTCTGACCTAATACGCAATTTAACCGATAGATTTTAACTTTACCTTTTTTCATTGTGTGACTTTGCCCATAACGACTCAATGTTATGGGCTTTTTTTTGACTAAAAAATAAGGCCAAAAATTTCTTTTTTAATTTTTAAAATAAACAGTAGTATCGCGAGGGTTTTTGCCCCTACAATGCGCAAAAGTAGTGTCTAGAAACTTAACTAATAAAAGCTAACGCGCTCAAATAAGTTTAAGTTTTTTCTGCTATTTTTTATTGTTCAAGTAAACTATAAGCAATGTGCATTATTAAATTTTAAGGTTTTAAGATGATTGAGTATCCAGTCGACCAACTCCCGCAGTTAATAAACGATTTACTGCAGTGTGAAACACACGCACAAAAAGGCCAACTACTAGCTGATGCACAGCTTAATTTATCTACTGAGCACCTTTCACTACTCGTTGAGGCTATCCCAAAAGAGCAGCGCTTAGAAATTTGGCAATTATTAGACACAGATATACAGCATGAAATATTTGTAACTTTAAGTGATGATAGTTGCTTATGGTTACTACAAACCTTAGATGAAAACGAAGTTTATAAGCTTTTAGATGAGGTTAATGTCGAAGAGCTACTAGAGCTTGAAGAGGTTATTCCTGAGCGCTTTATTAATTATGCTAAAAAGCAACTCGATGAGGCACAAACAAAGCAATATGATCTTGCTCAGCAGTATTCTCCCGAGCAACTAGGTCACTGGGTAGGCTTTGACTTTTTAAAAATTAGCGAAAAAGCAACGGTAGCAGGCGTAAAAAAACTACTGCATAAAGGCTTGCCGCAATACAGTGAGGTTGTATATTTAGTTAGCCGCCAAGGTAGCTTAATAGGTGAGCTTGCCGTTAATGACTTAATTAGAGCTAATGAGGAAGATAGTTTACTGGCCTTAGTAAACTATGATTTTTCATCACTGCATGCTGATGATGATCTATACGAAGCGGCAGAAGTGGTTATTCACAGTGAGAAAATGGCCATGCCGGTTGTTAGTGCCGATAATAAACTCGTGGGGCGGTTAACCATTAGCTCGGCATACGAATTACGACAAGAGAGCGCCGATGAAGCAGCAGCAAAAGCGGGTGGTTTACGCGAAGACGAAGAGCTATTTGCCAATGTAAGAAAAAGTGCTAAAAACCGAGGTATTTGGCTGGGTATAAATTTAGCAACAGCCTTTTTGGCATCATGGTTTATTGGCTTATTTGGCGCAACAATAGAGCAGGTTGTTGCTTTGGCAGTGTTGATGCCTGTGGTTGCCTCTATGGGCGGTATTGCTGGCAGTCAAACTTTGACCGTTATTGTGCGCGGTTTAGCGCTTGGGCAAGTTACTGATTCGAATAGAAATGCGCTTTTAAAAAAGGAGCTGCGAGTTGGGGCTGTAAACGGCTTGGTGTGGGCTTTAGTGATTGGGGGGCTCACATTTTTGTGGTTTAGTGACATTATGCTCAGCATCACGATTACTTCAGCGATACTACTTAATTTGGTTGCAGCGTCGTTAGCAGGCGTTGTTATACCGTCTGTCTTGGACAAAATGAAAATAGATCCTGCACTTTCTGGTTCGGTTATACTAACCACAGTTACCGACATAGTTGGGTTTGTGACCTTTTTAGGGCTAGGTAGCGTGTTATTGTTGTAAGCGATAAAACAACAAAGCCGCATTGAGCGGCTTTGTGTATAGTTACGTAGCACTGTGGTTTTTAATAGTAACTTCGCGTTGTGGAAAGGGTATTTCTATGTCAGCGTTATTCAGGGCTTTGTAAACGCCTGCGTTAATAGCCAGTTTGGTCTCTATTATTTTGGTTGTAGGCACCCAGTAGCGATAACTAATTGTTACACCGCTGTCGGCAAAGCGCTCGATACCCACTTGAGACGCAGGGTCTTGCGAGACCTGTTCATGCGACTTTAAAACTTTTTCAATTAATTCGATAGCGTTATCAGCACTTGCACTATAGGCTATATCAATTTCGCCTTTTACTAATGAGTAGCTAAACGAGTTGTGAATAATTTCACCCACTATGTGCTTGTTAGGAATCGTGATCTCTACTTTTTCTTCATCAATTAAAATGGTGTAACCCAACTCAATAGTTTTTACCTGACCACTCACCCCTTTTACCTCAATGGTATCGCCCACCACAAAAGGGCGTGTTGCTATAATCGCAAGGCCGGCGCCATAGTTTGAAAGCATTCCTTGCAGGGCTAAACCAGCCCCTAAAGATGCAGCACCAATCGCTGCGACAAAAGGTGTAACACTAATGCCTATTTTACCCAGTGCGATCACCACAACCATCACGATAACTAATACCTTTACCAAGCTACTTACAAAGCTGGTTAGTGTGATATCGATATTGTGACGAGTCATTAATTTAGCGACTAAGTTTGAGAGCTTTTTGGCAACCCACAAACCCAGTATAAGAATAAAAATAGCGCCAACAATTTGCATACTGTAAGTAACTAAATACTCAGTAAACATGGTGTAGTATTTTTCAAATTGTTCTATTTCAGAACTGATCATAGTAGGCTCTTAGTATTAGGTGATTGTTTTTGTTAACTATAGCAAAGAGTTGACTAAAAAAGGATATAGCACGGGGACTATAATTGCCGTTAAAAGCGCACTTAAGGCCATAGCCACCGAAGAAAATGCGCCTATTTTTGGGTGCTCAGCGAGTGCTGCAGCAGTGCCTATTGCATGGCACGCAGTCCCCATGGCAATACCTTGGGCCTGGTGGTTATGTAAACCTGCCCATTTAAGCAGTAAAAAACCAAAGAGCGCGCCGAGTAAGCCTATAAAAATAACTAACGCGGCTGCAAGTGAGCTAACCCCTCCTATCGACTGTGTAACGACTAACGAAATAGGCGTAGTGACACTCAATGCAGCTACGGATGCGCTTAAATTGGCGGGTACATCAAACAAAATACTTAAAACAAAGGCCACGACAGTTGCGTTAATTATGCCTAAGCTACACGTGCTTACAATTAAGAGTAAATTTTTTTTGACGTGTATAAATTGCTGATACAAAGGTAAAGCTAATGCCACAATAGCGGGTTCTAATAGCCAGCTAAGTAGTTGGCTATTTTGGTAAAAATCAGTGTAGGGTAAATTTAAATTAACCAGAACTAGCGCAATAATCGCAATACTTAAAAACACCGGGTTGCTAAGCGACTTTAATAAATTATGTTGCCAGCGTTTATTAAAGGCTCTTAGAAGTAAAAACAGTAAAATTATAGCCGGGGTTGTAAAGAGCCATAATGTAAAAGGCTGATCAGTCATGATTTTGTTTGCCTTTAACGTAGCCAACTACGCTACTTACTAATAGTAATGTGCTGGCAGGTACTAAACAAACTATCATAACTAAATAAAGCCAATGTAGTTTAATAAGAGTGATATGCTCAATAAAGCCAACGCCCGCGGGAATAAAAAATATCGGCATAATATTTAATATCGGGGAGGCAGAAGGTGTTACATGGTGCTCTTTAACTATACCTAGTAGTAACAAACACAGTAAAATCACCATGCCAAGAAGAGGTGCAGGAAAGCTTCCATCTACGTAATACATTATTAATTTTGCACAGCCTAAACACAGTAAAATAATAACACTGCTGAGCAAATACTTCATAATAAACACCCATTTAGTAATAAACATAATGACGTTAGCAAAGGCGTAGTATTTTTATATGCTAATTTAGTCTTACCAACGTTTTGAATTTGCATAGCGTATATCTGTTTTTCCTTTTGCTTTAGCAATGGCTTTTTTAGTATTGGGATTGATTAACAGGCGAATTTGACTCAGCGTTTCTTTAGCTAAAATTTTTCTCTGGTTTAGTGTATAGCTTTGTTGAGTTACTCGCTTGATTGCGGCAAGTGTATCAGGAGAGCGCTCAAGCAGTGTATCTAACATACGTTTTGTAGCTTGTTCGGTATTGTCACTTAGCTCTGTGATTAACCCTAGTTCAAAGGCTGTTTCTGCATCAATAGGGCTTGCATGGCTTGCCAGCCACAGCGCTTGGTCGCGCTTTAATAAACCTGCAAGCACCACATTAGCGCCCATATCAGGACACAACCCCCAGCGCGCCTCCATAATGGCAAGTTTTGCCTGCGTATCCACTATTCTGTAATCGGCGCCTAGCGCTATTTGTAGCCCACCGCCTAAGCAGTTCCCCTTTATTTGTGCAATAACAGGAACACTCAGTGACTGCCATCCGAGCACGACTTTTTGTGCTAGGTTTTGGTTTCCGGGTAGCCATTTAAATAAGAGTTTTACAATATTAAGAGGAGAGGCCATAACTCCTGACACATCAAGCCCTGAGCAAAAATGCTCACCTTCCCCTTTTATGACCACCGCGCGAATGCTTTTGTCTTTTTTAATTTGTTTAATCGTGCTGTTCAATTGCATGAACATCTTAAAGCTAAGTGCGTTTTGTTTTTCTGCGCGGCTTAAAATAACGTTAGCAATGCCTTGTTGTATTTCTAGTTTTATCATCGCATTCTCCAATTAGTGTATTAGAGCTTAAGATGTACGCAATGCTAAGTAAAGTAACGGTTTGTTTTACAAAAAACTAAATTGAATTATTTTTAGTTTTTTTAGTCAAAACTAACTGCATCTTATTAAAGCTTAACTGCACATGAGTTGATAACAAAAAAGTCATTATTTTTAGCTGTTTTTTCTCAAAACACAGGTGAGTTTTGATATTATGTGCGCATTTATGTTGCATTGAGGTTTTACCCATGTCGGGCCCACGTTTATACAGCGAAGAAGAAGTTACCCATCAAGCGTACGATATTTTTTTAGAGCTGGCGCCAAATAATCTTAGCGAACAAGATGTTGAAGACTTTAACACATACCGAGAAGAGCTTGGCTTTATTGAAGAAGGTGAACCTGACGAACAATGGCAAGACTTTGTAGCACTTGAAATAGAGCCAGAATTATTTGTACAGGTGTTAGTAGGGTTAGAGTTTGAAAACCAAGATGTGTTATTTGCAAAAATTTTAATTAGCCGTGATAAAGACGCGCCGTTTTGTCATATTTTATGGAAAGATACACAGCACGCTGAGTAAGCGTTATGTTTGTATGTGCAAGAGAGTTTACTGTGTATAAGTATTTACTATTCATGTTGTTAATAATGAGCAGCCACTGTTGGGCTGTAGATCCATTTGAAGACTTTCATGAATATGGGCAACTCTCTGATGAAGAAATACACGAACTACATAAAGGCGAAATGCTCTATGGTGATACTGAATTTGGCTTAATTTTAAGTAAAGGTAATACAAACTCTACCAGCTTTAAATTTAGAGGTAATTTATACCAAGACTTCGAAAACTGGCGTAATCAATTTAAGTTAGACACCCTCTATAAACGCGATGAAAACGATGATACTGGGCAAACAGATGTAACTGCAGATCGTATTTTTGTTTCTGCACAAGGTAACTATAAAGTAGGTATTAAAAACTCTTCGTTTTTTATTTACGGAGACTACGAAGAAGATAAATTTAGTGGCCTTGATTTTAAAAGTACGTTAGCGACAGGTTACGGTGCAAGGGTGTATCAAGGCGTTAAAAATAAAGTTGATATTGATATTGGGCCTGGTCTTTATCGCTCTGTTGCTGATGATGAATCAGATGCAACTGAAGCAAGTGAGAATCAAACTGGTTACTTAGTACGTATTGCAATGCAATGGGAAAGACTGGTGTCAAAGCGTACTCGTTTTAACCAAGATGTAAGTATTGAACAGTCTTTATCGGGGTTAAATTCGCGGTTAAAGTCAGAAACCGCTCTAATCAGCCAAGTAATCGGTGCGGTATCGTTAAAGTTTGCTTATATGTATCGTTATAATTCCAAACCTGAGGACGATAATCTTAAATACGACTCGGAGTTAAGTGCCACTTTGGTGTACAGTTTTTAATAAAAAGAGAGTGCTATGTATCAGCATAAACAATATGCGGTGTTTATATTTTTTGTTTTGGCGTGGATAGGTGGCTTTGTCGCTTTGGCTTGGAATTTAATGGGCGCCGATGTGCCATTAATGGTGTTCGCCGGTGTACTCGTTTTAGTCGGATTTTTGTTTCATGGTTTAACCGTAAAAGTTGACGAGCAAACAATTAGCTGGGCTTTTGGGCCTGGGGTTGCGGGGCAACGTTTAACGCTCAGCGAGATAGTCGAAGCTAAAGCAGTTCAAAATTCATATCGTCATGGTATTGGTATTCGTATCACGCACGATGGGTGGGTGTACTCTGTATCAGGGTTTAGCGCTGTACAGTTAACCTTAAAAGATGGTACTCAGTACAGAGTGGGAACAAACGATCAGCAAGGCTTATTACATGCGCTTGAGGGAAAAATATCGCCCAGTGAACTTTCGTTAGAAGAGCCCGCTCCAGTAAAAACCGCGAATTATAACAATATGCTATAAAAAAAGCGCCTAAGGCGCTTTTTTTATAAACGGTAGTATGATTAGTGTTCGTGACCACACCCGCCTTCGCCGTGGACATGCCCATGCGCCAGCTCTTCTTCGGTTGCTTCGCGAACATCTAAAATTTCTACATCAAAGTTAAGGGTAATGCCCGAAAGAGGGTGGTTACCATCAACAATCACATCTTCATCTTGAATTTCGATAATCATCACAGATTGGTCGCCATCATCCGTTGATGCTCTAAATTGCATGCCTACTTCGATCTCCATGCCATCAAACATAGATTTAGGCACTGCTTGCATTAAGTTGTCGTGGCGTTCGCCATAGCCTTCTTCAGGCTCAACTTTTACACTTAGTGTATCACCGGCTTGCTTGCCTTGGAGTGCATTTTCAAGCCCTGGGATCAGGTAGCCTGTACCAGTAATAAAAACCAGTGGCTCGCCATCAAAAGAGTTATCAATGGTGTTGCCATCGTTATCCATTACTGAATAATGCATTTTTACTACTGTGTTTGGTGCAATGATCATAGTCATTCCTATTTATTCATCTTCAAGGGAGTAAGGTAGAGGCAGAATGCTTAGCTCTACCTGAGGGGAGTGCTTTGCACGAAGTACGTGTGTACTTGGTGTGTCGTTTGGCAGCACTACAAGGCCAAATAAGGTTTCGCTAGTTTCGTTATAGCATTGTGCTATTAACTTACCTGCACGGCGCCAGTTTTCTCCTATTTGAGTTTCAAGCTCAAGCTCCTCAAGTAGGGCATCGCTTTTACCTGAAACGATATACATAGCACGTTTATTTTTTCCAAGGTATTTCATGCGCGCAACAGTTTCTTGGCCGGTGTAACAGCCCTTTTTAAAACTAATGCCGTTAATTGCTTGTAGGTTTACCATTTGTGGCACGTACTCACCAATGGCGTCACTATTTAACTGTGGTTCGCCTGCTTTGATTGCCGCTTCTTGCCATAGGGCGCAATTATCTAATGTAGAAACATCATCAGGCATACTGAATTGGCTATCGACCATTAATAACACGCGATTTGGCGCTAATTTAAGTGCTTTACCGCTTGGAAAGTCACAGGCTGTTTCATCATCAGAAAAGTGTATATTAAGCTTTTCTAAGGTTGGGGTTAAATCATCGCTGATCAACCCAATGAGTCTGTTCGTAGAAATTTCAATATCGACTTTGGCAAATACGGCATATTTTTTTAGTTCGCTAAGCGATTGTTCTACCTCAGGCTTAGTCCCTGCTAGGTAAAAACTATCTTGATGAGAGAATAATTTAAAAACACCCCACAGCTTGCCTTTGGCACTGCAGTGACCGGCCCATAGATAATTGCTGTT
Organism: uncultured Pseudoalteromonas sp.; assembly: GCF_963922945.1. Taxonomy (GTDB): domain Bacteria; phylum Pseudomonadota; class Gammaproteobacteria; order Enterobacterales; family Alteromonadaceae; genus Pseudoalteromonas. Next base: position 33,493 of record NZ_CAWUKC010000023.1, on the reverse strand, counting down.
AGATAGTTTATTGAGATCTTGAGTGATTTGCCCGTGAAGATAAGATAATTTATCCGCACCGGTTAAGCTAATGAGTTGGTGAGATAACGGACATGCATAAACGCTCGACATAAAAACCTTCTGTGCAATACAAATGAGCTCACATCATAACGCAGTTATATCCTAGGGTACAGCAACGAAAGCCAGCAGTTTTTTATTCTTTTGTTGCAGATTAATAGCTGCTAAACATATAGGTATTTGTTAAACTCGTGACAATTAATTATGAGGTTTAAAATGACTGAAATTCATAGTAAAGCACGTTTACGCTGGGCTTGTCGCCGCGGTATGTTAGAGTTAGATGTTTTGTTTATGCCATTTGTTGAGGAAGCATACGACTCGTTAAATGCACAACAGCAGGCTGCATTTCAGCGTTTATTAACGCAGGAAGATCCAGATTTATTCGCATGGTTTATGGGCCACGAAGAATGTAAAGACGCAGAGCTTAATAACATGGTGTCGCTCATTTTAGACCGAGTTCGTGTATAGATTTACGGTTGTTAATAACAGAGCAGAACATCGGCCTATCGTGCTGTTTTTCTGCTTGCTAAGTGTTGTTTTAGGGCTTTATTTAAGCTCTTTTTTTAGCGTTGTTGTTTGTTTAGCTATAAATACCATTGCGTGTTACTGGGTATGGCAAAAAATAGTGGCTATCCACCCAGTCAATGGGGTCATTATTTTAGAGCCTAAACAGATACGCTTTGAAAGCGAAATTTTAAATATTCAGGGGCAATTAACCCCTAAAACAAAAATATTAAATACCAGTGTGTGGCTACATGTTAAAGGTTTTAATAAACGCCAGTGGCTAATTATTTCAGCCAAAGGCGTAGATAAACAAAGCTACGCACGATTAAAGCGCGCAGCACTGATTACTATTAATGGCGAGGAGGAGTCAAAATAGTGGGTGTTGGGTTTTCAGTTTGCTCAGGGTAGTCAATTGTATAGTGTAGGCCCCGACTTTCTTTACGTTGCATTGCGCTTCTAATAATAAGCTCGGCTACTTGCACTAAATTACGAAGCTCCAATAAGTTATTACTTACTCTAAAGTTTGCATAATAATCATGTATCTCTTGTTGTAGTAACTCAACTCGATGTAGCGCACGCTCTAATCGCTTAGTTGAGCGCACAATACCCACATAATCCCACATAAATAATCGTAGTTCGTGCCAGTTATGAGTAATTACAATTTCCTCATCAGAGTTACTTACACGGCTTTCATCCCAATGAGGCAGTGCTAAAGGCGCAGGCGCGTTATCTAATTTACTTAAAATGTCTTTTGCAGCAGCGTGAGCAAAAACAATACACTCTAATAATGAGTTGCTTGCCATACGGTTTGCGCCATGTAAGCCCGTGTAGGCTACTTCACCCACAGCGTATAAATTATCTAAATCGGTTTTACCGTTAAAGTCGCTCATTACACCGCCGCAGGTATAGTGTGCTGCAGGCACAACGGGAATAGCTTCTTTGGTTATATCAAGCCCGACACTTAAGCATTTTGCGTAAATGGTCGGGAAGTGCTCAATAATAAAGTCTTTATCTTTATGGCTAATGTCGAGATACACACAATTTGCACCTAAGCGTTTCATCTCAAAGTCGATAGCACGGGCTACTATATCGCGCGGAGCAAGCTCTTCTCTATCGTCAAAGTCTTTCATAAAGCGTGTACCATCAGGGCGCTTTAAATACGCGCCTTCACCGCGCATGGCTTCGGTAATTAAAAAGTTTTGCAACTCCGGATGATAAAGGCTTGTGGGGTGGAATTGATTAAACTCCATATTTGCAACTCGACACCCTGCACGCCATGCCATGGCAATGCCGTCTCCACTCGATACATCAGGGTTTGAGGTATATAAATAAACTTTACTTGCGCCTCCAGTTGCCAGTGCAACAAATTTAGCGGAAATAGTTTCTACTTTTTTTGCTTTTTTATTCCATACGTACATACCATGAATATGTGAGCCAGCCTTTCCTAGGCTTTTATCACTAATTAAATCGATGGCGTTGTACTGCTCCAGCAAAGTAATGTTTTTATGTGCTTTAACTTGGCTAATTAATGTGGTTTGTACAGCCTTACCTGTGGCATCAGCGGCATGTAAAATGCGACGGTGGCTGTGTCCGCCTTCTCGGGTTAAATGAAACCGTTCTTTTCCTTTACTATCAAACTCCATGTCAAAGGGAACGCCTTGCTCAATTAGCCATTGTAAACACTGGTGTGCATTACTCGCTGTGTAGTGCACAGCTTCGCGATCGCACAAGCCACCGCCAGCGTCGAGAGTGTCTTCAACGTGTGATTCTATGCTGTCGTTTTTTTTATCAAATACTGCGGCAATACCGCCTTGTGCGTACAATGTAGAGCCTTCGGTGAGGGCGCCTTTACTAATCACTGTAACATTACAAGAGTTAGCTAAAGACAATGCAAGAGATAAGCCTGCCGCGCCGCTGCCGATAATAGCGACATCAGCAATATGATGTTTATTTTGGTTCATGTCAGAGGTACTTTGCGGTTACAATGCTCAAATTAGAGCAATATTTGTTTTTAATAATGTAGTTGTATCATAATTGTCACATTACTACGTAGTGATTTTAATGGCTTAGCATCGTTAATTACCACTATTTTATAAAAAAATGATATTAGGCAGAACTTTTTATTCATAAAGGGGTCAGAGTATGTGTGAACAATGGCGACACTATGAATAACCAGCAAGAATCAAACAGAGGAGTACCGGCTCGAATGAGCGAGCAGGAATTAGATTTAGCGCTTGTAAAAAGGGTCCAGCAAGGAGATAAAAACGCCTTCAACCTATTAGTAAAGAAGTATCAGAACAAAATTGCAGGGTTGATATCACGTTATGTGTCAAACCAAGGTGATATTGCAGATGTAGCGCAAGAGGCATTTATTAAAGCTTATCGCGCACTTCCTAACTTTAGAGGTGATAGTGCCTTTTATACGTGGTTATACCGTATTGCCGTTAATTGTGCTAAAAATTATTTAGTAGCTCAGGGGCGTAAACCGCCAGCAAACGATATAGACGCTGAAGATGCCGAGTTTTATGACGGTGCGGATTCGATGCGCTCAAACGCATCACCTGAGAACTTACTGTTAAGCGATGAAGTACGCGCTGTTATTTTTAATACGATTGATAGTTTGCCTGAAGACCTGAAAACCGCGATTACCCTAAGAGAAATTGAAGGGATGAGCTATGAAGAAATAGCCGTGGTAATGGATTGCCCTGTCGGGACAGTGCGCTCGCGTATCTTTAGAGCCCGAGAAGCAATAGATAACAAATTAAACCCATTAATAGGCGAGTCTTAGTATGACAAAAGCACACGTTAACAAGTTGGATAACGAAACGTTATCAGCATTACTTGACGGCGAACAACAACTTTCAGAGGATAAAATCTCTGATCACGATGTTGCTACGTTTGGTCGATATGCGCTAATTGGTGATGCGATGCGTGCCCAAAAAAATAACAACGACATACACATCGACATAAGTGAAAGTATCGCGCTTGCGCTTGAAAGTGAACCTGTTTATGCCGATTTTACACAATCAACAGCAAACAAGGCTCCTGAAAAAGAACAAAGCGAAGCGGTGCAAGATAACAAAGTAGTTGCGTTTAATTGGCGCAGGCCCGTTGCTCAACTTGCTATAGCTGCAAGTGTTGCTATGTTTGCTATTGTTGGCGTTAACACGCTCCCGCAAGGTGCGGGCGAGCAAGAAAGTGAGATTCCGCTTTTACAAACTACCCCGTTAACAGGTATGGCGTCACCGGTGAGCTATTCGTCAGAGCCGGCGCTTGAAAACGCTAAGCAAGGCTTGCGTGAGTTACAACAACAACGCATTGGCGCGTTAGTTTTAGAGCATCAACGTCAAGCACGTGTTGCACACTCTTTGCAAACAGCGCAAAATAGTGACAAAGCGCAAGAGGAAAAAAACTAATTAAATGAAAGTAATCACTTTTGTTCTGTCGTTAGTAGTAAGCTTTACTGCTGTTGCTAACGACAAAAACCCCGCCAAAGATCTACTGCTTAACATGGCTAACGCAGTACATACTCGTAACTTTGATGCCTCTTTTGTTGTGGTAAAAGGGAAGGCAATGGAACCTTATCGTTGGGTTCATGCAAAGCAAGGTGAAACAGAGCTTGAACATTTAAGCCTGCTTAATGGCGCGGGGTTAGAAATGGTTAGAATTAATGACCAAGTGACCTACTTTGAACCGCAATCGCAGCCATACTCTATAAATACTGACTCAATTGCAGGTCCAATACCTGAAGTACTTTTTAAAGATATTGAAGCATTAAGCAGCCAGTATGATTTTGTGCTAGGTGGTAAAGGGCGTATTGCAGGGCGAGCGGCGCAACTAGTAAGAATAGAGTCAAAAGATGAATTTAAATATAATTATTGGATTTGGCTAGATACAGAGTCATCACTGTTATTAAAAGCCGCTTATGTTAATCACCAAGGTGAGGCATTAGAGCAGCTTCAATTAACGCACATCAGTGTAACAGAGCAACCGGCTCCTATGCTTTTAGAGGTACTCAACCGCAGCTTTCCAACACCGTTACCAGGTAATGCACTGGAAGGGGAAAAAAGTAACGCTACAAATTGGCGTATTGGCTGGTTACCTGATGGCTTTAAATTACTAAAATCGGATCGCCATAAGCTCGACTTGAACAACGAACTGACCGATTACTACTTATATTCAGACGGGTTCGTTGAGGTTTCTGTTTTTGTTCAGCGTCCCTTACCTGGACGTCGTTTGAGCGGCTCATTAACTTCTGGCGCAACGACAATTTATGTGCATAATGGCGGAAACTTTGATGTATCCGTTGTTGGTAATGTGCCAAGTCAAACCGCAAAGGCAATTGCTGAGTCAGTGACTCGCGCATTATAAACAATTCGTAAGGGTTGTTATGATAGAACAAACACTTACAGTGGTTGCCATAGAAGGCAGCACTGCTCACTTAGAAGCCCAGCAAAAAAAAGCGTGCGAAGGGTGCAATGGTCGCTGTGGCTCGCAAGTCTTTGCTAAATTGTTTGGCAGCGATAAAAAAACCTTTCCCTATCAATTCGACACCCCAGTAGAAGTCGGCCAAAAAGTAACGTTGTCGTTAGATGATTCGCATTTAGTTAAGCATGCTTTTGCCGTCTATATGCTGCCTCTGTTTTTGGGATTAACATTCGCTTTTATCAGTGCCGAGTTATTACTTTTAGCACAGGGGTGGCAAATTGTATTCGCCGCACTAGGTGGAATAGGAGGTTATTTCTTAGCTAAAAGCAAAGTTAAAACACTCAGACACGACATAAAAGTGATAAAAATTCATCCAATTAGCCTCCCTTTAACGCAAATAGATGGTGATTGAAGCCAATTAAATGTAAAATTGCCGTTTTATACCAGAGTAACTTGGAAATACAGGGTAAAAAATCAAGCAGATAAATGATTATCTTAATAGTATTTAACTATTTATTTACCGCTTGAACCCAATAAGTATTTTCAAGTCACTCAGGTGTTTGTACTTAGCCTATTAAAATAGAAGTTTAGAATCCAATTTATGAAGCATATCCGTAATTTTTCGATCATCGCCCATATTGACCATGGTAAATCGACCCTTTCAGATCGTTTGATCCAAGTTTGTGGTGGCTTAACAGACCGCGAAATGCAAAAGCAAGTGTTAGATTCGATGGATATCGAGCGCGAGCGCGGTATTACTATTAAAGCGCAAAGTGTAACGCTGAATTATAAAGCAAACGATGGTGAAACCTACCAGCTCAACTTTATCGACACTCCAGGACACGTTGATTTTACATACGAAGTGTCTCGCTCTTTAGCTGCGTGTGAAGGGGCACTCTTAGTTGTAGATGCCGGCCAAGGCGTTGAGGCACAAACCCTTGCAAACTGTTACACCGCAATAGAAATGGACTTAGAAGTAATTCCTGTTTTAAATAAAATAGACTTACCTCAGGCCGATCCTCTACGTGTTGCAGAGGAAATTGAAGATATTATTGGTATTGATGCTTTAGACGCAGTGCAGTGTAGTGCTAAAACAGGTGTAGGTATTGCCGAAGTACTTGAGATGATTGTTAAGGATATCCCACCACCAGAGGGAGACAAAGATGAGCCTTTACAAGCGCTGATTATTGACTCGTGGTTTGACCCATACCAAGGCGTTGTATCACTTGTGCGTATAAAACATGGTGAGCTTCGCGCTGGCGACAAAATAAAAATAATGTCGAACGAGCAAGTGCACATTGCTGATCACGTGGGTATTTTTACTCCTAAACAAACCAATACCGGAATTTTACGTACTGGCGAAGTTGGTTTTGTAATTGCGGGCATTAAAGAAATACATGGTGCGCCTGTGGGCGATACCATCACGCATCAAAAAAATGCTGCGCCAGAGCGTTTACCAGGCTTTCAAAAAATTAAGCCTCAGGTTTATGCCGGTATGTTTCCTATTGCCTCTGATGATTATGAATCGTTCCGCGATGCACTTAATAAATTAAGCTTAAATGATGCATCGTTATTTTTTGAACCAGAGAATTCAACTGCTCTTGGTTTTGGTTTCCGTTGTGGCTTTTTAGGCATGCTACACATGGAAATTATTCAAGAACGTTTAGAGCGTGAATACGATATTGATTTAATTACCACCGCGCCTACTGTAATCTATGAGGTTGTAACGAAAGAGGGTACTCAGCAAATAGATAACCCATCAGACTTACCACCGGTTAACGATATAGTAGAAATACGTGAACCTGTAGTTGAAGCCAATATTCTTGTGCCACAAGAGTATTTGGGGAGCGTAATTACGTTGTGTATAGAAAAACGCGGCGTTCAAACTAAAATGAGTTACCATGGTAAACAAGTCGCTGTAACGTACGAGTTACCAATGGCTGAAGTGGTCATGGACTTTTTTGATAAGTTAAAGTCAACCAGCCGTGGTTTTGCATCACTAGATTACAATTTTAAGCATTTTCAAACATCAGACATGGTTCGTGTTGATATACTTATTAATGGTGAACGCGTTGATGCATTGGCTATTATTGTACACAGAGATAGTGCACAATCGCGTGGCCGCCAACTAGCTGACGCGCTAAAAGAGCTTATTCCGCGCCAAATGTTTGATATTGCGATTCAAGCCGCAATAGGACAACATGTTATTGCTCGTACAACAGTTAAGCAATTACGTAAAAACGTAATCGCTAAGTGTTACGGTGGTGATGTGAGTCGTAAGAAAAAGCTACTGCAAAAGCAAAAAGATGGTAAAAAACGAATGAAGCAATTAGGTAATGTAGAAGTACCGCAAGAAGCGTTTTTAGCTATTTTGAAAGTTGGCAAATAAATCAAAGGATTATAGATGGCTGGTTATTTCTCAGTTTTATTGGTGTTATTAACGTTAGGCTCAGGTTTAATATGGTTAATTGACCACCTAATGTATGCACCAAAAAGGCAAGAGCGCTTAGCACTTGCGCAAACATCTGCCGGTGGCCAGCTTGATGAAGAAACCGCGGCATTAATTGCGCCAGAGCCAGCAATTACAGAAACGGCAAAATCGATTTTTCCTATGATTGCGGCGATTACTATTTTTAGGTCGTTTATATTTGAGCCTTTTCAAATACCATCAGGCTCAATGATGCCAACTTTGCTTGTGGGCGATTTTATTTTAGTACAAAAGTACTCGTATGGAATTAAAGACCCAGTATGGCGCAGCCAGCTTGTTGATGTAGGCGAACCAGAACGCGGTGATATTGTTGTTTTTAAATACCCGCTAGATGAGCGAGTAGACTATATTAAACGTGCAATTGGTTTACCAGGCGATAAAATTGTTTATCGTGATAAACGCTTATATATTCAACCTAATTGCAAAGAGGGTGAAACTCAACAGGGTGAGCTGCTTTGTAATGAGTTTAATAAAATTGATTTTAAACTCATTAATGATAATGAGTTTAAACAAGGCCAAATGTCGCTTGCTCGTGTTAATGAAGATTTAACAACACTTAAGCACGATATTTTAATCAACCCACGCGCTCCTGAACGAAAAGGGCGTTACTATCAGCAACCAGGTACACCTTCAGATGAATGGGTTGTGCCAGATGGTCATTATTTTATGATGGGTGATAACCGCGACAACAGCCAAGATAGTCGCTTTTGGGGCTTTGTACCAAAAGAAAACTTGGTGGGTAAAGCTGTCTTTATATGGATGAGTTTTGAATTTGAGAATGGCCCAGATGATGTTTTACCAGGATGGGTTCCAACTGGTGTTCGCTTTGAACGCCTAGGTAATATTCAGTAACAATGAAAAAAAATGTAACAGAATTATATAAACGAATTGGCTACGAGTTTGCTGATCAAGGTTTACTTGAGCAGGCAATGACACACCGCAGTCATAAAGGGCAACACAACGAACGCTTAGAGTTTTTAGGCGATTCTATTTTGAGCTTTGTTATTGCCAATGCTTTATACAAAAAGTTCCCTAAGGCTCGCGAAGGCGATCTAAGTCGAATGCGCTCTACACTTGTTCGTGGGCAAACGCTTGCTGAATTTGGATTAGAGTTTGGTTTAGGCGATTATTTGCGCTTAGGGCCGGGTGAGCTTAAAAGCGGCGGTTTTCGCCGTGAGTCAACTTTAGCAGATGCGGTTGAAGCCATTATTGGCGCTGTATTCTTAGACTCTAACATCGAGCGCTGTGGCGAGTTAATTTTAGCGTGGTACGAAACTCGACTTGATGCTATTTCACCAGGGCTTAATCAAAAAGATCCTAAGACCTTGCTGCAAGAGCACCTACAAGCCCGTAAATTATCTTTACCGGGCTACACCGTCGTAGATACCAAAGGGCAAGCGCACAATCAAACGTTCACGGTTGAATGTATAGTTGAAGGTATGGATAGCATTATTTCTGTTGGCAGCTCACGCCGTAAAGCCGAGCAGAAAGCTGCCGAAAAAGCATTGAAGATACTTAAAAATGAATCTTGATACCTTAATACAGCCTCATGAAGGCGATATCGATACGTTTTGTGGCATGGTTGCTATTGTTGGCCGACCTAATGTAGGCAAATCAACACTACTGAATGAAATTATTGAGCAAAAGGTAAGTATTACCTCGCGTAAACCACAAACAACCCGTCATCGCATTATGGGGATCCATACCGAAGGCCAGTATCAAGCTGTGTATGTTGATACGCCTGGTTTGCATGTTGAAGAAAAGCGTGCAATTAATCGGTTAATGAACCGCGCTGCGTCGAGCTCAATAGGTGATGTAGAGCTAATTATTTTTGTTGTTGAGGGTACTCACTGGAATGCCGATGACGAAATGGTGCTAAACAAGGTGTCGCAAAGTGGTAAGCCCGTTTTACTTGTGATCAATAAAATAGATCAAGTAAAAGACCGTGATTTAGTCTTACCGCATATGAAAATGCTTGGCGATAAGTTTGATTTTGTGGGTATTATGCCGGTATCGGCAACACAAGGTAAAAATGTTGATTTAATTAAAGCCGAAGTGACTAAGCGCCTACCGCCGTGTGAGTTTTATTTCCCTGATGACTATGTTACTGACCGCTCGATGCGTTTTATGGCGGCAGAGGTGATTCGTGAAAAGCTAATGCGCTTTATGGGCGAAGAGCTCCCTTATTCTGTTACGGTAGAAATTGAGCAGTTTAAATGGCAAGAAAACGGTGTTTGGCACATTAACGGGTTAATACTTGTTGAGCGTGAAACCCAAAAACGCATGGTAATAGGTAACAAAGGTGAAAAGCTTAAGGTCATAGGCCGAGAGGCCCGTAAAGACCTTGAGGAAATGCTCGATAATAAAGTGTTTTTAGAGCTATGGGTTAAAGTTAAATCGGGTTGGGCAGATGATGAACGGGCCCTAAGAAGCTTAGGCTATGGCGAAGATTAACCGCATTTAATATTTCAATATGGATAGCGACTTCTACACAGCGTACCTATTACATCGGCGTCCTTATAGTGACTCCCAAGTAATGCTCGATATGCTGGTAGAAGGTGTTGGCCAGCTCAGAATGCTAGCCAGAGTGAGTGGCCGCCAGGCCACTAAACACAAAGCACAACTACAGCCTTTTCAGGCGCTGCTTGTTCATTACAGTGGTAAGTACGATCTAAAATACATTAATAAATTTGAGCTACATGGCAATCCTTTATATTTAACCAAGGATAAGCTTTATTGTGGCTTTTATTTGAATGAGCTGACTAACCGCATTGTGCCGGTAAACGAGCCACTTGAAAACGTGTTCGAGCTTTACAAAACTCACCTAGAGAACTTAAATAGCGATGTTGATTTACAGTCGGTGCTGCGCTCATACGAATTTCAATTGTTAGAGTTATTAGGCTACGGTGTCGACTTTAGCTTTGATGCCAGTGGTGAGCCAATTGACGAAAAGCAAACGTATAGCTATTTTCCTGAGGTAGGTTTTTTAGCACAGCAAGATACGCGCTCGGGATTTAGCGGCGCGCAGCTCAAAGCGATTGCTAATCATGATTTTAGCCAACGTGATGTACTTTATATGGCAAAGCAGTTAAGCCGTTATTTATTAAAGCCTTTACTGGGTAATAAACCATTAAAAAGCCGTGAATTATTTATGGCCTCTCAATAAACACATTTTATAGGTAATCAAATGAAAGACATTCTTTTAGGCGTAAACGTTGATCATATTGCAACGCTTCGCCAAGCACGTGGTACATCATACCCAGACCCAGCTCACGCGGCGAGTGTAGCAGAGCATGCGGGTGCTGACGGTATAACGATTCATTTGCGTGAAGACCGCCGCCATATTCAAGACCGTGATGTATATGTGATGGCTAAAACCATTCAAACACGTATGAACCTAGAAACGGCGGTGACCGATGAAATGATTAACATTGCCCTCGAAGTTAAACCTGAGTACGTGTGTTTAGTGCCTGAAAAGCGTGAAGAGCTCACCACCGAAGGCGGTTTAGATGTGGCGGGTAACATAGATAAAATTAAAGCAGCGACCAAAACACTGAGCGATGCAGGTATAAAAGTGTCGTTATTTATTGATGCCGATAAAGCACAATTAGATGCAGCAAAAGCGTGTGGCGCACCTTATGTAGAAATTCATACTGGTGCCTATGCAGATGCGACAAATGATGAAGATTTACATAAAGAGCTTGAGCACATTCGCGAAGGGGTTAAATACGCAGCGAGCTTAGGCTTAATCGTTAATGCAGGCCACGGTCTTCATTATCATAACGTAAAACCTATTGCGGCAATGCCAGAAATTTACGAGCTTAATATTGGCCACGCTATTATTGCGCGCGCAGCGATCGATGGTCTTGAAAAAGCAGTACGCGATATGAAACGCCTAATGCTTGAAGCAAGGTTATAAATTTAGCCCTATGGTGGCTCCATTTAATAGAAATAGTATTAAGCCCTGTTGAAAGCGCAGTTTACTGCGCTTGCTTATTGGATAATTTTAGCGTTGATGCTCAGGCATACGCGCATCTGCCATTAAGTTTTCCAGTTCATCTTGTAGCTCAAATAACTCGGGCTCAACATTCTCAAGTACACAGTCACTTTTCAGTGAGGTTTCTATCGTTTCTGCCAGCGATTTGAGCTTAGGTACACCAGTATAGCAACATGCGCCGTGAAACTTGTGCACAATACTTAATACAGCTTGGCAATCATCTTGCTCAGTTGCTTCATTTAGCTGTGAGATGGTCTCAGGCACACTCTTTAAAAGCATATTGAGCATCTCTAATGCCAGCTCGCCTTTACCACCGGCACGTTGTAGCGCAAGTGGCCAATCTAAACAGCTGCTTTTAAATGGAGCCGGACTTTGTGGAACTACATTTTTAACTTTATCGCGGCTGACAGGCGACTGCGGACTATGATCGCAAATAATCTGGCTCAGCATATCTTCATCAATAGGCTTAGTTAAATAGCCTTTAAAGCCATCTTTTAATAGCTGCTCTTTCTCGCTGTGTAGCGCATGTGCAGTTACGGCAATAATAGGTGTGTCCTCATTTAAAGAAGACTCTTTGATCAGTTTACATGCCGTAATGCCATCCATAATAGGCATTTGTATATCCATAAAAATAACATCGTACTTATGGCTTTTACTTAAGCTGTAGGCTTGCGAACCATTGTAAGCGGTGTCTATAAACTCAACCTGTTCTTTTAACAAGGTGCAAATAAGTTTTAAGTTTGCATCGTTGTCATCTACCACCAGTACTTTTAATGGCAATAATGTTTGCTCACTTGGTTCAATATTTAAAGTTGGGTGATCCAGTCGATAGGGGGCGGCCAGTACTTCACACAATTTACGGTGATTCAGTGGTTTACTTAAACACGCGTCTGCGCCGCTACCTATAAATGCTTCGCGCATATTATGTGATACTGTGTTAAGCATTAGGTATAAATAATCACACGACTCGCGAACCATATTTATATAGCCTTTGAGGCGCTGCATATCATCCACCGATGCCATATCACCGATAATACAAATATCGTATTTAAACATTTTATGTTTGATGGCATCTAAAAACGCGGCTTCGTTAAAGCACGCTGTGACGACCGCTTCCCACTCATTTAAAATAGAAAGCACAGAATGGTGTGTATGTTCATGTGGTTCTAAATAGAGTACACGTTTACCTATGAGCGATTTAGACGGTAAATCATTACTAAAGGTATGATCTGGTAATCTAAACACGCCATTAAAGGTAAAGCAGGTGCCGCTTCCAGGCGCCGAGTTGAGTGTAATCCGGCCATTCATAGCCTCAACAATATGTTTAGTAATGATTAAACCTAAACCCGTGCCGCCAAATTTACGGGTAATGGAGGAGTCTGCTTGTCCAAATGCGGTAAATAGCGCATCTTGCTTATCCATTGGGATACCCACACCAGTATCGGTGACAGAGACTAAAATAGAAGCGCGATCTTCATCTAATAAACGGTAGCTTATATCAACTTTAATAGACCCTTTTTCGGTAAATTTGATCGCATTGCTTAATAGATTAATCAGTACTTGTTTAAAGCGGGTTGGGTCGCCGGTTAAATCTTCAGGCACTTGAGGGTTTATATAAATAGATAATTCGAGCTGTTTTTCATGTGCCGAAGGAGCCAATAGCGTCATGACTTCGTTGACGCTATCACGAAGTTGAAATTGGATTGATTCAAGCTCCATGGCCCCCGCTTCAAGTTTAGAAAAATCTAAAATGTCACTAATAATTGTTAATAAGCTATTTGCAGAGAGCTCTATGGTATCGAGGTAGTCTTTTTGATGTTTATTTAAAGGCGTTTTATATAACTGGCGTGTAAAACCAATAACGCCATTGAGCGGGGTGCGCAGCTCATGACTCATTTTAGCCAAAAAGTCAGATTTAACGCGGTTAGCATCCTGCGCCTCTTTTTTGGCCATGGTTAACTGAATATTAGAGGTTTCGTATTGTTCTAAAGTTTCGCGGTAATCACTGGTCGCTTGGTCAATATTTTTTTGCATTTCATCTTTTTGCATAACCATAGAGTGTGCAATGGTATTGAGCCCTTCACGAAGCAGTTCAAACTCACCTATCATCACCTCGTTTAAACCTGTATCTCTTTTCCCTTCAACGAGCTTGTCAGTAGCAAGCACTAACTTATTGAGCGGAGTCATAAACATGCGACTCAGCCTAAAGGCTAAAATAGAGGCTAATATGAGAGAAAACAGAATCACAATGCCACTGATCAACACAGCACGTTGCTGCCCTATAATTGCTTGGTCTTTATTAAGCTGCAAAATAACAGTACCCAAAGGGGTATGAAAGTCGTTTATTTCCCATGTTGACACTGGGGTAGAGTGATTAAAAATAGGGGTATAAAAGGTAATTAGCTCTTCTGATTTATGAATTTTTGTTGTGTGTAGGTTTTCAAGCTGCTCTTTTTTCGTGAGTTTCTCAAACGAGCGATGATAGTTACTAGTCATTACAAGCTGGTTGTTGGTATCAAAAATAGCAATCGATTTAATGGCTGGCGAGTGCTTGTTATGTGTGTAACTAATTAAACGATTTAACAGCTTTTTGTTTTTTTCAAGTAAAGGCTGCTCCAGTGCTATGGCTAAGGGCTCTGATATTGCACTTCCTTGTTGAAATAAAATTTCATCAAGCTCAATGTAACGATTTATTGTAAAATAGCCGCCAAGTAACAAACCAATGATTACCGTAGGGATCAAGGTCAAAGTTAAAACAGAATCACGTAAGCCTAATTTGGTCATAATGGAAGCGTTATTATCATTATTAGTATGCATCGAGTATATACGGTTCATTAGCTATTCTCAAAGCATCTGATTTGCTTATACGTAATACAAAATTAAAGGTAATGGCGCATGGCGCAAATTTTTAAAGCAAAGAAAAAACCACTTAAACAGCAAACTCTCACATTGAATATTACAGCCATGGATCATCAAGGGCGTGGCGTTGCCAAACACAATAATAAAGTGTGCTTTGTGAGCGGTGCTTTAATAAATGAGCAGGTAACGGCACGATTAATCGAAGATAAAGCCAAATACAGCAGCGCAAAGTTAATTAAAGTTATTAAGCCAAGCGATGCACGCACAGCGCCATTTTGTCAGCATTATAACCAATGTGGTGGGTGTCAGTTACAGCACCAAGAGATTAATCAGCAAGTATTAGATAAGCAAAATGCCGTTACGCAATTATTTAAAAAGTTTGCCAAGTTAAGCGACTTAAATTGGCAGCCCCCCCTTTTAAGTAAGCCTATTCATTACAGACGCAGTGCTCGTATAGCCGTTATGTATGATAAAGCCGCTAAAAAAATGCGAGTGGGGTATCGAGCGTCCGGCTCTAAAAATGTGATTAGTATTGAACAATGCGATGTGCTCAGTGAGGCATTTAGCAATGTATTTATTATTTTTGAAACACTTATTAATCAACATAAAGCGCTTCACAGTATCAGCCATTTACAGTTATGCCAAAACGAAGCAGGGAACTATATTGTTATTCGCCACACCAAAGCAATAAACGATGAGGCGAAAAGTTACATTCAAACCGCAGCAAATGCTCAAAAGTGGTTAATTACCTGGCAAGATAGCAGCGATGTGATAGAGCAGGCTCATTTACCAACGCCTTATTATTTTTTAGATAAATTTAATTTAAAATTTGAATTTGGTCTTGGTAATTTTATTCAAGTTAACGATGAAGTTAATCAGGCTATGCTTGCGCAGTCGGTAAATTGGCTTAACTTGCAAAAAAACGAACAGGTATTAGATTTATTTTGTGGTATTGGTAACTTTTCATTAGTGCTTGCTCAGTACGCTAAATCGGTTATTGGCGTAGAAGGGGTTGCCTCGGCGGTTGCAATGGCGACGCAAAATGCGCACACTAACTCTATCACCAATGCACATTTTCATTGTTTTGATTTAACACAAAAAATTGATACAACATCGTGGTTTAATAAGGCATTAGATATATTAGTTTTAGATCCTTCGCGTACCGGTGCTATGGCTGTTTTAGAGCAACTTCCTCTAAAACAGTTTAAAACCATTTTATACGTCTCTTGCGACCCTGTTACTTTAGCCCGTGACAGTGCAATTATTTCGCAAGCAGGCTTTGAACTTACTAAAATTGGGCTAATGAATATGTTTCCGCATACAGGACACATAGAAACAATGGCGTTATTTCAACGGAGGTAAAGCGTTTTATGGTCGCTACACGTCAATCACATCAGCAGGACGACACAGGTGACTTTGCTACTAGCCTAAAACAGTTAGCGTTATCACAAGACAAAGTAACGCTACTAAACAAAGCGCAAGCATTGTGTGTTACATGTGACAACCAAGCACGGCAAAACACGGCTATCGAAATGGTTGAGATTTTAGCTGAGCTAAATTTAGATGCAGAATCACTCGCAACCGCGTATTTAACGCATTATTACTTAAATGATTTAGTCGACCTTGAAACCGTAGAAGCACAGCTTGGCAAAAATGTAGCTATGCTTTTAACCGGAGTTGCACAAATGGCGGCTATTAGTACGTTATCACACCAAGGTAAAGGCACCATGCAGGTAGATAACATTCGTAAAATGTTACTGACCATGGTTGAAGATGTTCGCGCTGTTGTAATTAAACTAGCCGAGCAAGTGTGCCATTTGCGCAACGTAAAAAATAGCGATGAAGAAGAGCGGGTTATTGCAGCTAAAGAAACCGAAGATATTTTTGCGCCCTTAGCAAACAGGCTAGGTATCGGTCAGCTCAAGTGGGAACTTGAAGATTTATCGTTTAGATATTTACACCCTGATACTTATAAAAGCATTGCCAAACAACTGGATGATAAGCGCCTTGCCCGTGAAGCCTACATGGAAGATATGGTTGAGCAAGTAAAAGCGCGCTTAAGCGAAGCCGGTATAGAAGCGCAAGTGTATGGCCGTCCCAAGCACATTTACAGTATTTACAAAAAAATGCAGCAAAAAAACTATGAGTTTGATCAGCTGTTTGATATTAGAGCAATGCGTATTGTTGTTGAACGCCTGCAAGATTGTTATGGCGCGCTAGGCATTGTGCATACTAATTGGCGTCATCTAAATAAAGAGTTTGATGATTACGTTGCAACGCCAAAGCAAAATGGTTATCAATCTATTCATACTGTGGTATTTGGTCCTGAAGGTAAAACAGTTGAAATTCAAATACGTACCAGCGAAATGCACCAAGATGCTGAGCTAGGCGTTGCCGCGCACTGGATGTATAAAGAAGGCGCGTTACCTGGACGTGGCTCCGGCTATGAACAAAAAATTAGCTGGTTGCGTAAATTACTGCAATGGCAAGAAGAAGTGGTCGATGGCGGTGATTTAGCTGAAGAGCTTAAAAACCAAGTTGTAGAAGACCGCGTTTATATATTTACCCCAAGTGGCGACATTATTGATTTACCGGTTGGCGCGACACCGCTTGATTTTGCTTACTACATTCACTCAAATGTAGGCCACCGCTGTATAGGGGCGAAAGTATTTGGCAAAATAGTGCCGTTTACGCATCAGCTATCTACAGGCGATCAGGTCGAAATACTTACACAAAAGCAGCCCAATCCAAGCCGCGATTGGCTAAATCCATCACTTGGCTATATTAAATCATCGCGTGCGCGGGCTAAAATCCATCATTGGTTTAAGCAGCTCGACCGCGATAAAAATTTAAGTGCCGGCAAAGAGATTCTTGATAACGAACTGCAAAAGCTAGATTTAACGTACAAAGATTTAGACCCAGCTATTAAGCGCTTTAATTTTAAAGAGCTTGATGACTTGATGGTTGCCATAGGCGCAGGCGATGTACGCTTAAATCAAATGCTTAATTTTGTAAGCGACCGTACCGAAGAAGAGCCTGTTATTCGTTTTAAAGCGCCCAGTAAAGTAACCGGCGATAAAAACGGAATAGTGGTGGATGGTGTAGGCAGCTTAATGAGCCACGTAGCTAAGTGTTGTCGTCCAGTACCTGGCGATAAAATCATTGGTTATATTACACAAGGCCGCGGTATTGGAGTACACCGCGAAGATTGTGATGCATTTACCAACTTAAAAGAGCAGCATCCTGAGCGTGTTATATCAGTAAGTTGGTCAGATGAAATAAACGGCTCCTATGCACTGAGTATAAAAATTGAAGCAAGTGATCGCTCAGGGTTAATTCGTGATATTAGCTCTGTACTGGCTAATGAAAAAGTAAATGTGATCAACATGAACGTTAACACTGTTGGGGCCGACCAGCTCGCTGTTTTTACTATGCAAATAGAGGTACATGACCTATCGGGCACAAACCGGGTTTTGTCAAAACTACATCAAATTGAAGGTGTGCACAGTGCCAAGCGAAACCAATAAAATGGCAAACAGTGCTGCACTAGAGCAACTGTTAGAGATAATGCAAGCACTGCGCAATCCTGAGGGCGGTTGCCCTTGGGACTTAAAACAGGACTTTAAGTCGATAGTCCCGCATACCCTAGAAGAAGCCTATGAAGTCGCTGATTGTATTGAGTCAGGTAATTTAAGCGAGCTTAAAAATGAACTGGGCGATTTATTATTTCAAATCGTTTTTTACGCACAACTTGCCAACGAGCAGGGCATGTTTGATTTTAACGACGTGGTTAGTGAGCTAAATAGTAAGCTAACCCGTCGCCACCCACATGTTTTTAGCAACAAGCAAACGTTAACCGACGAGCAATTAGCAACGCAATGGCAAGCAATTAAAGCACAAGAACGCGCAGCTAAAGTACAGCCAAGCAAAGACTCACTTTGGCAAGATATACCCACAAATATGCCAAGCTTAGCCAAAGCTAAAAAAATTCAGCAACGGGTTGCCGCACTTGGTTTTGATTGGCCAAGCTACCATGGGGCACTTGATAAAGTAAGTGAAGAAGTACTTGAAGTAAAAGAGGCCCTAGAGTGTGACCCTTTATCAGATCATACAGCAGAAGAAATAGGCGATTTGTTATTTGCTACAGTTAATGTTGCTCGCCATGTTAAGCGTGACCCAGAACAACTTCTTAGACAAGCAAACGCTAAGTTTTCAGCGCGTTTTGAAAAAGTACAAGGCTACCTGATAGCACAAGGTAAAAGTTTAGAAAGTGCCACGCTTGATGAAATGGAGCAGGCATGGGACGCCATTAAAAAAGCGAAATGATGTTAATCAACGAACATTTTTTGTGCATGTAACACTATTTTTAACTGGATTGCTTAACGTTGCTTTGGTACAATTACGCCCCGTCTTGATGATATACCCAGAGTCTCTTTCTCGGGTGTTATATTCCTTTTAATTCCTGATATTCTAGGGTTCGCATGAGTACAAAATTTATCTTCGTTACTGGCGGGGTGGTTTCTTCGTTGGGTAAAGGTATTGCAGCAGCGTCATTGGCAGCTATTTTAGAGGCCCGCGGTTTAGATGTTACCATTTTAAAGCTGGATCCTTACATCAACGTTGACCCAGGCACAATGAGCCCAATTCAGCACGGTGAAGTATACGTTACTGAAGACGGCGCTGAGACTGATCTTGACTTAGGTCACTACGAGCGTTTTATTCGCACCAAAATGACCAGTCGCAACAACTTCACACAAGGGCGAGTTTACGAAGATGTGTTACGTCGTGAACGCCGTGGTGAATACTTAGGTGCGACCATTCAGGTTATTCCACACATCACTAATGATATTAAGCAACGTGTATATGACGGTGCTGAAGGTCATGATATTGCGATTGTAGAAATTGGTGGCACAGTAGGTGATATTGAATCACAACCATTTATTGAAGCAATTCGTCAGTTAGGAACAGAAATTGGCCGTGAACGCGCGCTATTTATTCACCTAACGCTAGTACCATTTTTAGGCCCTGCGGGCGAAGTTAAAACAAAACCAACACAGCATTCTGTAAAAGAATTACGCTCTGTAGGTATTCAACCAGATATCCTTGTTTGTCGCTCGGACCGTAAACTGCCTAACAATGAGCGTGCAAAAATAGCATTGTTCACAAATGTTGAAGAAAAAGCCGTTATTTCACTGCCTGACGTAGAAAGCATTTACAAAATTCCTGCGTTATTAAAATCACAAGAGCTAGATAACTTTGTATGTCGTCGTTTCCACCTTGATGCACCAGAGGCTGATTTATCTGAATGGGAGCAAGTGCTTTATCAAGAGTCGAACCCAACTGGTGAAGTAACAATAGGTATGGTTGGTAAGTACATTGAACTACCAGATGCATACAAATCAGTTAACGAAGCGCTAAAACATGCAGGTCTTAAAAACCGTTTAACAATTAATATTGAATACGTAGACTCGCAAGACTTAGAAAGCAAAGGGGTAGAATTGCTTTCTCACCTAGATGCTATCTTAGTACCTGGCGGCTTTGGCGGGCGTGGTGTTGAAGGTAAAATTTTAGCGGCTAAATATGCACGCGAAAACAAAATACCTTACCTAGGCATTTGTTTAGGTATGCAAGTTGCGCTTATTGAATATGCACGTAATGTTGCTGGTTTAACCGATGCGAACTCAACTGAGTTTAATAGCGACTCGCAAGCACCTGTAGTGGGCTTAATTACAGAGTGGCTAGATGCTGAGGGCAACATTGAAATACGCGACGAAAAATCTGATTTAGGTGGCACAATGCGTTTAGGCGCACAAAAATGTCATTTAACGCCAGGCTCTAAGGTGCACGAAGTGTACGGCAGTACAGAAATTGTTGAGCGTCATCGTCATCGCTACGAAGTAAACAACAATTTTGTAGAGCAACTAGAGCAAGCAGGCTTGAGCTTTACCGGTTTATCAGAAGATAAAAAGCTAGTAGAGATCATCGAAAATAAAGATCACCCATGGTTTATCGCCGCGCAATTCCACCCGGAATTTACATCAACGCCGCGTGATGGCCACCCGTTATTTGAAGGGTTTGTAGCAGCTGCGCACACTCATCAAAAAGCGTCTTCGTAATTAAAAACAGCCGTGCTTATTGCACGGCTTTTTTGTCTAAAGGGCTGACTAAAATATATAAAACGTAGTAAAGTTAGCTGAACTCACTATTTTGGGAATATAGAGGAATCAAGATGTCAGAAATCGTAAAAGTAATTGGTCGCGAAATTATGGACTCGCGTGGTAACCCGACTGTTGAAGCTGATGTATATTTAGCGGATGGTTCTTGCGGCCGTGCTGCTGCTCCTTCAGGTGCATCAACAGGTACTCGCGAAGCACTAGAGCTTCGTGATGGTGACAAAGCCCGTTACTTAGGTAAAGGTGTATTAAATGCAGTTGGTTTTATTAATAACGAAATTGCGGATGCACTTAAAGGCCAAAATGCTTTAGAGCAAAGCGCTGTAGACAAAGTAATGCTTGATTTAGATGGCACCGAAAACAAAGAAAAACTAGGTGCAAATGCTATCTTAGCAGTATCACTAGCGACTGCAAAAGCAGCTGCTCAATCTAAAAACGTTGAGCTTTACGAGCACATCGCAGACTTAAACGGTACACCAGGTGTTTACTCAATGCCGCTACCTATGATGAACATCATCAACGGTGGTGAGCACGCAGATAACTCTGTAGATATTCAAGAATTTATGATCCAGCCTGTTGGCGCGGCAAACTTCCGCGAAGGCCTACGTATGGGCGCTGAAGTATTCCACAGCCTAGCTAAAGTACTAAAAGCAGACGGTCACTCTACTGCTGTAGGTGACGAAGGTGGTTTTGCACCAAACCTTGCATCAAACGAAGCGGCACTTGCTGCAATTAAAACAGCTGTAGCAAACGCAGGTTACGAGTTAGGTAAAGATATTACGCTTGCTATGGACTGTGCTGCGTCTGAGTTTTATGACAAAGAAGCAAATATTTACGACCTTAAAGGTGAAGGTAAAAAATTCACTTCAGAAGAGTTTAACTACTTCTTAAAAGAGCTAACTGAACAGTACCCAATCGTGTCTATTGAAGATGGTTTAGACGAGTCTGATTGGGACGGTTTTGCACACCAAACTAAATTATTGGGCGATAAAATCCAATTAGTAGGCGATGATTTATTCGTAACTAACACTAAGATTTTAAAACGCGGTATTGATAACGGTATTGCTAATTCAATCCTAATTAAATTTAACCAAATTGGTTCACTAACTGAAACGTTAGCAGCAATCAAAATGGCTAAAGATGCAGGCTTTACAGTTGTTATTTCACACCGTTCTGGCGAAACAGAAGATGCAACTATTGCTGATTTAGCGGTAGGCACTGCTGCAGGCCAAATTAAAACAGGCTCATTGAGCCGTTCTGACCGTGTAGCTAAGTACAACCAACTTCTTCGCATTGAAGAAGCGCTAGGTTCTAAAGCACCTTACAACGGTTTAAAAGAAGTTAAAGGCCAGTAATTACTGCTCTTTAATTTAAGATTATAAAATCCTCGCTCAGGCGGGGATTTTTTATGCCAGCTAAGCTTATTAACCCCTGTAATATTTGCGTTAGTGGTACATAAAAAGTAGTGAGCTTAGCTTATAAACGTTCTTAAAGCTGAAACTGCTGCTTTAAAATCTCACCTGTAAAGCTGGTTTTTAAATAAAAGCCACGGGGTAAGGTCTTTATAATTTGACCATTTGGACCTATTGCATCGGTAACCACTTTGCTGTTTGCTGCTTTTGGTCTTATTTGAATGGCGTCCCCTAAATGGCCGGATATTTCATCCACTCGCCCAAGTGCAATCAACTCCATTTGTTCTTCCCAGTCTCGTTGTAACAGCGCATCTTGCTCAGGTGTTGGTTGCCACAAAAATCCACTGCCTATGGTTCTATCAAAAGGGGCAATATCGCGCTCACTTAATATAGGTAGCCATAAAACATGATTGAGTTTTTTGCGCACTGTACTTGTATGCCACGTCATGCCAGTTACGTTTATAAGGGGGGTAACCGACACAAAAGTGGTTTCTAAAGGTTTTCCTTTGTACGAAATTGGCAGTGTTTTTAATTCAATGCCTAAATCTTCAAAGTCGGGGAGGGGTTTTGAGCCTGCAGTCGCACCTAATACGAATTCAATAAGCTGTCCGGTCCAGCCTTTTTCGCGTAGTAGATCGTCAGGGGTTTTAAAGCTGTATTGAGAGGCTAGTTGGCCTAATGTTAATCCGGCAATAGCATTTACGCGTTGCATTAAGTCATTAATTGAATGGGGTTTTGTTGGTCGCATGCTACTCATTTGTGTTGAATAATTAACAGTGCCATGATAGCAAAACCCCACAAAGGTGGATATCTTTGCTTTTGGTTGAATTTTATACGCACTATAGGTGGCTTAATTTTACTCACTTCTAAAAGTGTCTGTTTAACTCTAAGTAACTGACGCTATTTGATATTTTTTATTTATTAGTTCAGTTTTAATTAAGCTTAAATAATCTTTATGGGATAAATACAACTATATAAACATGTTTATCCACAGAATCTGTGGAGAAAGCGACTTATTAGATCTTATATTGTGGACTTGTTTGCAAAATAGCCTTGTTTATAAAAAGTTATACACAAGCTGTGAGTAAATAGTGCTAAATCTAATAATCAAGGCATAGCTTTACTTTTTTTACTAAAAGTTGCGTTAATTAAGGGTTATTTTATCCCTAAATCTACTTTATGAAAATTTAGCATTAACTCGTTATGCACAGTGCAAATAATAAACTGACTATTAGTTGGGGATAATAGTGTTTGCCGAATTGCGGCTAATGTGGAACAATCATTAAAAATCGACTTACAAATGAGGCACTAAGGTGATTGATGCCGAAGGTTTTCGTGCCAATGTCGGAATTGTAATTTGCAATAATCAAGGGCAGGTTTTTTGGGCTAGACGTTACGGTCAACATTCTTGGCAATTTCCCCAAGGTGGTGTTGATGACGGCGAAACCCCCGAGCAAACCATGTACCGTGAATTACACGAAGAAGTAGGCTTGCGACCAGAAGATGTAGAAATAGTTGCAAGCTCAAAACATTGGTTACGCTATAAGTTACCCAAACGATTAATTCGCCGCGACTCCAGTCCGGTGTGTATTGGGCAAAAACAAAAATGGTTTTTATTAAAACTGCGTTGTAAAGATGAAGATGTAAACTTATTAAAAACTCATCATCCTGAGTTTGATGATTGGCGTTGGGTGAGTTATTGGTACCCAGTAAGGCAAGTAGTGTCGTTTAAACGCGATGTATACAGACGTGTTATGAAGGAGTTTGCCCCGTTCGCAATGCCATTTAATAAAAGAGAGCATCATAAAGAGCAATGGCGACATAAAAGGTAGTAAATAATTATAAAATAAGGAGCAGGTCATGCTGGCAACACTGAGAACGATTGCTGAGTCTGTTTCGCAACAAGCGAATTTAGACAGTGCTTTAGTGTGCTTTGTGAAAATGGTTAAAGATGCCATGAAAACCCAGTGCTGCTCTATTTATTTTGCCGACTACAGCCAAGATAACTTTGTACTTATGGCAACCGAAGGCCTAAACCCCGATGCCGTAGGTAAGTTTAGAATTGGTTTTACCGAAGGGCTGGTTGGTTTAGTCGCTCAGCGTGAAGAGCCCATTAATATTGCGTTTGCAAAATCCCACCCGCGTTTTAAGCTCTCCCCCGAAGTAAATGAAGAAGGTTACAATGCTTTTTTGTCTGTACCTGTGGTGCATCAAAAAAAAGTATTGGGCGTTATTGTTGTACAACAAAAAATGGCGCGGGTTTTTAGCCAAGACGAAGAGTCGTTTTTAATTACGCTCTCGGCGCAGCTAGCCTCGCAACTTGCGCATGCTGAAATAAAAGAGCTTTTACGCCAAGATGAATCATCACATCAAACCTCAGTGCTAAAAGGGGTGTCGAGTGCGCCAGGTATAGGGATTGGGCAGGCTTTTGTGGTACTCCCTAAGCTTGATTTTAAATCTATAGAACTAAAAAAAGACCCCGATAGCGCCGAGCAGAAACGTTTGTTTACGCAAGCCGTTGCTGCCACTCGTAAAGAATTTAATACCCTGTCTATGACCTTGAGTGACTCAATACCGCGCGAGGCACTTGCGGTATTTGATGTATACCAACAATTACTTGATGCCAAAAGTTTAGGCCATAATGTTGAGGTGCAATTACATGAAGGCTGGTGTGCAAAAAGCGCCTTGAAAATAGTTATTGAGCGGCTTATTTCGCAGTTTAATGCCATGCAAGACCCTTACATTAAAGAGCGGGCCGTGGATGTAAAGGATATTGGGCTTAGGGTATTACACCACCTTGTAAACACAGAGCATGCCGTAAAAGATTATCCACCCGATACCATATTAATAGCAAAAACCTTAACGCCCGCTATGCTAGCTGAAGTACCCAACGGGCATTTAGCAGGTGTAGTGAGTGTAAATGGCTCAGCCAATAGCCATGCCTCTATATTAACCCGTGCTATGGGGATACCGGCTATTTGGGGTATTGAAGATTTACCCTTACTGCAATTTGATGGTAAACCAATGATATTAGATGCCTTTGCAGGGCGTTTATATATTTCGCCCTCGCAGGTGTTACTTGATGAATACGCACAGTTAAAGCATCAAGATAAATTACTCAATAACCGATTTTTAGCAGAGCAAAATGCGCAGTCGGTCACCTTAGATGGTGAGCAAATAAATTTAATGCTCAATGCGGGATTAGAGCTTAATACTGAGCAAAGCAATGAACATATTTGCGATGGGGTAGGGCTTTATCGAACCGAAGCGTGGTTTATGCAAAAGGGGCAGTTTCCATCGCAAGCTGAGCAAGAAAACTGGTATAGGGAAGTGCTAAAAAGTTACCATCCAGCGCCAGTGGTTATGCGAACGCTCGACATTGGTGGCGACAAAGTTTTAGATTACTTTAATATCACCGAAGAAAATCCCTTTTTAGGTTGGCGTGGTATACGCATAAGCCTTGACCATCCAGAACTGTTTTTAGATCAACTCAAAGCCATGTTAAAAGCAAATATGGGCTTAGGTAATTTAAAAATAATGCTACCAATGATCAGTGGCTCAGAAGAAGTAGACGAAGCGCTCGCGCTATTTGAACAAGCTTATTTTGAACTGGCAGAAAAACACCCAGAGCAAAATTTAGAGCGCCCAGAAGTAGGCATTATGCTCGAAGTCCCCTCAAGTATTTTTATGCTCGATGAGTGGGCTAAAAAAGTTGATTTTTGCTCAGTAGGCAGTAACGATTTAACGCAATACTTACTTGCTGTAGATAGAGCAAATGCGAGGGTGGCTCAGTTATTTAACCCATACCACCCTGGAGTGTTAAGGGTATTAAACAAAGTGGCGAATGAATGTAATAAACATAGCTTACCCTTTAGTTTATGTGGCGAGCTGGGCGGCGAGCCAGAGGGCGCAATTTTACTTATTGCCATGGGCTATAGGCATTTAAGTATGAACATGTCGTCATTGACTAAAGTAAAGTGGATTTTAAGACGCTTAAACATTAACGATATGCAGCAGTTACTTGCAGAGTGCCTAATGCAGTCGAATGCTAAACAGGTGCTGCGTTTAACCCGTAACTTTATGATTGAACACCAATTAGGCGATCTATTTTACACCGCTAAATAATGCAGCGCTTAAAGATGCTATTAACGTAATAATCCTTTAATATAGGCGCACGAAAAGGTATTTGAGAACACTATGTATGAATTAGCTTTACTCGTGGCCAGTTGTGCGCTACTTGGCTGTGTAGTTGGCTTTTTAGCAGGGCTATTAGGGATAGGCGGCGGTTTAATTATAGTGCCTGTTTTAAGTAGTTTATTACTGATGTTTGATGTTACTTCACCTGATCACGTTTTGGTTATTTCTATTGCAACATCGCTCGCCTCTATTTTATTCACATCTACTTCTTCAGTAATGGCTCATCATAAAAATGATAATGTACCTTGGCAAATTGCGCCTTGGGTAATGTCGGGTGTGGGCTTAGGCGCGTTAATAAGTGGCTTTGCCGCAAGTTTAATACCCGAACAAGCATTACGCAGCGTGTTTGCTGTGAGTGTTGTGTTTATTGCCGGCAGAATGGTGTTGGCATCAAGCAGTAAAGCGATTAAAGAAAAACCATTACCAAAAGGGCCTATTTTAGGAAGCATTTCTGCCCTTATGGGGGCGCTTTCTGGTTTAATAGGTATTGGCGGCGGCGCACTTATTGCTCCTATGCTAAATTACTTTTCGGTTAATATAAAAAAAGCGATAGGGTGCGCATCAGCATGCGGCATTGTTATCGCGCTATTTGGCTCTATTGGTTATATAAGCGCAGGGTGGCAGGTAACCGATTTAGCGCACGGGTTCGCAGGGTTTGTATACTTACCTGCCTTATTTGGTATTGTACTAACATCGTGGTTTGTGGCGCCCTTAGGGGCTAAAGCAACTCATTATTTACCTGTTAATATAATAAAGAAAATTTTCGCGGTGTTGCTTGTACTCATCGCACTTAAAATGGTTTTTAGCTAAAGGTTTATTTATGGCACTTGAGTTTCCTCAAATCGATCCAATCATTTTTTCTGTTGGACCGCTAAGCGTACGTTGGTACGGTTTAATGTATTTAATTGGGTTTGCATTTGCGATGTGGTTTGCTAATCGTCAGGCTCAAAAGCCAAACTCCGGCTGGACTAAAGAGCAAGTCAGCGATTTGCTTTTTTACGGCATGCTTGGGGTTATTTTAGGTGGCAGAATTGGCTATGTATTGTTTTATCAGTTTAGCTACTTTTTAGAAAATCCATTTTATTTATTCAGAATCGACCAAGGCGGAATGTCGTTCCACGGCGGAACTTTAGGGGTTATTACCGCTATTATTCTATTTGCAAAAACCCGTAAAAAATCATTGTTTGCAGTGGGTGACTTTGTAGTGCCGCTTGTACCTGTGGGTTTATTAGCAGGGCGTATTGGTAACTTTATAAATGGCGAATTATGGGGCCGCGTAAGCGATGTGCCATGGGCCATGGTATTTCCAACGGGTGGGCCGCTTGCGCGTCACCCATCGCAATTATACGAGGCCTTTTTTGAGGGGCTAGTCCTGTTTTTAATTTTATTATGGTTTATTAAAAAGCCTCGCCCTGCAGGCAGTGTAGCCGGTGTATTTTTATTAGGGTATGGCGTATTTAGATTTTGTATTGAATATTTCCGCCAACCTGATGCGCAGCTTGGCCTATTTGCCGACTTTATCTCAATGGGGCAAATACTCTCGTTGCCTATGATTATTGGTGGCCTTGGGCTATTAATTTGGGCATATAAAAAACCGCAACCTGTAACAGCAGCAAAGGCATAGTAAAACACAGCATGAAACAATATTTAAATTTATGTCAGCGCATCGTTGACGAAGGTGTATGGGTAGAAAATAAACGCACAGGCACGCGCTGCCTAACTGTTATTAATGCCGACTTAGAATACGATGTAGGTAATAATAAATTTCCTATGATCACCACGCGTAAAAGCTATTATAAAGCCGCTATTGCTGAGCTTTTAGGTTACTTACGCGGGTACGATAGCGCAGCGCAATTTCGCGATATCGGTTGTAAAACCTGGGATGCAAACGCAAACGATAATAACGCATGGCTAAATAACCCTAACCGCAAAGGCGAGGACGACATGGGCCGCGTTTATGGTGTGCAAGGGCGTAATTGGCAACGCCCAGATGGCTCAACGCTCGATCAGCTTGCTAAAGTAATTAATAACTTAAAAAACGGCATTGATGACAGAGGTGAAATAATTACCTTTTATAATCCTGGTGAGTTTGAGCTTGGTTGTTTGCGCCCATGTATGCACACACATACGTTTTCGCTGCTTGGTGACACGCTGTATTTAACCTCGTATCAGCGCAGTTGCGATGTGCCACTAGGCCTTAATTTTAATCAAATTCAGTGTTTTGTATTACTGGCCTTGGTTGCACAAATTACCGGCCATAAAGCAGGCAAGGCGTATCATAAAATTGCTAATGCGCACATTTACGAAAACCAGCTACCGTTAATGCGCGATGTACAGTTAAAACGTGAGCCGTTTGATTCACCGCAATTAAAAATAAACCCAAATATAAAGTCACTAGAAGATATAGAAACATGGGTAACACGAGACGATTTTGAAGTAGTAGGCTATCAATGCCACGAACCAATCCAATATCCGTTTTCAGTATAATAAGATTAAGGAGAACAAGATGAAAGCAGTGATCCCAGTAGCAGGCCTCGGAACGCGTATGCTACCTGCCACAAAAGCCATCCCTAAAGAGATGCTTCCAGTGGTAGACCGTCCGCTTATTCAATACGTAGTAAATGAAGCGGTAGCCGCAGGCGTTAAAGAGATTGTACTTGTAACGCACTCAAGTAAAAACTCTATCGAAAACCATTTTGATACCAGCTTTGAGCTAGAAGCCACGCTTGAAAAACGCGTAAAGCGGCAATTACTTGCCGAAGTACAAGCAATTTGCCCTAAAGATGTCACTATTATTCACGTACGCCAAGGTGAAGCCAAAGGCTTAGGTCATGCAATTAATTGTGCTGCGCCAATTATTGGCAACGAACCGTTTGTCGTTATTTTGCCAGATGTGATTGTTGATGATGTAGAGAGTGATCTTAAAAAAGATAACCTAGCAGAAATGATCACTCGTTTTGAGCAAACTAAGCACAGCCAAATCATGGTTGAGCCAGTACCCATGGACGAAGTAGACAAATTTGGTGTTGTTGATTTAGGTGACGTAGAGCTACACCAAGGTGAAAGCTCGCCTATTATCAACATGGTAGAAAAACCACCAGTAGATGAGGCACCTTCAAACCTATCGGTAGTAGGGCGTTATGTATTAAGCGAAAAAATTTGGCCACTGCTTGCTAAAACGCCGCAAGGGGCTGGTAACGAAATTCAACTTACAGACGCAATTGCCATGCTAATGGAACAAGAAAAAGTAGACGCCTACGCTATGAAAGGCCGTAGCCACGATTGTGGCAGCAAAATAGGCTACTTAAAAGCAACGATAGAATTTGCGCTGCGCCGCGACGAATTTGCCGATGATTTAAAAGCATTCATTAAATCGTTAGTGTAAATTTTAAAACGTCTTACCTAGGCGCCTATTTTGGCGCCTTTTTTATGATCTGCCCAGTGTGTACGTTAACCCCTATCCTCAAAATAGCCCACTTATTAAAACGAGTTGGTACAAGTAGTACGCAAAAGCCCTTTAAAACTATGTTCACTAATTGAGTAGTCACATTATTAAAATGGTCTACGCTTAGATATGTTTCTAATTAAGCTTGCGTTATAAAGCCACATAACGTAATTTATATTGTAAAGTTTATGTTAATTGGCATTGAATTTGTATTAAAAGCCAAACTCACGGAAGGGACATGTTAATTTTATCTATGCAGGTAAGTTAGCGTGCTAGAGCAAAAATTGCTCATTGTTTAAATTGCTAAGTTAAACGCTTTCTTGTGAGAATGTTTAACTGAAATGCAAGTGCGAAGGCACTGCTTTCAGGATAACGGGTACATGCTTAAATTAAAAAAATACTATAAACACTTTATTGTATGCCTTTTTACGCTTATGTTTGGCACGGCGTGCTCTATTACGCCTACTGCTCAACCTGCTATTGATAATGAAATACCTAACACCACGCCCGACTATGTGCAGATTACAGCATTAGAGCTTGCTCAATTAAAAGACGCCGCCATGCAGTGGCAGCAAGCACGTGCCGGTATAGAGCGTATTTTAAAGCTTGAAAAAGAAATCACTTATCTTGTAAATCATATAGATATAATAAACTCTAAAGCCATTGCCCAATCGAGTGCTAACCAAGGTTACAGCAGCCGTTATACTCGCATGCCTTCGCGTACAACACGCAATAAACCACGTACCCAGCAAACCTATAAAGCCGTTAAAAATAAGCAAACGGTAAAGCTTAATACCCCAAAACATGTGTTTGCATTGCAAGTTGCCTCGGTCGACTCTAAGCAAGGTGTAACAAAAGCCTGGCAAGAGCTGAATACCAAAGCAGCGCCACTATTTAGAGATAAAATATTAACCAATGTAGAAACCGCAAAAGTGAATAACAAAACCTTTTACCGCTTAAAGCTTGGCTCTTATAAAAACTTTAAAAATGCCAAAGCCGACTGTGAAGTATTTAAAATGTATAAGCTTGACTGCATTGTAAGTAATTATACCGACAAGCCAATTAAACTTTAAAGCAGATAGCTCGATAAGCCCTGACTTGCTAAGCATCAATTGACTGTTAAAATAGCGCCCAATCTTACCCAAATCAACAACAAACTTATGCTGCACTACAAGGATTTTTTAGCGACATTACTCTTAGGCTTTGCTTTAGCAAACAGTGCTCTTGCACTTGCCACACCCCAAAAGCAGGCGGTGCTTATTAAAAAGGATGATTTAGCAGCACTTAAAGAGTCAGCCCAGCAGTGGCAACAAACCCAGCCTCAATTAGAAAGGCTGTTAAAGCTAGAAAGTGAATTACAGCGCACAGTCGATAAATTAAAACAACTAAATACGCAGCCAGATCTAGAGCAAACCCAGCTAACTAACCACTTAGCTGTTGTAAATACAAATGCACTGTTTGCAGTTCAAGTAGGGGCATATAAAAATAAAGCGGTACTTGAAGCGGCTGTAAAACAATTTCAATCGGCCTCAAATAAGCTTGAGGTAAATACCGAGCAAGTACTCATTGAGCAGCACACATTTTATAGGTTAAAGCTTGGTGCGTTTAAAACAAAAAAAGCAGCTGAAGATGCGTGCAAGTCATTAATAAACAATAATACTTGCTTTGTAACTTACTACGTCAAAACGCCTCAAAGTTAATTAACCTGAACTCTGGTTAAGAGCCTTACTAGCATATTGAACTATCTTGATACTTAAATTTATTATCTCTAGCTAGAGATAGGTTTATTATCCAGAGTTTAGGTTAATTAGGCATAATAATTGCTTTATCCTCGGTATGTTTTAAAGAGGACGGCAACTATGCGCCTTTTACTGCCTTTAATATTGTTAAATTTAACTGCTTGCAACTTGGTTCCGCCCCCAGAGCCGAGTGTGCCCACTGACGCGCCAAAAGCAGCCATGGCACCCTATACTGTAAACGAGTATGTAGCCAATCTAACCTCGCAGCTTAATCATATAAATGGCGCTTTAAATGCCAATGCGCGCATTGGTGTGAGTAGCTTTTTTTATGCCGATGCTTTAGATACTAAGCTAGTAGCAGGGCAGGCCTCGGGTTTGAGCTTACAAATTCAAGAAAGTCTATTAACGCAATTTACTCAGTTTGGCTATCATACCGTTGAGTACCGCCTTGGCAATAACCTTATATTAGCGCAAAACGCAGACAGCATATTAAGCCGCGACTTAAGTAAATTACGCAATCGCCAAAATATTGACTTAGTTATCACCGGCACTGTAACGCGCCAACAGCATGCGTACATAGTTAATGCACGACTCGTTAATATTGAAAACAAGCAAGTACTGTCGGCAGGCAGCACAGAGATCCCTATAAATGTAATGTGGGGAAGTGAAAAAATTCAGCAGCGTGACGGCTCTTTGTACCGCAGCGAATATTAATCAGGAGCACACCATGAGAAACCTATTAATTACCCTATGTTTGCCATTAGGCTTTGGCTGTTCGCAAATGCTAAATTCGCTACATTCAGAGCCGGAGCAAGTTGAGCAAGATAATGTAGCCCAGCTTGTTTCAGAGCAACGTGCGGTAAAAGCACCTGTAGCAAATGACGCGTTATTTCAGTCTAACTTAAACAAGCAAAGTAACTACACCAAAAGTGCCCCTGCAAAACGCAAAAATATAAACCATTATGTGCGCGGGATAATGCAAGACATGGTCGAAAATCTGCAATACGTAAACGACAAAACGCCACTTGCCGTTTCTAGCTTTGTGTTTTTAGATGATGATTACAGCGATGGAAGCCTATTAGGTAACCAAATAGCCGAAAGCTTTATGCACGAACTGCATAGTTTTGGTGTGCCGGTTATCGATTTTAAAACCACCGACTATATGCGAGTAACCCCCGCAGGCGACTTTGTATTTAGCCGCGACTACCTAGAGCTAAACCAAGATCAAAATTTTAATTACGTATTAGCAGGAACACTTGTAAGCCACCAAGGTGGTGTACTGGTAAATGCGCGTATAGTGGGCATTAAAAGCAAAGCGGTAGTGGGCAGTGCGCAAGGGTTTATCCCTCAATCAGTGGTTGATGCGTTAAACAGTAGCTATCGCACCGACGGAATTATGCTTAAACAAGCCAGCGAGTGAGGTTAGCCATGTTTTACAAACTATCTGCTATAGCGGGGCTAACGGCAACGTTAGCATTAACTGGCTGTTCAATAACGCAAAATAATGAGCATAACGAAAGCATAAACACACGCTCAGATTACACCGTGGTAACGCAAAACAGCCAGCCTAGGCCTGTATATGCCAACCAATCTGTGCAGCAGCAAAGCGAGTACGACACAGCAAGGCAGTTTACACCGCTTAAACATCACAAAACGCTGGCAAACTATGTAGAGCAAATGGCGCTGGATTTAGTGGATACGCTTGAAGCCGAAGCACCCGATAACAACAGCATCAACATAGCGGTTACTACCATTGTTGATTTAGACGCATCGCTTAATAAAAGTAATCAGTTGGGTAATCAATTAGCCGAGACGTTTATTCATCAGCTGCAAAAATTTGGCTACGGCGTGGTAGATTTTAAAACCATGGACAACATTGATGTATCAAACAGAGGCGACTTTGTGCTATCTCGCGATATAGAAAAGCTCAGCGAAAGCAGCATGGCTAACTATGTTTTAGCAGGTACGTTAATTTACCGCCCAAATGGCGTAGCAGTAAACACCCGCGTTATAAATGTTCACAGCAAACATATTGTAGCAAGCAGCCGTAAACTCATACCACTGTACGTGTTAAACAAAGAAGATATATATTTATCAAGCAATTAAGTTAATTTTAGCTTGATATGAAAAACAACATGCCGTTATAATTTTTGTAAGCTGTAAGCTGTAAGCTGTAAGCTGTAAGCTGTAAGCT
>NZ_CAWUKC010000022.1:0-42719 GCF_963922945.1 uncultured Pseudoalteromonas sp. | reverse complement strand
CCATCTAAACTCAGCGGGTACATTCTGTTATCCATTAGCTGCTTTATAAAATCAATTGATTGATAGTACGGCCAGTGTTCAACGGGTTGTGGATTGAGCCAAGCAACTTTATCAAAGTGGTTGGTGATTCGTGATAACCATGCACTGCCGGGCTCTTCGTTGTAGTGCTCTACTGAGCCGCCGGGGTAGGCGATTTCATAGGGGCCCATAGTGGCATCGCCAACAAATATCACTTTATAGTCGCTGGTAAATTTATTAATCAGCGTCATGGTGTCGATGATGTTTGAATGGCGGCGTGCGTTGTCTTGCCAAACGTGCTCGTATAAGCAGTTATGAAAGTAGTAAAACTCTAAATGTTTAAACTCGCTGTGGGCTGCGCTAAATAGCTCCTCGCAGGTATGAATGTAGTCATCCATTGAGCCGCCAATATCAAACAGCATTAATACTTTTACGGCATTGTGGCGCTCGGGTGCCATTTTTAAATCTAACATGCCGCCTTGTTTGGCGGTTGCACGAATAGTCTCATTTAAATCAAGGGTGTCACTTGCGCCTGTGCGGGCAAATTTACGTAATTTTTTAAGGGCGAGCTTTATTGTACGTGAGCCAATTTCACGGTCGGAGTCTAAATTGCGGTATTCGCGTTTATCCCACACTTTTACCGCTTGGCGATGTCGGTTACCGTCTTGCCCTATACGCACGCCTTCTGGGTTATAGCCATATGCGCCAAAAGGTGATGTACCACCAGTGCCCACCCATTTATTGCCACCTGCGTGGCGTTTTTGTTGCTCTTGTAAACGCTCTTTTAGGGTTTTCATGAGCTCCTCGAGCCCACCCATGGCTTTTAGCTGGGCTTTTTCTTCATCGCTTAGGTGCTTTTCAAATTCTTTCCGTAACCAATCTTCAGGTAGGTTGTGCTGTTGCTTTAAACTCTCGAGCAGGTCTAAGTCGACAATGCCGCTAAAGTAATCGCTAAAAGCTTTGTCGAACCTGTCAAAATGGGTTTCGTCTTTTACCATTATGGTGCGTGCTAAATGGTAAAAGGCGTCTACGTCGGCAAATATAACGCCTTTTTTTAAGGCGTTAATTAAATCGAGCAGCTCGCGCAGGCTTACCGGTAAGCGGTATTCACGTAGTTTGAAGAAAAACGCAATCAACATATTAACGGCGGCTCATAAAGGCTAATTTTTCGATTAGGCTTATGTCTTGCTCGTTTTTAAGTAAGGCGCCAAACATTGGCATTAAGCCGCCTTTTTGGGTTTTGTCGTGCAGTGTTTTAGCGTCTATATCTTCGGCCATTAAAAGCTTTAACCAATCCAGCAGTTCGCTGGTGGAAGGCTTCTTTTTAAGGCCGTTTGCTTCGCGCAGGTTAAAAAATACTTCGAGAGCTTGGCGAACTAAATCTTGTTTAACATTAGGGTAGTGTACATCAATAATTTGCTGCATTTCTTCGCTGCTTGGAAAATCAATATAGTGAAAAAAGCAGCGGCGTAAAAAGGCATCAGGTAGTTCTTTTTCGTTGTTTGACGTGATGATCACAATAGGCCGCTCTTTGGCTACAATGCGCTCGTTAGTTTCGTATACATGAAACTCCATTTTATCAAGCTCTAGTAGTAAGTCGTTTGGAAACTCGATGTCGGCTTTGTCTATTTCGTCGATTAATAGTACAGGGCGTTTGCCGTTAAGTTCGGCGTAGTTAAACGCTTGCCACAGCTTACCTTTAACTATGTAGTTACCAATATTATGTACGCGTTCATCACCTAATTGGCTGTCGCGTAAGCGCGACACCGCGTCGTATTCATACAAGCCTTGCTGCGCTTTGGTGGTAGATTTTATATGCCACTGAATAAGCTCGGTATCTAAACTTTTTGCAAGCTCCTCAGCCAGCATGGTTTTTCCCGTGCCTGGTTCACCTTTAATTAAGAGTGGTTTTTCGAGCATAATGGCGGCATTGACAGCTTGTTTAAGCGAGCTGCTAGCGATGTAGTTGTCGGTAGAATTAAATTGCACGGGTTACCCTTATCTGGTCTGAGCAGTTTTGAATGTGTTTATAATGCCATAGTTAATCTGCAGGTCCAAGGTATGCAAACCTAGGTATGGTTTCGCCGTCTTTTTCAACGGTTTCTAAAAACATGCTTAACGGGCGTGCCCACATGCCATACTCGCCATATAGGGCTTGGTATATCACTAATTGCTCGTCGGTTTCGCTGTGTGTAGCTACGTAAAATACTTTGTATTGCGGGCCTTTGTAGTGTTGGTATATACCTGGTTTGAGGGAAAGTGGTTTTATTGCTGTAGTCATGTTTTGATCTCTTGTATAATTGCGTTTGCTTTTTATTATGCCAAAGAATACACCAACACTATGAATTATATTTCTCTCGATGATTACAAAAAAGCCTGGGTTTTTCGTCATAAAGACCTTCCTGTACCTGAGCAAGATGCAGCGCGAATAAAACCAATGACCAGCGAACGTGCTGCGGTACTTTGGACCACAATGGTAAGCCGCGAATTTGACCACCCCGACTTTTTTGATAAAACAGATTGGTGCG
Source organism: uncultured Pseudoalteromonas sp. (assembly GCF_963922945.1). Classification (GTDB taxonomy): domain Bacteria; phylum Pseudomonadota; class Gammaproteobacteria; order Enterobacterales; family Alteromonadaceae; genus Pseudoalteromonas. The sequence continues at coordinate 40,173 of NZ_CAWUKC010000022.1, read as the reverse complement.
GTAAAGAAGAAAGCTTTAGCGAACAAGTTAATTGGGAAGATGCGTGGGAAAATGGCGACGAAAGCTTACCGCAAGCTATTTTGGAGCATTTAGATTGGCAGGCTAATACCACGGTTTATTTTTGTATGGCGCGCGATAACGTTATCGAAACCACCTTTGATGTATTTAAACGTAATTGGCAAAACTTTATGTTTTTAGCAGATGGCAGTTTATTAATTGGTAAAAAGCGCAATACTGTGGTGCAATTTTTAGAAAGCGGTATTGCTAAATTAGGTGAAAAGCCAAGCGCTTAAATTGCTACGCGCGCTTAAAAAGTAATCGCCACTGTGCTATAAAACAGCTACCTAATTGTTTTTTGAGTATAACTATTGGTAGCGAAGAGTCAGCCACTTGCAGCTCAGCAGCAAGAAATATGGCAAAGTGATGCGCAAAAAGTGTTGTATGCACAATTGTGTAATGCGTTTTATCAGCGTGAGGTGCAGCGTTTAGTGGCGGAGCCTAATGCCGATAAACTTCGCCGCCAACTAAAAAGCTTACCGTATTATATAGAACGGGCAGCAACTTTGGTTGCTAATGGAAGCTCACCGTTTACGCTTGACTCACAAAATGGCTCGTGGCTTGAAAAACAAAAGCCAACACCGCCCGAGGTTAACGCTCAGGCAAATGAACTTTTTTATAAAAAACATGCCCAAGTGGGGCTAATAGTGCCGGTGTTAATAAATAGCCATGATCAAATTAGGCTAAGAATAGACAGCATAGATCAAGTAAGCGACAGTAAATTGCATTGTAATGAACTAGGCTGGTTTGATTTTTTTGGTAAAGGCTTAGAGCAAGCTAATGCGCAGTTGCTAAAACCCAGTAAAATGAGTTTAACAGCGGCATGTTGTGGGCATCAGTGGCAATTTTCAAAACGCTGTGCACCTAGGCTACTTTCACTCAGAGAGATGCTATTAGCCAGTAATATTAATTGGCGTAATATAAAGCGCCCAAGAGCCTAATTTTATTTAAAAACGAAAACCAATAGGGAGTGTTAAATGCGGTTTTTTCAACTTGGCTTGTTGTGCTTAGCACTGTTTATTCAATACCGACTTTGGTTTGGTCACAACGGTGTGCAAGACTATACGCGTTTAAAAGCAGCTGTGGCTTCTCATCAACAAACGAACGAAAAACTCATTAAGCGTAATAAAGTACTTACCGCTGATATAGAAGACTTAAAGCTTGGTCAAGAAGGTATAGAAGAGCGCGCTCGAAACGAATTAGGAATGATTAAACCGGATGAGACGTTTATACGCGTATTACCGGCAAAAAGACATGAAAACGAATAATACAATTGCTGCCATAGTACCCGCTGCAGGTGTTGGCAGTAGAATGCAGCATACAGCCCCAAAGCAGTATATTAAATTGGCAGGTAAAACTATTTTAGAGCATACGCTGTGTAAGCTTTCGCAATTACAAAACTTAAGCCAAATAGTGGTCGCCGTGAGCCAAACCGACCCTTACTTTGATAATCTTGCACCTATTGATTCGCGTATTGTTCGTGCAAAGGGGGGGCAAGAGCGTGCCGACTCCGTGCTCAATAGCTTATTGTTTTTAGAGAGTAACCCTCCTGAGTGGGTACTAGTGCACGACGCAGCTCGCCCCTTAGTCACCATTGACGATATAAACACCTTAATAACGCATTGTATAGCCGATAACGAAGGCGGTATTTTGGCCAGTAAAGTAAAAGACACCATAAAGCGTGGTAACACGCATAGCGAGCAAACCGTGCCTCGTGATGATTTATGGCAAGCGCTTACTCCGCAGCTTTTTAAATATGATGAGCTTATAAAGGCGTTGCATGAAGCGCTTTTACAAGGCGTAACAATTACTGATGAAGCCAGTGCCATTGAGTGGGCAAATAAGCCCGTTAAGCTAGTTGCAGGGCGTAGCGATAATATTAAAATAACCACGCCAGAGGACTTAGACTTGGCGAGGTTTTTATTAAACAAACAACAAAACGAGCAAGCATTATGATTCGAATTGGCCATGGTTTTGACGTACACAAATTTGGTGGCGAAGGCCCAATAACAATATGCGGCGTAAAAATTGATTACTCGCAGGGCTTCTTAGCACACTCAGATGGCGATGTTGCTATTCATGCATTGTGCGATGCTATTTTAGGCGCCTTGGCGATGGGGGATATTGGTAAGCATTTTCCGGATACGGCGAGCGAATATGAAAATATCGACAGCCGCATTTTACTTCGTCATGTTGTAGGCCTTGCCAAAGAGCAAGGTTATATACTGGGCAATGGCGATGTCACTATTGTGGCACAAGCGCCTAAAATGTTGCCACATATTCACGCTATGCGCTCAAATTTAGCTAGCGATTTAAATTGCGAACTTTCACAAATAAATGTTAAAGCGACCACCACTGAGAAGCTTGGCTTTGAAGGGCGTAAGGAAGGTATTTCTAGCCATGCGGTGGTTATTATGAGTAAAGCGCCTAAGAGTACAGCAAGCGCATGAGCGACTTAAATTACTTATACGGTGCGCCGCTTTCAAAAGCTGATTTTAAAACCATTGCCGAAGATTTTATGGTTGATGAAGACCTAGGTATAGAATTTACCGGCAGCGGAGAGCATGTATGCTTACAGGTGGTAAAAAAAGGTGAAAACACCCAGTATGTAGCCAAGTTAATTGCACAAAAGGCTGGCGTATCACCGCGTGAAGTAAGCTATGCCGGCATGAAAGACCGTCACGGCGTGTGCAGTCAATGGTTTAGTGTAAAAGTACCGATTAAAAAGCACATAGATTTTACAGAGCTCAATAGTGAAAGTGTTTTTGTAATTGCGCAGCAACGCCACGAACGCAAACTTCGCACCGGCTGCCATAAAGGCAACCGATTTACTATTACCCTTCGTAATGTAACCCAGCCGCTTGATATATTATGCCGTATTAATGCTGTACGTGCTGGCGTGCCCAACTACTTTGGTGAGCAACGATTTGGTCGCGATGGCCATAATCTAGTGATGGCCGAAAAAATGTTTGCTGGTGAGCGTATTCGCGATAAAAAACTTCGCGGTATTATTATCTCCGCAGCCCGTTCACATGTATTTAATCAAATAGTGAGCTTGCGTGTAAAAGAACATGGGTTAGCTAAAACTATGCACCGTGAAGTATTTATGCTTAGCGGGAGTAATGCCTTTTTTGAGGATGCAATAAGCGATGAAAACATAGCGCGTTTAGCATCTGGCGATATTATGATGTCGGCCCCTATGGTGGGTAAAAGCGAAAAAGGCTTAACTGAACAAGAAAAAATATGGCTAAAACCATACCAAGCATGGTGTGAGGGTTTAGGAGAATTAGGTCTTAAAAATGAGCGCCGAATGCTGCGCCTTCTTCCGCAAGATTTAGCCATAGAAACACTAGACGAAACCACATTAAAATTAAGCTTTGGTTTGCCTAAAGGGTGTTTTGCTACCGCACTTTTACGTGAGCTGGTGGATTACACCGATGCAAGCCCTAATGAGCGAAAAGAAAAGGACAGTCAAAATGAAGATACTGCTAAGTAACGATGATGGTGTTAATGCTAAAGGCATTGCTGTTTTGTATCAAGCACTCACGCAAATTGCCGATGTAACTCTTGTAGCCCCAGATCGTAACTGTAGCGGCGCCAGTAACTCGTTAACATTAATAAATCCACTGCGCGCTACTAGGCTTGAAAACGGCTTTATATCGGTTAATGGTACCCCGACGGACTGCGTGCATCTAGGTGTAAACCAGCTTGTAGATGAAACTCCCGATCTTGTTGTGGCCGGTATTAACCATGGCGCTAACTTAGGCGACGATACCTTATATTCTGGCACCGTTGCGGCAGCAACCGAAGGCCGCCATTTAGGTTTACCCGCAATTGCCGTATCGCTTTGCTCGCACCATGGTGAGCACTTTGAAACCGCAGCAGCGGTGACCGTTAATATAATTAAAGGCCTTGCTTCGCACCCACTGCCAAAAGATCAAATTATTAATGTAAATGTACCCGATGTTCCTTTAAGTGAGCTAAAAGGGGTGCAAGTTACCCGCTTAGGTGCTCGTCATAAAGCCGAAACCATGACCAAACAAACCGATCCATGGGGACGTGATATCTTTTGGTATGGCTCGCTAGGTACTGAGAGTGATGCAGGTAAGGGCACTGATTTTTACGCTATTAATAACGGTTATGCTTCGGTGACCCCATTAAGTGTTGATATGACGGCAAAAGAGAGTATTGAAGCGGTTGGGCAGTGGTTAGCTGAAATGGAGATAGATGGTGCTGGCTAATTACTCCCGTAGTGCAAATGCGCTTGCTAAGCTTTTAGAACAAGAAGGGGTAGAAGATAAGCAGGTATTAAAAGCCATCGCAGATATACCGCGCCACGCTTTTATTGATGATGTATTAAAACACAAGGCGTACGAAAATACCGCGTTGCCAATAGGGCAAGGGCAGACTATTTCGCAGCCCTATATTGTGGCGCGTATGACCGAGCTGCTTTATTTGGCTGGGGTGCGAGATAAAGTGCTAGAAATTGGCACAGGCTCTGGTTATCAAACAGCGGTATTAGCAAAATGTTTTAACAAAGTATATTCGGTTGAACGTATTAAGGCATTGCAATGGCAAGCAAAGCGACGTCTACATCAACTTGATTTATACAACGTAACCATGAAACACGGCGATGGTTGGCAAGGTTGGCAATCACAAGCTCCATTTAATGGTATTATAGTGACCGCAGCCGCATCAAAAGTACCGCAAGATCTACTCTCTCAACTATCAGATGGCGGTGTTCTACTCGCCCCTATAGGCGATAAAGAACAAAAATTAACCATGGTTATTCGCCAAGGCAATAACTTTACAGAGCATGTAATTGCGCCAGTACGATTTGTACCCCTAGTACCTGGTGACATTGAATAGGAATTCACGTTGAAATTTTTTACTAAGTTATACGACATGGCCCTTGTATGGGCAAAACACCGTTTTGCTGAGCGCTATTTAGCTGCTATGAGTTTTGCCGAGTCGGTTTTTTTTCCAGTGCCACCCGATGTGATGCTTGCCCCTATGTCGCTTGCTCAGCCAAGTAAAGCATGGCGATTTGCTAGTTTTACAACAGTTGCATCAGTACTTGGCGGTATCGTAGGTTACCTTTTAGGCTATTGGCTATTTGAACCTGTTGTTCAACCTTTTATTGAGCAGATGCACTGGCAAGAAAAGTTTGAAACCGCGCTTACATGGTTTAAAGAATATGGCGTGTGGGTGGTATTTTTAGCTGGTTTTTCACCTATCCCATACAAGGTATTTACTATAGGGGCGGGTGTTTTACAGATGGCATTTTTGCCATTTTTAATTGCATCTGCGGTTGGACGTGGTGCGCGCTTCTTTTTAGTTTCTGCTTTAATGAAGTGGGGCGGCGCGCAAATGGAAAAAAAATTACGTCAATATGTAGAAGTACTTGGTTGGGGTTTGGTTATATTAATTGCTGTTGCTTACTTTTTATTGCGCTAACCGGCAAAAGTAGTACTTTTTATTATTTTGGAGTAAAACACCTTGAATAGTCAGCATCTAATATATGTAATTGTATTTATTGCTATTATTATTTCAGGGTGTTCATCTCGTCATAGTCCAGCGCCTGTTAGCAGCCTTAATACAAATGTAACTGATTTTCAAAAAGGGATAAATATAGCTGGAAACAAATATAAAGTTCAAACAGGCGACACTTTATATTCAATCGCGTTTAGCGCAGGACTTGATTTTAAAACACTTGCAAAAAATAATGCAATTCCATCACCTTACGTAATATATCCCGGCCAGGTTATTTCACTCGATGCGAGTAATAGCATAGTGAGTAGGGATAGTTCACCAGCCATACAAAAACCTATAACGACCAAAATAAAACAAAAAACTAACAAAAAATTAAAGAAAAATCTTGATCAGCCGAAACAACGAGAGTATGTTCGAAAACAAGCCAATAAAATAGTTAGTAATGCTAAACCCTCGTCGAGCAGTAAAGTACAGTGGTTTTGGCCTGCAAAGGGCAAAGTAACGAAACGCTTTTCTAATAAGGAAAACGGTTACAAGGGTTTACAGATTACTAACCGTAAAGGGGCTTCAGTTTTAGCCGCAGCACAAGGAACGGTGGTGTATGCGGGTAATGCGCTTCGGGGATACGGTAATTTAATCATTTTGAAACATAATGATGATTACCTAAGTGCTTATGCACATAACTCGAAACTACTTGTTAAAGAAAAGCAGAAAGTTAAGGCAGGACAAAAAATAGCAGAAATGGGCAAGTCAGAATCTTCGGTTACTGCGCTTCGTTTTGAAATTCGCTACCGTGGGCAAGCTGTCAATCCTGCTAAATACCTTCCCTAATTTCTAGGTATTGATAATTGCTCGGGAGAAGGCTTATGGCTAACGCAGCAAAACTTGACAAAAACACCACCGATGAAAAATTTGATGACACCGCAGTAGAAGAAACTGCAGCGCTACTCGAAGAAGTCGATAACGAAGAAGAGATCTTTGCAAAAGAGGAAGTCACTAAAAACCTCGATGCAACTCAGCTTTATTTAGGAGAAATTGGTTTTTCTCCCCTACTTAGCGCAGAAGAAGAAGTATTTTTTGCCCGCAAATCGCTACGTGGATGTGAAGCATCACGCAAGCGTATGATTGAAAGTAACCTACGTTTAGTTGTAAAAATTGCCCGCCGTTATAATAACCGAGGATTAGCACTTTTAGATCTAATTGAAGAAGGTAACCTTGGTTTAATCCGCGCCGTTGAAAAGTTTGACCCAGAGCGCGGCTTTAGATTTTCAACTTACGCAACATGGTGGATACGCCAAACAATTGAACGCGCTATTATGAATCAAACGCGCACAATTCGTTTACCAATTCATGTAGTTAAAGAATTAAATGTATACCTGCGTACAGCTCGCGAGCTAACACAAAAGCTAGATCATGAGCCAACAGCAGAAGAAATTGCCCAAAGCCTAGGCAGACCCGTAGAAGACGTAACAAAAATGCTGCGTTTGAACGAAAAAATTGCCTCAGTTGATACGCCAATTGGTGGCGAAAACGACAGTGCGCTGTTAGATATTATTGCTGATGAAAAAAGCGCAGGTCCTGAGGGAGAAGTTCAAAACAACGACATCAACAAGCATATTGTAGATTGGCTAGGTGAGCTAAACCCTAAACAACGCGAGGTATTGGCGCGCCGTTTTGGTTTACTTGGCTATGAGCCATCAACCCTTGAAGATGTTGGTCGCGAAATTGGTTTAACGCGAGAACGTGTAAGACAAATTCAGGTAGAAGCACTTCGCCGCTTAAAAGATATTTTACAGCAAGAAGGGTTAAGCACAGAAAGTTTGTTTGACCAGTTCTCGTAATAGATTTAATACAGCCTATGTGTTTAAAAGCTGAAGGATAAAACCTTCAGCTTTTTTATGCCAAACCTAAAGCAGTGCTTTTAACTTATAAAGTAACTCATGTGCTTGGCGCGGTGATAGGTTGTCTGGGTCTATTGCGCTAAGCTGTCCTTCAACCTCAGAGGGCTCAGGTTCCGGTAGCTCATTAGCAAATGAAAACGCCTGCTGCTCAGCATTAGGTGCTGTCACACTTTGATGACTTTCGAGTAGTTTTAACTTTTGCTTTGCTTGGGCTATTACAGCTTTAGGTACGCCGGCAAGCGCAGCGACCTGTAAGCCAAAACTTTTACTTGCCGCACCATCGAGCACGGTGTGCATAAATGCAATGGTATCGTTGTGCTCTATGGCATCTAAGTGCACATTAACAAGCCCCGCTTTTTGCTCGGCAAGCTCTGTTAATTCAAAATAATGAGTAGCAAAGAGTGTTTTAGCAGATATTTTTTGAGCTAGATGATCGGCCGTTGCATAAGCAAGAGATAACCCATCGTAGGTACTGGTACCTCTGCCAATTTCGTCCATCAATACTAGCGACTGAGCTGTTGCGTTATTTAATATTGTGGCGGTTTCTGTCATTTCTACCATAAAGGTTGAGCGGCCAGAGGCTAAGTCATCGCTTGCGCCAATACGAGTAAATATTCGGTCAATATTACCAATTTTGGCACTATCAGCAGGCACGTAGCAACCAATGTGCGCCATCAGTACAATAAGCGCGGTTTGACGCATATAGGTTGATTTACCACCCATGTTAGGACCAGTAATAATCAACATTTTACGCTGGCTATTTAGCTCCACAGGGTTGGCAATAAAAGGTTCTTTCATTACTTGCTCTACCACCGGGTGACGACCTTGCTTAATGCTTATATTGTCATCATCGCAAAGCTGTGGTTTTGCATAGTTAAGCGTTTGAGCGCGCTCTGCTAAATTATTCAATACGTCTAAGTCGGCCAACGCACTAGCCATTATTTGAAGCTGTTCAATATTTGGTGCTATAAACTCAAATAGCTCTTCATATAACTGCTTTTCAAGCGCCAGTGCTTTTGATTGGCTGCCAAGCACTTTATCTTCGTGCTCTTTTAGCTCAGGTATTATATAACGCTCATTATTTTTAAGCGTTTGACGGCGAATATAGTCATCAGGAACTAAATGTGAGTTTGCACGGCTCACCTCAATGAAAAAACCATGTACTTTGTTGTAACCAATTTTTAATGTGCTGATACCTGTGCGTTCGCGCTCTCTGAGCTCTAATTGCTCAAGTATATCGGTTGCGCCTTGACTCAAGTTTCGCCACTCATCGAGCTCGCTGTTGTAGCCTGGTGCAATAACGCCTCCATCGCGTATCAGCACAGGGGGGTTATCAATAACAGCGCGCTCAAGTAAAGCTTGCAGCTCAGGCAGCTCTTCAGAGTGGCGGACAATACTAGCAATACGCTCATCATTCGCATCGTTTAATAATGCGTGTAATGGGGCAAGCGCTTGCAGGGCAGTGCGAAGTCGAGTCAGATCGCGCGGGCGTGCGGTGCATAAAGCAAGACGTGCAATAACGCGCTCTATATCACCAATCTCTTTTAAAGAATCGTGCAACTCGCCATATAACTGCGCATCTAAAATCGCACTAATAGCATTTAAACGTGAGTTAAGCTCATTTTTGTTTCGTACAGGTGTATGAATGCGGCGTTTAAGTAAACGCGAGCCCATGGCTGTGGCCGTTTTATCAAGTACTTGCGCTAGGGTGTTTTCAAAACCGCCAGATAAATTAACGGTTAGCTCTAAATTTTTGCGTGTTGCGGCATCTAAAATAACAGCGTGTTCATTATGCTCAAGCGTTATAGCGCGAATGTGGGGTAGGGCAATGCGCTGTGTATCTTTTACGTACTGCATCAAACAGCCCGCAGCAACTAAAGCAGTATGCGCTTTATCTACACCAAAACCAACTAAATCTTTAGTGCCAAACTGCTCGCACAGTAAATGCTGAGCGGTGTCTAGATCAAATTCCCATTCAGGGCGTCGGCGTGCCCCTTTTATATGCTCAATTAAATGAGTGTTTTCAAAACTTTCACAATATAAAAGTTCAGCAGGTGCTAAGCGTTGTATCGTTGAAGTGAATGCTTCGTCGGTGGTAACTTCGACAATGTTAAAACGCCCTGAATTAATATCAAGGTAGGCAACACCATAAAGCCCTTTTTTATTTTGCCATACACTGGTGAGAAAGTTATCTTGGCGCTCTTGTAATAAGGCCTCATCTGAAATAGTACCTGGTGTAACAATACGTACTACTTTACGCTCAACGGGTCCTTTACTGGTAGCGGGGTCGCCAACTTGCTCACATATAGCAACTGATTCGCCCATTTGCACTAAACGCGCTAAATAGTTTTCTACTGCGTGATAAGGCACGCCCGCCATCGGGATGGGATCGCCACCGGCTTTACCGCGATGTGTTTGTGAAATATCGAGTAGTTGTGCCGCGCGTATAGCGTCGTCAAAAAAGAGTTCATAAAAATCCCCCATACGATAAAACAATAAAATATCGCGATGCTCTGATTTTATTTTTAGATACTGCTGCATCATAGGGGTTTGTTGTTTTATAGTGTGTGGTGCATAAAGATCAAACGACATGTACTTACCCAAAGGCTGAATATGGAATTACATCAAGAGATTACAACACTTGCTGCGCAATTGGGCGTTATTTTAACGGATAAACGCTTATGGATCACTACCGCAGAATCATGTACCGGGGGCGGAGTGAGCTATGCGCTAACAGATACCCCTGGTAGCTCGGCTTACTTAGGCCGAGCTTTTGTCACATATAGCAATGAAGCAAAGCACGAACTACTTAATGTAGCTAATACCACGCTAGAAAAATTTGGTGCAGTGAGTGAACAAACAGTAAAAGAGATGGCATTTGGTGCGACAAACATGGCCAAAGCCGATGTTGCTATAGCAATTTCGGGGATAGCTGGGCCAGGCGGCGGCATGCCCGATAAACCCGTTGGTTTAGTATGGTTTTGCATACAAATTGCCGATAAGCAATTCACGTTTAAGCAAGTATTTGAGGGTAATAGAGCGAAAGTTCGAGCTCAAGCTATTGAATTTGCATTAAAAAGCACTATCGAGAAGATAAATTTATAAATATAACTTGATACTGTAATTTCATACAGTATACTTGTTCGCATTAGCCGGATTTGGAGAACAGAATGAACGATAATAAACAAAAAGCGTTGGACGCTGCCTTATCACAAATTGAGCGTCAGTTTGGTAAAGGATCAATTATGAAACTGGGCGATAACAAAGCCCTAAATATTGATGCTGTATCTACAGGCTCACTTGGGATCGATATTGCTTTAGGCATAGGCGGTTTACCTATGGGGCGTATTGTTGAAGTGTATGGTCCTGAATCATCAGGTAAAACAACGCTTACTTTGCAAGTTATCGCACAAGCACAAAAAGAAGGCAAAACATGTGCCTTTGTTGATGCTGAGCATGCTCTTGATCCGGTATACGCACAAAAGCTAGGTGTGAATATTGATGATCTACTAGTTTCTCAGCCAGATACCGGTGAGCAAGCACTAGAAATTTGTGACATGTTAGTACGCTCAAGTGCTGTAGATGTTGTTATTGTTGACTCTGTTGCAGCACTGACTCCAAAAGCTGAAATTGAAGGCGATATGGGTGACTCACACATGGGTTTGCAAGCACGTTTAATGTCGCAAGCATTGCGTAAGCTTACAGGTAATATTAAGCGCTCAAACACATTGTGTATTTTCATTAACCAAATTCGTATGAAGATTGGTGTAATGTTTGGTAACCCAGAAACAACAACAGGTGGTAATGCACTTAAGTTTTATGCATCTGTGCGTATAGACATTAGACGCATTGGATCTGTTAAAGAAGGCGACGAAGTCATAGGCAACGAAACTCGCGTTAAAGTAGTTAAAAATAAAGTTGCTCCCCCGTTTAAACAAGCTGAATTTATCATCATGTATGGTGAGGGTATTTCTAAGCATGGTGAGTTAATTGATTTAGGTGTTAAGCACAAAATTGTTGAAAAAGCAGGTGCTTGGTACAGCTACAATGGCAATAAAGTAGGCCAAGGTAAATCAAACTCAATTAAGTTTTTGAAAGAAAACGTAGAAATTGCAGATGAAATAGAAGGCAAGTTACGTGATTTGCTGCTATTAAAGGCAACTGTTGAACCAGAAGACGGTGAAGATGTATTAGGTGATGAGTCTGACCTTTAAGTTATAAAACGTTCTCTAAGCTTGATTTGACCCGAGCTTTAAAAGGCGCTAACCATTACTGGTTAGCGCCTTTTTGTATTTTACTTCAGCTAACAATAAATTAGCTGATTATAGCTGCCAATTAACTGAAAGCGCGTAGTTACGTGGCGCGCCATAGTAACCTTGAGCCCAGTATAGGCTGTGTAGGTACTTTTCGTCTGTGGTGTTATTAACGTTAAAAGTAACCCCCACATTTTCTGTAATTTTGTAGTTAGCCATTAAATCAAGAATACCGTAAGCATCTTGATTAGTGGTTACAAGTGCAGCACCGGTTGCATCTTCAACTTGGACGCGGCTAACAGAATCCTGCCAGCGGTAGTTAGCACCAAATGTTAAGCCTTCAACAAATGGTACTTGGTAAGTTGCAGCCAGTTTTAGCTGATTCTCTGGCGTGTAATCTTCAACTAAATCATCACCCTCAATACTTAAGTTACTAAAGCTGATACTTGCACTTAAATCGTCGGTTACTTTACCACTTAGTTCTATTTCAAACCCATCACTGTTGATCCCATCAGCACCATAATAACGTGTATCGTTTGGTAATGAATCTGGTAATGCAACGGCTAGGTTTTCTTGCTTTGCATCAAAGTAAGCAAAGGTGACAAATACTTGGTCGTCTAAAAGCTGTGCTTTTAAACCGATTTCGCTACTTTTACCTGTAATTGGCGCCAACTGCTCAGCATTTATATCAAGTTCTTTTTGTGGTACGAACGTTTCTGTATAACTTGCATAAGCGGAAAGCGATTCATTGAAATCGTATACAGCTCCAACATAAGGAATAACTTCGCTATCGTCACGGGTTTGTTCAACACCATAAGCACTACCAGAAGTTTCCCAATCTGTGTAACGCACACCGGCTAGTACGCTTAACGGTGCGCTTAATTTTATGCGAGTAGATATATAAGCTGATTGTTGCTTGTTTTCTATCTCGCTGCCATTTAAACCATCAGCAAGAGTTGCCTCAGGCGCTACACCATCCCATGTGTCAAGCGATGGCATCGCAGGAAAGCCGTTGCCCGTTGTGTAGTCATAAAGCGACTGCTCGTTGTAATCCATTTTTGCTTGGCTAACACCAAATGATAGGTCGTGCTCTTGGCCAAATAAATCAAATTTACCGCTGGCGTACAAGTCAAATAAATCATGTTTATCTTCGTAGTCGTAACGGCTTGCGTAGCCTGTTAAACCAAGACCTGTCTCTCTATCTGGTGTTCCGTATACGTAAAATAGCTCTGAGTCTTGCTCATTTTCTATGTGTGCATAACGCGCCGTTGCAACCCATGTAGCTGATAGGTTTTGTTCAAGTGTTACGTAGACTTGCTCTGCGCTGTTATCCCAGTATGACCAATCGGCTGCAGTGCTTGTAGATACGTCGTAATCTGTAGCAGTGCCATCGGTATAGTAAAGAGGCAGTGCACCCCAAAGAGGGCTGTCGGCATCTTTTTGTTGGTTAACATAGTTAATGCTTAGCGTTGTATCGTCAGTTAGTTTGCCTTCGTAGGCTAGGTAACCAATTGTTTTATCTGTTTCGTAACGATCAAGGTATGACTCAGCTTTTTGCTTTGTAAAAACTGCACGTACAGCGTGATCATCATTAATCGGTGTAGAATAATCTAGCTCTAAGCGCTTGTTATCCCAAGAGCCGTAAGACAAAGACGCATGGGCTTGTGTTATATAGGTTGGTTTTTTTAGCACCATGTTTACAGTTGCAGAAGGGTTACCTGCACCTGTCATAAGGCCGTTTGCACCACGTACAATTTCTACTCGATCGTAAATAGAAGTATCTAAAGTGCCTTGAATAGAACCAGAGCTTTGTGGAATTCCTAAACCATCAACCTGAAAGTTTGTTATTTCAAAGCCACGGGCTTTAAAGTAAGTACGGTCAGTTTCTATTTGCTCTACAGTTACACCTGGTGTGCTCTCGAGCACTGAGTTGATATCATCTAGTGAAAAATCATCCATTAAAGCACGAGAAACAACAGAAATACTTTGAGGTGTTTCTTTAATTGTTAGGCCTAATTTTGTAGCAGATTGCGCATCTTCAGTGATGTAGTTTTTATGATGCTGGCCGTATACTGCTATTTTTTCTAATGTATCATCTGTATTTGTTATAGCTTCTTGTGCAAATGCATGACCAGATAAAGCGAGTGAAGTAAAAAGACTGAGCTTAGATAAACGCAAAATTTGTTGGGACGACATGTGTTTTTCCAAAAGGTTCAAAAAAGAAGTGCACAACATAATCTAAATGAGAGTGATTTTCAATAACAAAGATTGTTGTTTGAGCAAATTAATATACTTTTAGGTAAAGTTAAGAATTTTAGTGGATTTTAGCAACTAAGTAGCTGCAAAACTGATACAGGGTCAATTCTGTCTTATATCTAATATAGTGGCGAGCCTTATAATACAAGCCCTATAACAAAAGAGCGGTTTATAACTTGTCGATCTTTGCAAATAAAAACTTGCTCAAGCTGGGGTCTGTTTAATCATGGTGCTCGATTTGTGGCATAGTGGAGTCGAGTATTGCCGAGTAAAGCATCCCTGTGTGTAGCAAAGAGTAAATAGCTGAAGAAGCTCCCTTTAGACAGCGCTTAATTGGCATTAATGCAAGGTTATTGCGAAATTATCAGGGAGTAATGCCCACTAAGGCTTTATGTCTTGGTTTAAAAAAAGCGGCCTAAGCCGCTTTGGTGTGATCAATAAATCTAATTAAAAATTGTATTTAACAGAAAATTGTAAACGGTCTAAATCGCCGTCAACACCACCTTCTGTCTCACGCTCTGCATGCTTAAACTCAGCACCAAATGTTAAGCGCTTAACCGGTGAATATAAAATATTTGCACTAAAGCTTTGGCTAGATTCAACAGGATCACCAGAGATAGCTAATAAATCGGTGTTGTTGTCAGCACTAAAGAAAGAATATAAGAACGTTGAGCGCCACTGGCTTGTCCACTTATGTTGATATGCAACAAAACCAGATGTTGAGTCTATTGCGTCTAGCTCATCTCCATTAAGCACTGCACCGTGGGCAACATTTAAGCCCACGTAACGTCCAAGGCCTTTACCTTGAGTAAGCATAAATTTAAGGTAGTCTTCACCAAAATTTACACGCCCTGATGCGCTTATACCAAAAGAGGTCTCATCGGCATCTACATCACCTACTTTATAAGTAAGTTGTCGAGCAAGCGCAGCAACGACAAAGTTACCCCAATCGGCATTATGTGTGTAACGTGCGGTAAAATCAGGTAATGATGCATCATCGGTTTCTACACGTGTGCCACCTTGTGTGGTAATGGTACTTTCTGGGTTCTCTAAAGAGAACGACCATGCGCCTGTTGTGTATTTAATTTGTGTTTGACGAACAAAAACAGTGCCTTCAGCTGGGCCTACAAAATCAAGGGTCTCAGCAAGTGCACCCACATTTTGAAAGTTTGACCAAGTTTGACCAAATAACCAACCATCGTAAGTAACAAATGCATGGCGAATACGCGGAGCATAAGAGTTTGATACGCGCTCGTTACCACCTGGTGCTGATGCCAAAAAGTCTAACTCAATTTTAGTTTTTACTGTTTTACCGTTATCCATTAAAGTTGATGTGCCAAAGTTGAAACGTGACTCACGCGCATGCATATCAAATACAGCATCAGAATCGTCATCGTCACCAACTGGCAGCGTGCTTGGCACATAAAAATCACGGCCAACGCTTGAGCCCGAAGGGGCGCCTGCAGAGTAATCGCTCCACATAGTATCTAGCTTAATGTATCCGCCGTATGTAAATTCTGTATTACCTATTTTTGCTGCTGTTGCAGCGTGTGCTGTGCTTGTTAATGCGCATAGTACTGCGCTTGCTGCCAATGTTTTTAATGGGGTAAATTTCATTGTGGTGTCCTTCAAAGGCTACTTGTTGGTTATTACTTTTAGACGTTCAAATGTATTACTTGCTACAGGTACTACTTACGAATAAAAGTTTTTACTTATCTTGCATCACGTTACGAATTCATTGGTTAAATAAGAGTTTAAGTAGCATGATTGCATCATTATTTTTGTGTTCAAAAACCACTTTTAAATATGTGCAAAATTTACTCAATTACCTATTGGTCTATAAGACCAAGGTTTAAGAGTAATTCGATAGCGACTTACTTATATTTAACATACTGTATTTATATGTAAAAAAGTCATGAGCCGCGAGATTATAAACGACAAAACGTTAATTAGAAGGGGCGTACAACTAAGGTCTAATACTTAATAAAGTACTGCTGAGTAATCCTTTAATCATGGCAAGTTATTAAAATGGAGACTGAGATGTCACAAAGTATCTATCCTGTTCCTGCACACATAAAAAAAACGACGTTAGTTGATAACGAAAAATATAATACACTCTACAAACAGTCGATTGATGACCCACAAGGGTTTTGGCGTGAACATGGTCAGCGCTTAGATTGGTTTACTCCGTACACTAAAGTAAAAAATACCTCATTTGATAAAGGCCATATAGATATAAAGTGGTACGAAGATGGTGTTTTAAATGCCTCTTATAACTGTATTGACCGCCACTTAAAAACCAAAGCCGATAAAATTGCCCTAATTTGGGAAGGTGATAACCCAAATCAAAGCGAAAATATAACCTATCAACAATTACACGATGAAGTGGCACGCTTTGCCAATGGCTTAAAAAAACTGGGCGTACAAAAAGGTGACCGAGTTGCTATTTACATGCCTATGACGCCGCAAGCAATTTACGCCATGCAAGCCTGTGCGCGCATTGGTGCTATTCATTCGGTTGTTTTTGGTGGTTTTTCTCCCTCTGCAATTGCAGATCGCATAAAAGACTCAGGCGCAAAAGTGGTGATCACATCTGATGAAGGCCGCCGAGCGGGTAACTGCGTACCTTTAAAAGCCAATGTTGACGAGGCCGTAGCGCATGAATCTGTAACGAGTATTGAACACGTTGTTGTGCATCAGCTTACCGGTGGTGAGGTTGAATGGAACGAGCACGACATTTGGTGGCACGACCTTGTTGCTGATTTACCAGCGCAATGCGAACCGGAGCCAATGAACGCAGAAGACCCACTCTTTATTTTATATACATCAGGTTCAACGGGTCAGCCAAAAGGTGTAGTACATACTACTGGTGGCTATTTAGTTTATTCATCAATGACTCACGAATATGTATTTGATTTGCAAGAGGACGACGTATATTGGTGTAGCGCCGATGTAGGTTGGATCACTGGCCACAGCTATATTGCATATGGCCCGTTAGTTAATGGCTGTACGCAAGTAATATTCGAAGGTGTGCCAACTTACCCATCAGCTGGACGTATGGGTGAGGTGATTGATAAGCATAATGTCACCATTTTATATACAGCCCCTACAGCAATTCGTGCGTTAATGGCGAAAGGTAATGAGCCTACAGCGTCTTCAAAACGTGAAAGTTTGCGCATTTTAGGGTCGGTGGGCGAACCGATTAATCCAGAGGCATGGACCTGGTATCACGAAAATATTGGTAATGCTAATTGCCCAATTGTCGATACGTGGTGGCAAACCGAAACGGGCGGCATTATGATCACACCGCTGCCAGGGGCGACCCAAACTAAGCCGGGTTCTGCTACTCATCCGTTTTTTGGTATTGCACCAGCGTTATATGATGCAGAGGGTAATACACTTGAAGGTGCGGTAGATGGTAACTTAGTTATTTTAGATAGCTGGCCTTCGCAAGCGCGAACAGTTTATGGCGATCACGAACGCTTTGAACAAACCTACTTTAGTGCTTACCCTGGTGTTTACTTTACAGGCGATGGTTGTCGTCGTGATGAAGATGGCTATTACTGGATCACTGGTCGTGTTGATGATGTGCTTAATGTATCAGGACATCGCTTAGGCACCGCTGAAATTGAAAGTGCTCTAGTGGCTCATGACGCAGTCGCTGAAGCGGCAGTAGTTGGTTATCCGCATGATATTAAAGGCCAAGGTATTTATGTTTACATTACACCCAATGAAGGTGTGACGGTAAGCGATGAATTAACAACGCAAGTTCGTAACTGGGTCCGTAAAGAGCTAAGCCCAATAGCTTCCCCTGATATGATTCAATGGTCACCAGGTTTACCAAAAACGCGTTCAGGTAAGATTATGCGTCGAATTTTACGCAAAATAGCCGCAAATGAGCACCAACAGTTGGGAGATACATCAACACTTGCAGATCCTACGGTGGTCGATGAGCTTATTGAAAATCGATTAAATCGTTAAATGCGCGTTAAAAACTTGATTACAAGTTGATTCTAAACGTAGTATATCGGCTGCCACTAAGTATTTATTTTCTTAGTGGCAGCCGAATTTATTAGGAGCGAACCATGAGTCAGTTTTTAATAGCGGATGATCATCCGTTATTTCGCGAAGCACTAAAAGGAGCTTTAAGTGCTAAGTTTGACGATTTAGAGGTATTTGAATCATCAGACTTTGATAGCACATTGCAAGTACTTAGCGAACAAGAAGACCTTGATATATTACTGCTAGATTTACACATGCCAGGTAATGGCGATTTATATGGCCTGATACGCATTCGCGAAGACTACCCAAGTTTACCTATAGCAGTTGTATCAGGAAGTGAAGATATAAACATAGTGTCTAAAGTAATGGGTTACGGCGCAATGGGTTTTATACCTAAATCATCATCATCAGATGATATTGCCAATGCCATTAATCAGATACTTGAAGGCGATACGTGGCTTCCAAAAGAGCTCAAAGATAAAGTCGCCGAGATTGAAGGAGAAGACAGAGAAATAGCAGCGCAGGTTGCATCACTCACACCACAGCAATATCGTGTATTACAGTACCTTCATGAAGGATTACTAAATAAACAAATAGCGTACGAATTAAATATTTCTGAGGCAACAGTCAAAGCACACATTACCGCAATTTTTAGAAAACTGGGTGTTTACAACCGAACCCAAGCCGTTCTAATTGCAGCTAAGTTACAATTAGAGCCAATAGAACAAACCTAAAATATTAACAAGGCGAGGGGGTATTCCTTTCGCAGATTAATTTACGGTTGTATGTTTGGTATTGAAGCAATACAGAGCCTATTTATGCGCTGCATTTATAAATAGGTGATGACATAGCGTCAATACTAAACGTAAGCTGCATTAAATTGAGCAACGCAAAGTATAAACAAGCCAATAGTGTTAGGGCGCTAGTTATACTCAAAATCTACATGTCATTTACCTTTAATACATGATCTCTTTTGCAAACAATGCTAGGTTAGCGCAGTTTTGTAATTTATAGAGCCAAGTATGACAGACTCCACACACTCACCTAATAACCAACCTAAGGATAATAACGGTTTATTTAATCGCTTTTTAGCAACCGTTGAGTTTTTAGGAAATATGCTTCCTCACCCCATTACTTTATTTGCAATATTTGCAGTTTCAATCATTTTGATCAGCGGTATAGCAGATTGGTTTGGTTTGAGTGCAATTGACCCAAGGCCTGTTGGCGCGCCAGGGCGTGCACCTGATGGTGTCATTGAGGTCGTTAGCTTACTCAGCGCAGAAGGACTGCAACGTATTATGGCAGGCCTTGTAACTAATTTTACCGGCTTTGCGCCGTTAGGTACGGTATTAGTAGCACTGTTGGGTGTGAGTGTTGCAGAGCACTCAGGGCTACTCTCAGCTGCAATGCGAGGCATGGTGATGGGCGCCTCAAAGCGTTTAGTTACCTTTATGGTTGTATTTGCAGCCATAATGTCTAACACCGCATCAGAGCTCGGTTATGTGGTGTTGATCCCACTTGCCGCAATGATATTTCATAGTTTGGGACGCCACCCTTTAGCTGGTTTGGCCGCTGCATTTGCCGGTGTTTCTGGCGGCTATAGCGCGAACTTACTACTTGGCACAATAGACCCATTATTAGCAGGTATAACTACGCCTGCAGCACAAATGATTGACCCAACTTATGAGGTTGGCGCTGAAGCAAACTGGTATTTTATGATGATATCGGTATTGCTTATTGCAGCACTTGGTACGCTGGTAACCGAGAAAATAGTTGAACCACGTTTAGGTAAATACAACCCAGATGAAGCTGGCAGCGACTTATCACAAAACAATATTGATAAACTTACTTCGCTTGAGAAAAGCGGTTTAAAGTGGGCGGGCATTGCGCTATTAGTGGTGCTGGCCTTATTTGCTTGGACGATTATTCCCGAAGACGGCATTTTACGCCACCCAGAAACAGGTCAAGTGGCAGGCTCGCCTTTTTTAAAAGGAATAGTCGCAATTATATTTGTCACCTTTAGTGTGCCAGGCTTTGTTTATGGGCGTGTTGTTGGCAGCATGAAAAACGATAAAGACATTATTAATGCAATGAGCAAAAGTATGAGCTCAATGGGTTTATATATAGTATTAGTATTTTTTGCAGCCCAGTTTGTGGCCTTTTTTAAATGGACTAATTTAGGCACTATTTTGGCAATTAATGGTGCAGCACTATTACAAGCGTTAAACCTCACCGGCCCAGAAGTATTTGTATTGTTTATATTAATGTGTGCATTAGTGAACCTAAGTTTAGGCTCATCATCGGCGCAGTGGGCGATTACAGCGCCTATTTTTGTGCCTATGCTTATGCTTATTGGTTACGCGCCAGAAACCATTCAGGCTGCTTATCGTATTGGTGACTCTGTAACTAACTTGATTACACCTATGATGAGCTATTTTGGCTTAATTTTAGCGGTAGCAGTTAAATATAAAAAAGACATGGGCATAGGGACGTTAGTGGCCACCATGCTGCCATACAGTATTGTGTTTTTTATTGGCTGGGTTATTTTGTTTTATGTATGGGTGTTTGCGTTAGGCTTGCCAGTTGGGCCTGAGTCACCTATTTACTACACACCTTAATACGTTAATTAACATAAAAAGCCAGCAGCAGGGGGGACTTGCAGCTGGCTTTATAATATGTAAAAAATATTTTTTTAGCTAAATACCACGGTTTTATTACCGTTAATAAATAGTTTGTGTTCAGAGGCAAGCTGAAGCGCTTTACTAAACACGGTTTTTTCTACGTCTTTACCCATTTTAGCCATCATTTCAGCGGTGTTAGCATGCGTTACGCTGGTAACATCTTGTAAAATAATAGGGCCTTCATCTAGCTCATTATTTACAAAGTGAGCCGTAGCACCAATAATTTTTACGCCGCGCTCAAATGCTTGATGATACGGTTTAGCGCCAATAAAGGCAGGTAAAAACGAGTGATGTATATTAATAATTTTGTTCTCAAAGCGACCCACAAATTCAGGGCTTAGTATGCGCATGTATTTTGCTAAGCCAATTATATCTGGGTTGTAAGAGGCAATTAAATCACCTACTTGTTGGTCATGCTCTGCGCGACTTAAGCCAACGTGTGAGACAACATGAAAAGGCACATCAAAGCCCTTTGCTAACGGCTCTAAATCTGGGTAATTGGCAATGACAGCTAATACTTCAATATTTAACGCTTGCTCAAACTGTTTTAGTAATACAGTTCCTAAACAATGCGCTTCTTTTGTTGCAAGTAGCACTACTTTGGTTTTTGTATCATCATGCAGAGCAAGTTGTGCACCCTCAGGTAATAAAGCGCGTAATTGCGATAAAAAATCACTTTGTGGTTCGCCCGTTAGCTCAGTGCGCATAAAAAAGCGCTTGGCGTCTTTATCTACAAACTCGTTATTACGTGTAATATTTAAATTGTGCGCGTGACAAAGCCCTGTAATTTTGGCAATTAAACCTACATCATCGTCACATTGGGTGGTTAGTATATAGCTCATTTTCCTCATTCTTACCCAGATTATAATTGCTTCATTATTTGGTTTTTAACGCATAAAGCAAGGGGTTTATGCGTTAATTTAGAATTAATCAGCTAATTAGGTATAAATGATTCAATTAAGTGAAAAAGAGTTAAAGCTAAGTTAATTGTAGAGCAGGTAAATACCTAAATTTTAACAAGCTGGTATTTAAAAAGGTTTAGCAGTAAGTATTTAGTGCGCCACGGTTTGTAACCTAGTTGCCTAGATTACAAACCGTGGCGCAGTTTAGCTTTTACAAATATAGCTAAGTGATTATTAAGCTTTAGGCTCTGGCGTTAAGTTCTCTTCTTGTCTTAAGTAACCAGCAGCCTCTTCATCTTCTTTTGTAATTGCTTGCTGATTAGGCATTGCACGGGTTTGTTGGTTTAACTGGTGTATTTGCGATGCATTGCCTAAATCGCGCTCACTGGTAATAGAGGCTATCGATTCGCGGTCTTTCAGAAAGGCAATCACATCGTTTTTAATTGCTTGTAATTGGCCTTCATCTTTGTGCATTTCCATTATATGGCGTGGGTGCTCAAGGTTTTTCATGCCAGTAGCTGCAAATGTGCTCGAAATAACACGAGAAACAATGACCCAAGGCGTTATACTGCTACGCACTAAGGTGTTTTCAGAGCGAGTGCTATCGTGAATACCGGTTCCTGTTGAAATTTTTGACTCAGTAAATGTGCCTTCACATTTAAAGTACACAAGTAATGATTCAAACTGCATTTCAGCAAAAAATAAGTGTGCGCAGTTAGCTAATAAACGAGCAAAGGCTTTAATAATTATTGCTATTATAAAAATATGAACACTGCTCATTAGTAAGCTACCAAACTGTATAACATTTTGACTGTTAAACGCTTGCTGTAAATTGTTAATATTAGCGCTATTTATATAGTAATAAACATCAATGAGTGAATAGGCTAAAAACACCGTTAATACTAGTGCCACAATATAAAGTAAATTAGCACTTATAAGCGCTATTAGTCTGGTAAGGGTAAAGCTTTTTCCTAATTCTACAGCGTGTAGTTTAGGCTGAACCTCTTGAATCATTTCGCCTCTAAAACCGCCTTTGCCTTCAATTTGCTCTTGCAGCTTAGGGTCAAGCTCGCGGTACACTCTATTAGGTACTTCTTTGTAGCGTCTATTTGCCATCACAAGGTTATCAAGGTTTATAAATACTTCATCAGGGTGAACAGACTCTTGCCAGTTTTCGCGTAATTCTGACACTTCGGCGGCAGGGTTTACTGCGTTTAAACGTGCTTTGATCATTGTAAATACTAATGCGCAGCTTAATGTTGCTAATATAATAATAGCAATGAGGTATAGGCCAGCATGTAAGTTTGGTAGCTGTGTAAGCCACGCGTCTATTTCTTGCTTACTAATATGTTGCTCTTGCATTAGCCACGACATAGAAAGGCCAATAACGATAGGTAAAATAAACGACAAAGAGATAATTTTAGCGAGTGTACCGCCTCCCAGTGCTTCAATATTTCTTTCAGCGTTACGAGAAATCGGCTTGCTACTTGAACGCCAAGAAAAAAGCAAATAAAACATCAAAATTGTGCTGTAAATCGGAAAAGCTAATTCGCCAGCTTCGCCAGTAAAGCCCGATAGAGAGACAAATGCAACAAGGCCGTACGCAACTAAGGCAACAAGGGTGCTAACCCATGAGCCAAATAATCGCTGCGCAACATTGCGAATTGGATAAGGTAAAAATAACAGTTTGGGAATTAAGCTGTGTAATAAACGAGATAAAAACCCGTTAGGTTCTTTAAAGGTACTGTTTTTACGACCAACCAGCATTTCTTCAAGCGATTGCGCATTATAGGCGACTTCTTTTTTTTCTTCTTGTGCGGTAGAGCTTTCTGACTTACTAAAATTATACGCAAGCGAAGTTGGGTGGTTTCTGCCAACAAAGTATTTTAAGGTGGCGTAAATACCTGTTGATAAAGAGCGAATGCCCAGCGCTAAAATAAACATGCCAAACAGCATTAAAATCCACCCTGCGGTGGTATCTTCTTTTACTGAACCTGCTGCTATAACAAGTAAACTAATGCCTGCAATTGACTCAATAAGGCCTCTTGCAGCGGTTACTTTACCCTCAAGTTTAAATGGATTTTTTAATCCAAGATCAATCGAACCATAATCAAATGCCACTATATGCTCCTTTTAAATAGCAAAATTATTGAAAGGGGATGGTTATTTCCGTATGTATTATGGCCGCAATTAGTATGGTTTAACTGTACAGTTAGGCGCAGTTTTAGTACTTAAGCAGATAATTAAACGAAACGGATTTTATATTATTGTTCATTTTGTATTGATATATCAATAACGTTGTTCAGTTTAAGGTTATTTTATAATGGTACATTCAAGAATAGCTATTTTGGTTGCAAGGAGCATAAATGAAACTAATTTACGTAGATGATAATTTACCCGGTATAACCCGTAAGCGTAAAAACAAGACGTGGCTTTATTTTGATCCAATAGGGAAACAAGTTAGCGATCAAACAGTCATTGATCGCTTAAACGCATTAGCATTTCCGCCTGCTTATAAAAATGCCTGGTTTTGCCCCGAAGAAAATGGCCATATTTTAGCAACGGGTTTTGATAGTAAAGGTCGTAAGCAGTATCGCTATCACCCTGAATTTAGGGCCCAACAAGAGGCTAAAAAATACCAAGCCTGTGGTGTATTTGGTAATAAATTGCCCCTACTGCGTGCACGTTTAGAAAATGATTTACAAGGCGATGAGCTTAATATTGAGCGAACCCTAGCAGCGGTGGTCAGGCTTATGGATTTAGGTGCGCTCAGGGTGGGTAACGAGCGAAATGTAAAGCAAAACAAAAGCTTTGGGGCTACAACTTTGCGCAACCGCCATGCCAAGCTGACGGGTAAAAATATACAACTAAGGTATCGAGCTAAATCAGGCAAAGAACGTGAGGTAAATATTACCGACAGAGTGCTAAGCCATGTAATTAAAGACCTACAAGATTTACCCGGGCAACATTTATTTCAATATATAAGCGATGGAGAGCGCACAAATGTAACCTCTAGTGAAATTAACCAGTATATTCAGCAAATAATGGGCGAGGACTTTAGTGCAAAACATTTTAGAACGTGGCGAGCCAGTGTCATTGCCTTTAAACAGCTTGTAAAAGCAAAAGGGGCACTTAGTTTAAAAAGTATGCTCGAGAGCGTGTCTGAGCAATTAGGCAATACACCCGCTATTGCCCGAAAATCGTATGTTCATCCTGATTTAATTGCCTTATGTAAAGAGGATGAGCAAACCCAAATAATGTGGCGAGAGTCGCTTTCTCTACCGCGAAAAACCAAATATTTAAGTCGTTATGAACGTGGCTTTTTAGCCTTTTTAAAAGACTAATTGCTGTAGCAACTTTACATACTTGCGCACCCAAATTACATAATTGTTTATTTAAGGTGTTTTTTTAACTCCCGCATAAATTTAAAAAAGTTATTAACTTTCATTAAGTTGTGTTTTTATTTTACTTTGGCACCTGCATTGCACCTTCTTATTACTGTTAAGCAGTAAGTACGTAAGCATTTATCAATGATATTTAGCGAGGAGGTACAAAGTGAAGGGGTTGTTTTCAAAGGCATTATCTACAAAAGTAAAACATATTACGTTACACGCTACACTTGCAGGCTGCGCTTGCACCATGGCAACAGGTCAAGCTCTAGGCAGCGCAGATCTTGAAAGTGTGGCGCTTGCCAGCGCTTCATTAACCACCTATAACTCGCAACAACAATTGCAAAATAGCGATTATTATTTTGATCAAAATGCTGCACAGTTAATAGCGCGTACTGAAAAAGCTATTAACTGGTATACAGAAATAGTTAACAGTGGCGGCTTTACCCCTCTATACACCAATGAGTTACTTGAACTAGGCAACACCAGCAAAGCGGTGAGTCAGTTAGCGATGCGTTTGTATCAGGAGCGTGACTTAACCCGCAATGTATGTGACACCGTAATGTGCACATTTGATAAAACCATTGAGCAAGCTGTGAAACAGTTTCAGCGTCGTCACGGTCTAAAGGTCGATGGGAGAGTCGGAAAGCGTACCTTAGCTAAGCTTAATGTACCCGCTAAGAAAAAACTGGCTAAATTAAAGCTTAACTTTTACCGCATAACTAACTTCGCAGGTGCTAGCGATTCGCAGTATGTGTATGTAAATATACCAGAGTACACATTGCGCTACGTTAAAGCTGGGGAAGTAAAACTACAAAATAACGTCATCGTCGGCAAATCAAGTTGGAAAACACCAGCCTTTAGTGACGAAATCGAAAAGTTTGTTGTAAATCCCGAGTGGCGCATACCAACCTCTATTGCAACCAAAGAAATAGCGCCTAAGGTGGCTAAAGATCCTCACTACCTTGCTAAAAATAATATCGAGGTGAGAAAAAATAGTTACCTAGACTCTAAAATAGTAAACCCCAGTAATATAGATTGGCAGGCTATTAAACCCTATCAGTTTGATCATTTTTTAGTTAAGCGTGCAGGGGATGAAAACCCACTTGGCGAAGTGAAGTATCTGTTTCCAAATCCTGAAGCTATTTATGTTCACGATACTCCTGCAAAATACCGTTTTAATCAAACACGACGCGCGTTATCGCATGGTTGTATACGTGTAGAAAAACCATTTTCGCTGGCGCGTGAAATAATCAAGCATCAAGGTGAAACTCACACCTTAAAACAAATTGATGAAGCTAGGGTAAACGACACCACGCAAACTTTTCATTTAGATGAGCCTTTACCTATTCATTTAGTGTATTGGACGGCGTGGGTGGGTGAAGACATGCTCGTTAACTTTAGAGATGATATTTATCAACACGATAAGAAAGCACTCCTTGAGCACAAAACACAATCAGTGATAGCTGCGTTAATAAATTAAATTACAGGAGGGGGCATGCAGTTCATACCGTATATTATCAGTTTCATGTTAGTGTTAAGCGTTAGTTGCTATGGCGTAGAGTCCACAAATAAAGTGCACTCAAGTGTAAATATTGAAAATAAAGCAAATTTTGAAGATGCAGAATTTAGCCTAAAGATTAACGATATAGTAATGCCTTATTCGGTGTTTTCTGTTTTTGTGATACCTAATGAAGCGGTTGAATTTGAAGTACTTTACGCACAATCAAAACGCAGCTATTCGTTTATAAATGACGACAGCAACGCCACCTTAACTGATACAAACCGCTGGCAGTGGCGGGCACCTAAAAAGCCAGGTTTAACACAGGTTATTATTGAATCCCCCGACAAAAAGCAACGCATGACAATTAATGTGTTTGTAAAAGTGCCTGCAGATCAAGTACAAGGTGGAAAGCTTAAATATTACCATATTGGCCACTACCCAACGCCTTCACAAATTAAAGACAGTAAGCATTACATAGTGCCCGACGGTTTTGTAAAAGTGACCCCAGAGAACGAGAATGTAAAAATATCACCGCATTTTTCTCTTAAAGAATTTGTCAGTAAACAACGTAGTAAGCACCCTAAATACTTATTTTTACAAAACAAGTTGTTACTTAAACTTGAAAAAATACGCAAAGAGCTGATTTTAGTAAACATACCAGTTAAAAATATGGTGGTAATGAGCGGTTATCGCACCCCTTATTACAATAAAGCCATTGGTAATGTAAAGCTTAGCCGCCATGTGTTTGGCGATGCTGCCGATATATTTATAGATAACGATGGCGATTACCGTATGGATGATATAAACAACGACGGTAAGCACTCTATTGGCGATGCACACGCTATGGCTGCGATAGTGGAGTCGCTCGCAAAGCGAGAGTCATTTAAAGGCTTATTAGGCGGTTTAGGTGTTTACGGGCCTAAGTCGCACCGCGGCGCATTTATACATGTTGATACACGGGGTTTTAAAGCGCGCTGGGTGAGTAAATAATATATGTTTAGTGGCCAGTTATTACGTTAGCACAAAAGTATTGCTAAATGTTGATCACGTTTCATAGCTTACTCAAAATTTAAGTGCAAGGCTTTAAATCAATACCAGCCATGTTATTAAAACACATAAGGTATAAGACTCGTTAAAACGGATTAAGCGCAGGTTGAAAATATCAGAAATTAAACGGTTCCAAATTTCTTTAAATAGTGCCGACAAAATACAGGCACTTATAATCCACATTGCTAGTAGTAGCGCCGTTTTTACTGCGAACGAGTGTATATAAATATCAATAAGGCTATTCGTTTGATATGTATTCCCTACATCAAACGTCATTAACGTACACAACAAACTAATAGCCCACAAAGCTATACTCGCAACGATATTAAAGCGCGTGGTAATTCCTTTTTTCATTAAAGTTAAGTCCTTTTTATTTAACGTTAGCTTTATTATTGTAAGTTACCAATAATGGTACTGGCAATCTACTGTAGCATAAAAGTTTCGTACTCAAGCTCTTCAAATTGTTTTGATAGCCAATACAGACCAATTACAGATGTAATTATGGTCGAGAGCGCAAAACCGTAACCATAAAACTGTGGCCCTAATGCAATTGAGGCAATCGTAAATACGATATTGATAAACAAAAACAGCCCAGATAAAAATAATACGGTGGCACGCTTATCTAAGTAAAATAAAATATTTAAAATAGACAAAAATATAACCTGTACACCTACACCCACCACATCAATAAACAACAGTGTTTTATAGTTAGGGTCTATGCCAATAAAGGTTAGTATTTGCTCGCCCCAGAGCAATAAGCATGCAACGGTTATACCTTGGATTTTAAATATATCGTAAAGGCCGCCTTGCGCTGTTTGTACCATTTTATCTTTTAGGTAAAAAATTTCTTCAAGTGATGAACCGCCTCTAATGGCGCTATAAAAACGGTCGTATTGTTCTACAAAATCGGTTTCCATTCTGACCAAAAACACCGCCATCCCAGGAATAATGGTTAAATAGGCTAAAAATATAGGCAAGTCGTAAATAGGGCTTGCTCTTAATGTGCCTATAATTTGAATAGAGGTAGCGGGGGAGTACCAAAAAATAATTTTATCGGCCCATACACCTATGTTGTAAAAAAGCCCACAAAAAAAGAGGCTGTAATACACTTTTTTGTTGTTTAAAAAATCAAAGCTGATGAGTCTACCACCGGGGTAGCGGCGAATAATCATAAATAAAAAGCTAAAGAACAGTAGCGCTTCACCGGCAAAAAAAGCAAAAAATAGTCCATCTATTTGCCAGTCGCGCAGTAAAAACGCCAGTAATACCATAAAGCTGTAACCGCTGAGCATGGTTACTAATATAAGTCGGTACTCTTTCATTCCCGATAAAAATATAGCGCCGAGCCATTGGTTACATAAGCTTATAAATGCCCCAAGTATGATTATTTTAGTCACAACAGGGAGCGGTAGTATTGGCCAAACGGCTAACCCAATAAGCAATGCCGCAATTGTTGTTACAAGCTGAGCACCGAGTAAATTAGGCAGTACTTGCTCATCCTTTTTTTCAAAAAACAGATCGGCAACAAAGCGCGTTAATAGGAGTTGCAGTCCGCCAGTTAGGATAAGGGATGCTGCCATCATATAGGTGATAAGCGTTAAAAATTGAACAATGAGTACTTTAGGCAGCACAACACCAAGGCTTAAAATGCCGATTAGCATAAGCGCAATGATAGAGAGCAGCCAAGGCCCCGAGCCGATTAACCCTGCGTAACCGTAGGCTTCAAAAACAGAGAGTAGGGTGTTTTTTTTGAGAATTTTACGTATCTCAAAACCTATTCCGGCCATGCCATTATATCCTTGTAAAGTTTATCGTAACGGGCAAACATGTGGCTTTCATCGTAGTATGCTTTAACACGGTTGAGGCCACTTTGTTGGTACTCATGCCATGTTTGCTCATTTTGTAAAATGTTGATTATTTGCTGGGCGGTTTCGCTTGGCGAGGCAATAGGAACCACTTCGCCGGCTCTACCAAATGCTCTATCTTCATCGCTCACGCCTTCTATAATTTCTCGGCACGAACCAACATCACTGGCAAGCACCGGCACACCTGCAGCCATTGCTTCAAGCAGTACCAGTGGCTGAGCTTCAGATATTGAGGTTAATGCGACAAGGCCCAATTGAGGGAGAATTTCAGCAATATTTTGCATGCCAGTAAATTTAATGTTTTCAGTTAAATCAAGGCTGCTTACCAATAGCTGGCACTCTTTGTAATACTGAGGATCTTCTTCAAAGGGGCCGATGATCCAGCCTTCTATTTGCGCAAGTGTCGCTTGGGCCTCTTTAATAGCGCGAATGAAGGTTTTTATATCTTTAATAGGTACTACCCGGCCAATTAATCCAACCACCTTAGGGACTGATTTGGGCCTTGCATGAAGCGACTCAATAAAGTGTTGTGTTTTTATGCCATTAGGTACAACCGAGGCTTTATTCGCATTGGCACCATCTTTAATTTGCCTTTGCCTATTCCCCTCATAAAGCGAGATGATTTTGTCGGCTTGGTGATAGGAAGTACGGCCAATCTGTTCAAAAAAACTGATCCACATTCTGCGAATAAAGCCCATTTCAGTATTTAGGTTTTTGCCTAAGCTTTGTTCTGACTCTTTTATCCAGCTGGCTTGTATCAAGTCTATTTTACGCTCTTTGGTATAAATACCATGCTCGGTAAGCAAAAAAGGCGTGTTTTGTAAAACGCTTGCGCCTGCACCTAACATGCCGGCATACCCAGTTGAAATAGAGTGAATTAGCTTAACTTCAGGGAGTGAGCGAGCTATTTCGGCTATTTTAAATAGCGGTTTATATAAGTTTCTGTATGACCAGAAAAAATCGATGAATGATGACTCATCGCAATAGGTTAAATAGTAGTTTGCCAGCACCTGCCACGACGACTCGCTATATAAAAAGTCAGCTTCGGTAATGCCATTTTTTTTAGCTAGGTTTTCAAAAGCAAACTTTAGAAGCTCTTTAGGTATTGGGTCTTTACAGTCACGAAAGTACCCTTGTAGCTGCTGCCAAAAATCAAACAGTTCTTTTTTATATTTTACACCGTGTTTTGCTTTTATTTTTGTAGTGTGTTGCGTTACTAAATAATGTACATGTAACTTAGTGACGTTACTGGGCAGCGTGTATTTAATATCGCCATAGTGCTCGGGTGCGCCACCGACAAACACAAGTTCAAAGTTATAATGGGGTAGGCCTTCTATTATCTGGTGTACCCAGCTAGAAACGCCGCCCCGTACATAAGGGTAAGTGCCTTCAAGTAAGAGTAAAATGTCAGCTTTTTTTTCACTCATGCCAATACTCCTGCAAATGGCGTAACTCAGAGCCTTTAGGCTGTAGTGCTAACTCTTCAAGGTAGCGCTGACAGTCAGTGTAATTGTGTAACCCAAAAGCGACTTCAGCTTTATAAGGCAATACATGGCGTCTGGCCATACCTAGTTGCGTGGCTAAATTTAAGCATTGTTGCGCCTCATTTAATTTATTAAGCGCAAGTTGTATACGGCCTAAAAAAACATAGCTTGCTGGCTGAGGGTTAAATTTAATGCTTGTTAGGGTCAATGATTCTGCTTTTTCTAATACGTATTCTTTAAGTGCGCCTTGCGCTAACCCTAAGTAGCTAAGCTCCCAGTAAAGCTCCGCTTGCTGGCGTTGCAGGATACTTAATTGTGGTTGTTGCGTGGTATTGGCTATAGCTTGCTGGTACTGACTTATTTTTTCGTTAATTTTAGTTTCTTTGCCATCAAGCGTTGAATAGGCAAGTAGGCGAATATCATCCTCTAAGTCTTTTAGTGCTAGCTTTAAAATAGGAATAGCTTGGGCATCGCTCATATGTCTTGCAGCCATTACAGCATTTAAGCGTTTATTAGGCTCGCTGGCGTGCTTTAAAATCGCTTTAAGGCCGCCCATAGAATAAATTGGCGTGGCAGACACACTCCTTGCCTCAAAGGGGAGAGTCGGCACTTTGTGCTCTTCAATAGCAATGTTGTTATTTTTGAGCGGTTTGCTAAGTGCAAAAGTAATAGCAAATACTACGCCTAAAATACCAAATACGGGCAAAGTAAATAGCAACAAAAATAACAAGAGTGCACCACTTTTTAAGGTGGTTTTGTACTTATTAGGAATAAAAAAATGGCTTACAAAGGTAAAGCACAAGCTTGCAATGCCGTGCAGTAAAACAATCAATAGCCAGTTAGGCGCATCTAAAATATGTGCAAACGCAAAGTATTCACATAAACAGCCAATAAAAGCGGCAACAATAATTTTAATCATGAGGTGCAACTAGCTTAGCGATGTGTTCGCTACTTATTGGTAAGGCCATTTGTTCTTCTATTTTAATATGCAGTTGCTCAATGGTTTTGCCAAAGTGTTCAATACACCATGTGTTAATACGCGATATAAAGCCGCTTTTATCCAGTTCATTTGCCATTGGCATAAGCAATAACAGAGTGTGGTTCTCACTGTCGTAAAGGTAAATATCTAGTCCCCGACGAGCCTCACTTAAATACTCTAACAACTGACGTGACTCCTCACTTGTTTGCACTGCTTTTAGTTTAAGCAGCTGCGAGGGAATGTTATAGCGTTTAGCCTCTTTGTTTGCTCTGCGTAGCTGCCTTACAAAATAAGAGGTTTCTTGTGGGGTCATTACCGGATTAGTAATTTCGTGGCGAAGTAGGTCGCCAATATTACCAGCCATCACGGCAAGTAAAGTAAGTGTGGTGTTTTTAAGGGCAAAAAACTGGATGCTTTGTACTAAAATAACCCCGTAAATCGTGTTGTTAATATCAACCAATGGGATAGCAATGTGGTATTGGCTAAATTTATTTTTAACCTCTTTTACCGATACCAGTTCGCGCTCTTCAAACATGGCTTTTATAAGCGGATCGTTAATATTTAGCTCACTTATAGCGCCTATACTCGCTAAAGGCGGCTCGATTAGGGTGTTGTTTTCTACTTTATAAAGGGCTGCTTTTTCAAGCGAGCCGTATTCAACAAATAAATTTAATATGCTGTTTGCGGCACTGTCTAAACGTCTATGCTTCAATTTGCCTATCACGGCGCGCACTGCTTGCAACGATTCTCGCAGGCTGAGCGTGTGCCCGGCTAGCATTTGCTCAATCCGGTCATGAGATGAGTTAATTAAATGGTATTGTCGAGTAAAGGTTTCAAGTCGGTTAGTTACGTATTCAAGTTCGATACTTTGCTGTTGATTAGTGCGCTCCCAGACGTCTCTAAATTCGCCGGCAATCATAATAACAATCAAATAACCAATCATAGCGTTAACGTTGAATTCGTTAGGTTGCGCGAGCACTTCGCTATTACTTAACAATAATTGGCCAGCCAATAAAGACAATATACTTATAAAGCCTTTTGAAAAACCATAGCGTAAAGCTATTAGCAGTGGCCCAAGTACAGGCCACGAAAACCCATTTTTCGTCCAGAAAGGATCTTCGGCGTTTAATAAAACCGGCAGCACAATTGCAAGCACGGTAAATATAATTACCTCAGCCCAAATTTGTAGCTCAGGGACCTCTCGTGGTCGAAAAAAATGTGTTTTCACTCACTAACCTCAATATACGAAATTAAATCGGCAATAACATCCTGTGCTGTGGCGGCAATACTGTCGCGTCCCCAACCACTTTTAGCGATAGTGCCTGTCCAGATCGGGGTTGTTTGATTTGTAGCAGTTAAGCTAAGGGTAAGTGCAACGACAGGCTCACCATCTAGTCCGGCTTTATAGCGCCATTCTTCAATGCTGCCAGATAGTACATAGTCTGCTTGCTGTGTGCTTAGCCACTGCATAGCGTTATCAAGACGGTATTGATCATCAAGTGGCGGAAGGTCTTTATTGTTTTTTCTAGGGGCGCGTAATAACGTAGGTAGCTTATTTTGCTGCCAAATGCTTGCTAGTATATCTTCTGCACGTTCACCTGCTAATGGGGTCTGCGCATGATTCACTAAGGGTAATAAAGCCACGGTTGTTGAAGGCCCAAGCTCTACATCATCTGCGACACGGCTGGTGGTACATGCACTGAGCATTAGTACCAAACACGGTATGATTAAACGAAACATATTCTCTCCTAACATTAAAAATGTACGTAATAGCCTAATTGTAATTGTGTATCTGAGTTACCTACTTTATTGCTACTTTGGTAACCTAGCTGTAATTTTAATAAATCATCTCCAAGTACCGACCAACCAGCACCACTTGAAATAGCAATATCCAGGGTGTCGTTTAAGGTTTGATAGCCTGTACTTATATCAAATAACCATGAGGGGCTTTTACCTAAATAAGGGGGCGCTAAGCTTGAATTAGATGAAAGCGAAGTTCCCACAGCAAAGCGCCTAAAAGGCTGTATATCAATTAACAAAGGGCGTCCCCTTTGAGTGACCCCTAATGGCGCCAGTGTACGTTCAAAGTCTTGCCATTGCGCGCTAAAGTAGGTGCTCCAAAGCGGGCGGTCTTTTAAAATAGTATATTGATAGCGAGCGTTGTATTCTTGCCCATTTATAAGTGTAGAGCTATCGCTGCGGCGCTTAAATGCCATTGCTGCAGCCGATAATTGCAGGTTTTGTCGCCCATCTATGGCGTAATTTATATACGCGGTGGTTTTATTTAATTTGGCAAAACTAAGCAGGCTCTCAGACTGGCGGTTTTCAACGTTATATTCTAGTTTAGCCCCTATTTGGGTGCGCGAATCCCACTGATATCGGGCGTCTAAACTAAGGCCTTGGCGGCTCATTAATTTGCCTTGATGAGAGTCTACTTTTGTATCAAAGTACCATCGGCCCCACGTTATTTTGTCTTCAATGGCAAACAGTAACCCGTTGTTATTTAAGTTTTGTTGATTACTAATACTTAGTTTCCATTGCCCTTTAGCATATGGAAAATAAACATTTACATCGTATTGGCTAGTGTTTAAACCTGCCTCGGGCGATAGATTAATCTCTAATGCTCTAAAGTAGCTCGTGCGGGCATTACGTAATAAATCTGTTTCGGCTTGTGTTGGCTCTTCGGTTAGCTCTTCATACCAACGCTGCATGGTGGCATAGGGTTGTTTTAAATATAGTAAGGCGCTTAGCTCATCTACTTTTCCCAACGTTTGCGTATTGACCAGCGCCTTCACTTTATTAAATTCGCCGTTGCTCATAGCTAATTGTAGCTTTTGCCATGGCTCAAGCTTTTGTGCAGCCCGTCTTGCTAACCACCAGTTAGCGGTTGCGTTGTTTATAGCCTCAGGTGCTATGTCATCTAAGCTACTAAATTGGCGTAAG
This sequence comes from uncultured Pseudoalteromonas sp., assembly GCF_963922945.1. Classification (GTDB taxonomy): domain Bacteria; phylum Pseudomonadota; class Gammaproteobacteria; order Enterobacterales; family Alteromonadaceae; genus Pseudoalteromonas. Next base: position 5,417 of record NZ_CAWUKC010000022.1, on the reverse strand, counting down.
TGTGGCACGGCCATAGCACCCGCCCATTGGATCATTAAGCCTCGGTATGCGTATTTGTCTTTTGGCAAATGGTTTAATAAATAATGCTTGAGTTCGTGGGCATTAGCGTAATAGCCTAACTGGTTCATTACATCAGCTAAATTAACTAAAGTGGTTAAATCATCTGGGTTGCTAATAGCTAATTGGCGCAGATAAAAGTAAGCACTATTAAACGCTTTTTGATAAATGGATAAACTTGCCAATAATTGCGCCCATTGTTGGTTAGGTTTATTACTGGAGTAGTCTGCCAAAATACGCTTTATCATAATGGTGTCGTGCATTTGTAATGCAAGCCATCCTTGCGCCAGTACCACATCGGGGTTGTATTCACTTAGTTTTGCAGCTCGGTTAAGTGTTGTGTACGCGTAGTTCAAGTCACTTTGATTTTGGTACCAATTTGATAGCGCTAACCAAGCCGGATAAAGCGTTTTATTATAGCGTTGTTTTTCAAGTGCTTTACGTGCTCGTGTTATGTATTTTTCTTCGCCAATTTGCGTACTTAACACCGTAATTTGGATTAACTGTCTATCGGTCAGCGGCATTTGCTGCCATAAATAATTGAGCAATCCCTTTGGATCGCCTGCAAACTTTAACTGCTGATAATGCAGCATATCGCCCACGCTCAATGGGCTAATATTTTTTAATTGTTCTAAAGCGTGCAACTCCTCTTGCTTATCGTTTACACGCAAAGCCATATCTGCACGGGCACTCCAAAACTCATCATCACTACTGCGCTCTTTTTGCTGCAAAATAGCTAAAGCGGTCGCAAAGTCATTATTTAGCCAGTGTGCTCTTGCCAGCCAAAGTAAGTCTTCTTCATTTTTCGGTCCTAAATAATGTGGCGATAAGGCTCTTAACCCAGCTAAATTTCCCGTATCGTGTAATACTTTAGCTTTCCAGTATTGCGAAAGGGAAGTCTTTCCGTTTAATTGCTCATAGCGCTCAATATGGCTAAGCTCTTGTTTAGCATTACCAATAAATTCATTGGTTTGCATCCATTTGGCAAACCCACTGCCTTTAAGTTGCCGGTTTTGCGCTTTATATTCATAAATGTCATTAGCATCTTGATACAAGTACAATGCATTTGCGTCATTAATACTGTCGGTCAGCATGGCTACATCAACGGCTTTATGAGCCATTAGCCATTTAAACTCTTTAAGTGCTTGTTTAGGTTTGTTTTGCCAGCGCATCACCTTCCAATTTAAAAGCCTAAGGGCTTTATCATCTGGTGTTTTACGTAATAATTTTGCGATTAATTGTTCAGCCCTCGGTGCATCACCATTGGCTAGGTGTAAATGCATCGCTTTAGTTAAATACTCGCTGTTATTAGGCTGTGCTTTTAATAAGGGTTCAACAGCTTTTAAGGCTGCTGCATTATCACCTGCTAAGTTTGCGTAATATAATGTGCGCTCGTTATTTGCGGTATTGCCATATATTTTCCACCAGGTATAGGCTTGGTTTGGATCGTTAGCGCCCAGTGCAGTGTCAATCGCTTTTTGAGCTACATCGGCATTGATATGGGTTTTATAAATAGTGAGCGCTTTGCTAGGCTCGCCAGCGCTTAACCAATGTTCAGCGGCTAACAAAGGTTGATTATGCTGCTGATAATACAGTGCTACGTTTTTATTTAGCCCTGTTGCTTTGGCTATATTTAATAACTCGTTATCCCATTGTTTAAAGGCGGCAAGTTTAAGTGCAAGCGTTTCAAGGCGGTCATCTTGTTTAGCGCCGCTATCAACCCAGAGTGCGTATAAAAGTTTAATTTCTAGTTCAGTTTTTTTATCGCTTTTAGAAAGCTTTTCAAGCTCGTTAGTCGCCTCTGAGTATTCATTTAGGCTGATATGTATCGCTATTTTTTTTGCTCGTAATTTTTCGTTATTAGGCTCAGTACTTAACGCGGCATTTAAGTAGGTTTTTTCAAAGGTATAATCTTGCGACAACGAATCACTTTCAAAAAATAAGGTGTGCGGAAATAACGCGTAAAGTGAAAAACAACTCACGGCTAATATAATTAAAATGGTTTTTAGTGAGACTAAATGCGGGCGCTTTTTGTTATTCATTAATAAGCCCCGAAGAGCAATTTAAATAGCCATAAAAGTTACCTGCTGGCAATGTAAACTGTGTGATGTTGTTATTAGTTTTTCCGCTAAATCGCTCACCTATGTGCGAAATAAATTGACAGTTTTGAGCATTTTTAAGCTCTATTTCAGCTTTAATCCACGCTTTGAAGCTTACAGGGCCATTTACCTGCCAATTAGTAAACACCACATTTGCTGAAAGCAAAGAAGGTTGCTTATCTGGTGTTGTATGATCAAAGTTGATAGTGGCTATTTCATCGTTTAAATGAATGTAGTTTCCCTGCGCAGTTACTCCCGAAATACCGTGGCTATTAGTCAGGTTAGGAACATCAAAAATAGCAGGTAAGCGAAGTGTTTTTATATATTTAGAGCTAAATAACCATTCGCCACGCGCGTTTTTAGCAAGTGCGGAAAAGTAAAAATCTTTGGCAATACGTGCATATTGACTTAAATGCACTGGGGTGTTTTTTCTGGCTAATACGTAATCAATATTGTAATGCAGTGCATCAAGCCCTGCGAGTACTTCGCCAGAGTAAAAATGAAAATAAATTGTGTAAGGTTTTAATCTATATGGCTTTTCGGTTATTTTAAATGTTTCAACTAAACGTTTAAAACCATAATAGGGACCGTGCCACAGGTTGGTATAAACGTTTTCGTTTAAAATAGGGGCGTATATTTGATACAGCAAATCTCGCTCCGGACGGCCAATAGGCGATATATGTGACAGACTTGGATTATCGGCGTTTACGTTTGTATTTCCTCCGTTTACATTAATGACGCCAGCATCTCGCGCAAGCTCAAGTGCCTTAGGCCCTGGGGTTGCATCACCCGACCACAACATCATTACCGTTTTTTTATTCTTTGGAGTGAGCCGCTCATTGATGTAATCTATAGAGCCTGTTATTTCTTTATCTAAATCAATAGCATCATAACCTGGTATATCTAAATGAAACCCGTAATCGGTATCGTCTTTACTTATTTCCTTTCTTCCTGATAGGGCAGTCCAAAAGTAAGGGTGACTATAGGTATGTGATGCCACCTCCACATAAGGGAGTGCAAAAATTTCTTTAGCTATTTTCTCAAGCTTTGGGCTGTCTGCACTGTGCAATCCGTTGGGTTCAATATCAGCTTGGATAATGGATGAGGTTAATGGAAGTTGGTATTTTTTTATCACCTCATCACGAATTATTTCGGCCGCATAAGGTCTACCAGCAAAGTGTGCAACGCTCGTAAAACCATCACCATCAATATGCAAAGTCAACATGCGTCGCCCACTGACAGTGGTGGTATCAGGAGCAAGGATAGGCGCAAGCCCCATGGCATCTGTTAATATGGCTTTAGGGTCTACAACCCAGTAACTTCCTTCCATAGGTAGTGTATCTATAAGCCAAGGTGCGGCAATGAGTGCACCGTACTTTGTTTTACTAGCTTGGGTTAAGGTGATGCCATTTTCAGACTGTATTGATATTAACGATTGTGCATCAGCAGCAAGCGTTAACAAGTAGGGTTTTACAATAGCGGGTGCAGTACTCGATTCACCCTTGAGCCAAGATACCATTGAGGTGAGCTCATAAGGTCCATATGAAGGATTATTTAGGGTTTCTACCCCTAAACTTTGTAATAGTGTATTTGAGGGCGGAAGCTCACCAAGAATGAGTTGTGGGACTGTACCTAAATTATCTTCGAGCCACTCAATAACATCTGCGCTATAAAATTGATCACTTGTAGTCCATGAGATAATTCCAGCATGCAGGCTAGTATCTACGTTAGGTAAAGGAGATTTGGCCACGTCGATGTAATCGGGTATATAACCTAAGTACTCTATCATCGTGGCAAGTTTTAAATGAACAGGCGTGTATATAAGTGGCTTAACATTACTATTGTACGGGATGAGTATACGCCTAGGTACTGGCTTAATGCTTGATGTGCCCCACGTTTGTAAATGCCCATCAGTAACCCACGGCGCATAACCTTGGGCAATAATTTGCTGTGCCATTGCAAGTCGGTGTGGTGGTTGTGCGTAATCAATTACTTGCACGTTAAAGCCCATTGCTTGTGCTTTAGTTAGCTGAGAATTTAACCAATCTTGATCATTTTTTGAGGTGATTTTGTAACTGTTATCGACCGGATTAAAGTGACTAAATAACCCTTCTGCTACTAAATCTGAGGCATAATTATTAAGTTTTGGTAATACCTCAAAACCCCTATTCAAAATCAAGTGCTTGTTAAATATGTGCGACAAGTTTTTAATTATAGCTACTAACCCTGCTTGCTGTGACGTAATGTCATAATCGGGTTTTAGTAATTGGTAGCTGTCGAGTGTGTCTAAAAATAAACCTGTAAAGCCACGTTTTTGTAGCTCATTGGCTTGTGTGTGTAGGTGTTGCTGCCATTGCTCAGAGGTTAAATCCGCAATATAACTTTTCCAATGTGGATTTTTTGCCACCGATGACGCATTTTCAGAAAACGATTCTCCCACACTTAAATAAGCGTATACGCTAATATTGCGCTTTTTAAGCCAATTAAGTTCGTGTTTAGTGATATTTTGCGGCTGCACAACAACCCGTGAATAAAAGGTCATTTCAGCTAGAGGCATAGGAGATGAGTAATAAAAGGCAATGCTTTTATTAGCTGGTTGTGCGAACACGTTTAAACATATGAACAACGCTAAAGATAAAAAGTACTTCATTATTATTTTTAAAAACCACAACCTAAGTTAACGTTGAACATTGTCCCGCTTTTCATGTAAGTATTTATTATTAGAATTATGATCATTATATGTTAAACGAATATGCCTGGCTAGCTTAATGTGAAGTGAAACAAAAGACGCTGACTTATTTTTTACTCACTTTGAAAGTAATTAAGCTGCGCTGAAGTGTCGCTTTTAGGATAAAAATTGCGACTAATGTCGAGTGATAATATATATCTAAAGCGCTGTAATCTAATTATAATGCGCCCACTTTGCCAGCCTTTGGTGAATCCCTATGCTATTTATAAGTCGGTATAAATAGTGACATATTGAATGCTTACTTTATTGCGTTGAATACTGCAAAGCAGGCAGTGTTAACGTGTATACCTTATTTGTGGAGATTTAATGAGTAACTTAAGCTTGAGAAATAAACTTTTGTTACTGGCTATTTTACCGTTGAGCTTGTTATTAATTAGCTTAATGGCCAGCTCGTACTATTTAGAATCGCAAAACCAGCAACAAAATTTTGAAACAATTAAATCTAAACTCATTAAAGACAAACACACGCTACTTGCCACTGAAGTTGAAATAGCAAGCAAGCTGGTACGCCA
>NZ_CAWUKC010000021.1:0-44560 GCF_963922945.1 uncultured Pseudoalteromonas sp. | reverse complement strand
AAGATACTGGAACCTAAATCCAGCGCGTCTACCAATTCCGCCACTCCCGCATTTTTTGTGTTTAATAAACACTGGTAGTTATTTTAAACTCTTTATTGAGCTGCAATTTAACTCTTGCAGAGCCACTTCAAAAAAGAAATGGTGGCTAAGACGGGATTTGAACCTGTGACCCCATCATTATGAGTGATGTGCTCTAACCAGCTGAGCTACTTAGCCATTGTTGGCTGGGATACCAGGATTTGAACCTGGGAATGCCAGGATCAAAACCTGGTGCCTTACCGCTTGGCGATATCCCAACAAAGAATTAATTGATAGTTTTAGTTCTTATCGAGAACATGGTGCGGAAGGAGAGACTTGAACTCTCACATCCTAAGATACTGGAACCTAAATCCAGCGCGTCTACCAATTCCGCCACTCCCGCATTTTCACTTTGAATAATCAAAGGAAGGTAGTTATTTTAAACTCTTCATTGAGCAGCAAAAGAAAATGGTGGCTAAGACGGGATTTGAACCTGTGACCCCATCATTATGAGTGATGTGCTCTAACCAGCTGAGCTACTTAGCCATCTCTTTTGTTATCACTTCATCGCTGAGTGCGGGGCGTATTATGCTGATATGACCCAAATCCGTCAACACCTTTTTTGCAAAAAAACACTTAACAGGGTTTGTTTGCAGGAAAATTAAGCTAAGAGACTAAATTTTAATAAATTTGCTGTTTTTTTAACTGCAAATCAACTGCCAAAGTACACCAAGTTAGTGCAAGTTAAAACTGTTGATATAAAAATTGCTTGTAAATTAAACAGCTAAATTGTAATTAAGCTTTATTTAAACTCAGTGTATTAATTATTTTTACTATTTAATAGTGTTTCGATACCTAAAAATAAGACGAGTTATTGATTAGTAGAGGCACCGACTGAGTTATTTCTGAAAAATGACGCTTTGATTCAACAATTGGATCAATAGTGGACATTGTTTAACTCACTCTAAGTTTGCATATCATGAGATTTTATTCAATTACAGATTAAACTCGACTTTTACCAATTTGTTTAATGAAGTGATCTATTTCAGAGCCAAAAAATGTTGGTAGCCGGGCAAAGAAATGTGTTATTCACTTGTCCTAAATGAGAATCTGTTGCCTATTTAGTGATGCGTTCAGCTGTCTAGCGTCATTAGATATTAGTAAAAACTAAAAGTGATTGCGGTTATGTGTGTTTTAAGTAAGTTTTGCTAAAGTATAAGTATAAAAAAACCCGCATTAAGCGGGCTTTTATAAACAGAGTGTTTTAAGCGTAATTATACGTTGAACAAGAAGTTCATCACATCGCCATCTTTAACAATGTACTCTTTACCTTCTTGACGCATTTTACCCGCTTCTTTAGCACCACCTTCGCCATTAAAGGCAATGTAGTCGTCATAACCGATAGTTTGTGCGCGAATAAAGCCACGTTCAAAGTCGGTGTGAATTTTACCAGCAGCTTGCGGTGCAGTTGCACCTACTGGAATAGTCCACGCGCGTACTTCTTTTACACCTGCAGTGAAGTAGGTTTGTAAATGTAATAGTTCGTAACCACCGCGAATAACACGGTTTAGACCTGGTTCGTCTAACCCAAGGTCTGCCATAAATTCAAGCTTGTCTTCTTCATCTAGTTCAGAAAGCTCAGATTCGATTGCAGCACACACCGGAATAACGACTGCGTCTTCAGACTCAGCAATAGCACGCACACGGTCAAGGTGTGGGTTATTTTCAAAGCCATCTTCAGCTACGTTAGCAATGTACATGGTAGGCTTAATAGTTAAGAAGTTAATTGAGCTAATAGCTGCTTTTTCTTCTTTAGTAAGCTCTAAAGAGCGAAGTGTTAAACCTTCGTCTAAATGCGCTTTTACTTTTTCAAGTACCGCATTTTGCTCTTTAGCGTCTTTATCGCCGCCTTTCGCTTTTTTAGCATTACGGAAAATAGCTTTATCAGCGCTGTCCATATCAGCAAGTACTAATTCGGTGTTGATAACATCAATATCGTCAGCAGGGTCAATTGTACCTGCAACGTGAATTACGTTTTCGTCTTCAAAACAGCGAACTACATGGCCAATTGCATCCGTTTCACGAATGTTTGCTAAAAATTGGTTTCCTAACCCTTCACCTTTCGACGCGCCTTTCACTAAACCAGCAATATCAACAAATTCCATACTGGTAGGTAGGATGCGTTGAGGATTTACAATCTTTGCTAGCTCGTTTAAGCGAGGATCGGGTACCGGTACTACACCTGTGTTAGGTTCGATGGTACAAAAAGGAAAGTTAGCGGCTTCAATACCCGCTTTAGTTAGTGCATTAAAAAGCGTTGATTTACCAACATTAGGCAAGCCAACGATGCCACATTTAAAACCCATAGTAAGATACCTTGTTAAGATTCGTTTAAACGATTATGGTTTAAAAGAATGTAGTCTGTTTTGTGCTTTTAACACACCATCTTTTGCAAGTATTTCCATACAACGAACTGCTTCATCAACCGCGGCATCCATTTTTTGTTGGTCTTCTTTGGCTGCTTTTCCAAGCACCCAACCTGTGACCATTTCACGATGCCCTGGATGACCGATACCTATGCGTAAGCGCATAAAATCTTTTTGGTTTGCCATTTTTGCAATAATGTCTTTTAAGCCATTATGACCGCCATGACCGCCGCCTTTTTTAAGTTTGGCAACGCCTGGGTCTAAATCCATTTCGTCATGGGCAACAAGTATGTTCTCCACGGGGATTTTGAAAAAATTGGCTAAACTACTGACCGCTTTACCACTTAAGTTCATGTAGGTGGTGGGGATCAATAATTTGAATTCTTGGCCTTGGATGATCACTTTGGCTGTGAGGCCGTGATATTTAGGATCGTGTTTAAGCGTGCAGTTGTAACGTGCGGCAAGTTCTTCAATGAACCATGCACCTGCATTGTGGCGTGTGTTTGCGTATTCGGGGCCTGGATTAGCCAGGCCCACAAGCATTTGAATAGAATTCAAGGTGCAAGACCTTAAATATTATTCAGCAGCGTCTGAAGCTTCTTCTTCAGCTGGAGCTGCTTTGTTAGCTTTGATAGTTACTACTGACAGGTCGTGGCCTTCGCCTTTACCTAGCTCAACAGACTGAACGCCTGCAGGAAGCTCAAGGTCAGAAATGTGAACTGAATCACCAACTACTAATTTAGAAACGTTAACTTCAACGAATTCTGGTAAAGATTTAGGAAGACAAGAAATCTCAACTTCAGTTAACTGGTGAACAACAGTTGCGCCAGCTTTAGTTACTACTTCTTCACCGATGAAGTGAAGAGGAACTTTAGTTACTAGCTTGTGAGTTGCATCTACACGTTGGAAATCAAGGTGAGTGATTTTTGGCTTGTATGGGTGACGTTGAATATCTTTTAAGATAGCTTCAACAGACTCGCCGCCAACATTTAGCGTAAGAATGTGCGTGTAAAAACCTTCGCTTTCTTGTGCTTTGATCATGTCTTTATGAGCAAGAGTAAGCGATACCGCTTCTTTATCTGCACCGTAAAGGATAGCAGGTACTTTGTCTTCGCGACGTAGGCGGCGGCTCGCACCAGTACCAGTTTCTACGCGAAGTTCAGCGTTGTAAGTATAAGTTTCGTTAGACATAATGTCTCCAATAATTAAAAGTGTTAGGGCCTTTGCGACCAAGGTCCCTACCCAAAAGGCGCGCTATCATAACACCGCCCCCCGATAAAATAAACAACACATACAAAAAAAGCGCCAAAAGGCGCTTATGTGTTCAAGCAGATGTGTGATTTTAATGTTCAAACATCGCTGAAATAGATTCTTCATTGCTGATGCGACGAATTGTTTCGGCTAACATGTCAGCAAGGGTCAGTACCTTTACATTATCAAGGGCTTTTAATTCATCAGATAACGGAATTGAGTCAGTTACAATTACTTCATCAATCACAGAGTTACGAATGTTCTCTGCGGCTTTACCCGATAAAATAGGGTGTGTTGCATAGGCAAATACGCGTTTAGCACCATGTTCTTTAAGTGCTTCTGCGGCTTTACATAAAGTGCCACCGGTATCAATCATATCATCTACGATAATACAGTCGCGGCCTTCAACATCACCAATAATATGCATTACTTGAGAAACGTTTGCTTGAGGGCGACGTTTATCAATGATAGCAAGGTCTGTGTCGTGAAGTAGCTTAGCAATAGCACGCGCACGTACTACACCACCAATATCTGGCGATACTACAACAACGTCTTCAAACTCACGCTCTTCCATATCTTCAAGCAGTACAGGGCTACCGAATACGTTATCTACAGGTACATCAAAGAAACCTTGTATTTGCTCGGCGTGTAAGTCAACCGTAAGAACACGGTCAACACCAACACTTGATAAGAAATCGGCAACAACTTTAGCGGTGATTGGAACACGCGCAGAACGTACGCGACGGTCTTGACGTGCATAACCAAAATAAGGAATGACTGCAGTAATACGACCTGCTGATGCACGTCGTAGAGCATCAACCATAACGATAAGTTCCATTAGGTTATCGTTAGTAGGGGCACAGGTTGATTGCAAGATAAAAACATCCGAGCCACGAACGTTTTCATTTATTTGAACACTGATCTCACCGTCACTAAAACGGCCAACAACAGCATCGCCTAATTCAATATACAAACGTTTTGCAACTTTTTGAGCTAGCTCAGGTGTTGCGTTACCAGCGAAGAGCTTCATGTCAGGCACGGTAGGGTTCCTCAGGCACTGAATTTTTGGACTAACGGGTAATAGGTAACCCTACTACGCGTTAACTTATGATTACTTGTACGTTACTTCATTGATCGAATATGGCGGTAAGCTCCGTATGAGCAGGTGAGACATTTGCGCTAGAAGCAACAAAACCCTGCCAATTATGGGGGAGGTTATCAAGTACATCTTGTGCTTGAACTTGACTTGCAAATTCAACAAAACAACATGAACCTGTTCCGGTCATCTTCGACGGGGCGTATTTTAGCAACCACTGCAGGGTTTTTTCAACCTCGGGGCAGAGCTTTTTGACTAAAGGCTCACAATCGTTGGTTAATTTATGAGTTCGCCAATCGCCTGAAATCTTTGGCGTGTCGCGCTTAAGCTCGGGATGAGTAAATATTTGGGCGGTACTTACATGTTGATTAGGGTGCACAACACAATACCATTTTTGCTCCAGCTGTACATCAACTAGCTGCTCGCCAATACCCTGTGCTATAGCGCTTTTACCTCGTATAAATACCGGAACGTCGGCGCCCAGTTGTAAGCCAATGTTTGCTAACTCATCTGTAGTGAGTTGGGTATTCCACAGTTTATTCAACGCAAGTAATGTGGTTGCAGCATCAGATGAGCCGCCGCCAACACCGCCACCCATAGGTAAGCGTTTAGTGAGGTTTATTGTTACCCCCGATGAAATGTTACCGTGTTCTTTTAATAGCGAAGCGGCTTTATAAATAAGGTTGTCGCAATCTTCAATGCCCTTGGTGTCACCTGTAATTACGATGGCGGGTGCTTCATTTAATGAAAAATCAAGCGTGTCGCCAAAATTTAAAAAGGTAAACAAGGTTTCGAGTTCGTGATAGCCGTCATCACGGCGTGCGTTGATGTGTAAAAATAAGTTAAGTTTTGCCGGTGCAATCACCGAAAAAGCTGTTTTAGTATTCATACTTAATTAAATTGCCAATTGTAGAGTTGAATTTTGATTTTAATTTGCTGATGTTTGAGCGTGACATTGCCAGGGACCCAAAAGCCACTTTGTTGCTTGTAGTTTGAATATGTTATTTGCCACTTTTTATTGCTGTTATCGTACCAAATAACTTGTTGTGCACGGTCAAGTTCGTCTACTTTTAATGTTTGCGAGATTAACGTGCCTTTTAACCAGTCAGCGGCGTTATCAACTGGTAGGTCAAAACCGGTTAAGCGCTTTAATAACAACGTGGCGTTAGTATCTGTGTATGTTTTATCGTCGTAATCGAGTACCGCACCAGTGCGGGTTTGTTTAAGTGACAATATACGAGTACCAATAAATGTAGTGAGCACTAATTTGTTTTGTTTTTCGTCTTGTTGCCAATTTAAGTTTGCAGATTGGCGTTCATCAGGGCTTATAAAAGCTAATTTACCTTGTGCTTGCCAGCTTTGTTGTGCTGCTAAACGGGGTTTCCAATCATCGTAAAGCGTTGTTTTAGTACCTATTTGATGGGCGCAGCCCGCTAAAAACAAATAAAGAGTGAATAAAATTAAATAATGTCTAATCAAATGTTGTTCCTTACTTTCCATATTCCGCTGATTTTTGATAAAATTACCGCCTTTAAAGTAGGGCGCAGTAATATTTGGCAAATATGACCATCATAGCACTTGGTATAAATCACAAAACCGCATCCGTAGAATTACGTGAAAAAGTGGCTTTTTCGCCTGAGCAAATGGCTGAGGCGCTCCAGCAATTAAGCGGTCATGCCAACTTTAACGAAGCCGTTATTGTATCTACCTGCAATCGCACTGAGCTCTATTGTAGCCTTGAGCAGTCAAATTCCCAAGCATTGCTGGCATGGCTTGCCAGTTTCCATGGTTTGGATGAACTCGAACTGAGCAAAAATATATACTGTCATCAAGGCGATGCGGCCATTAATCATCTAATGCGTGTTGCATGCGGCTTAGATTCGTTAGTTTTAGGTGAGCCGCAAATTTTAGGTCAAATAAAACAGGCCTACCATAGTGCCAAAACACATGATGCTGTTGGCGTCAAATTTGATAGGTTGTTTCAAAAAACGTTTTCGGTCGCGAAGCAAGTTCGTACCGACACCGATATTGGTGCCAGTGCTGTGTCTGTGGCATTTGCTGCGGTTAATTTAGCAAAGCATATTTACGGCAAGCTTGATAAGACCAATGTGTTACTAATAGGCGCTGGCGAAACAATAGAGCTTGTAGCTAAACACTTATACCAAAATGAGCCACAGCAGATAACGGTTGCTAATAGAACCATTGAACGTGCACGGGGTTTAGCACAGGAAGTCTCGGCTGATGTTATAGCGCTGGCGCAATTACCAGAGCGTTTGCACAAAGCCGATATTGTGATTAGTTCCACAGCCAGCACTTTGCCTATAATAGGTAAAGGAGTGGTGGAGCAAGCACTTAAACAGCGCCGCCATAAACCTATGCTGTTTATTGATATTGCTGTACCGCGCGATATAGAAAGCCAAGTTGGCGAGTTAGATGCCGCCTATTTATATTCGGTTGATGACTTACAAGCTATTGTGAGCGAGAATATGGCCGCGCGTGAACAAGCTGCAGAGCAAGCACAATTAATTATAAGCGAACGCGTAAAAGAATTTGAAATGTGGATTCGCTCTCTCGATTCGGTTGATTTAATTCGCCATTACCGAAACGACGTACAAACCATTAAGTCAGAACTTGTAGGGCGGGCAGTGAGTCAGTTAAATACAGGTAAAGACGCCGAAAAAATTATATTAGAGTTGGCCAATAAATTAACCAATCGCTTAATGCACGCGCCTACCCGTGCAATTCAAGATGCGGCTAAAAACGGTGAAGTGGCCCAACTAACTCAGTTGAAAAAAATGTTAGGTATTGATCAGGAATAACAGTTAAATGAAAGAGTCTGTATATCGTAAATTAGAAACCTTAGTTGAGCGCTACGAAGAAGTGCAAGCGCTACTAAGCGATCCGTCGGTCATTAGTGATCAAAACCGCTTTCGTGCGCTTTCAAAAGAATACGCTGAGCTAGAAGAAATTGTAAAAACTTTTTTAGCTTACCAACAAGCGCAAGATGACGTGACGACGGCTGAAGAAATGCTTAAAGATTCAGACCCTGACATGCGTGAAATGGCACAAGAAGAATACAAAGAAGCTAAAGCACAAATAACTTCTCTTGAAGATGAATTGCAAGTATTGATGCTCCCTAAAGATCCTAAAGATAATAACAATGTGTTTTTAGAAGTACGCGCCGGTACGGGTGGTGATGAGGCTGCTATATTTGCTGGTGATTTATTTAGGATGTATAGCCGTTACGCCGAAACACAAAAGTGGAAAGTTGAAGTAGTAAGCACCAATGAAGGTGAGCATGGCGGTTACAAAGAAGTGATTGCCAATATTAGCGGCGAAGGGGTGTACGGTAAGCTTAAGTTTGAATCGGGCGCACACCGTGTTCAACGTGTGCCAGAGACTGAATCGCAAGGGCGTGTACATACCTCTGCGTGTACGGTTGCTGTGATGGCGGAAATTCCAGAAGCAGAAGCTATTGAAATAAACACCGCCGACATAAAAGTAGATACATTTAGAGCTTCGGGCGCGGGTGGTCAACACGTAAATAAAACCGATTCAGCTATTCGTATTACCCATATCCCAACGGGCGTTGTGGTTGAATGTCAGGATGAACGTTCGCAGCATAAAAACCGTGCTAAAGCAATGTCGGTGCTATCAGCGCGCTTACAGCAAGCCGAGGATGAAAAACGCCATGCGGCTGAGGCTTCTGAGCGTCGTAATCTAGTTGGTAGTGGTGACCGCTCTGAGCGTATTCGTACCTATAACTACCCGCAAGGGCGTATTACTGATCACCGCATTAACTTAACACTTTATCGTTTAAATGAAGTGGTAACCGGCGATTTAGGCGCAATTATTGACCCTCTAATGCAAGAGCATCAAGCCGATTTACTTGCCGCTATGGGTGATGAGTAATTGTGACCCTTACCCTTGAGCAGGCAATAGCAGTTGGTGCAAATACACTTGCACCAGCTAGCGACAGTGCTAAATTAGACGCACAAGTACTTCTTCTACATATTCTTCAAAAACCTCGTAGTTATTTATTTACTTGGCCAGATAAGCTACTTAGCAGCGATGAACAATACCAATATGATGTGTTTTGTCAGCGCCGCTTAAAGGGGGAACCGGTAGCCCATATTACTGGTCAGCGCGAATTTTGGAGCTTAGCGCTCGAGGTGAATGCCACGACGCTTATTCCTAGACCTGATACCGAAACACTCGTTGAGCAAGCGCTAGCGCTTTCGGTGCCCGAGCATGCAAAAGTCCTTGATTTAGGCACTGGCACCGGGGCAATTGCATTGGCGCTGGGTAGTGAAATGCCCACATGGAAAATAACAGCAGTTGACAAAGTAGCCGATGCAGTCGCCTTGGCGAGTCGAAATCAGCAGCGTTTAGCAATTGAAAACGTGCAAGTTAAGCAAAGTAACTGGTTTAGCGCGCTTAAAAATGAGCAATTTAATTTAATTGTTACCAACCCACCTTACATTGAACACGGCGATAAACATTTAAAAGAAGGGGATGTACGCTTTGAACCTCTTTCTGCGTTAGTGGCCGATGAAGCCGGATTGGCTGATATAAAACAAATAATTACACAATCACGTGACTATTTGCTCCCTAGTGGCTATCTTTTAATAGAACATGGTTTTGAACAGGGTGAAGCTGTTCGGTATTTGTTTAAACAAATGGCGTTTATAAATATTAAAACAGTAAAAGACTTGGGAAATAACGATCGTGTAACGCTCGCACAATGGCCTTAACTTATAATAAATAGCCATGCTTGTGTGTTCAATAAATGCATTAAGGAACCTTTAATATGATGGGTGATTTTTTATTTTCAGATGAGCCAGATGAGTTAGAAAGTGAAGTAGAGCTTGGCACTTGGAAAGTATTAATCGTTGATGATGAACCTGAAGTCCATGCTGTTACCAAACTTGCGTTGAGTGATTTTGAATTTCAGAACAAACGGCTAGAGTTTTTAAGTGCCTACTCGGGTGCTGAGGCAAAAGAATTAATAAATGCGCATCCTGATGCCGCCATTGTACTGCTTGATGTAGTAATGGAAACTGATGACGCTGGATTGCAAGTTGCTAAATTTATCCGTGAAGAGGCAGATAATAATCATATCCGTATTATTTTAAGAACCGGTCAACCAGGGCAAGCGCCTGAGCGCCAAGTGATTATTAATTACGATATTAACGACTATAAATCAAAAACAGAGCTAACAGCGCAAAAATTATTTACGGTGATTATGTCGAGCTTGCGCTCGTATCGCGATATTATTTCTATTGAGCAATCTCGTGAGGGGCTTGAAAAAATTATTGTGGCCTCGCGCGATATTTTTGCGACTCGTTCAATTGAGCAATTTATCGAAGGCGTGATGCAGCAGCTTACCTCGTTATTAGGTATTGCAGAGCAAGCGGTATATGCCACAACCTTAGTGGCTCAAAACTCGCAAGATAACAGCAACGAAAAACTTATTGTGCGCTCTGGCACTGGTGAATTTGAGCAAAGCGAAGGTAAAGAACTTGAAGCGGTGTTACAAAATGAGCAGCTAGAGGCGTGTCATCAGGCACTTAAAGAAAAAAGTATTATTTATAAAGATAACTATTTGTTTGCTTATTGCAGCAGCGAATACAATCACAACTCGATGTTATTCATATCAGGGATCCCTAAAAATATCACCGATACTCAGCGTCACTTAATTGAAATTTTTTCTCAAAATGTGCAGCTGGCATTTGAGAATGTTCAACGACAACAACACTAGTTGTAATTATACGTTTAAAAAGCACATGGCACTTGCAGCTATGTGCTTTTTAGTTTGTAAGGCATAATAGCCAACATTGTGTGCCGCGCAGGTAAGTTGGCGCACGCCAATACATTTAATAGCATAAAAAGTACGGGGCTTATGGATTATTTAGCAGTAAAACACTCACACATGGCAATTGCTATGCTCAGCGTTATTTTATTTTATATTCGCTCATTTTCACGTATGGGCAGTGGCAAGCTTGCTAAAAACAAGTTGGTTTTTATTGGCAGCCATAGCATTGACACTTTATTACTTGTTTCTGCACTAACATTAATGTTTATGGCAAAATTTAATCCTTTTGAACAGCTTTGGTTATTAGAAAAAATAGTGCTTGTAGTGATTTATATTGCCATAGGCATTATTAGCGCTAAACAAACTAACACTTTGCCTAAAATTATTTATTTGGTCGTAAACACGGTTGTGATTTTAGCCATAGGGTATTTGGCAACGGCAAAATCGCCGCTGCTTTTTTAAAAGTGCTTAAGTATCAGTGCGTGTAAAATTATTAATCACGCACTGTGCTTAAAAATACGAGTTAACATATTGAGGGGGAGTTCTACGAATTAAACCTTCCAATCAGTAGCAATTAATTCACAGTGCTAGGTGTATAACTTGTAAGCTTACTAACTGCGTCTGCGTTCATCTTAATATGGCCTAAAATTGTAATCACTTTGTTTACTACAAATCATATTAACAACTTATAAATTGAACCTATAGTCTTTGCTGTATTGGTAACTGTGTTTAAAGTTAGGTAAACTACGCCTTCGTTTTTTTATAAATGTTGTAGTATTGATGACCACCCTCGGGTATGACGAACACGATGAATCGTATTTAGATGATGCGTATGACGAATTTACTCCACCGCCACTTTATCGGTGTATTAACGCAGAATCGAAATGGGATCCTCAAATAGACTTAGCCCCCACGTTTTCTCTGTTAACTGACTTTGAGCAGCAAATAAGTGCATTGTGTGTTAAGCAAAAAGACCCTCACGATAGATTAGAAGCACTACTTGATATGTTCTATAGTCAGTGGCTTTTTAGCGCCTCTGGATTGAAAGTGCCTGAGTATAAAATTAATAGCGTCAGTTACACGCTTACTATGCGCAGCGGCTCTATAACCACATTAGGCATTTTATTAACACACTTACTTGAGCAAGCGCAATTAGACGCCAGTGTGTCTATTAACCAGGGCGATATTAGCGTGCATGTCGCAATAAGTGACGAAGAAGGCTACATTATTGAGCCTAGCAGCGGGCAACAAAGTTGGTACATCATTCCTGAAAATGCAGATGAAGAAAATGGCCAAGAACAAGAGCCTCTTGAACTTATATACAACGATGAAGTATATAAACTGTTTTTAGCGCAGCAAAAATGGTCATTTATTAGTGAAAATAAATTTGGCCATGCACTGGTATGCGTTGAGTTGCTCATGGAGCTATTAGGCGATGACCCGTACGAGAGACGCGATAGAGGTTACTTACTCAATCAGTTAGATTGCCCTAAAATGGCACGCGATGATTTACAGTTTTTTGTTGATGAATGCCCAGATGATCCGGCAATAGAGATTATTCAGCATCAGATAGAAGAACTGGAAGATAATAATAAAACACACCATTAATAATAGGAACAAATATGGCTGATACTCACACTGCATTGATCACCAATGATGCTGTTGTACTGGGTTTGCTTGCTGTAATTTTAGGGTTCATTTTTAAAACCTCAAATAGCGATAACCCCAAACTAAAAGCATTTTATAAATATGTGCCAGCATTATTACTATGTTACTTTTTACCGTCATTATTAAATACGTTTGGTATTGTAGATGGGCACAGCTCAAATATTTACTATGTTGCTTCACGCTATTTACTGCCAGCGTGTTTAATTCTACTCACCATTAGTATTGATTTAAAAGCGATTATTAATTTGGGCCCCAAAGCACTTATTATGTTTTTAGTGGGCACGCTGGGTATAGTGGTTGGTGGGCCTTTATCAATTTTAGTGGTAAGCGTATTTAGCCCTGACTTAGTGGGCGGCCACGGCCCTGATGCGGTTTGGCGCGGTATGACGACGGTTGCTGGAAGTTGGATTGGCGGCGGAGCAAACCAAGCTTCTATGAAAGAAATGTTTGAAGTAGGCGGCGATATATTCTCGGTCATGGTGACCGTTGATGTAATAGTGGCAAATATTTGGATGGCTGTTTTATTATTAATGGCGGCCAATCACACAAAAATTGATGCCGCAACTGGGGCAGATACAAGCGCTATTGAAGATCTAAAAAAGCGGGTAGAGGAATATCATGCCCAGCATGCGCGTATGCCTACCTCAAATGATTATATGACCATCATTACTATTGCGTTTGGCATAACAGGGCTTGCGCATTTTTGTGCCGATTTTTTAGGGCCGTTTTTTGCAAACAATTATGCGTGGGCTAAAGAATACAGCTTAAATAGCAAATTCTTTTGGTTAATTGTTATTTCTACTACGATTGGTATTAGCTTATCGTTCACGAAAGTCAGACAAATAGAAGCGTTTGGCGCATCAAAAGTTGCTTCTAGCTTTTTATATATTTTAGTGGCATCCATTGGTTTACACATGAACGTAACCGCTATATTTAGTAATCCGGGGTTATTTTTAATCGGTGCTATTTGGATGTTAACACACGCAAGTTTAATGCTGATTGTAGCTAAAGTGATTAAAGCACCGTTGTTTTACATGGCAGTAGGCTCACAAGCTAATGTAGGCGGCGCTGCGTCAGCGCCTGTAGTGGCTTCAGCGTTTCACCCTTCGCTTGCGCCTGTAGGCGTATTATTAGCTGTATTAGGGTATGGTGTAGGCACATATATGGCCTACATTTGTGGATTAATGATGCAAGTAGTTGCACCTTAGGAATTAAAATGAATAACCAAGTAATTAATATTAACGATATAGAACTGGCTAATGACAAACCATTTGTATTATTTGGTGGTATGAATGTATTAGAATCGCGTGATTTGGCGATGCGTATTGCAGAGCATTACGTAGAAGTCACCACTAAATTAAATATCCCTTATGTATTTAAAGCCTCGTTTGATAAAGCAAACCGATCATCAATAAACTCTTACCGTGGTCCGGGTATGGAAGAAGGCTTAAAAATATTTGAAGAAATTAAAACTACCTTTAATATTCCGCTAATTACCGATGTACACGAACCACATCAAGCTGCCCCAGTTGCCGAAGTTGTTGATGTTATCCAACTGCCTGCTTTTTTGGCACGCCAGACAGATTTAGTTGTTGCTATGGCTAAAACGGGTGCCATCATTAACGTGAAAAAACCACAGTTTTTAGCTCCTCACGAAATGCGCCATATCATTACTAAATTTAATGAAGCGGGTAATAACAATGTTGCTCTGTGCGAGCGTGGCTCTAGCTTTGGCTACAACAACTTAGTCGTTGATATGTTGGGCATGGATGATATGAAAGCTATGGCGCCAGTTATTTTTGATGCAACCCATGCACTACAACGCCCAGGCGGGCGAGCAGATTCTGCAGATGGGCGCCGCGCACAAGCTGCCGAACTTGCACGCAGTGGTATGGCATTAGGCATTGCTGGTTTATTTATTGAAGCACACCCTAATCCTAATGAAGCTAAGTGTGATGGTCCATGTGCATTGGCACTGAGCAAGCTTGAAGGCTACTTATCGCAAATGAAAGCCGTGGATGAGTTAATTAAAAGCTTTGCACCTCTTGATACAAGTGCAAGTGACTTATAATGGCTATTTAGGCCATCGACAAAAAGCGACTTAGGTCGCTTTTTTTATGCCATTAATATACACGCACGACGATGCTGTATATAATCTTATGCATAAGAAAAACTAATTCTAAGCTTGGTCACTATGTCAAGACGAGTCCCTCCATTAAACGCACTAAAAGCTTTTGAAGCCGCGGCACGCCATTTAAGCTTTACTAAAGCAGCAGAAGAGCTTTATGTAACGCAAGCGGCAGTGAGCCATCAAATAAAAACACTTGAAGAACATTTAGGCTTAAAATTGTTTTTACGTAAAAACCGCTCGTTACTATTAACCGAAGAAGGCCAAGGCTATTTTTTAGATATTAAAGAGATTTTTACCCAGTTAATAGATGCCACCGAAAAGCTGCTTGCTCGCGGAGCAAAGGGCTCACTTACGGTAAGCTTAACCCCAAGTTTTGCAATTCAGTGGTTAGTTCCTCGGTTGAGCTTATTTAACGAGTTGCACCCTGAAATAGATGTGCGTATTAAGGCGCAAGATCATGATGAAAACTCGTTAACCGATGATGTTGATATTGCTATTTATTACGGCCGAGGCCACTGGAGTGGGGTGCAAACTTATAAACTGCACACCGAGTATTTGGTGCCTTTATGTAGCCCGCTGTTATTAAGTGGGCATAAACCGCTTAATCAACCGAGTGACTTAGCCCAACACACTTTATTGCACGATACCACACGCCGTAACTGGAAAACATGGATGAAAACGGCGGGAGTTCGCAATGTACAGGTAAACCAAGGCCCAATATTTAGTCACTCATCAATGGTTCTTCAAGCTGCAGTGCACGGACAAGGCGTTGCTATTGGTAATAGTGTACTTGCCAAGCCAGATATAGACGCAGGGCGTTTAGTGATCCCATTTAGTCACAGTTTAGAGAGTAAAAACGCGTATTACTTGGTTATTCGTGAATCACAAACCGAGCTGGGTAAAATTGTGTCGTTTAAAGATTGGATGCTGAGCTTAGTAGAACAAGAACAAGAGTATTGATAATGATTGAATGGTTTAAAAGTAACACACAGCCTGCTATTGCACAGTTTATATTTGCACACGGCGCAGGTGCTGGAAGTGACTCTGATTTTATGCAGCACATGGCTAAACTTATTAGTGCGCAAGGAATTGATGTGGGTTTGTTTGATTTTGAATACATGCAAATAGCAAAACAAACTAATAAACGCAGGCCACCAGAGCGTGCTCCTAAATTGTTGGCTTTTTACGAGCAAGTACTCACAAATGCGCAGCCTGAGCTGCCACTGTTTATTGGTGGAAAGTCGATGGGCGGGCGAATGGCGTCTATGCTTGCCTGTATTTCTAAACAACCAATAGCAGGTGTATTAGCGTTTGGCTACCCGTTTCACCCGCCAGGTAAACCCGAAAAGCTACGCACCGAGCATTTTGCAGACATCCCTTGCCCATTTTTAGTGTTACAAGGTGAGCGAGATACTTTTGGTACCCGTGAAGAGCTTAAAACGCTTTCTATGCCAAAACAGCCAACTTATGTTTGGCTTAGCGATGGTGACCATTCACTCAAACCGCGTAAAAAAAGTGGTGTAAGCGAGCTTGAAAATCGTGAAACTGCAGCGCGTGAAGCCAGTAAATTTATAGTCAACAGGGTGGAGCAATTATGATTAAATTATTTTTACTGACGGGCAGCATTTTTTGCATGCTGTCGGTTATGTTAGGCGCGTTTGCCGCACATGGCTTAAAAAGCCGATTAACGGAGTATTCGTTGGGTGTATTTAAAACTGGCGCTGAATATCAAATGGTGCACGGCTTAGCGCTGATTGCTGTTGCTATTTTGATTAAATGGGGGATTAACTTAACCATGGCGGGTGGCTTTTTCATTGCCGGCACGCTGCTTTTTAGTGGCAGTTTATATTTATTAGCATTAACAGGTATGAAGTGGTTAGGGCCAATAACCCCGTTAGGTGGGTTGTGTTTTATCATTGGTTGGGTCGTTATTCTAGTGCAAGTTGCACGATTTAAGTTTTAAAGAGTTTAAGGGTTAATATGTCTAGTGTTGTGATTTATTGTCGTAGTGGTTTTGAAAGTGATGCGGCTGCTGAAATAACGTTTCATGCTGCCGAGCAAGGTTTTGCTGGCTATGTAAAAGCTAAACCAAATACAGGCTACGTGATTTATGAATGTTTTGAAGCACAACACAGCGACGAAATAATCAAAAAGGTCGACTTTAAAAGTATGGTATTTGCGCGTCAATGGTTTGCAGGTACACTCATCGAAAATATGCCGGTAGAAGATAGGGTAACTGCAATAAAAGATGCCGCGAAGGCGTTTCCTTTATGTAGTGAATTGCGTGTAGAAACCCCCGACACCAATGAGGGCAAAGAGCTACTGACCTTTTGTAAAAAAATATCAACGCCATTAAAAAAAGCACTCGAAAAACAAAATACGGTATTGCGTGAGCCTAAGGCAAACCGTCCGGTAATGCATGTTTTATTTTTAGCAAACAACACCGCTTTTGTTGGCTACTCTTATAGCTATAATAACTCGCCGCTATTTATGGGCATTTTGCGTTTACGCATGCCAAGTGATGGACCGAGCCGCTCAACGCTTAAACTTGACGAAGCTTTTAATGTTTTTATTCCTGAAAAAGAGCGAGAAGAGCGAGTACAACCAGGTATGCGTGGTGTTGATTTAGGTGCCTGCCCGGGTGGCTGGACGTACCAATTAGTACGCAGAGGCATGTTTGTCAGCGCAATAGACAATGGCCCAATGAACGAAAGTTTAATGGAAACAGGCCAAGTTAAGCACTTTAGAGCAGATGGTTTTAAATATCGCCCAGAAAAAAGAAATATTGATTGGTTAGTATGCGATATGGTGGAAAAACCAGCCAAAGTGACTAATCTAATGATTGACTGGGCAGTAAACGCATACGCCAAAGAGCTTATATTTAATTTAAAGCTGCCTATGAAAAAACGCTTTGATAGTGTTTATGAATGCCTAACGATGATCAAAGAAGAGCTTACTAAGTACGGTATAACCTATGAATTGCAAGCTAAGCATTTGTATCATGATCGTGAGGAAATCACCGTTCATTTAAACGTTGTTAAGGTGCCCCAAAATTTGTATAGCTAAATCATAGAGGCATAAAAGTGGTATTAAATAATGTTTATAAATGGCTAGGGTTACTTTTTTTATCACTTTTAATTGCCGGTTGCGGCGGCGGGGGCGGTGATAGTGACACCACAGATAGTGGAGCAGCTGACAATTCGGCCCCGATCGTTAATGTTGATGTTAGCAGCAGTGTTATTGTTGCTAACCAAACCTTTACCATCACAGCGCAAGCAAGCGATAACGATGGACAAATATCAAGCTATCAATGGCAGCAGTTATCAGGCCCTGAATTTACTTTTACGGCTAATGGCAATGTACTCACAGTAACGGCCCCAAATGTGCAGAGTGACACTGACTTTAGCTTTTCGGTCGTTGTTACCGATAATGATGGTGCAACCACAGAGCAAGTTTTTTCAGGTACCGTTACAGTTCAAAATACGCCGCCAACAGTAAACATTACTGGCCCAAGCAGTGCACTGGCTAACACCCAAGTTAATTTAATAGCCAATGCACAAGATATAGATGGCACAATTAGCAGTATTGTGTGGGAACAATCTTCAGGACCCTCAGTTGAGTTTAGTCAAACAGAAGCAGAGCTTAGCTTTACTGCACCTAATGTAAGTAATAATGAAACGCTTGGTTTTAGTGTAACGGTCATTGACAATGCAGGGGGCACTGCACAAAGTAGTACAACAGTAATTATCACGCAGTTAAATAGCGCACCCAGTGTTACTCTAGCAGGGCCAGATGAGGCTATGCAAAATGAGTCAGTGACAATAACAGCCACAACGCAGGATAGCGATGGCACTATTAGCGAACTTAGCTGGCAGCAAACTAATGGTCCTGTAGTCGAATTTACCCGGGCCGAATCTAGCATTACCTTTACAGCCCCAACGGTTGCTCAAAACACAAATATTACCTTTTTAGCCACAGTTAAAGATAACGACGATGCTACTAATAGCGCGCAATTCACGGTGATTGTGATGCCGCCAAACAATCCACCTGTGGCAGACGATGCAACCGTTGAAGTGCAATATAATCTAAGCGCTGAGTTTAATTTGACAGTAAGTGACCCCGATGGTGATACGGTTCAAATAATTTTTCCTGACGATTTAGAAGGGGCACAGGTGAGCATTATTGATGCTCAAACACTGCGCTTTAGCTATACCCCCCCTTTAAATAGCATTTCTGCGAAGAGTTATACGTTGATAGCCAGTGATGGTGAAGACAGTACAAACTTTCTACTCAACACGACAATTGTTGACACCAGCCCTGCAACGGTGGTTTCAATAACGCCTGATGGTACTGCTGAGCCAGTATTGGTTGATACTCCCATTAGTATGATGTTTTCTGATGTGATGTTGAGGAGCTCGTTAACTGTAAATGATAGTGCGGGGAGCTGTGGAGGGAGTATTCAGGTATCAAGTGATGATTTTGCAAGCTGTGTTGCGCTTAATATAGAGAGCGTCTCAGGAGGGCCTGAACAGACCAATGATTATTTTAAAAGCGTTAACCTAAGCGCGGATTTTTTGGAAAATACAGCATACAAAGTGCGAGTAAATAACCAGTTAGTTAATTTTTTTGGTACAGCTGCAACAGCCACCGAGGTGAGTGAATTTACCACCTCAACGCAAGATTTAAAAATAACAGAGCTCATATCTGTACAATTTAGTAACGATACGCCCTGGGTCGAAATTTATAACGGCACGGGAGCGGCTGTTAATTTACAAAACTACTCGCTAAAAACGCGCGCAATTAATATGCTTGATAGCTCAGTCAGCGCAGAGCAAGTATTTACTCTACCTAATAAAGTAATAGAAAACGGAAGTTACGTTTTACTGCAAAGCCGCTTTGGCGATGAGTTTTTAGCAAGTGCTGCGCTAAATAACCCAAAAATTGCGCTGGTGGGAAACCAAAACGATGCGTTACGGCCTTACTGGTATATCAATGGCTTTGCGGAGTTATTAAATAGTGCTGCCACACAAACAATCGATTTTGTACGTTTTGGCAATTCCACCCAACAACCAGTAAATGCATCGCAATGGCAAAGCAACAATGCACCAGCAATGCAAGCTGAACAAGGCTCAAGCTTAAAGCGAGCGCTTGATTTAACTGATACCAACCAAGCAAGTGATTGGACTTACTCTGTTTTTAATACACCTGCGGCTCAAAATGATGTGAGCTGTGATACGGATGCCGATATAGACGGTATTCCTGATTGTGCTGAGCAAGAAGGGTCTACATTTGGTGGATTACCCTTGTACGAGTGGGGGGCACGGGAAAACCAAAAAGATATATTTATCGAAATTGATTATATGGACAGTAGCGATGCAGGTATTACGCCTCAGCGAATTGCACTTGAAAAAGTAGTGAGCGTTTTTGCAAGTAACGGTTACACCGTGCACTTTGATGTGGGTGATTTATTCGATCAAAGCATAGGCATTTCTGCGAATAATTTTGATTTAGGAGGGGGAAGCACCGTACCGTTTAATAGTTACACGCCATTTGAATATAACCAAGGGAGTGCTAATTTATTTGCCTATAAAATGGAGTATGCCGATACAGCGCGCCGACCTATTTTTCATTATTTGTTAATGGCAAATAGCGGTAATCCAGATGGCAGTATCAGTGGTTCAGGTATTGCAGAAATTAATGGTAATGATCTTATGCTGACCATGGGAGGATGGGGGTTATCGGTTGACGACCAAACATCACAAAATGTGACGAATAATTATCAAGCATCTACTATATTTCATGAACTAGGGCATAACCTTGGGCTTTATCATGGCGGTGATGAGGAGGTAAATTTTAAGCCAAATCATTTAAGCTCAATGAACTACTTATACCAATTAACAGGGCTCGCCACTATTGGTGATAATGAGGGCGACCGTTATTACGACCGGTTTTATACCAACAATATTAATTGTGATCTTTTTCCAAATACAAATAATCAAGCTGGTCCAACAGATGATTTTATAATTGATTATTCAAATGGCAGTGCGGCAGATATAAATGAAAGTGCTATTGAAGAAAGTGCAGGGCTAAACAGAGCAGGCTCTGAGGCGGTTGATTATAATTGTAATGCAATTTTAGGTGATGCATTAACTAACTTTGATGCAAACCAAGACTCGCAAATTACTATACTGACCGATGTTGATGAGTGGGGGATGATCGATCTGCAATTTTATGCCAAAAGTGCAGGTAATCGATTTGGTGCTGTTAACATGATGAACCAAAATTTGTTTAAGCGACAAAGCGTAACACCTGTTTCGAGTGCATTGCCGAGCTATATTAAAGAAGCTCCGCCGAGTGAGGCACTTATTAACCAAATTAAAGCAATAAAAGAGCAGTAAATGTACTATAAACTTATGCGGTTGGGGTTATTATACGTTGCCACATTTTGCTTAATATTGGCGTGTACTCATAAAGAAACCAATTTAAATCATATAAATAAAGATAGTGAATGGTCACTTACCGATAAGCTTTATTATAATAATGAAGCAGTAAATTGGCAGCAGAGCCAAGTAGACGGTTGCAGCATGTGTTTAATACAAACAAGCTCCGTGTTGCAACCCGAAGGTATAACTCGCTTCAATACACTTTATAAAAAAGGGCAGTGGATTGCAGTGCAAGAGCAAAGTAGTGTCAATGTTATAAGGTTAAAGCTTCCCTTGTACACACCGTACTTATACGTTGAGCAATTAGCAAACGGAGAGCTTAAATTATTTAATCAGCAGGTTACGCTTAAAGCCGCGATAGACCGCGTCGCTAACATCACTTTAAATGGGCAGTTGTTTGCGATAGTGATCACACAATTTAGTATGCTCGATGAAAAAACAGCAGCATTGCCTCGCCGAGCTAAATTAAATTACACTGCACTTAAGTTGAGATAGGTAAAAGCACCAAAAGGTGCTTTTATTTTTTGCTATACGTATTACTTAGCTCACTCGGTATTTAGGGCGGTAATTATCTACCCATAAGCGAGTAGCGCCACACACAGCTACAGGCATAACGATTAAATTAATAAACGGGATTGCACTTAGCAACATGACAGCAAAACCAAAGCCATAAGATAAACTTTGCTTTGATTTTAAATCGTCTTTCATGTGCTTAAAGGCAATCTTGTGGTTATCGAAGGCAAAGTCTTTGTATTGAACGGCATACATCCAACACGTAAATAAAACCCATAGTATTTGCCCTAACACAGGTAGGATCCACAATAAGATAAAAAAGCCAATTGCACGGGGCAAGTAGTAGCAAAGCTTTGTCCACTCTCTGCCAACCATTCGGGGTATATCTTTGATTAAATCAGCAAAGCCATCGTCATTTATTTTTTGACCGGTGAGATAAAGCTCTACTTTTTCGCTGAGTAGTCCGTTAAAAGGAGCTGCTATAAAGTTAGTGATCACAGTAAATACCATGCTGTAACTAAATAACACAACTAAAATTGCAATTGGCCACATTAACCATTCTAACCAGCTTAACCACTCGGGCAGCATAGTGCTTATGTAGTTAAAGCTGTCGCTTAGCCAGCCGACTAAAAAGAATAATGAGCTACCAAACAGCAAAATATTCAGTAAAAGTGGAATAAGCACAAAACGCTTAAGCCCTTTTTGGCTAATTAATTTAAAGCCAGAAAAAAAATACTCCATACCTTGTATGATTTGCACAGCGACCTCTAAAAACACTTATTATTGCTAGCAGTATAAATAGCTTGTTTGCTTTGAACAGCTTTTTTAAGTAACAAAGTGTTTAAATTGCTAATCTACTACACGCACTTGAGTGAAGTTTTGCGTGTTTTATGTTAATAATTTGTTTATTTATTGTTTTTTTGTATAGTATATATTTCTTAGTTAAGGAATGGTCCTTTAAATTGGTAAGCTAATGATTATAACGGTAGTAAATAGCCTCGCAATTCTTAGTTTTTAACTATACTCAATTTAATTAAACAAACTAGGGGCAGTAATTGGCTTAAATAAACTGCATATAGTTAAAGTGCTTAGTCTAGTTTAGAGTACCTACATGTATGGTGAAGTATGAATACCGAACGACTGAAACAATTGTTATCTCACCAGCAAGATATATTATCTAAAATTGCATTAGGCGCTGGCCTAGACGAAATACTCGAAGATATTTGTTTTGCGATAGAGGAAGTTATTGACAGTAAATCAGCAAGGTGTTCAATTCTTTCTTTGAGTGGGGAGCAGCTTTTCCATCGCGCAGCCCCCAATATTGCCACTGGTTATTTGCAAGCTATCAATGGTTTATTTATTGGGTCTAATGTCGGCTCATGTGGCTCTGCTGCATTTCATCAAACGCGTGTTATTGTTCATAATATTGATCAGTCACCCCTTTGGGAAGACTTTAAAGAGTTAGCACATAGCTATGGATTGTATTCATGCTGGTCTACACCAATTATATCAAGTCATTCTGAGGTTTTAGGCACCTTTGCTATTTATCATGACAAGCCAAAATCACCTAACAGACAAGATTTAGAACTTATTGATTACTTTGTACACTTTTCAAGTATTGCACTTGAAAAAAACGCGGAGTCACTCAAAGCAAAGCAGCTTGTTGCCGACCTACAAAAAAGTAATGAAAAGTTTAAAGCATTTACGCAGGTAATGCCTGATCTGATTTTAATTTTAAATGAAGACGGTGTGTATACCGATATCTATGGCATGTCAGATGATCTATTGCTTAAATCGAACAATCACTTGATTGGTCAAAATGTACAAGATTTGTTTCCTAAAAAAGACGCTGAGATGATAATAAATGTGATCAGCGAAACATTACGTACGAATGAAATGCAAATCTTTGAATATGACTTAACCGTGCCAAAAGGAAACATTACGTTTGAGGGGCGAGCCGCAGCACTTGATAACTATATACCGGATGATCCATCAAAAAGGCATATAGTGTGGATGGCAAGAGATGTAACCCTACGAAAACAAGCTGAGCAAGAAGTTCAGCGGTTAGCCTTTTTTGATCCGCTAACCAGTTTACCTAACAGAAGGATGCTAAGTGACAATTTAACAAAGTGCATAGAGCGTATAAAACGAACAAAAAAAACCGGCGCTTTATTGTTTTTAGACTTAGATGATTTTAAAAGAATAAATGATTCATTAGGCCATGGCGCAGGTGATGTGGTGCTAGTCGAGTTAGCAAAACGTTTAAGCGCAGTGATCAGAGCATCTGATACATTGGCCAGAGTCGGTGGCGATGAGTTTATTATTTTACTTGAGTATATTGGAGAAGATAATCAGCAGGCCAGTGTAGAGTCAGAAATAGTAGCCAAAAAAGTACAAGCCGTATTTAATGAAAAATTTTCGGTGGGTGAATTAGATTTTCAGGTTAGTTGCAGCATCGGTATTTGTTTAATAAATGAAGAAAACGCGCTGACCGATAACATATTAAAATTTGCTGACACAGCTATGTATCGCTCTAAAGCTAAAGGTGGAAATAGTTGTAGTTTTTATGACCCTAAGTTACAAACCTTACTTGAAAAGCAAGCTGAACTTGAAACTGATATTGTAAGAGCAATTATAAATAATGAGTTTTGTGCTTATTTTCAGCCACAAATTAGCATGCAAGGCAAGCTTGTCGGTGCTGAGGCACTGATCCGCTGGCTGCACCCTGTAAAAGGACTTATATCACCTAATCAATTTATACCTATTGCTGAACAATACGGTCTAATTCAAAAGTTACAAACTATTGTGTTGCGCGATATTTGCGGTTTATTAAATCAGCTTGGTGCAAAAAACATGATCGATAAGGAATTTTGTGTATCGATAAATATTTCTCAAAGACAATTCAACTCTACCGAGCTTAAAAACGAGCTTTGCAAAACGATTAATGAATTTAATATAAATCCTGCACAAATCAAACTTGAGATCACCGAAACCATGCTATCAGGCGATATTAACAGCACAATAAAGCAAATGACGGAGCTACAAGAACAAGGGTTTGTGTTTTCTATAGACGACTTTGGCACCGGCTATTCCTGTTTAGCCCATTTAAATGCTTTTCCTGTACAAGAAATAAAAATAGATAAGAGCTTTATCGATAAGATTCTTGATAAAGGCAAGGGCTTTAATATTGTAAATACTATAATTAGTCTAGGAAAAAGCCTAGATATAACTGTAGTGGCCGAAGGAGTAGAGCAAAAAGAGCAATTTGAGTTGCTAACTATGCTTAACGCAGACTGCATGCAAGGTTATTTGGTTGCAAAGCCGATGAATGCAACTGATTACTTATCTTGGCACGCTCAACAAATAAAAAAGAGGGCTTAATAACATAAGCTAATAGCTAAGCGATAAAATTGTCCTAACATTTAATACAAAACTTTTTACCTGATTAAAACATTTTGTTCAAACAAGACTAGGAACATACGTACTAAGTATATATTATGAAACCACTATAAAGATTCAAAATAATAAGATGGACGACAAGAGATGCAGTTAGTCGAATTAAACCCTAAGGATCCAGATGTAGTTAATGTGTTTGCAGATATAGATAGACTGATAAACTCCTTATACCCCGTGGCTACAGCCCAATCTCTTAAATTAGAAGAATTAAGTGAAGAAAACGTTTACGCAATTGGTTTAAAAAACGAAGATGGTATTATCGCCTGTGGTGCCATTGTTAAACAAAATGATGGCGTGATCTATGGCGAAATAAGACGTTTATACGTAAAGCCAAGCTACCGCGGCAGAGGTTTTTCAAGACGCATAATGCAAAACCTACTGCATTACGCCGGCGAGACAAAAATCCCACTTATTCGATTAGAAACCGGTCCAAAGCAAACCGAGTCAATTAGTTTATATGAAGATTTAGGTTTTGAGCGCTGTGCAAGCTTTGGCAGTTATAAAGATGACCCTCAAAGTGTGTTTATGGAGCTTGGGTTAAGTCCTGAGCCAAAATAAGCCCCCTTGCTTACTCTTTGCGCCTGCCTTTTTAGGGTAGGCGCAGATAATACTTCACTGTTTTTCATTGCGCTGTTCGTATAAAATTCACCACGTAAATTTTAATCTGTATTTAGCACTTTATAAGTGAGAATTTTATCTTTAATAACAGTAGCCCAAAATCAATGAGTGATTTAACAGTAGTAACCCACAGCGGTAATTTTCATGCCGACGACGTGTTTAGTATTGCGGTACTTAAGCATGTATTGCCTGCCTTTAACTTGGTACGTACCCGCGATAAAGCCATAATAGAAAGTGCCGATATTGTTGTTGATGTAGGCGGTGAATATAACCCTGATACAGGGCGTTTTGATCATCACCAGCGCGGTGGCGCAGGTGAGCGCGAAGATGGCACGCCTTACTCGTCATTTGGCTTAATTTGGAAAAAGTATGGTTTAGAACTGTGTGACAATAACCAAGCGGTGGCTGATAGAGTAGACACTGGTTTAGTCTCTACTATTGATGCTATCGATTGTGGTTACGTAAAAGGCGTGGTTGAGGGTATAACGCTTAGCCAAACGCTTTCTATGTTTAATCCAACGTGGGAAGAGCAAGGTAACTTTGATGAATGTTTTGATGAAGCCGTTGAGTTTGCAGCGCGTTTATTAACTCGTTTTATAGCTTCAGCAAAAGGCAGTATCAATGCCAAAGATATTGTTGCTAAAGCGATAGACGAGGCAAAAGATCCGCGCGTGATTATTTTAGAAAAATATACACCATGGAAAAAAACAGTGCACCATTTATCAAACGATGCGTTATTTATGGTTTACCCTTCGCAAAACGGTCAATGGATTATTCAAACAGTCCCTGTAGAGCCAGGCTCCTTTGAAGACAGAAAATCACTGCCAAAAGCCTGGGCTGGGTTATCTGATGAAGAGTTTCAAGCGGAGACCGGATTAGATGACGCTGTATTTTGTCATAATGGTTTATTTATAGCTGGTACAAAATCATTCGAAAGTACAATGAAACTTGCCGAAGTGGCCCTTGCTGATTGATCCGATGCAACCTTATGCTAAGTAGTTAATTTGTCGCTACTTAGCTTTTTATATTGGTATTTATAGTAGGTGTGGATTTATGTTTGAAGTAAAAACAATTGCGTTATTTTTCCTAACGGCCCTTGCTGAGATTATTGGCTGTTACTTACCATACCTTTGGCTTAAAGAAGATAAATCCATACTCCTATTAATACCCGCTGCAATGAGTTTGGCGTTATTTGCTTGGTTGTTAACGTTGCACCCAGCAGCCGCAGGGCGTGTGTATGCCGCTTACGGTGGTGTGTATATATGTGTTGCATTATTGTGGTTATGGGCCGTGGATGGGGTAAAGCTCACCATGTGGGATTTAGTTGGTGGAACCGTTGCTTTAATTGGAATGGCTATTATTATTTTTGCGCCTAAATCAACTTAACAGCTTGGGCCTTGCTGGCTAACATTATTGTTTATATCGCTCAATTAAATTAGCAACGACTTTTTTATATCTTAGCGTTAAATCAGGGTTATCAATTAAGCTTGTTTGTACAACATGTCCGGTATATAGGCTATAAAATTCGTAGGCAAAATGATTTGGCTCTTTATCTTGGCTAAAGTAGCCCTGTGTTTGGCAGTTAACCGCAAGTTTAGTGAGGTAATTAATCATCCTTACGTGCTGGTCTTGCATAAATTGCCTTACCAAACAATGTGGGCTTGCTTTAAATTCTACCGAGGCCTTAATAAGCGGGCAACTTGCCGGCTTATTAGGTGATTGCATATCTAAAAAATGTAGCCATTCAAGCCAGCGCTGCTGAAAATTATTTAAATGAATTAACGCGTCTGTATTAACAGATGCCTCAACAACTTGTTTTTTAAATTCGTCTTCTGTGTAGGCCAATATTGCTACTTGCATATCTTCTTTATTGGCAAAGTGAGAGATCACCCCAGTGCGCGACATATTGGTCACTGCCGCAATTTTTCCTATTGATATGCTATACAAGCCATGTGCAGCTGCATAGGCCATTCCTTTGTGTAAAATATTGCGTTTTGTGCTCTCACTTTTTTTCATCGTTAATCCATAAAGTAGGTTATTTGGTCATACACGTATTGGCTTTTTAAAATGCGCACATGACCAAGCTCTTGTGTAGCTATTAATGTGGCTGGTGTATCATCAGTTAATAACTTGATAGCCTCAAAGCTTGCCACTGAGTCATTTTCATCATGAATAAACAGCATGTTTTCGTTAATTTTATTTTTAGAGCGATCTGGATGAAGGTCTTGCCAGCGAATGCCATAATTATCTGACACTTTATTAAGCATGTTCTCTAACATCAGCTCAGCAATCCCTACTTGCTTAACCTTTGCAAACATGGCTTCAAATATTTGTGCAGGGGCTGAGATCATCACTATTTTTTTATTCTTTAAATAATGTGGTGCTAAGTTTAGCAAAGCAACACCGCCCATAGAGTGTGTGACTACTCTATTAATTGCAATATTTTGCGCATTAAAATATTCAAAAGCGGCTGTTAATCCCTGCATATACCCGTATAAATGCGATATGTTTCCGTGTGAATAACCATGCCCTATGTGGTCTATTGAGTAAACATTAAAGCCTTTTGCGAGTAATTCATCGATCAGAGTAGTAAATCGATTGGTGCTATCGGCCCAGCCATGAGATAAAAATACCGTTTTAGTGTTTTCAGCTTGGCTAAAATAGTACAGGTTTACAGCGCCAAGCTCAGTAGTCAGTTTAATATTGATTGGTTGGATGCTGGTTCTAAATTCGTATTGACGTCGACTATGGGGGTTACAAAATACCTTCATTGCAAGGCGGGCACTGAGGTTAGGGAATGTTTTGGTGAGGCCGAAGGTAGCCGCCTTTGTTATTTTCGAAAATTTAGGTGGCTTGTTTTGATTAAAATAAATTTGTTTCATGATTATACCAAATAAGTACAGTTGTTCTATTTTATCTTAAAAAAGTACAGCTGTACTTATTTATTTAGCTCTATTACCTCATTGCTATATTGAGGCTGCCTTTATACTTCAACACTAAAAATCACTCGTTACGAGTAAAAATACTTGTTGGACTTAAATGTCTATTTTCCATTTAATGCGCGCAACTCGCCAAACCGGCATCATTAAATAAAAGAGAAAGATAAATGAAAGAAACAACATCACTAGAACATGCTCGCACGAGCTACAACGTTCGTCATTGGAGCCAAGGATTTTTTGGTATTAATGATCAAGGTGATGTGTATGTTGCGCCAAAGGCTCACGCCCCAGAGCAAACTATTGCACTGACAGATATCGCAAAGCAACTAGAAGAAAACGGTTTGAGCTTACCGGCTTTAGTGCGCTTTCCACAAATTTTGCATCATCGTGTACACAGTTTATGCGGTGCGTTTAATACCGCGATTGAAAACTACGGTTACCCAAAAGACTATTTATTAGTTTACCCAATTAAAGTAAATCAACAACGTGAAGTGGTCGAAGAAATAGTTGCAAGCCAAGCCGAATTAGACAAAAAACAATTAGGGCTTGAGGCTGGTAGTAAAGCAGAGCTATTAACCGTTTTGGCAATGGCAGAAAAAACCAGTGCGGTGATTGTTTGTAATGGTTACAAAGACAAAGAATACGTACGCCTAGCCCTACTTGGCGAAAAACTAGGCCATACAGTGTACATCGTGCTTGAAAAGCTTTCTGAGCTCGACATGGTACTTAGCCAAGCTAAAGCGCTAAATGTTAAGCCGCGTATTGGTATTCGCGTACGTTTAGCATCGCAAGGTAAAGGGAAGTGGCAAGCAAGCGGCGGCGAAAAATCAAAATTTGGTTTATCAGCCTCACAAGTACTGCATGTAGTGAACCGTTTAAAGGAGTCAGGCCAACTTGACTTAATGCAACTAGTGCATTTTCACTTAGGCTCGCAAATGGCCAACATTCGCGATGTGCGCTTAGGTGTAAGCGAAGCCGCGCGATTTTACTGTGAGCTACGCAAATTAGGTGCACACATTGAGTGCCTTGATGTTGGGGGCGGTTTAGCGGTGGATTATGACGGTACGCGCAGCCAGTCTCATAACTCAATGAACTATAGCTTAGCTGAGTATGCAAATAATATTGTATACACCATAGGCGACACCTGTAAGCAGTACGCGCAGCCCATGCCGACGATTATTTCTGAGTCAGGGCGCGCACTAACGGCGCACCATGCTGTACTTATCTCAAATGTGATAGGAACAGAAAGCTACGTACCAGAGGAGCTAAAAGCGCCTGCAGACGATGCACCACTGTTATTAAATAACATGTGGTCGTCATTTGTACAGCTCACTGATTTAACGGATGACCGAGCACTGATTGAAATTTATCACGATAGCCAAGAAGATTTAGCACAGGCGCACAACCAGTTTGCGTTGGGGCTTTTAGATTTAACGCAGCGTGCGTGGGCAGAGCAAGTTAACTTGCGAATTTGTTATGAGCTTAACAAGTTAATGGATAATAAAAACCGTTTTCATCGCCCGATTATTGATGAGTTAAATGCGCGTTTAGCCGATAAGTTTTTCTTAAACTTTTCGCTTTTTCAATCATTGCCTGATGCGTGGGGGATTGATCAAGTGTTTCCGGTATTGCCATTAAGTGGCTTAACCGAAGCACCAAAAAAACGTGCTGTATTACTTGATATAACCTGTGATTCGGACGGTGCGCTTGAGCACTATGTTGATGGCCAAGGCATTGAAAGTACACTACCCGTGCCTGAGTACAGCGCGGATAAACCTTATTTAATGGGCTTTTTCTTAGTGGGTGCATACCAGGAAATACTCGGTGATATGCACAACTTATTTGGTGATACGCACAGTGCCATTATCACTATGGATGAGCAAGGTGTTGCCAGTATAAGTGAAATAAATCAAGGTGATACCGTCGCCGATATGATGCGTTATGTACATTTAGATGTTGAGGGCTTTCAGCAGTCGTACGCGCAGTTAGTGTCAGCAAAAATAGATAAAAATGAACAGCAAAGCGTTTTAGACGAGTTGCAAAGCGGCCTTAGTGGCTATACGTATTTAGAAGAGTTATAAGCAATGTCTAGCTTGTTTGGTCATGTTGACCACTCACTGTATTCAAACGGGATGACGTTTTTACGTCGTCCTATGGTGCAAAATATTAACGCAATAGATGCAGATGTCGTTGTACTGGGGTTACCTTTTGATTTAGCCACATCGGGCCGCCCTGGTGCACGCTTAGGGCCGGATGCCATTCGCAGAGCGTCGGTACATTTAGCCTGGGAAGACACTAAATACCCGTGGACGTTCCCTTTGTTTGAGCGTTTAAGTGTTGCCGATGCGGGGGACTTTACCTATCCGGTAGGTGACCCAGAGTATTTTACTGCACAGCTAGAAATGGCTGCAGAGCAAATACTTCGCCAAGGGGCAACCCTTCTAGGCCTTGGGGGCGATCACTTTGTAACGCTTCCGCTATTGCGCGCGCATGCAAAGATACATGGCAAAATGGCACTGGTTCATTTTGATGCGCACACTGATACATACAGCAATGGCTCACGTTATGATCACGGCACTATGTTTTATCATGCCCCTATGGAAGGGCTAATTGATGTAGAGCACAGTGTACAAATTGGTATTCGCACCGACTTTGACCAATCAAAGCATGAGTTTGCAGTGATTGATGCAATGCAAGCTAACGATTTGCACGCCAATGAAATAGCAGCGCAAATACGTGAGCGAGTAGGCGACTTACCCGTGTACTTAACATTTGATATAGATTGTTTAGACCCTGCATTTGCACCAGGTACAGGCACACCGGTATGCGGTGGATTAACATCTGATAAAGTGCTTAAAATACTGCGCGCGCTCAATGGCATAAATATGGTAGGCATGGATGTGGTAGAGGTTTCACCGTCGTACGACCAAAGTGAGCTTACCGCTATTGCCGCAGCCACCATTGCCAGCGAACTATTGCATCTATGGACGTATAAAAATAAGTATTAACGCTATAAGTGAAGTACTATAGAAAAGGTATGTGCAGGCATACCTTTACATTTTAGGGGGGCCAAGTATTTAGCCTGTCACTTTCTGGCATTATCAATCCGCTCTTGTGCACTTGGGTGGCTAGATAAATATTCAAGCAAATTATTTACCTTTTCAAGGTGTTCGTTTTCGCTGGTGTGCGCACCTTGTAATGCTTGTATGGCATCGGCAAAGTCGTTGCTTGAGTATCCTAAGTTTTCAAGTTGAATGAGCGCGTAGCTATCGGCCTCGCGCTCCATATCACGCGAAAATCCTTGCTGTGCAAACGTAGCCCCAGTACCAAGCGCCACTTCTGCGATGCCTTCTAAATCGCCAAACATAACCGCAAGTACAATAGTACTGGCTGCCGATTGCGCGGTCATGCGTACACTATGCTGGTGGACAACATGGCCAATTTCGTGCAGTAGCACGGCTTTTAACGCGTTAGGTTTATCAGCTAATAGATTTGCTAGCTCGTCAGTGACCACTATACGCCCATGGGGCATAGCAAAGGCGTTAGCACCAAAACTTTCTGATTTATAAAACGATAGCCTATAAACCGATGGCTCAAGCGAGAGTTCACTCAGAATGCTTTTAAACTGCTGTTGTACTTTAATTTGCTGATCAATGGGCAGCTCACTTTCATCGAGGGCTAGCTTTTCAATTAAAGTAAAACTTTGCTCCCCCATTTGCTCTACTACACTGCGCGGTAGGGTATCAACACTGTAAACAGCAATAGCAGGCACAACTTTATAAAGCATTAACCACATAAAAAGCGGTGTAAAAATAACGGCGGCAATGATAGCCCATTTATTTTTTTCAAGGCGCTCAAGTCTGTTGTGTTTGTCTGCCTTAAAGGGCCAGCGATAATGTACATCAGTTGGTATAAAGCGGCTACCATCACTAAAGCTTAGTTCATCAGCAAGCCCAGCAAGACCTGGGCTGAGAGTTATGTCACTTATTGTATAGCTTGAAATTAGTGCATCATCTTGGCTAATCTCAACTAAGGTGTCGCTAATATTAGCGACACTTAATTGATAATTGCTCGATGCTTTTGGGAAGTAATGTCCCTGTACGCGCATAGTAAGCTCTTAGGTTAGCGATAGGTCAATATCAAATACATTCGCTGCCTCTTCGGCAAACGATGATTGTTCTTGTTGCGCGGTATCAACCAAGTTTAGCGCACTTGGGTAAATATTAACGGTTGTTACCTCGGCTAGCATTTTAGATGTACGCACTTTGGTCCACGGGTAGGCAAGCCCTAAAGAGAACACAATTGCCAGCATATTGGTTAACAGCAATATGGCAAAAGGAATAGGCTTAAGCTCTGATTTAAATGACGCAACGTCTTCAAATTGGCTGTTATCAAAAATATGGTTACGAATAGCCGCAGCCCAAACAGCAGTTACTATCGCAATCATAAATACGTAAGCAATCATTAATCCACCAAACATAATGCCCATTTTGGCTGGGTTTTGTACAGCTTGTTGGTTTTCAGCATTCATTAAATCAAGCCCAAATAAGCCTAATACAGCCATAAATATCACCATAGTGATAGAGCTCACTACAAAGCAAATAAGCGCGGTTAAGTAATAGGTTTCACCTTTTAGATTTACTGTTAATGGCGTGTCACCGTAACTAATATTGCTATGAATGTAGCTGTCGATGCGCTTTAAAACATAAGGCACTAACAAATAAAGGGTAAAAATACTGGCAATAGGCAAAAGTATAAAATTAACAAAAGCTTCGCCGTAATCGCCTTTGAATGCAAAGCGCACGTTACGATGACGGGTCATACGCATATTAAAGCGCAGACCTTGGTTAATAATCCACGGCATTAAAAATATAAACGCAATCGCAAAAAGTAAGCCTATAAAAGGGAAAAAGCTGCTTCCAAAGGTGTAAATTAAAAATACAATAACCGCTAAAATACGGCCTTTTAAAATTTGCATAGGTGTTGCTAGGTAGTCAAAGCTGTGACCATCAACACGTGTGTGGCCATAAAAGTATCGCATTGTGCGCACTTTTGCCCAAGCCGAGTAAATACCTAAAGTAAGTACGCTCAGTAAAATATTAACGATCCAAATACCAAAAAATTCACCGCCTTTACCGCTAAACTGTACTTTACCACTAAAAATTGGGGCTGCAGGTTCACTTACCGATGAATTGGTTTCAGGGGGGGTAGGGTGTGCTGATTCCATTAAAATTATATCCATGTTGTTTTTTTGTTAATTTACCTAAGTTTGGTGCAAAGCTCAATCTTTAAAAGTCTTACAGCCTACAATGGCGCTGCTTTTAATATATGTGGTACTGCACTTTAAACCATCTCTGGTATACTAGGGCAATAATTTTATGGGGCTGTTATGATTTCAAAAAACCAACTCAAACTTATTCGCCAACTTGGCCAAAAAAAGTACCGAAAGCAATATAATCAATACCTTGTACAAGGTGAAAAAAACGTACTTGAGTTGTTAAACAGCCCATTAAAAGCGGTTGATATATTTGCAACGCAGGCCTTTATCAATGCTCATCAAGGCCAATATCCCCACACACAATTAATTGAAGCACAAGAAGAGCAGCTCACCAAAGCAAGTACGTTGGTAAGTAATAATGCCGCAATTGCCATTGTTAATATGCCAAATGCAGAGCCTCCAAAAAGCAATGGGTTAGTACTTGCTCTTGATGGTGTCTCAGACCCGGGTAATTTAGGCACAATTATTAGAGTTGCTGACTGGTATGGCATTAAACATATTGTAACAAGTACCGACAGCGCCGATGCTTACAACCCTAAAACAATTAGCGCCACTATGGGCTCGTTTGTAAGGGTATCGGTAAGCCAAGTAGAGCTACCTGAATATTTACAAACATTAAATATGCCAATATATGGGGCATTTTTAGATGGACAAAGTGTGCATAAAACACAATTTAACGGTGAAGGTGTGCTGCTTATGGGCAGTGAATCACATGGCATACGCGAGCAGTGTGCAAAACTAGTGAGCGATAAAATAACCATACCGGCATTTGGTAGGGCAGAGTCACTAAATGTGGCTATGGCCACCGGTATTATTTTGGATAACTTTAAACGCCAAGCTTAACTTTTTAACTGTTTATGAGTTAAATTGTTTGTAATTAAAAACAATAATAATCGGTAATAACAATAAGATGCGCTTAAGCACTATTAAATTAGCGGGCTTTAAATCGTTTGTAGAGCCCACTAAAATTCCATTTCCTGATCAAATGACGTGTGTTGTTGGCCCTAATGGCTGCGGCAAATCAAACGTGATTGATGCAGTGCGATGGGTACTTGGTGAAAGCTCAGCTAAAAATTTACGTGGCGATGCCATGACCGATGTTATCTTTAACGGCTCAACTAACCGTAAAGCTATCTCGCAAGCCTCGGTAGAGCTTATTTTTGATAACACCCAAGGCGATTTACCCAATACATTTGCCCACAGAAACCAAATAGCAATTAAACGCTTAGTAACACGCGATGGACAATCACTGTATTTTTTAAACGGTAGCAAATGCCGTAAGCGTGACATTACCGATATATTTTTAGGCACAGGGCTTGGCCCACGCAGTTACGCTATTATTGAGCAAGGGATGATCTCGCGTTTAATTGAGAGCAAACCCCAAGAGCTACGCGTATTTTTAGAAGAAGCTGCTGGTGTGTCTAAGTACAAAGAACGCCGCCGCGAAACCCAAACACGTATAAAAAGCTCCCGCGAAAACCTAGAGCGCTTGCTCGATGTGCGTAAAGAGTTGCAAGCGCAGCTTGATAAGTTGGCTGTGCAGTCGGTTGATGCTAAAAAATATCGAGAGCTAAAAGCACAAGAGCGCACCTTAAAAGGTCAAGTTGCAGTACTAAAGTGGCAAAAGTTGCATCAGCAACAGCTCGAAAAAAGTAAGCAAATAAAAGAGCTGAATGAAAAAATTGCCTTTTTTAAAACTGCCCACTTAGGGCACGATGATGTACTTGCAAGCTTAGAGTCGCAAGTAACAACAGAGCAAGATGCGCTTAACGATGCGCAGCATCAGCAACACATTATACATACTGAATTGACGCGTGCTGAGCAACAACACATTAATATTAAACAGCAAATACAATCGCTTAAACAAAATGTGGTTAAGCTAGAACAGCGAAAACGACAAAATGAAGAGCTAAAAACGCAACAGCAAAATGTGTGTGAACAGTTGGCTGTGAGCCACCAAGAAATAAGCGAGTACAGTGTAGAGTGCAACGAGCAAGTTGAGGAGCTTACCCTTACACTTGCAGATTTAATGGATGAAAAAAATAAACACACAGCTGCATGGCAAACTCTTAATCAGCAACAGCATGAGCTTAATAATCAAGTGCAACTGCAAAAAAGTAATACGCAGCAAACAGAGCAATCATTAGCCCATATTAATACGCAACTTAGCCAATTAAACAGCCAAATTGATGATATTAAAAATAGCGATTTAGAGCAGCAACTGGCTGAACAACAAAAATACAAACAAACCCTTACTCAAGAGCTTGCCAGTAAGCAAACGGCACAAACACACTGCAACGCGGCGCTTAAAGAGCAAACCGATTTAGTGAATAACGCTGAGCAACAACGCCAGCAGAGTATGCAGCATATTAATGAACTAAACGCGCGCATTGCCGGACTTAAAAGTAGCTTAGGGATTGAAGATGACGAAAAGCAGCACACTTTATTTAATCAATTACAGGTAAAGCCAGGGTTTGAGCATATAGTTGAACAGGCTCTGCAAACGCTTGAACACCTAAACGTAGCTGATGTGCAAAGTAACAATAGTGTGTGGCCGCATAAACGTGAAATACCCGAAAATAGTGTAGCGGCATTGATAGCTGAGGGTGTTTATCCGGATATACTTACGCGTATAGCGTTTAGCGAAAACGCAGATCTTAGTGTGTTAAATGATACGTTTTATATTGCTGTTATAGATAAAGCCGGCGCTTTACATGCCCGCAATTGGCACCGCAGCGCAGATAAAAACGCCGAAAACTCGCAACTTTTAAAGCACACGCAGTTAAAGCAAAAAACGGCGAGCTTAGTAGATGCCGAAAATAGACTTGCTAGTGATCTCGAACACCTCAATACGCTAAAAGCACAGCAAAAAGAACTTTCTGATGAATTAGCGCTACATAAAAATGCTATTCATCAATTAGCGCAAAACATTGCCGTGGCTACCACCCGTAGCGATATGCTTAAAGAACAAGTAGCACAATTTTTACAGCAACTAGAAAAATACCAGCAGCAAAAACATTTATTAGCCACTGAGCAATCACGCTTATTGAGTATGCGCGATGAGCACGTACTTGCACTCGACGCCTTACATCAAAAGCAAAGTAAATTGGCTAAAGAGTTGGAAAGCGCTGAAGCTGATAACACACGAAGCAATGCTGCATACAACGAAGCGGCAACTACACTTGAGCAGTATAAAACACTCGCGCATCAGGCTACTTTAAAAGAGCAAAAGGCGTACAGCGATTGGCAGCTTAGTCAAACAAAACTGAATCATGCTGAGCAAGAGCTGAACAGCACACACGAAGAAGCGCAAGAGCTGCAAGTACAAATAGAGGCATTGTTAGTACCTGAACAAGAACTCAATGAGCAAATTGCAAAGCTTTTACTACAACATCAACAAGGCGAAGCGAGCACCGTCGCGATACAAAAAAAGCTTAGCCAAGCAAAGCAAGAGTTTGTAACAAAGCAAAGTAGCCTTAAGCATTCGCAAGGTGAGCTGGTAGGTTTACAAGAACAGCATCAAAAATTAAGTATTGAAGAGCAAAGCCTAATAATAAAAGCACAAGCAGCGCTTGAGCCGCTAGAAGAATTAAAACAAAGCTTAAAAAGTGTTTTAGAAACACTGCCTGACTCACTGAGTTTAAGTGCAGCGCAAAATCAGATCAGCGGGCTTATGCATCAATTAGATAAGCTAGGTCCGGTTAATTTAGCTGCCATAGATGAGTTTGAACAAGCCAAAGCGCGTAACGACTATCTTAATAATCAATTAGAGGATTTAACAAAAGCGCTAAACACGCTAGAAGGGGCGATACGTAAAATTGACAGTGAAACTAAAACACGCTTTAAAGCCACCTTTGATCAAGTTAATAACGATTTTGCCGAGTTATTTCCCAAAGTATTTGGTGGTGGCAGCGCGTATTTAGAATTAACCAGTGACGATTTACTCGAAAGTGGTGTTAGTATAATGGCACAGCCACCAGGCAAGAAAAATTCGACAATTCACTTGTTAAGTGGTGGAGAAAAAGCGCTGAGCGCATTATCATTGGTGTTTTCTATATTCAGGCTCAATCCAGCTCCGTTCTGTATGCTGGACGAAGTAGATGCGCCGCTTGATGATGCTAACGTGGTCCGTTTTTGCCGTTTAGTTGAAGAAATGTCACAATCGGTGCAGTTTATTTATATCAGCCATAATAAAATTGCAATGGAAATGGCAGGACGCTTAACGGGTGTCACTATGGCAGAGCCAGGCGTATCACGCATGGTAGCAGTTGATATAGAACAAGCAGTGCAACTTGCACATACATAACAGTTTATTTTAAGCGTATTAGTGAAAATTAATACTCAGGTTTAGACATAACAAATAATAAAAGGTGAGGGGATGGCCGAAGAACTAAGATTGGTTTTAATTGTGATCAGTGTACTTGTCATAGGTGGCTTATTGGTGCATGGATTATGGTCAGTTAGAAAAAAAGACAATCCAGAGGCTGCACCTGCTGAGCGGGTTGAGCCAATGCAAGATACACCTTCGCATACACCAATTGAACCTAAAGAGCCGGTTATTGCACAGCGAGACGAGCCACAATTTGGTGAGCTCAACTTTGATTCAAACGAGCCGCAAATAGACA
This sequence comes from uncultured Pseudoalteromonas sp., assembly GCF_963922945.1. Taxonomy (GTDB): domain Bacteria; phylum Pseudomonadota; class Gammaproteobacteria; order Enterobacterales; family Alteromonadaceae; genus Pseudoalteromonas. The sequence continues at coordinate 6,283 of NZ_CAWUKC010000021.1, read as the reverse complement.
CTAGCACGGCGCAAACACCTATTGAAGACGACCTCCAGGTAGTGCAAGAGGATGAAGTACAGCCAGAGAGCGAAGAAGATGCACCGGCAGAGGTATCTGATTTTGTTATTGTACATATTCAAATGCCCGAAGGGTTAACTATGCAAGGCAGTAAGTTATTACCTGCGGTAAATACTTTAGGGTTTAAATATTCAGAAGAAGGCTTTTTCAATCGCCATATTGACCCAGCAGGCCAAGGCCCTGTGTTATTTAGATTGGTTAATATGTATAACCCTGGCACATTTGATATTGATAATATGGAGCAATTTAGCACTGCAGGGGTAAGCTTATTCATGACTTTACCTTGTGAAGGCGACGGGCTTGCCGCTTTTAATATGTTACACAGCGCGGCGAAAAAAATAGCTGATGAATTTGGTGCACAACTTTTAGATGCCGAGCGTGAAGAGATGACGGTTGAGCGCGTTCGTCAATATGTTGAGCAGGTCCGTGCATTTTCTGCGTAATTGATACGCAACATTTTTTTATTAAGCCACTTAACTAAAAGTGGCTTTTTTTATGTTTTTTGAGGTTTAAATGTCTAGCAGCATTAGTGAACAAATTAATCATCTTCGTAGTACGTTAGAGCAACATAACTACAATTATTATGTACTTGATACCCCCAGTATTCCTGATGCAGAGTACGACAGGCTATTGCGTGAGCTAAGCGGCCTTGAAACTGAAAATCCAGAGTTTTTAACACCTGATTCACCCACTCAAAAAGTAGGCGGCGCTGCACTGAGTAAATTTGAACAAGTAGCTCACCAAGTGCCTATGTTATCGCTCGATAATGCTTTTAGCGAAGAAGAATTTAGCGCGTTTAACCGTCGTATTAAAGAGCGTCTAATGAGCCAAGATGAGCTTACCTTTTGCTGTGAGCCTAAATTAGATGGCTTGGCGGTATCGATTATTTACCGCGATGGCGTTCTTGTGCAAGCAGCGACACGCGGTGATGGCTTTACCGGCGAAAATATTACGCAAAATGTAAAAACAATCCGTAATGTGCCTCTTAAATTGCGTGGCGATTACCCCGCAGAGCTTGAAGTACGCGGGGAAGTATTTATGGATAGCGCTGGGTTCGAAAAATTAAACGCCGACGCCGAAAAACGTGGCGAAAAAGTATTTGTTAACCCACGCAATGCTGCAGCAGGAAGCCTGCGTCAGCTTGATTCAAAAATTACCGCAAAGCGCCCGCTTATGTTTTATGCATACAGCACAGGGCTGGTGGCCGAAGGCACAACCCCTGAGGATCATTACCAACAACTGGCAAAGTTAACCGACTGGGGGCTACCGCTGTGTCCAGAAACAAAATTAGTAAAGGGCACACAGGCGGCTTTAGACTATTACAGCGATATTTTAACGCGCAGAAGCGAGCTAAAATATGAAATTGACGGTGTAGTAATAAAAGTAAATCAAAAGGCGTTACAAGAGCGCCTGGGGTTTGTTGCACGTGCGCCGCGTTGGGCGATTGCATATAAATTTCCCGCGCAAGAAGAAATCACCCAATTACTTGATGTTGAATTTCAGGTTGGCCGCACTGGGGCAATAACGCCGGTAGCGCGTTTAGAGCCTGTGTTTGTGGGCGGTGTGACGGTATCAAACGCGACGCTTCACAATGGCGACGAAATTGCGCGTTTAGGCGTAAAGGTAGGCGATACGGTAATCATACGCCGCGCTGGCGATGTTATTCCACAAATTACACAAGTAGTACTTGAGCGCCGCCCAGATGATGCACGCGACATTGTATTTCCTGACAGTTGCCCCATTTGTGACTCACACGTTGAAAAAGTAGAAGGCGAGGCCGTGGCTCGTTGTACCGGTGGCTTAGTGTGCCAAGCTCAGCGTAAACAAGCGATAAAACATTTTGCATCACGAAAAGCGCTAGATATAGATGGCTTAGGCGACAAAATAGTTGATCAGCTGGTTGATAGAGAGCTGGTAAAAACCCCCGCAGATTTATTTATATTAAAACAAGGCCACTTTGAGTCACTTGAGCGAATGGGCCCTAAGTCAGCTAAAAATTTAGTAGAGGCACTTGAAGTTGCAAAAACAACTACGCTTGCTAAATTTTTATATTCGCTGGGTATTCGTGAGGTTGGCGAGGCCACAGCGCAAAACTTAGCAAATCATTTTTTAACACTTGAAAAGGTAACCCAAGCCAGTATTGAAAGCCTTACACAAGTGAGCGATGTAGGCGTTATTGTAGCAACGCATGTTCGTGGCTTTTTTGATGAGCAACATAATGTAGATGTGGTTAATGCGTTAATTGAACAAGGCATTAATTGGCCAGCGCTAACGCCGCCTTCAGAGGATGAGCAACCCTTAGTAGGGCTCACCTATGTATTAACAGGTACGCTTAATACGCTAAATCGCAACGACGCTAAAGCACGCCTTCAGCAGCTAGGTGCAAAAGTAGCTGGTAGTGTATCGGCTAAAACAGATGCATTGGTGGCAGGCGAAAAAGCCGGCTCTAAACTCACCAAAGCACAAGATTTAGGCATAGATATACTCACCGAAGAAGACTTAATTGCACTATTTGATAAGTATAATGCCTAAGGTAGTAAAATGAGCCGATATGGACCCGAGTACTGGGATAAATACGGAAGTTACCGTACGCCCATTGCCTTTCACCTAAGTTTATTGGTGTTGCTCCGTGCGTATTTTATTTGGGTTATAGCGGCGTTAAGCCGCCGGCCTGAACTTGATTTAATGTCGTTGTTTTTTAAATCTAAAAACGATTTTTTTATTGCAATTGCCATTGGTGCAATTGCAATAGTGCCTACTTTTTTGTTTTGCTTAAGACGCCCCCGTGACTCTCATCAAAAAAGTGCACGTTTAGCTGCGCTTTGGCGTTATATGCGCTGGCCATTAATTGTGTGCGCAATAATTGATTTAAGCTGGTTAACAATACAAGCTGCACATAGTCATTATCGTTTCTCTTTGTTTTTAGCCGTGCAAATGGTGATCGTATTTTGGGTTATGTTGTATTTGGCTAAAAGCCGCTATTTAAGTGTGTTTTTTAATGATTGGCCAGAGCCGACTGAAAAAGCAGACCAAAACGCACATAAAAAAAGGAAGCCAAATGGATAACATTAATAAAAAAATTGCTGTTGCCGTGCTTTGCGTAGGTATTGTTTTAGGTGCTATGGCAACATTTACATCACGCACTGATCATAATTGGTTTTCTGCCGTACTAGGTTTATGGTTGTTTGTGTTTTGCTCGTGTTGTTACCGGCTAACCCCCGTATTTAAAAAGCGTAACAAACTTGATAACTTTATTCAGCGCGACGAACAACACTTATTGTTATTTAGTCTAGCAGGCTTTTTTGATAAAAAAATTGGCCCGCAATGGCTTGTTATTGGCAATATTGAACACATTGAGAGTAAAGACGATGCCCTTGTTATACATAGTAATAACGAGCGTCGGCTTTGTGTTAGTTTGCCTGCGCAAAAAAGTGATATAGACGCCTACATCAAGCGCATACTTTCAGATCAAGAAAAGCAAACTATTCGCTTTAGTTAGGGGCTGTTGAACTTTGCGGATTAAAGTTTGTTCAAACTAGGGACTATTTAATCGCGGCGCGAAGTTTGTAACCTAGTGGGCTAAGTAAAAGCTGAGCAACAAAGAGTAAATAGCCCCTAGGAAGAACCCGTTGGGCAGCGCCTGTTTGGCATTAATGCTACGTTATCGCCCAATTATGGGGAATAACCACACTGCATAGGCTCTGCCTTGCCTAAATACCAAACAGAGTGCTGCAAATTTAACCTTAAAAGATCAACAGACCCTAATCACTTATTAATACCGAAGGAGGCTATTATGCTTACTTGGAATGACGTTGTTAATTTTGCAAATAATGGTAATCCTACACCACCTAAAAAAGTGGTAAAAACGCAGGCGCAATGGCAGTCAATGCTCAGTGATGAGCAATATTATGTAACGCGTGAGAAGGGCACAGAGCGCCCCCACAGCTCACAAACTTGCACTCTATTAGAGCCTGGCAAATATGCGTGCGTGTGTTGCGACAATTTACTTTTTGATGCCGATGAAAAGTTTGACAGTGGTACAGGCTGGCCGTCGTTTACGCAACCAGCAACGCTCGAGGCTATTGGCTATGTAAACGATTCAAGCCATGGTATGCAGCGTATTGAAGTGGTATGTAATGTGTGTGATGCTCACCTAGGGCATATATTTCCTGATGGACCTGCGCCGTCAGGGCTGCGTTACTGTGTTAATGCATTGGCAATGAAAAAACTATAGACCTTATTTGTCTAGAGTCTGAATATCAAGTTTCATCTCTTTTGCTATGTGCAAGATTTTGTCTAACCGCTGCGCCTGTTCTGGCTGCAATGTTGAATTATTCAAAAGGGCGTAACACTTTTTAGCAAGCGTTAAGTTAAATGTGCCGCCTTTTTGCTTGGTCGAATCGAATAAGCACTGCAATAAATTAAGCGCAATGCTAGGGTTGCGTGGCATTACCCTAAATGCCTGCGTAAACGCCTCTAAAGCCGTATTTAATTGTCCTTTATTAAATTGCGTAACAGCATGGTTATTGAGCTCTTTAGGGCCCATTTTAATATCGCGACGCTCACTTTGTTGCTGCTGAATATAACGCAGGTAAGTCGTGTCACTGATATTAGGGTGGCGCTCACAATGGTTAATTATCTGGCTAAATAACGCTTGTGCCTTTTGGTGGAAACCTAATTCATGAAACGCTTTTGCCTTATCAAGTGCGCCATCAACAGAGCGTATTAACGTATCGTCGTCATCGAGTTGCTCTATTAAGCGCTTTGCTTTTTGGTGCTCATCTTTTAAATAATGCAAACGTGCATTAAGTACATCAATTTGAGACTGGTTTGCGTTATTAGGAAACTGCTTTTTTAAATCATTGATGTATTTATTAGTTTGACGCGAAATACGCTGTATTTGATCTGTTTGATCCGTGGTTAGGGCAAAATCTATGCCTGCACGGGCGGCATTGAGATAGATGTCTGGGCTATCGTGAATAGAGTGGCGTGCGTAAGAGGCTATGTCTTTTTGGGTTAAATAACTTTTTTCGTAATCATGGTTTATTAATGACACGTTACTTAGCGATTTTTGCCTTTGAATATTGCGCGGCGCAATATCGGCTGCTTGGGTTAGAAAGTTTTGCGCCAATTCAAATTGGTTAAGTTTAATTTCTAATCGTCCAAGTAAATCTAGGGCAACTAAACGCGTTTCATGGCGTTCTAACATGGTTTTTAACATGCGCTGCGCAAGAATGTGCTCATTATTAGCAATCAAGGCTTCTACTAAACCAACTTTAGCCCAAGCAAATTTTTGTATATCAAGCACCGAGGTAAAAAAGGCTTTAGCCTCTTCACTGCGCTTTAGCCTAAGTAATGCATCACCCTTTAAACGCAGTAGGATAGGGCTGTATACATTGTTTTTTTTGCCCAGTGCAGCATCAATTACTTTTATGGCTTTTGAGTCATTACCATCATCTATGAGCGTGTAAATACTTTGCAGCTCATTTTTACGCTTTAATATTCTTTCAATTCGTGTTTTTAGCTCTTGTACAGTAAATGGCTTTACTAAAAAGTCGTCAGGTTGAAGCTCTAAAACACTATGTACTAGCTCACCGCTGGTTTCGGCTGAAATAAAAATAAACGCGGTGGAGTTTTTAATAAGCTGCTTAACACGGAGCTCTTCGTAGAGTTGGTAGCCATCTTGGTGTTTACTGAGATTAAACGAACATACTATTAAATCAAATTGCCCAGCCAAGCATTGTTCTTTAGCTGCAATGGCATCATCGGCAAAGTGCAACTGCCGAAAGCCAAGCCTTTCTAGCGATTGTTTCATGTAGCTTTGAGCAAGGGGCTGCTCTTCAACTATCAGAATTTTTGCTTTTGCGTAGATCTTTGTTGGCATTGGCTTACATGTTATTAGCTTTAACACAGACTATAATCAACAGTTTAATTGCTTACAAGGAAATTCAACTATTAGCCGAGGTTATTAAAAAATAAATTATTTTCATACGTTTTATGGCTTAGCCCTATATTGGCCTTAGGAATGATATTCTACTTTAATTCATCATAATTGAGCTGCACTAAATACAGTAAAGCTGAAGTTAGCTGTTTTGAAATAATTATGTGTTGTAGATGATAGTAAAAGAATGAAAATAGATATTTTGAAATAGTTATATGTGGTGGGTGATACTGGACTTGAACCAGTGACCCTCGCCTTGTAAGGGCGATGCTCTCCCAACTG
>NZ_CAWUKC010000020.1:0-49525 GCF_963922945.1 uncultured Pseudoalteromonas sp. | reverse complement strand
AGTGCCCATTTAATCCCATTAAAAAACATTAAGAGTACTTTGCTATGTGACTCTATCGCTGTGGGTACTACGACACCGCAGGCTCCAGATACAAGAAAAGTAATATTCAGCATCTTCTTCTCTAAAGCGGAGTGTCTCTTAAGCGCAGCGCCTCTTTGTGAACAGTGTTTTGGTTATCCAACACATTAAGCGATGATAGTGCAGTATCTCACCATGACTCTACACCGCTGTCAGCACCACGATATTCTACTGCGTAGCGCACCGACTCTATAGACACGAAAGCCGTTTCATTTTGAAGCGGCTTTTTTACGTCTAGAGACAAGTGAAATCCAAACACATAATGCATTCACTTCTAAACCTATCTCGTAGATCGGGCGAGCAAACCGATATCCGACGCTAAAAATCATCGATAATAATTCTAGTGTTATTATTTTACGTGTTGGATTATCAGATATTATTCACACAGTTTCCACCACTGTCGTAGCGTGGGCTGAGTATCACTAAACTCTCAGATAAAGCACACTACATAATCATAATATTGCTTTTAAAGTTTATTGTGTGCCTACTGTAAATGCGCCTAAGCAATAAAAATCCCCTTTGCATATTACTAAGAGGCAGTTTGATTCTGTATTTTAACTTTAAAATAAACGTATTTATTCAAAATAACTAGATTACAAATATAATTTTGCTTTGTTAGTGGCTTTGATTTAGGATCAAAATAGTTTAAAACCAAGAACTAATAGCCAGTGTATAGATTATTAATTAGTGTCATATCATTTATATTTTGTTTCTCTGTATCGGCAGTCGAAGTAACTGATCTGTATCAGGATATATTAAAAGTAGACGATAAAAGCCGAGACACGCGTTTAGCCGCTAGTCGTAAAGCATTACTTAATGTCTTAGTTAAAGTCAGTGGAGATGAATCAGCTGATGAAAATAAGCTTGCTCAGCAGCGCACTAGGAACATTTCAGATTACATGCTCAAATTTGAATATGACGAAAAAGCAAATGGGCAGCTTAATCTCGTTGTTAAATTTGAAGCGCGCAAAATTAATGAATTAATTAAAGAATTAAATTTACCGCTTTGGGGAGTACAGCGTCCGTTAGTTGCGATTTGGTTAGGTATTGAAGATAACTGGCGAAGAGAGCTTGTCACACAAGAAAGTTATCCGCAGTTAGAGCAACTAATATATGACAAAGCCGGTCGACGTGGTTTACCTGTGGTAGTACCGCTTTTGGATTTACAAGATAGGCGTTTAGTCGGTATCCCTGAGGTGTGGGGTAACTTTTCAGGCCCTGTTGAAGAGGCGTCACGACGTTATAGCGCTGAGCGAAGTATTACGGCAAGAATGTATCAAGAGCCCGATAGTGAAACGTGGACTTTAGACTGGCGTTTTACTAATGATGACTTATTCGATTCAAACCGACTCGAAGGTGATAAACAACAAATAGTAGGCCAAATGATTGACAGCTTAGCGTTGGGTTTAGCCAATGAATACGCTATCGACCCTAACGCGTATTATGAACAAGCTGCGGCTACGCTCACCTTAAAAGGTACTCAAAGCTTTGTAGATATTGAACTTGCAAAACGTCGTCTACAAAGTTTGAGCGTAGTGACGCAAGCAATAATAATGCGCAAAACTCCAGAATTTGTCGAGTTTAAGCTTAACCACACCGGCAGTGTGTCAGATCTTAAAAAAGGCCTTGGGCTTGATAGTGCCTTTAGAGACTATGTAGACCCTCGCGCATTTTATCATGTTGTAGACAAAAACAGTCTTGAGTATCAATGGGTCGGTGAGTAATGCTAAGCGCTGAGCCTATGCAAATGGCACTACCTGTTACATTGCCTGACGATGAAACATTTGCCTCTTACTTTGGTGGGGAAGACTCTTTAGAGGTAAACCACCTTAAAGCGAGCTTTTTAAAGCTGGCCAACAAATTCCAGTACACCTATCTGTGCGGCTTAGGCGACTCTGGTAAATCTCACTTATTGTACGCTACTTGTATACAAGCCCAAGAGCGGGGCTTATCAAACATGCTTTTGTCTATGCGTGAAGTGATAGACTTTGGCCCTATGGTGTTAGATGGCTTAGAGGCACTCGACGTATTATGTATTGATGATGTGCATTTAGTTGCCGGCAATGATGCGTGGGAAAAAGCGTTGTTTAATTTTTTTAATCGCTTTAATGAGCCCGGAAAAATGTTAGTGGTTACTGCCGACTTACTACCTGATATGCTCAATATTAGCTTACCAGACTTAGAGTCACGGCTGAAGTGGGGAACCACTTTTCAAATTCGCTCAATGAGCGATGATGATAAAGCACAGGCATTAGTTAAGCGGGCACATATGCGTGGGCTTGAACTAAGTGATGAATGCGCCCGCTTTTTATTGACTCGCTTAAGTCGCGATATGCGTGCCTTATTAGACGTTTTAGATAAATTAGATCATGCATCAATGGCAGCACAACGAAAATTAACAATTCCCTTCATAAAATCAACGTTAAAGCTGTAGTAGGTCTAGAATCTAGACCCTGCTTTCAGTTATCATTAGTCAACAAAATTGTAATCACCTTCTGTGAAAGATCAGGTATCGAATGAACTTAGAAAATATTTTAGCGCAAGCACTTGAGGCCGTTGCAAGTGCCAGTGAAATCGCGCAACTAGAAGAGATCAGGGTTAATTACCTTGGTAAAAAAGGCGAAATCACAAGCTTACTTAAAACCCTGGGTAAAATTGCACCTGAAGAGCGTAAAGAAGCAGGTCAAGTAATTAACCAAGCTAAGCAAGATGTACAAACAGCAATTAATGAAAAGCGTGAACTTTTAGCAAGCAAAGCGCTAGAAGAAAAACTAGCTGCTGAAACAATTGATGTAACATTACCAGGGCGCGTAATGCCTACGGGTGGCCTTCACCCAGTCACACGTACAATTGAGCGTATAGAAAGCTTTTTTGGTGAACTTGGTTTTGCTGTTAAATCAGGCCCAGAAGTAGAAGATGATTTTCATAACTTTGATGCGCTAAATATACCTGAGCATCATCCTGCACGTGCAGATCACGATACCTTTTATTTTAATCCTAAGTTAGTACTGCGTACCCAAACAAGTGGTGTGCAAATTCGTACTATGGAAACAGAGCAACCGCCACTGCGAATTATTTCGCCAGGTCGAGTATACCGTAACGATTACGATCAAACGCATACTCCGATGTTTCATCAGGTAGAAGGTTTAATGGTTGATACTGATGTAAGCTTCACAGAGCTTAAGGGTATTTTACACGACTTCTTACGTAACTTTTTTGAAGAAGATATGGAAATTCGTTTCCGTCCTTCATTCTTCCCATTTACAGAGCCTTCAGCTGAAGTGGATGTTATGGGTAAAGACGGTAAATGGCTTGAAGTATTAGGCTGTGGCATGGTTCACCCTAACGTACTTAAGTCAGTGGGTATTGATCCAGAAAAATACACTGGTTTTGCATTTGGTATGGGTGTTGAGCGCTTAACCATGTTGCGCTACGGCGTAAATGACCTACGTGCATTTTTCGAAAATGACTTAAAATTCCTAAACCAGTTCCGTTAAGAGTGAAAATATAAAATGAAATTTAGTGAAAAGTGGTTAAGAGAGTGGGTAAACCCTGCTATTGATACGCAAGCTCTTTCGGAACAGCTGTCTATGGCTGGCCTTGAGGTTGATGCAGTTGAAAGCGCAGCAGCGGATTTTAACGGCGTAGTGGTTGGTGAAGTGGTAGAGTGCGCACAGCATCCTGATGCAGATAAACTTCGCGTGACTAAAATTAATGTAGGTGGTGATGAGCTACTTGATATTGTGTGTGGTGCTCCAAACTGTCGCCAAGGCATTAAAGTAGCGGTAGCAACGGTAGGCGCGGTTTTACCTGGCGATTTTAAAATTAAAAAAGCCAAATTACGAGGTCAACCATCACACGGCATGCTGTGTGCTTTTGTTGAGCTAGGTATAAGCGAAGAAGGCGATGGCATCATGGAACTGCCAAGCGATGCACCAGTTGGTACAGATTTGCGTGAATACTTAGGCCTTGATGACAATATAATTGATGTTGACTTAACGCCAAACCGTGGTGATTGTTTAGGTATAAAAGGCCTTGCACGTGAAGTCGGTGTATTAAACAGCGTTGATGTAAACGAATTACAAATTCCGGCAGTTAGCGGTACTATTGACGACGAAGTTTCTATTGAGCTTGTGAACGAAGATGCATGTCCTCGTTACCTTGGTCGCGTGATAAAGGGTATTAACCTTGATGCAGAAACACCACTTTGGATGGTTGAAAAACTTCGTCGCAGTGGTATTCGCTCAATTGACCCTGTTGTTGATATAACTAACTACGTATTACTAGAGCTTGGTCATCCAATGCATGCGTTCGATTTAAATGCAATCGAAGGCGGTATTAAGGTACGTAATGCCAATGCAGGTGAAGAGCTAGTATTGCTTGATGGTAATACTGCAAAACTAAACGAATCAACACTTGTGATAGCCGATCACAACAAAGCACTTGCTATTGCAGGTGTATTTGGTGGCGAGCAATCAGGTGTAACAGAAAAAACGTCTGATATTTTATTAGAAAGTGCGTTTTTTAACCCAGTCGCAATTGCAGGTCAAGCCCGCAGTTACGGTTTGCATACCGATGCATCACATCGCTATGAGCGTGGCGTAGATTTTACCCTGCAGCACGATGCAATGGAGCGCGCAACTGCTTTATTACTTGATATTGTAGGCGGTGAAGCGGGCCCAGTTGTAGAAGCTGTTGCTGCTGATAAACTACCCAAAGTGACAGAAGTACGCTTGCGTCGTGCGCGTTTAGACCGTGTAATTGGTCATCATATTGACGATGCGAAAGTAACCGATATTTTGACTCGTTTAGGCTTAGACGTTAAGTTTGAAAGCGATAGCTGGAGCGCCGATATACCAAGCTACCGTTTCGATATTTCTATTGAAGAAGACTTAATTGAAGAAGTTGCGCGTGTTTACGGTTACAACAGTATTCCTAATGTTGCCCCTACTGCAAAGTTAAAAATGACTACGCATGATGAGTCAACAATTGCACTAAGTAAGTTTCGTAATACCTTAGTGACACGTGGCTACCAAGAAGCAATTACCTACAGCTTCGTAGACCCTAAAGCACAGGCAGTTATACACCCACAAAGCCAACCACTGGTATTGCCGCACCCAATTTCAATTGAAATGTCGGCGATGCGTGTAAGTTTAATGCCCGGCCTTTTAGCATCGGTTGCGTATAATCAAAATCGTCAACAACCTCGTATACGTTTGTTTGAGCATGGCCTTAAATTTATCAGTGACGATAGTGCTGAAAATGGCTTACAACAAATCCCTGTATTGGGTGGTGTTATTACTGGCCTTGCCCATGGTGAACATTGGGTTGAACAAAAACGTAACGTTGATTTTTACGACTTAAAAGGTGATGTAGAAGCCCTGCTTGCTATTACTAATGATGTGAGTCGTTTTGAAATTAAAGCAGAGCAATCTGATGGTTTACACCCAGGTCAATCTGCAGTTATTTATGTAGATGGTAAAAAGGTCGGCTTTTTTGGTGCGCTTCACCCTCAAGTACAAAAATCGTTAGATATCAATAACGCGACGTTTGTATTTGAAATTGAAATGTCTGCAATAGAAAAAAGAAATTTACCGCAAGCTGTAGGGGTTTCAAAATTCCCTTCAAACCGCCGCGACATCGCTATTTTAGTGGCTGACAGCGTTAATTCAGGTGATATTTTGAGCACTATAGAAAAAGTTGGCGGAAATCAATTGGTTGACCTAAACTTATTCGATGTGTATAAGGGCAAAGGTATTGAGCCAAATTATAAGAGTTTGGCGATTGCTCTAACACTGCAGGCGGTTGATAGAACACTCGAAGAGAAAGATATCAATCTGGTTGTTGATAACGTGGTGGCCACATTGGCCGAAAAGTTTAATGCATCGTTGAGGGACTAGATATGGCGCTTACTAAAGCCGACATAGCTGAACACCTATTTGAAAAGCTCGGGATCAATAAAAAAGATGCCAAAGATTTAGTTGAAGCGTTTTTTGAAGAAATCCGCTCAGCGCTTGAAAAAGGCGAGCAGGTTAAGCTCTCTGGATTTGGTAACTTTGATCTTCGTGATAAAAAAGAAAGACCAGGCCGTAATCCGAAAACAGGGGAAGACATTCCTATTTCGGCACGCCGCGTGGTGACCTTTAGACCAGGTCAAAAGCTTAAAACCCGTGTAGAAGTGGGCACAAGCAAATCAAAATAAAAAAAAGGGCAGCGTAAGCTGCCTTTTTATTTGCGCATTATTTGATATTGCAAAGCTAAAACTCTCGAGGGGATACAAACTCACCGTTTTGTATTTGTTCATACGTTTGTTGAGCAAGGTTATCCAGCGCATCTAAGTTTTTACCATCACTCATTAGCTGGTGTTCAATAGGTAATAAATCTATATTTTCAATGCCAGCGCTTTGCGCCACTTTCGAAAAAATATAAGCGTGCTTATATTTATCATGCTTATAAAACAAACTGATTAACGAGGTATACACTTCTGGGTTTGGCTGTTGGCCTTGCTTATTTAGCTCAAGCGTTTTGTAAAGCAAATCAATCGTTTTTTCATCATCGAATTTAATGTAATAAGAGGCAAGGTAAAACTGCATTTCTGCACTGTTTGTGACACGTTCATCATTTTCCATTGCAAGTAAGCGTGTTAATGCACTTTGTTGATTGTTGCGAGACCAATGATAATAGAGCAAACCTGGATGATTAGTATTTTTTGTATCTTGATAAAGTCGCGTCATCTCTTTAATGCTAGTGAGTTGGCCTTCAATTCGTGATGTTGTTTTAGACTTTAGTTTAATGTGCTCAATTTTTGCGGCTAAAGTAATACATTGATTATAAGATTCAAATTTTTTTAGTAATTGAAATTTGTTTTCATCTGTTGGTTTTTTATATTCAATGTAGCGTTTTAAAATTACGTCAGCACGTTCGTTTTTACAGTGGCTATCTTTATTTAAATCACCGCAAAAGCCCGGAGTTTCCTCACATACTTGGGCAAGCGAAAGAGAATCTTCGCACCCCGCTAACGCTAACATTGCTACTACTAAACTTGCTCTTAAAGCCATTCCTTAACCTCAAATGAATATATACATTGTCATTCTAACGCAATCATTTGTGCGCTAACAGTAGAGAATAACTTTAGATTAACTTAGAATAGAGCGGCCTTAAGTGCATTACTCTCAAAATCTAATGCATTTTAATAGGCTATCCGTTCAAAATGATTAAATTAGGTAAATAAAATGACCTCATCTCACGAATTAGAATATACAAATAGTTGGCAAGAACGCCAAGATTACGCTGAAAGCATGCAACCTATTATTGGTAAGCTTTATCGTAACCGCGGCATAGAAATCGCTGTGTACGGCCGTCCTCTCGTAAATGCCAGTACTATCGATATTATCAAGTCACATAAAACCGTTGCTCAGTTTGAAGGCACTAAATTACGTTTACGCGAAAGCTTCCCATTTTTAGAAGCCATTAGCAAAATGGAACTAAATTCAGCACGTATTGATATTGGTAAACTTGCTTATAGCTATTTGTATAACGATGCAGCTAATGGCCGCACTGTTGATGAATTTGTAAAAGACGAATTAGCCGAAATTGCAGACTCACCTGCAAAAGAACCGCGTGATGTTGTTTTGTACGGTTTTGGCCGTATAGGGCGTTTATTGGCGCGTTTATTAATTGAAAAATCAGGCCCGTATGCTGATCTTCGTTTACGTGCAATCGTAGTACGTGGAGGTAAAGAAGGCGACCTTGAAAAACGTGCAAGCTTGCTTCGTCGTGATTCTATTCATGGCCCATTTAATGGCTCAATTACCATTGATAAAGAGCGTAATGCAATAAAAGCAAATGGTAGTTACATACAAGTTATTTATGCTAACTCGCCAAGCGAAGTTGATTACACAGCTTATGGTATCGAAAATGCGCTTGTCGTAGATAACACCGGTATTTGGAAAGATGAAGCAGGCCTTGGCCAGCATTTAGAGTCTAAAGGGGCTGCAAAAGTATTATTAACAGCACCAGCTAAAGGCAACATCAAAAATATTGTTTACGGTGTAAATAACCAAGACATTAAAGCAGAGGATAAAATCGTGTGTGCAGCAAGCTGTACAACTAATGCGATTACCCCAACGCTCAAAGCATTAAATGATAAGTTTGGTATTGCTAACGGCCACGTAGAAACCGTTCACTCTTACACAAACGATCAAAACCTAATTGATAACTATCACAAAGCAGAGCGCCGTGGCCGTGCTGCAGCACTAAATATGGTTATTACCGAAACAGGTGCAGCTAAAGCGGTATCAAAAGCACTACCTGAGCTTGAAGGTAAGTTAACGGGTAACGCAATCCGTGTACCTACACCTAATGTATCGCTTGCTATATTAAACTTAAACCTCAATAGCAGCACATCCGTTGAAGAGCTTAATGCGTTTCTACGTGAAACAGCACTGCACTCAGATTTACGCGACCAAATTGACTACACGGCCTCAACCGAAATTGTATCGACCGATTTAGTGGGTAGCCGCTATGCGGGTGTAGTTGACTCACAAGCGACCATTGTTGAAGGTAACCGCGTTGTTTTATACGTATGGTACGACAACGAATTTGGTTACAGCTGCCAAGTAGTTCGCTGTATGCGTGATATGGCTGAAGTGGCTTTCCCAAGCTTACCTCGCTAAACTAAACGCAATTATACCAAGCCAGCTTTTTTGCTGGCTTTTTTAATCGCGTTATATTTTTAAAGTGTACCCTGTGTGGTAGGCTTTGATTATTGCAATGTGTACTGCGGTTATCCCGTAATTATGCATTTACTATTTATAAAATAGTGTCAGTTCTGCAAGTTAAGCAGATAAACTTATTCTACCTTAAGGTTTTTTCATGAAAATCAGCAGCAATTTTGATAGTGGTAACATAAAGGTTATCGAAGCCACCGATCCGCTAAATATTCAATTAGAAATTAATAACGATCATCAGTCTGAGTTTTATCAATGGTTTCACTTTCGTCTAGAAACAACTCCTTATCAATTGCATAAGCTAAACATTAATAATTTAGAAAACTCAGCTTACCCAGATGGGTGGGAAGGCTATCAAGCAGTGGCATCGTACGATCGCCAAACTTGGTTTCGTGTGCCGTCAAATTATGAAAATGGCACGCTCACGTTTGAGCTAGAGCCTGAGTGCGGTAGCGTTTATTTTGCTTACTTTGCGCCTTACAGCTATGAGCGTCATTTAGATTTATTAGCCTGGGCACAAAGCGAAGAGCTTTGCCAATTACAAACATTAGGCGAAACACTTGATGGACGTGATATGAGCGTGCTTAAAATTGGTCAGCCTAGCGAAGATAAAAAAACAATCTGGATCACCGCACGTCAACACCCAGGCGAAACAATGGCAGAGTGGTTTGTAGAAGGGTTATTACATAAACTGCTTGACGATGAAGACCCGCATGCCGCAGCACTATTATCAAAGGCTGTGTTTTATGTAGTACCAAACATGAACCCTGATGGCAGTGTACGTGGACATCTTCGTACAAATGCAAAAGGTGTTAACTTAAACCGTGAATGGCAAACACCGAGCATGGAAAATAGCCCTGAAGTATATTTAGTACTTAATAAAATGCGCGAAACAGGCCTAGATATGCATTTAGATATTCACGGCGACGAAGCTATTCCTTATAACTTTGTAGCGGGCAGCGAGGGTATACCAAGCTACGATGATCGCTTAAAAGACTTAGAAGACAGCTTTAAAGCAGCATTACTGACTATCACGCCAGAGTTTCAAGATGAACACGGCTACGATAAAGACGAGCCCGGTGAAGCTAATTTAACCGTAGGCTCATCGGCAACAGCAGAAGAATTTAAAGCACTTACTTACACAATTGAGATGCCGTTTAAAGATAATAACGACTTACCGGACCCAGATTACGGCTGGTCAGACCGCCGCTCGTATCAATTTGGTCAAGATACTTTAGCGGCAATCGTAAATGTCGTTGATAAATTAAGATAAATTAGTATAAGGTAAGGGCAACATTAAAATGTTGCCCTTTTTTATTACAAAATTAACAAATAATAAAAGTGTGCAATAGCTTAGTTATCGTATTACCTAGCTCTCAATAAGTAATAAACAATCAACAGTCTCAAATAAAATAATAAGAGGTATTTAGCGTGGATGCATTCGGACAACTTTTAGATAGCCTAGATGGCATGTTAGGGGGCGCAGTTTGGTTTCCCTACGTGCTATTAGGGGTTGGTCTATTTTTTACTATTTATTTAAAGTTCCCACAAATTCGTTATTTCAAACATGCGTGTAAAGTGGTTACCGGTAAGTTTGATAAAAAAGGCACAGAGGGAGACACCACTCACTTTCAAGCACTTGCTACTGCGCTTTCTGGCACCGTAGGTACGGGTAACATTGGCGGCGTGGCCTTGGCTATTTCTATTGGTGGCCCAGCGGCACTATTTTGGATGTGGATGACGGCATTTTTTGGTATGACCACCAAATTTGTAGAAGTAACGCTTTCGCACAAATACCGCGAAAAAACTCAAGATGGCACCATGGCGGGTGGTCCTATGTATTACATGGATAAACGCCTAAACATGAAGTGGCTTGCTATTTTATTTGCCGTTGCTACTGTAATTAGCTCATTTGGTACAGGCAGTTTGCCACAAATTAATAATATTGCGCAGGGTATGGAAGCCACGTTTGGTTTTGCTCCTATGGCAACCGGTGCGGTGCTATCTATTTTACTTGCATTAGTTATACTAGGCGGAATTAAGCGTATTGCTGCAATTACATCACGTGTAGTGCCCATTATGGCTGTTATTTACATAGTGGGTGCGTTAGGTGTTATTTTTTACAATGTAGAAAACATCGGCCCTTCATTCGCTTCAATTTTTGTTGATGCATTCACTGGCTCAGCAGCCGCAGGTGGCTTTTTAGGTGCCTCGTTTGCGTATGCATTTAACAGAGGTGTAAACCGTGGCTTATTCTCAAATGAGGCCGGTCAAGGTTCAGCACCCATTGCTCACGCATCAGCAAAAGCAGATGAACCAGTATCAGAAGGTATGGTGTCTATTTTAGAACCGTTTATCGATACAATCATCATTTGTACATTAACAGGCTTAGTTATTTTATCGTCGGGTGTATGGAACGAAAAGTTCGAAACACATTTTGAGCGTTCATCAATGAGCATCATAAAAGGTGACTACTCAGAAACCAATGACGCACAGCGCCAAGAGTTATACAACTACCTTAATGGTAAAGAGAGCAAGGTAGAGCTATTCAACGGTGATATTAATGTAGTTAATGGCGAGCCAACAAGTAATGGATTTACCGTATTACATTCACGCTCAATTGGTGAAGACATCCGTTTTGGCATTACTGATAAGCATAAATACACAGGAATTGTCGAAGTAAAAGATGGCATGCCAACAGACGACAGCATAAGTTTAGTTGGTAAATCGTTAGTACACTCAGCAGAGCTTACAACCAAAGCATTTACACGTGGCTTTTTTGGCGATAGCGGTCAATACATAGTTTCAATTGGCCTATTGTTATTTGCATTTTCCACAGCTATTGCATGGTCGTACTACGGTGACCGTGCCATGATTTATTTACTTGGTAATCGCTCGGTTATGCCGTATCGCGTATTTTACGTTGCGGCATTCTTTTGGGCATCGTTTGCCGATACTACACTAGTGTGGAAATTAGCAGCTGTTGCTATTGTTGTTATGACTCTACCAAACTTGTTTGGCATTATGTTATTGCGTAAAGAAATGAAACAATCCGTAGATGACTACTGGGTTAAATTCAAAAAAGACAAAGAGCAATAAAACAAGTACAATAAAAAGCGCCGCAAGGCGCTTTTTTTATGCGTAGTATGGAGAGTAGTATGGCGATTATTCATTGCCCCAAATGTGCAAAATCAATTTCAGATAAACATCAGCAGTGTCCGCATTGCAAAAGTAATATTGGCGCACTTAATCCTGAGCAGGTACAACAGCTTCAGCGCGAACAGCAAATTAAAAAACAGCAAATGTTTATGAACCATTCTTTCTTGGCGCTCATACTATTTTTAGGTGGCTTTTTTTGCTTATACTTTTTACAACCCGCAGAAGAAACCCTTGAGTGGTACGCCTATACAGTCGCAATTGGTGTTGGCTGTATTTGGTACTTAGTAAACCGCATTATTTTAGTGACTCTAAAAAAGAAAAGATGATATGAATATTGACAACCTTGTACAAAATATCACCCCCGAATTATTTGAGCGTTTACAGTACGGCGCTTCAACGGGTAAATGGCCTGATGGCACGCCGCTCTCTGATGAGCAAAAGCAGCAAACAGTACAACTTGTTATGCTTTACCAAGCTAAAATAGCGCAATCTAACGAGCAGTTTACCATTGGTGCCAATGGCGAAATGATCCAAAAGACAAAAGCACAACTACAAAAAGAATTTAAATCAGAAAACGAAATAGCCAGGTTTAGTGAACATGATCTTTAAACACCTTTTTACACCTAAGTGGAAACACCCAAAGCAACAAGTTCGTCTAGACGCAATTGAAAAGCTTGATATAGAGCGCGACGCATCCATTTTAAGCACATTAGCACTGGAAGATAATTCAGCCGAAATACGCCGCAAAGCACTGCAAAAAGTAAACAACTTAGCCCTTTGGTGGAAAGCTTACAAACAAGATCAGGCACTCAAAGATGTTGCCGAAATACACATTTCGAACGCGGTACTTAATAACGAAAGCGCGCTGAGCTCACAAATCAAAAGCGAGTATATAGAGCGTTTTGCGCCGGTTAAAACGTTAGAAAAGCTCGCCTTTGCAGAAAAAGAGTTGCAAGTTCGGGTTAAACTGTTAAAACGTTTAGCAAACTCTAAACTCATTGAAAAAGCGTTTAAAGAAGGTAGCGAAGAGCTGCAAAGCCAACTTGTAGAGCAAGTTATAACGCACCAACTTGCAAAATCTTTAGTAAAACACGCTCAAGGTAATGCAAAACTTCAGCTTGAACAACACCTTGAAAACGAGCGCCTTGCTATAGAAATGCCTGCTCAAGTAGAGAGCGCAACACGCGTTATTTTAGCTAAGCTAAATGCCCTGCGCGATAAAAACGACTTTGCCATAGTAAACCCGCAAGCCGGCGACTTAATGGCACAGTGGCAAGCACTTGAACTAAAATGGCTAAGCGAAGATCACGTAAAAGAGTTAGACAAAAAGTATATCAGCATCACAGATAAGCTCGATGTACATATCAAAACGCTAAAAGCTGAGCATGAGTTACAACAACAGCGCTTAGCTGAGCAACAACGCCAACTTTTAGCCTTAGCAACACTAGAAGCACTAAGCGAAGAGATAGAAAATGCTTTGCAAGTAGGCCTAGAAACCCCAGAGCAGATCCAGCAAGAGTGGTTAGATGCAAAAGTTGCGCAAGCTAAACAAACGCTAAGCGATGCACAACACGGCGATAATGCACAAACTAAGCACGTTATTACAAAGCTTGAAAAGCTATTCAATCAAGTGGCAAAACTTCCAGAGCTTAGTAGCGCCATTGTGCAATTCAAAGTAGCGCTAGATGAGCTTAAAACGATTGAACCTGCACAGCAGCTAGCAGATTACGACGATGTTTTAACTCGTTTTAATAACGCATTTAAAGAAACTCGTAGCCACCTAAATGTGCTAGATGGGGCATTGCAGCAAAACTTTAAATCGCAATTAAATGCGCACAAAAAGCAGTTTTTAGCGCAAATGAGTGAGCTGACAAAACCCCTTGAAAAAAATCAAAGCACAGCTAAGCGTAAAGCACGTGATGTAAAACGCCTTATAGAGCAAGGCCGCTTTAATGTTGCATTTGGTGTATTTAAAGGTTTTGAAGAGCTGTTTGATAAACTAACGCCGCAATTTCAGCAGCCATTGGTAAACTTAAAAGCAGATTTAGAAGCACGACTTGCAGAAGCTAAAGATTGGCAAAAATATGCAGCAGCGCCCAAGCGCGAGGCACTACTTGAAGAAGTGGCATCGTTAGTCGAGCAACCGTGTGACGACCCACAACAGCGTGCTGAGCAAGTTAAAGCATTTCGTAAGCGTTGGAATGAGCTAGGTAGGCTAGATACAGAGCAAGAAAAACAGCAAGGTGAGCAGTTCGATAGCAACATAGAACTATTATTTGCACCGTGTCGTAGTTATTTTGCTGAGCAAGAGGTCGCACGCGAAGCGGCAAAAGCGCAGCGTGATGTGCTGATTAACGACATGAAAGCCTTAAGTGAGCAAAATACAGAGCTTGAAGGGTTTGATTGGAAGCAATTTGAAAGCCAGTATAACCGTTTAAACAAAGCATGGCGAAGCGTTGGTAAGGTTGATCCTAAAACATACCGCGTATTGAACGAAAACTTTAAAGCACAGCAGCAAAGTGTACTTTCTACACTAAACGCATACCACAAGAACAATGCAGCACAAAAAAATGCATTAGTGGAACGTGCTGCGACGCTTTCGCAAAGTGAAGATTTAGCTGGCGCTTGCCAAGAGTTAAAGCAGCTACAACAGCAATGGCAAACCATAGGCTTTGCGGGCTTAAAAGCTGAAAATGCACTCTGGCAAAAGTTTCGTCAACATAACGACGAAACCTTTAACAAACGTAGTAGCGAATTTGAGCAGCAAAAGCTTGCGCAAAACGAGACAGATAAACAAGCCGCATCAGAATTAGCAGATCTAGAAAGCGCCCTTGAGCACATTAATCAAAAAGCGCAATTGCATGATTTAGAAACTAAAGTAAAAGACTTTACGCAATATAAATCGCTTGCGCCTAAAGTGGCTGCATTGCTAAGTGCTATTGATGAAAAGCTTGTTTTATTAACAAGCCAAGCTCAACAGGCTCAATTTGAATCACTGTTTTTGGCACTTGAAAATAATGATGTAGTACCGAGTCAGTTTCAAGCACCCTTAGCCACCTCACTTAGCAGTGAGCAACTTATAACAAGAATGGAAATTCTTGCTAATGTAAGCTCACAAAATTCAGCACTGAGAATGGCCGAGCAAGTGGCTATGTTGGATGATAAACACCGTGGTGAACACGCTGATTTAAACTATTATTTAAAACAGCTATTAGCGCTCAGTCAGGGTTCAGTTGAGCCTGACACACTGGCTAAAATAAAAGCTATATTTGCAGCATAAGCATGCAAATAGTCTGTATTAAACACAGGCGTATAATAAAAGCCGCTGTTAAAGCGGCTTTTTTACAATTTAAAAGAGGATAAAAATAAGCATGAGAGTTTTATTACTGTTTGTAACCACACTGTTTTTAAGTGCATGTAACTCTACGCAAGGGGTGTCAGTTTATTCATTTACCAACTCAGAAGTAGAAACTGTACTAGGTAAGCAGCTTCCTAAGTTAAGCGAAAAAGTCAGCCTAATGGGTTTACCTGTGCAGTTTGATGTAAACGACTTAAGTGTAAATATAGGTCCTGATAATCGCGACGTCGTGGTACTAGGCGCAGACTCAAGTGCACAAATAAATGCATTTGCGCTAAAGTACCCTGTACGCTTAAAGCTACAAATTGAGGGGAGCCCGTTTTACGACAGTGAAAAAAAAGCCGTGTTTTTACGTAATGTCAAATTGTTAAACTCGAGCATAGATGCAGGAGGTTTTAGAGGTAACCTAGCGGCACTTGATAACGAAGCGATGGAGGTAATAAATACTTTTCTAGCATCAAACCCTGTTTACACATTAAATATGAACGATCCTAAAATGATGCTACTAAGTAAGTTACCACTCGATATGAAAGTGGTTGAAGGAGCAATTAAATTAGTACCTCGCCTTTGATAAATTAAACCACTATTGGTGATAGTTTTATCGTTTGAGCGCAAGCAAATTAGATCTAGCCTAGCAAAGTTTACGTATCTATTAGCCTGTTATTCAGGCTAATTAGGTTTTACAATGGCAGCTTCGCGCAGCGTACCTACCTCAAGACTCTCCCGATTTGCAAAGCTTGGCTCTTTAGCCGGTGGTGTTGCGACCAATATGCTAATAGCGGGTACTAAAAGCACGCTAACTGGTAATGGCTGGAACAATAAAGATTTACTCTTACAACCCAAAAATATAGAAAAACTTGCCCATCAGCTGGCACACCTTCGAGGCGCAGCCATGAAGCTTGGGCAATTATTGTCTATGGATGCAGGGGAATTATTAAGCCCCGAGCTTACCCAATTGCTTTCCCTGCTTCGTGCAGATGCAAACCCAATGCCGCATAACCAACTAATTAAGGTTTTAAAAACCGAATGGGGAGATGACTGGCTTAACCGGTTTTCGCATATAGAGCTTAGGCCCTTTGCCGCTGCCTCTATTGGGCAGGTACACTTAGCCCATCAAGAGAATGGCCAAAAGCTGGCAGTAAAAATTCAATACCCAGGTATCGCGCAAAGTGTAAATAGCGATGTAGATAATGTGATTGCACTTTTAAACATTGCTCGTTTGATCCCTAAAGAGCTTGATATACTGCCATTAGTCAATGAAGCAAAAGCACAGTTACTCGCAGAAGCTGATTATGAGCGTGAAGCATATTACCTAAAAAAGTATGGAGAATTATTAGCCCACAACCCTCATTTTAAAGTACCTAACGTGTATATAAATCATAATACAAAGCGTATTTTAGCTATGGAGCATGTGCAAGCAACCCCCATAGAGGCACTACAAAACTTACCTCAAGAAGAGCAAAATAACATCGCAACTCACCTTATAGATTTATTCTTTAAAGAAATGTTCGCGTTTAAACTAATACAAACGGATCCCAATTTTGCTAATTTTCATTATCAAACCCAAAGTAAGCAAATTGTGTTATTTGATTTTGGCGCAACCAGAGAGATCTCAAGCAAGTTGAGTAAAGCCTACCTTGCACTTTTTATTGCTGGCAGCGAAAACGACAGAGCTGGTGTGTTAAACGCTGCACGTGAAATAGGTTATTTTAAAGATGCGCTAATAGATTCTTATAAAAACCATGTTATTGATTTGTTTTTAATGGCGTGTGAGCCATTAAGAACAAAAGGCGAGTTTGACTTTAAAAATAGCCAGCTTGCCACACATATTAAAAATGCAGGACTTGAGCTAAGTGCACAATCACAGCAATGGCATACACCGCCCGTTGATGCGTTGTTTATTCACCGCAAGCTAGCAGGGCTGTATTTAATTGCCGCAAAGTTAAATGCAAAAATAGATGTTACCGCGTTAATTAAGCCGTATAGTGAAAACCGCTTTTAATAACTGCTTAACTTTAGCAGTTATGGCATAATAATCGTGATATTTCGCGAGGGTAATGCAATGATTAAGCAGTTTTTAAATGATCCTAAGCTTTTGCTTAATGCAGTAGGCGAGGGCATTTATGGTTTTGATTTATCGGGCAATGCGGTGTTTGTTAACCCCGCAGCTGAACGCATGACCGGCTGGACAGCCGATGAATTGCTTGGTAAAAAAATTCACCAATATCACCATCACAGCCATGCCGATGGTACGCCTTACCCTGCTGATGAATGCCAAATATATTGCACCATGTTTGATGGTAAACGCCGCGAAGTTAAAAACGAAGTGTTTTGGCGAAAAGACGGCACTTCGTTTGCGGTAGAATATACATCAACGCCAGTTTACCGCCAAGGGGCACTCATTGGTGCGGTCGCGGTATTTCGCGATATATCAGTGCAACAACAAACGCAAAATGAGTTAAAGCAAGCGCTTGAGCAAGTTAAACATTTAAGCGAGCAACTGCAAGATGAAAACAACTACCTCATAGCAGAGCTTAACGAAGATTGGCAAGATTCGGGCTTAGTTGGCAAAAGCCATGTTTTTCAAACCAT
The DNA here is from genome assembly GCF_963922945.1 of uncultured Pseudoalteromonas sp. GTDB lineage: Bacteria > Pseudomonadota > Gammaproteobacteria > Enterobacterales > Alteromonadaceae > Pseudoalteromonas. Next base: position 31,609 of record NZ_CAWUKC010000020.1, on the reverse strand, counting down.
GTTGGAGCAAATTAAACTTGTTAGCGAAACCGACAGCACAGTATTGATTTTAGGCGAAAATGGCACGGGTAAAGAGCTGGTGGCCCGTAACTTACATAGATTAAGTAAACGCAGTAATCAAGCATTTATAAAAGTGAACTGCGCAGCATTTACGCCAAGCTTGCTTGAGTCTGAGTTATTTGGCCACGAGCGCGGTGCATTTACCGGCGCCAATGAGCGACGTAAAGGGCGTTTTGAATTAGCTGACAAGGGCACGCTGTTTTTAGACGAAGTGGCGGAGCTGCCGTTAGAAGCACAAAGTAAACTGCTACGGGTATTGCAGGAACAAGAGTTTGAACGTGTAGGTGGCAGTACAACGCTTAAGGTGAATATAAGAGTATTAGCAGCCACTAATCGCGATTTATGGCAAATGGTGCAAAAAGGCACGTTTCGAATTGATTTATATTATCGCCTCAATGTGTTCCCCATTAAAGTCCCCGCGCTTAAAGAGCGTAAAGAAGATATTCCTTATTTATGCACTAATTTAATTACTCAACTCAACAAACGTTTAGGTAAGCAAATTAAAGGTTTAAGCAAAAAAGCGATAAGTCAATTACAGGCTTATGATTGGCCAGGTAATATTCGTGAATTGCAAAACGTTTTAGAGCGTGAAGCCATTTTAGCTAAAAATACGGTGCTTAAGTTGAGTCAGCCATTACAAGGTGATACTCGCTCAGCAGTAAATACATCATTGACACTTGCAGAGGCGCAAAAGCAGCATATTTTAGCAGTGCTTGAGTTATCACACTGGAAAATATCAGGTAATAAAGGCGCTGCCGCTAAATTAGGCCTGCCAGAGAGCACTTTACGATCTAAGATGCGTAAACTCGGAATTACAAAAAATACGTGATATATCGCGAAATTCGCAATATTTCGCGACATCAAATATTCCTATCTCTATAAATTTGTTTATTATCAATGTGTTAAGTAAGCTTTCAGCTTGGTCTGAAAGTTGCAAAAGTAGCATTAATACCGTCACTATTAAGTAGCTACTATGAAGTTTGATATTAAAGAAGAAGACATGATCATCAAGCCCTATAACACACCAGGGCCCATTTATATTCGTGAGCAAAAGGGGTTTTATCAAAAAATACGCCGAAATCTTGGATGGTTTCTTATGCTTGTATTTATTGCTATCCCTTGGATTCAATACAAAGGTGAGCAAGCCGTATTACTTGATGTAGCCACACAAAAGTTTACTATTTTTGGCTTAACCTTACTGCCGCAAGATTTTATGATTTTAGCGCTGCTATTTATGGTAGGCGCGTTTGCTTTGTTTTTCGTCACGAATTGGCTTGGCCGTGTGTGGTGTGGTTACACCTGTCCGCAAACAATTTGGATGCTTATGTTTAGCTGGGTTGAGCAACGCATAGAGGGGACCCGCAATCAACGTATAAAGCTAGATAAATCGTCATGGAGTGCACTAAAGTGGCGTAAAAAAATAACAAAACATGCTGCGTGGCTTGTTATATCGCTGCTTACTGCAACGTCGTTCATGGCATATTTTATCCCTGTTAAAAGCCTATACCTTGAAATGTTTACTTTGCAGTGGTCGGGCATTACCAGCTTCTGGGTATTTTTGTTTGCATTTTGTACATACGGAAACGCCGGCTTTTTACGCGAAAAAATGTGTAACGTGGCATGCCCGTATTCGCGCTTTCAATCAGTGATGTTCGATAAGGATACACTGGTTGTTAGCTACGACGCCGAGCGCGGCGAAAACCGTGGCCCTCGTAAACGCAAAGCCGACCCTAAAGCACTTAATTTAGGTGATTGTGTTGATTGTAATTTATGTGTAGAGGTATGCCCCGCAGGCATAGATATACGCAACGGTTTACAATACGAGTGCATAAATTGTGGTTTATGTATTGATGCCTGTAACGGCACCATGGATAAATTTGGCTACCAAAGAGGATTAATAAAATACGCCAGCGAAAAACAGCTTGAGGGTAAAAAAACCAACCCATTTAGACTCAAACTCGTCGGTTATGGGGCGCTAACAGCAGTGTTGATTATTTCTATGTTCGCATGGGTGGTACAGCGCACACCAATCGAAGCATCGGTATTGCGCGATAGAAATGCGCTGTACCGTGTTAATTACGAAGGCTTAGTAGAAAACCCATACACACTCACAATTATTAACAAAACGCAGCAGCCATTGCATTACAGTATCGCAATAGAGGGGTTACCTGTTGCAGAACTAAGTGCGCCAAGCTCGATTTTGGTTTTACCTGGGGTGATGAAAAAAATTCCGGTTACTGTCACCGCAGATGGCTACGATTTAGCAAGAAAAGTAACGCCAGTGAGCTTTGTTATTTCGGCTAATGAAAACCCAGACATAAGCATTACTAAAACGAGTCAATTTTATAAAAACTAGCGCTAAGGCTTGAGCTAATTTAGCTCAAGCCATTGTTTAACTGTGATGAAATAAAGCGTTTAGCGTCATCAAGGTTATTAAACAAACACTCTTCAAAGTTAACCTCGCGTTTAGCGTTTTGCATTATTCGCTGCATTTGGCTGATCGCAATAGACGAGGTTAGAACAAAAGCGCTAATTAAGCAGTTAGTGTGCTGCATTTGTGTACTAATGGAGACCATTTCTTGCTCTGCTTCAGGTGTGGCTGCAAGTACACACGATGAGTCGCTAATGTAACCCCATTGTTTGCCGTCAAAGCGAGACACTGTTTCAAATAGGGCGGTTTTAAAGTTGACCAATAGCTCCAGATCTAAATTTCCGCTAAATTGAGCAATCACTATATTGCCCTCAACGGATAACGTTACCTCTGCATGCTTAGTTTTATATTTCATCGCAGCTCCTTGTATTTAGATATTTGGTAAAATATTAACGTTAAACTGACTTTAAATAATCTAACGCACCAGTAATAACAGCCACTTGCGCCTGAGTACATTGCTCGTCTGAAGCGCTTGGACTATCTGGGTATACCTCAGTGGTGGTTACATAGGGAGCATCAGTAAAGCCCATACATAAACCTAACTCACGAGCTGAGTAATTTATAACGCCAAATTGCTCCTGTGGTACACCAATTAATTGATTATTTTCGTCACTAGGTGCAATGTGTGTCACCTTCTCAACGCTATTTAAAATGGCTTTTTGAAACTCAGGAGCCGGTTTTTCGCTATCTGCCACTAAATAAAAACCATCAGGAATATTCCAATTGGTATTAATTTTACCATCGCGGGCAGCTAATGCCGGTCTAAACTCACTGTTATCAGTGTCGGTGGTTTCGTGCAAATCGATATGTGCAATTAACTGCGTATTAAGTGATGCCATATATTTCATAATAGCAGCAGACTCTTGAGCTGGGCTATTATCGTAAAATGAGCGATTTGGGTCTATAGCGTCTGGATTCCAGCGGTTTATGGTTTCAAATCCCCAGGGGCTAATACATGGGGCAATAATAAAGTTAAAATCATTTATATATTCTTGAGCGTCAGTTTGAGCAAATGCCAGCGCCCCCATAACGCCGCTTGTTTCGTAACCGTGTACACCCCCAGTAATTAATACGGTAGGGCGATCACTTTGCCAATTTTTACTTTTGAATAAATACAGTGCAAAGTTGAGCGGTGGATAGTTTAGTTCACCGTATTGCTCAACACTTAAAAACTCATTGGGTTGATTAACTCGGCTGACTACAAGCTGGCTGTAATCACGCTTTTTGTGTTGAAGTTGTAACCACTGAGTTTTTTCGCTGTTGTTCCAAGGTATGTTAGGCGTGCCTATTGGGTATGTTGTATCGCTCATTATATGCCTTTGATTTGTATTTTATAAAGGCGTTAGCTTATCGCTGCTGTATAAAGGCTGCAACTAGAAATCCGCAGCGACTCCAGTTGAGTTTTCGTATAGGTTGGCGTTTTCGCGTTTATGCTTTTCAAATAAATACTCGCGTAGTGCTTCTTTGCCACTTTTGAAACTGACAATTTTTGCTGCATAACCTAAATTAGTTTTACGTACTAAATCTACAAGCAGAGTGACTTTTTTACGATTAGGTAATTTAAATGTAATATGCTGTTCATGAGTAAGGCTATAGCGATGATCGCGGGGTTTTAGAAGCACGCCACTGCTAGAGAGTGAAAGCACATAAAAGCGCTCACTTTGTAAATAAAGATCGGAATAGCGCCAGCTTCTGTCTACGCCTTCGGTGTCAATAACCTCTGGAGCACTCAGCACTGGGCTTAAGTAACCATCGTCATTAAGCTTAAACTCAAGTGGAAACCAAAGCTGATAATGCCCTATCTCTGCTAACATGGTTAGTTTAGCGTGAGAGAGTAGGCCCTTTAACGTATCAGGTAGAGTGGTTCTGAGGGTAAGCTGTGAGTTATCGTGTTTATCGTCCTTGCTACTGCCTACAACAGACGAAATAAAACTTAACTCTTCCTTAGTTAAATCCATATTATTCCCCGTTTAATAAAAGCTTCACATTAAACCAATAGCGCACGTGGTTCAATATTTATACGTAAAGTTAAGCAAATCTAAACACGTGTATAAAGCTAATAAGTAGGGCGCATTTTTTCTAAACAAACGATAACGCAGTATAAGCCCCCAGCTTAATTGCCAACAGCTTTAAAGTTTTATGCTTATAATTTAGCTGGTTATCTACACTAAACTTTTAAAGTAAAATGCGCCTTAGTACCTAAACTATGGTAATATTTGTTTTTAATTTATAGCTATTTAAGGTTTTATGGCGCAGTTTATTGCCAAACCAAGTTGGTTAGGACGTTTTTTTACCCGTATAAACACCGTGACTATTGAGCAAAGCTCACTCGTTATTCATTTCAAAAATAATACTTCGCAAAGCTATTTAATTAGCGATTTCACCAATTTTATACAGTTTAAAACGGCTATATTTAGTGCAAAAATGACTATACATCATGGTCAAAAAACCAACGTTAGCTTTTTAAATAAACACCAAGCTCTGGTACTTACTGAGCAGCTGAATAAGGTATTTGCTAATCACTTAGAAGAAAAAGTCACTAGCGCAAAAACACTTATAAAACGTTATGCCACTAATGAGTATTTACGTGATTCAAACATACCCTTACTTAAATCTGCAGTATTTTCACTTGCAAAGCAATACCGTGAATTACCTAAACTTTGGCAGCAGTATTTATCACCGCTTAGTGTAAAATTTTTCACTATTTTAAACAGCTCCCCAACACAAGAGCACGCAATAGAACAGTTGCGTAAAAGTTATGAGCAAAAAATACTTGCAACAAGAGCTGACTTTTATAATTCAGTAGAATCAAACCCCCTTACTCAAGAGCAGCGCCTTGCTGTTATACGCAATAACAACAAAAACTTAGTACTGGCGGCCGCAGGCACTGGTAAAACGTCGGTTATGATTGCAAAGGCTCTAGATTTAATTGCATATGGAGGCATAAAAAGCGAGCAAATTTTGATGCTTGCATACAACAAAAATGCCGCTAACGAATTAACGCAGCGCTTTACATTGAGGGCGCAAAAAGCGAATTTAAATACAGCGCCGCCTACTATTTTAACTTTTCATGCACTTGCGCTTAAGATAATAAAAAACGCAAATAAAACTGTTAGCTTATCACCTCTGGCCAATGACTCTGCCGCGCTTAATAAATGGTTTACTCAGTGGCTAAGCAACACCCTAAAGACAGACGCTGGTTTTTGTAAAACGTTTGTTGAGTCACTGTATGAGCCCAATAAAAACTTAAATACCCAAGCGTATCACACACTATCGGGGTTAAAAGTCAGTAGTTATCAGCACTTATTGATTGCCAATTGGCTTTTTTTATATGGGATTGAACATACCTATCAAAATGAGACCACCGCCGACTTTTATTTACCTACCTATCATATTTATCTGGCACATTTTACGGTTGATAGACAAGGTAATTCAGTGCCGTACAGCACTGACGCGCATACGAGCGAGCATATTAAATTTGTGCGTGGGCATCATAAAAAGCAGGGCAATGTATTGGTACAAACGTATGATTATTACTGGCAAGAAGGTCAGTTTGAGCAGCGGTTAAAGGCGCAACTACAAAAACATAAAGTGAATATTAAACCTTTTGATAACCACGCTGTATACGCACGTTTATCAACAACTGGGCTGTTAAAGCAAAATATAGAAAAATATTTAAGTTGCCTAAACGCAATAAAAGTTGAGCAGTTATCTAGCCCACAAATAGCAGCAAGAGTAGCCAAAAGTGGCATTATAAATCATAAACGTTATGCAACATTATTGGTGGCAATGCAGCGTGCATACAATGAAAAATTGAAAGAGCAAGGTGCTATAGACTTTGAAAGCATGCTCACAAGTGCCGCTCAGCTAATTAAAGCAGGGAAGGTAAGTGTACCTTGGCACCACATTTTAGTAGATGAATTTCAAGATATTTCACGCGTGCGAATGGCATTTTTAAAGACCTTAATACGTTACGCTCAACAACCCTGTTTTACTGCCGTTGGTGACGACTGGCAGGCTATTTACCGTTTTTCAGGGGGAAACTTGGCGCTGACGACCCGTTTTAACGATTTAATTGGCAGCCACTCACTCACGTTATTGCAAAAAACGTTTAGGTATAACAACAGCATTAGTGAGGTCGCAGGGCGCTTTGTGATGCAAAACCCTGAGCAGTACACAAAGCATATCAGCACGCATACGCAAGTGAGCTCGCCACACGTTGTGTTACTTGATGATTTACACCAAGGTAAAAAGTCAGTAGCGCTAAAAGTGCTGCAAACCATAGCCACAATTAATAAAAATAATAGCACGGCAAGTATTGCTGTATTAAGCCGTTATCGATTTATGCTTAACGAGATAGAGCAGCACGTAGCAGGTAGCGACTTTGCTAACCCACTCCATTTTTGGACGCTTCACGGCTCAAAAGGACTCGAAGCTGATTACTGTATTATTGTAGGCTTTGAGCAAGGTAATTTAGGTTTTCCTAGTACTAACTCTGGTAATTTACTTGTTGAGGCCTTGTTGCCCGCACCAGATACCTTTAAACACGCAGAAGAGCGGCGCTTACTTTACGTTGGGATCACGCGTGCTAAGCACACATGTTATTTAATTGCCCCTCCCAGTGCATATTCTGATTTTATTAAAGAGCTAATAAACGACAGTTACCCTATTCATATCGCCTCTACATTATTTACAAAACAGGGCAAATAAAAAATAAGGCTTAGTAATGAATGAGAGTGGGGTTTATAGGGTTTATAAAATACAGTACTTAATTAAGCCACTAAGTACTCCACGCTCAAGAGGGCTTATCAGCTAAGTTTACGAAAGCTGCTGGCTATTTAGGCTGCCATTATAAGCTGTTAAACTAAATGCCTATTTAGATTATTTGAGAATGTTATGCGTACCAGTGCTTTTTTTACGAAGCGAGTGAGCTTTGTATTTATCTTATTTACATTATTGCCATTTAAAGGCGCTGCGCAGCAGCAAGAGCAAACCCTTATTTTAGCTGGCAGTGCAATTAATACGTGCAGCGAAAAAGCACCGTCAAACTGCAACGCACAAAATAATGCGGTATTTAAAGTCAGCAAAGCGAACATTTCGCGAATCAAGTCAAACTGGCCTACTAACAATACGACTAACCAAGCAAACGTATTAAGTCTCTTACGTACGCTTAGTAGCAAAAATGAAAAGGCAATGTCTAAAAGTGAGTTACTTTGGCAATGGCGAGACATAAATAACGAGCAACTTAATAGTTTAACAAAGCAAGAGTTTAACTTTGTGTTTGATATGCTTGAACATCCCCCCTCAAGTACGAGCCCAAAAGCTGAGCTGCAAACTAATGGCGTATTGCAATTTATTGCCGGCAGCTTAAAGGTCGCTAACCCAACGCCTACCTTATTAATTGTCAGCGCTGCTCAGCGCGACCCATATGCACATGTTGCGGCGCTCAAAGCGCTATTACCACACAGTATAAATACCCAATGGTTGGCGCTTACACCAGCCCTTGCCAGCGCCATCACGAATAATCGTTGTGATGATTTACCCGTATTGCGCCAATCACAAATGAACCTTTATAACCGCGGCTATGTATATCCTGAGCTTACACAGGCAGAGCAAACGCTTTGTGAAAACGGAGTTGAGGCGTTAGTTAAATTAATAAATACAAGTACCGGCGTTTTATTTAGCGACGGCACAGCTAAAAATGCATTAAAAGCCCTGTATGATGAAAGTAACACTGCCTACCCCTGGACGAACGCGCTTAAAACACGCCCCGTTATTATAGGATTAGGCGCTGGGAGCAAAATACAAAGTGAAAAAGTTTACCTGTCACAACAACAAAGCACTAGGGCATTTAAAACACAACCTAGTCAACAGTTTAATGTACTTAACGGATTAAACACCTTTGAATACGGCCCATTAAGTATGCACTTTAGTGAACAAAACCAAACATTTACTTTGGCTGCTACGTTAGATAGCCAACAACTTAAAAACGCTGATTCAAAACATGGCTTTGGGATAGATGAAAATACTGCATTGGTTGTTATTAAATCTGCCAAAGGAAATTTAATGACGGTTATTGGCAACAATGGAGTGGCACATTTAAGCTCTCAGCAAAAAGCCAATAGCTATAACTACTCGTACTGGCCCGCACGCAGCGTAATAACTATTACAGATAATGGGTTTAGCCTAAGTGAACGCACAATTAGCCAAGCTCTTTCTCCGGTTAAAATACCCCCTTTACCGGTGCAGCGATTTGCCAATATTTTAACTAATTCTAAACTGCGCTCGCTTACTCAAGCTATGTGCTTAAGCCAAGAGCAAAGTGCAGTGGGCCAGCAGGATGATCTTTTAATTCACTTAACAGCTACTAAAAACACCGATTATTACCGTGTTAATACACAGTCATTTGGTTGCGCTGTAAGTAATATGTCACTTAAGTTTGAGCGTTTTTAATATTAAGCTTTGTACACATAGCCCAAATATAAAGGTTTAAGTTTAGTGTAATGGGTTTTAAAATAACGGTAATTAAATTTATACCTATGCGCTTAACTCAATGGTTAAGCGCATAAGTATTAACGAGCAGATTTTCTAGAGAGCAATTTATGAATAACGAGCACGACATAATCAACAGCCTAACAGAGTTAGAAAACTTTTTAGTGATGCTAGAGAACGGCGGCTTAGGATTAAAAGGCGTTGCAGGTGTTGGCCTTGCGACTAATAATAAAGACGGTAGCCACTTTGTTGCGGTGTTTGATGATAAGCAACAGTTATTACTGGCCAGAGGCGTAACCGACGAAGTGTTTGAAAACGGCAAAGACATGGTACGCAACGGGGTAGGGCGTACACACTAATCAACCTCAAAAGCGCCCTAGGCGCTTTTAACTACCTTATATCCACTCAAAAAAAGTTTACAGTCTGCCAACTTGTTTAGAACTAATGTTAGTGACAATATTATTCTCAAAACGGATAAAAACAATGTACATCCCGCCAATTGAGCCTTTTAGTTTATAAGTAAACTCTTTTGTTTTAACGAGCTTATCGCCATTACCAATATCAACAGCCTCATTAAGCACATCTTTATAAAGTGGTGCACCCACCAGAGCTACAATGTCGGATTTAGTTTTACCCACACTCAACAGATTACCGTTTTTGAGCCTAAAGCTACCGTGTGCAAACGCCAAGCTTGAAATAAAAATAGATATAAATAAGGGGAATACAATACGCTTTTTCATCACTTGTCCTTAAACACATAGTATTTAATGCTAGGTATACAAGCTAATTGAAAAAAAGATACAAAAAGAAAATACAGAAGGGAATTAAATGGTCGGTATGGCAGGATTTGAACCTGCGACCCCTGACACCCCATGACAGCTAAGGGTGTTGTTTTATAAAGCCTAAAAACAATAAGTTATTGTATTTCAATGTTTTAAATTTTCATAAGGTTTCAACAAATTTCTAAAAATTAAGCTATACTGGCTACACATTGGCTACACGCTCGGTTTTAAAATGGTAGACTTAACTTCAATTACTCAGGCTAAATTGTCAGCATTTAAAAAAGCTGCTTCACCACGACAGCAGTTAGGATGCGATAAAATAGCAGGTTTCTTTTATCTTAAACTTTCCAGTGGTGGCGCATGGCGATTGCGCTATACCGATTTACTCGGCAAACGCAGAACAGCCACAATTGCAGACGCAAACATAAAACCAAGCCAAGCAGCACAAGAAGCTATTTCTTGGAAAGCTAAGCTTAGGGATGGAATTGATCCGCTCTCGCATAAAGAAGAACTAGTACAGAAGCAACGTGAAGAAGAACAATTAAAAGCGGCAAATGTTTACTTAACTGTAGGGGCTTTTTTTGATGCTATCTATTCACCCCATAAATTAGATAACTACAGGTATGGTGCTGGCACTTTAAAAGTGATTAAGCATAACTTTGAGCACTTGTTTAACCGCGATATGGATAAGTTAAATAGTGCTGATATTTTACAGTGGTACAACAAGCGCAGAGCTAAAGGCATAAAGCGTTCTACATTAGTCAGAGATTTTGGCGCATTTAAAGCGATGCTTAACTATGCTGCTCAACCATTAAAGGGCGTAAGTGAGCCTATTCTAAAAGTGAACCCAATTAAAAGCCTGACTCTGCCAGCACTCACTATTAAAGAGCAAGACGAACTAGAAGCCCATAACGAAAAGTTAAGCCACCAGCGCGATATATTCAGCAAAGAAGTTAAACAGCAAATACATAAAGGTTTAGCGCTCTATGCTGGTAAATTGAAAGAGCAAAGGCGTTCAAGCATAGCCCACGGCAAAAGTCATTTAGTAAACTTAGATAGCTTAACTTACCCGCACTGGTTTATTCCTTTTTGTCATATAGCCCGTTTAACAGGGATGCGCCCAGCAGACATTTATAATTTGAAATGGGAAAACTTACTGTTTAACCAATTTAATGACCAAACAACATTAACCTTTACACCTAGTAAAACTAAAAAGGCTGAGAATAGCCGAAAAGTTAAGTTTCCTGTTACGGGCGAGTTAAAGCATGTGTTTGATTGCTGGGCAGCGCAACAAGAACAGGCTAAACATGGCTTAATTTTCAAATCAGAACGAACTAACAGGAGTTTGGAGCGTAAAGCTCATCTTAGACACTGGAAGCAAGTTAAAGCGCTTGGCGGTGTGCCTGAAAGCTTAGATTTTTATTCATTTAGGCATAACTTTATTTCTGAGCTGGTGGCGCGTGGTGTGCCTGTGTTAACTATTGCTGGCTTAGTCGGTCATAAAGATGGCTCGATGATAGCTACTAATTATTTACGACATGATGATCAAGATGTAGCAAGCATTTTGAATAGTTTTAAAGGATTTAATAATGAAAAAATTGTCTAATGAAGATCAAAAAAAATTGCGTTCATTGTTAGGGGATTATTGTGATCAGTTTAAAGTAGTAGCTGCAATACCTACTCGGTACTCTAAAATTGAAGGAGTAACAGAAAAAAAAGCAGGGGCAATAGAATACATCTCTTTTATTGCTTATCCTGAAATAGATAAAGAGGATAACCGCAAAGCGTTTTCTGATGCGCTACTACAAGCAGTATTAAAATCGCAAAACTCATTAAATGAACTTCATAAAAATTTCGAATCCCCCAAAGAATGGCCACGCATAGAGAGTTGTATTAGAAAGGGTAAAAAACGGTACTATAAAGCATGTGTTTTTTGGCAAGCTTATACTCATTTTTGTAATTATGTAAACCAAGCTGAACGTAATGAAAGTGCGATTAATTATGGTTGGCATGACTTTTTAATAAAATACGCTTCGTTTTATCAAACTTATGATGATGGCTTTGGTTTTGGAGGTTCTAAGCTGGATTTTCAAGAGCTATATAGTAACCGTTTAAACTTTCCGAATATTAAGAATCATGGAGATAAAGAGGATATACGACCATTAAGAAAGCATTGGTCTGAATTGAAAAGCTCTCTGAATTTAGTGTATGGACTTGTAAAAGCTTTTGAAAAAGAAGGGGTTAAATCATTACCCATCCTAAACACTTTGATTTCTAACCCTTTCTGGGTAGATGATGCAATAAAAAGTAGTCAGTATAAATTAGCAAAATATTTGCTAGTTATGGATAAACCACAATCGTATATTAAAACAGACATTAATCCACTTCAAATGCCTTTTCTTGATTTATCCTTTGATCCTATTTTTGTTAGAAGTGAGAAAATTTTCCAATAGATACAGTTTTGATCCCCTTTGAACTTAATAACCTCAAATATTATGAAACCTCTATAAACAAAAGAGGTTTTATTTATGAAAGATACTCAAACTCCATACAATTTACGCTTAAAAAATGCGGCAGCCTATATCGGAGTTAGTAAGCCGACCCTATGGCGTTTAGCAGAGCGAGATCCAAGCTTTCCTAAAAAAATATGTATTAGTAAACGTTGTTGTGTATATCGAAAAGCAGACCTTGATGTGTGGTTAGCTGGTAAGGAGGTATAGCAATGAAAATACTTAACGATTTTGATCTCTATTATATTCCTAACACTAATACTCAAGCTTACAAATTACTTTTGTTACTTTTAGAAAATGACGAAGTTTTAGAGTCTGATCTAACCCATACTTTTAATGGTCGCCAGCGAAGCCCAATACAAACTTTGGGAGGGGATAAATATTGCTGGAGCATTATTAACCGCACAAATGATAAAGGCGTTATTGTTGCGCGTAGTTTAGACCCTAGACATAAATCAGGTTCAAAGCTTGATGATGCTAAAGCAAGAGCTGAGAGAAAAAGTGAATATAAACACGATTCGCATAAACTCGCTAAGCAAGGCCGAATTAGGGAGTCTAAAGCCTTTATTGAATCTATCAGAGCAAAGTCAGAATTAGCCGACTTAGTAAGTAATGCTGCAAACGATGATTACTACTATCAACAAACCGAAAATGAAAAAGCCACTACAGCGACAACTGTAACGGCCTCTAAACTAAATACTGGTGGGGATAGTTTGGCGACTAACCACCAGCCGAAAAAGGAGTCAAAATAATGAGTCCTTTTAAAAAATACAAACAAATAAAGCTTGCGATAGATAAGTTACTCAACTCAGAGGTAAGTGTAAAGCTTAGTGAGCTTTTAATGCTTCTAATTTTCCAACTGGGATCAGTTGCACATTTTATTGTTTGTGCGCTTGAATCGGGGGTTTTATGATTGAACAAAAAAAAGCCCTCAATAAAGGGCTAATCAAAGTGGCATGTTTCAGCTTCTATTATATCAAAAATATTATTGTTTTGCTGAGTATTCATACTCTTGTAGCCTCAGCATACTTATGTATTAATTTTAATAGGGGGGCGGAACATGCTTAATTTTTTACATGGTAAAAGTCACAATGTCACCGCTGATTTTTCGTATATAAATTGGCATGAGTTAAAGCTAAAGGTTACAAGCCCTCAATACTTAGGCGCATTAACACCGAGAGAAGCTAAAGCTAAATCGGCTGTTATAGCGGCTACCGATGCGCCTAATAAAACTAAAGAGTCGATTCTACTACATGATAACTTTACGTTGCTTAGGCTTGATTTAGACGATACTAATTTAGAGTTAGCTACTATTGCCGATATGCTTGAGAGCATGTGTATAGGGTCATACTTAATTCATACCACAGCAAGCCACCAGCAACAGGCCACAACAAACCGTTATAGAGTTTATATAGAACTAGCCGCTTCTATTACCTATAAGGTGTGGGCAGCTATGGAAAGCTATTTGAGTTATATATTTAACGCTGATGATTGCGCTAAGCGTCCACAGCAAATTATGTATTTACCTGTTCGTTTAAAAGATGATAGCTACCAATTTAAAATTGCAGAAGGAAGGGCGCTTGATGTTGAAAGCTCTCAGCTTTACAAGGACGCACAGCAATTTGAAGCAGAGCAAAGCAAACAGCTAGAACAGGCTACTAGACTGCCTATAAAGCCAGCTTATCAAACTCAGTTAATAGGTAATCAGGTTTCTATTATAGATGCTGTTAACAGTGCTTACGAATGGCATGAACTGCTTTTAAGTTATGGCTACAAAGCACAAGGTAAGGCTTATTTGCCGCCAGAATCCACCAGTAAACAAGCAGGGGCTTATATATTAACAAGTCATACCGATGGTAAAGAGCGTTATTATTCGCACCATAAAAATGACCCCTGCGCTAATGGCTTGTGTATAGATAAGCTTGATTTTATGGTGATACGTTCCTATCAAGGGGATTATAAAAGAGCGTTAAAGCAAATTGCTGAAATGTACTTTCCTGACTTGCATAAACACAACCTAAAAGAGTACAAAATCAATAAGCAAAACCAACGTAGCCAGACACTGTTTTTAGGTGAAGGGGGCAAGCTATGATTGATACTATACCCGCACCACATAATAAGTACGGAATTGATTTACCACAAAACACGGTATTAGATAGGCCACGTTTTACTGATTTAAAAGAAGATAGTAAAGGCAATGTAAGAGTATTAAATACTAATCAAAACCTCGCTGATTTAGCTCAATTTTGTAGCTTAGGCTTTAGGCTTAACATGATGACGTTTAATAACGAGGTGTGCGATATGTTGGGCAACTTAATAGCTGACTCTTACGACAGCATAAATAGTAAACTTATATCTGCTGCAAATATCTATGGTTTACCTGAAAAGGCAATAACTACACATTTAGTCGCGCTATGTGAGGAAACTAAATACCACCCTGTAAAGTTATACCTTGATGGTGAAAAATGGGATGGTAAAGAGCGCGTAAGTGCGGTTATTAGGTGTTTAAACGCTAAACATGAAGCACTAGCCGATACTATATTAAAGCACTGGCTGGTGGGCTGTGTGGCTTCTCTTTATGAGAAGAACTTTAACAGTAAGCTTGTACCAGTGTTACAAGGTGATCAATCTTTCAGAAAAACAGCATTTGTGTCTCGTTTTGCAGAGATTATTCCACATGCGTTTTTAGAAGGAGCAGCATTAAACCCCGATGATAAAGACAGTGTTCTATCGTGTATTCGCTCTTTCATAGTTGAACTCGGGGAGCTTGAACGCACCAGTAAAAACTCGCAAGGGAGCTTAAAAGCGTTTATTACTAATAAGGTTGATACGGTTCGCCCACCTTATGCAAGGCTCGATATTAAAAAACCAAGGCAAACACATTTTATTGCCACGGTTAACGGTAGTGAGTTTTTAAAGGATGAAACAGGCTCAAGCCGCTTTGCTGTTATTGAAATGGAACAAGCCGCTAACATGAATAAACTAAACGAGTTGCTAGGATGGCACTATGACGGTACAGGCTCACTTAAACAGATTGACGAGTCACAGCTAAAGCAGTTTTGGCTTGAAGTTAAACAGTTATATTTAGATGGTCATGGCTGGATGTTGAAAGATCATCACCTAGAGCAAATAGCTTTAGTAAATGACAGCTATCAAGATAAGGGGTTTGCTTATGGTTACATATACGATAATTATATAGCACCAGCCAGTATGATCGATTTTGCAAACGAAATTGATAGGCCGCAGTGTATAAATGGTTGGTTTACTGCTGGTGAGTTAACTTATGAAGATAAAAAGCTTAGCTCACATTCAAGGATAATAGTTGGTAAAGCGTTAACACAGTTGAGCCGAGAGGGTTTTTTAGAATTAAAGAAAGCGGGGGGGAACAAAACTCGATACAAATTAATTAAGTGATTTATAGCCGCTTCTTTTATATCAACAGTTAGTTTAGTTGAGTAAAGTTAAGCTTTTAAAATCTACCTAACCTTTACAAAAGCCCTTTATTCATAAGGGCTTTGTTCGTTTTTAGTTAGGAAGTTAAGTAACTTTATATAAATAATCAAAATAGCTGATTAAATATTGGGTAGTTAGTAAAAGGAATAAGGACTACCGAGTATAGAAAAGGCTAATATAAAAAAGTTGGCGATTTTGCTTAACACCTAACCTAAATTATTTTAGGTATTAAAATTCAGCTGGTTAGTAGTTGTTAGGTATCAAAATATAAGCTAACTATTTACTTAACACATAACAAGAGTCGGTTATGGTTACAAAAGTTATTTATAAAATCACTTACCCAAATGGAAAAATTTACATAGGAAAAGATCTTACTAATACGTTTACCTATTTTGGAAGCGTAAACGCTGATTTGGTGGCAGCAGATTTTTCACCAGAGCAACGCAAAAGTATTACCATAACAAAAGATATTATTTTTGAATCAACTGATCCAAAAGAAATTAATAAGCGAGAAGTGGAGCTAATTAGAGAGTATCAGTCAAATAACCCCGAGGTCGGATATAATAGATGGCCTAAATTCGTATCATAGATACAGCACCTTAAAAGGTGTATGCTCTATTTTTTGATAATAATTTAAAGGGAGTTAGCATGCTTTATGAATATCTAGTGTTTATGTTTTTGTGCGGATTAATAACAGGGATTATTGGAAGCAATAAAGGAAGAAGTGGGTTTCTATGGTTTGTAATTGGTTTTCTGCTAGCGCCTCTAGGTATTGTATTGGCGCTTGTTATTAAAAAAGACAATCAAACTCTCGAAAGCAAAGCTATTGCTTTAGGTACTCAAAAAAAATGCCCGTTTTGTGCTGAATTAATAAAAGCTGAAGCCGTTATTTGTAAGCACTGTAATAGAGATCAAACAGAACATAACACCTCAATGCAAAGAGGCAACAGCCAAAAAGCGTTACTAAATGCTATCGCCGATAATGATATTGAAGCCGTCAGAAGTATTTTAAATTCAGTCAAAAATATATCTTATGAGGACTTTTCTACACCACCATTGGAATACGCAGAGTTGCATGGAAATGAAGAGATAATAAGTTTAATCAAAAAAGCATTTTAAAAAGAACGGTAATCTATTCCTTTTAAAGCAATAGCTTTTAAGAGGTTGAATATATGCTAATGCTTGTATATTTTAATAGCTCATACAAAGAAAAGGGAACAACTATGAAATATGGAATTTTAATTTTATGTGCTTTATTGCTTACGGCCTGTGCTACTGCAAATTACACAACTGGCAGCGATTTTAAAACGGATAAAGTGGATCAAATAGAAAAGGGCGTTACAACTAAAGAGCAGGTTGCTGATTGGTTTGGAGAACCGTATTCAAAAACGGTTATTAATGGCAATCAAGTAAAGTGGCTTTATTTTTATTCACAAGGCACGTCAAAAGCTCAATCTTATGTGTTTACTATGAAAGTTCAAACCGATGGTACTCAAAAAACGCTAGATATATTGTTTGATGACGGCATTGTTTCAAACTACACCTATACCAATGGCGCGGCGCCACAAATGAGTATTAATTGATATAAATGATAAGGGCGGCGTTTAATTACTTATAACGCCGCTCTTTAATATTGAAAGTACCTAAATAGATTTACTTCTCAACAATAACCGCAGTACCCGAAGCCACAATAAATAGCATACCTGATTTACCACCGCCCGATATTTCGCTGTAATCTAAATCTATGCCTATGACAGCATTAGCACCTAATGAAAAAGCCTCTTTCCTTAATTCGGCTAGAGCTGTTTTCCGCGCGTCTCTCAAAGTATTTTGTATGCTGTTATTTCTACCGCCGAAGGTGTCACTGAGGCTGGCAAATATATCTTTAAATATATTCATACCATAGGCGCACTCGGCCGTTATAACGTCCAACCTTTTAAGCACTTTTAAATTTGATGTTGTTTCAGTGGTGAGTATAACTTCGTTAGGTGTACGAATAATTTTATAGTTACTTGCTGTAAGATCATTTTTCTTTTTTTTAATTTCGCTTAAATTTTTCTCGTTACTACTCTTTTCTTGCGAAGCCGAAAGTTTTTTCTTTAGGTATATGTCTTTTGTAGTTTCTATTTTATGGGCTGTTTCTTTAGAAACACTCGTTACATATTTTCCATAGAATAGGACGTCATAAGAGGAGTTACATTCGACAGTCCTTAAACCAGCTATACCATATTCTTTTGATTTAAAACTTAATAAAGCACTAGATAGGCCGATTTTATTGTTGTTTATGTCAAATAGGTTATCTTTAGCAGTATTGTTTATTGCTGTACTTTCTTTGATCCCATACTTTTTATAAACACCAGATTGACTATAAATAGTTGTTAGATTACACAGAAAATTATTGTCGTAAAATATTGATGCGACACCTTTGTAACCATCTTTTTCTAATGAAAAACTGAGCTTGCTAATTTCATAAGTTATTTCGGTAAAGTTATTTGTTAGGCCGTTCTCGTTTAAAGTCCATTCGGGTTTTGTGCTTGAAGATTTTGATTGCTGATTGTCTGATAAAAACATAACCGTCCTTAGTAGTTGCTGTTTTATCAGAGTTACAAAAGAACGAGCCAATTTCAAGCTATTTAAGCCTACCAGTGCAAAGCTGTGCTTACCCTTTTTTATACAGGCATTGCGTACCTGTAACTTTGCTTAAAAGGGTATAATAAGAAGTCAAATGAGGGGGGGTTATGAAACGAATAGATAAACTTAACAATGACAGGCAAATATTTGAAGCGTTGGCGAAAGTATTAAATGAAGCGAATAGATTTAAAAATCCGAGTTATGAATTGTTAGTAAATTACTTAAATGACAAAAACTTAAAAACTAGTTGGGGTAATGCTTGGACTCGAAAAAGCTTATTCAGGTATTTACAAAGAAACGGCTTTTCTGGTGTGTGGGGCTTACGTAATAGCTTAGATCAATACACTCAACTAGCTAAGTTTATTTAGGGTATCTTCAGTCATCGTAAAAAGGGTCTTTCGCAACCAATACGCGCGAAGGATTATAAAGGTAAATTTTTATTTCCCGACTATAAAAAAAGAGCAGAGTGGCTACAGATTGGCTACACGAAGTGTTTTTGTAGAAAATAACTTATTAGGATTTGGGGTAAGTTATTGAAAAGATGGTCGGTATGGCAGGATTTGAACCTGCGACCCCTGACACCCCATGACAGTGCGCTACCAAGCTGCGCTACATACCGACGTTGTTTGCAATAGTACGTATATTTTATTAAAAATCAATAAGTGATTGTTTGTTTGCACGTTTATTGTGCAAATAAGCTAAAAACTTTACTTATATGCGCAACTTAAAAGGCTTTGCTTTGTCATAATACAAAACATACAGCCGTAGGTTAAACCAAAGAGAATACGCGTTAGTCTTTATTTAGCCATTGATTGATCGAGTCGTACATTTCATCACGTATCAGCGGTTGAGCCTCTTTATTTGGATGTAATTGATCTCTTTGCATTAAGTTTGGCTTATCAGCCACATTAAGCATAAAAAAGTTAAGTAAATGAGCGTTTGTTTTTTCACTGACTTGTGTAAAACTGTCGGTAAACATTTTACTGTAACGCGGCCCGTAATTTGGTGGAATGTAAATTTCCATTAATGCAACCATCGCATCTGCCGCTTGGCTTTTTTCAATTAAGTTTATTAAGTTTGCTTGCATTTTGGTGACAGGAAAACCTCGTAAACCATCATTAGCACCAAGCTCAATGAGTACATGGCTTGGTTGGTATTGCTCGAGTAGGGCATCTAGCCTGCGTAAAGCGCCACCTGTAGTTTCGCCACTAATACTGGCATTAATTAGCTCTATATTACGTTGCTCTGCATCGTATTTATCTTGTAACAATTTAACCCAGCCTTGTTCTTGTTTTAGGCCATAGGCTGCACTTAAACTGTCTCCAAGTATTAAAATCGTGTTGTCTGCTGCTGCACTAAGTGGTTTGATAACTAAAAATAAAACGAATACAAAACGTAGGATTGAATGAGTCATATGTCAGCGCTTTCTCAATTAAATATTATACAAGTAAATGGTTTGTCTAAAGTGGTCTCTACCTTTGAAGGTGAGTTGCACATCCTCAGCGACATCAGCTTTAATGTCAAGCATGGCGAGTCAGTTGCTATTGTTGGCACATCGGGTTCAGGTAAATCCACGTTATTAAGTTTATTAGCGGGGCTTGATACTGCAAGCAGCGGCGAAATTACCCTTGATGGCGAGCCACTGCACAAACTAGATGAAGAGCAACGCGCGGCACTACGTGCTGAAAAAGTCGGTTTTGTATTTCAGTCGTTTATGTTGGTGCAAAGCTTAACGGCGCTCGAAAATGTCATGCTGCCGGCTGAGCTTGCTGGCGAAAGCGATGCTAAAGAGCAAGCCCTCGCATTACTTGAAAAAGTGGGACTAAGCCATCGTATTGATCATTACCCATCGCAACTCTCTGGCGGTGAGCAGCAACGTGTTGCCATTGCACGTGCTTTTATTGGCACCCCTAAAATTTTATTTGCTGATGAGCCTTCTGCCAATTTAGACAGTAAAAACGGCAAAATGGTGGAATCGTTACTATTTGATTTAAATCAGCAGCATGGCACTACGCTTATTTTAGTAACCCACGATGAAGCGCTTGCGCAAAAATGCCAACATATTGTGCAAATTGAAGCAGGGCGGTTAGTTAAAAACTCAAAAGAGGAAATAGCGAATGTGGGCTAAGTTAGCACTTAAATTATTTGCCCGCGAGTTTCGCCGTGGCGAACTAACAGTGATTAGCGCCGCTATTGCCCTTGCGGTTTTAACGGTGCTTACACTTTCAATGGTCACTGAGCGAATCGCACAAAGCATAGCGCAAAAAAGTAGTGCGTTTATTGCTGCAGATAGAGTGCTGTCCAGTGCTCATGAGTTAGATACCGCATTTATTACTAAAGCAAAACAAGAAAACCTACAAACAGCTCAAATGGTTTACTTTGACACTATGCTTTTTGCTAATGACGAAATGCAATTTACCTCAGTAAAGGCGGCGTCAAACGAATACCCGCTAAAGGGCAAGCTAAAAGTAAAATCATCGTTACTTGGCGAAACACAAATAGCACAAGGCGGGCCAAAACCTGGTAACGTGTGGCTAAGTGAGTCGGTTTTTTACAGTCTAAATATTGATATTGGCAGCCAAGTAGAGCTTGGCGCAGCCTTATTTAATGTAGAAAAAGTGGTTGTAGAGGAGCCAGACGCACCATTTAATGTATTTTCGAGCAGTCGCAGAGTGCTTATAAATATTGCAGATGTGGCTAAAACAGAGGTTGTGCAACCTGGTAGCCGAGTGAACTACCGCCAACTTTACGCAGGCGATGAGGCCGACATCACGCGTTTTTATGAGTGGTTAAAACCACAAATGGCCGAAAACCAACGTTGGTATGGTGTTAAAGATAGGCAATCACCAATAGCAAATAGCTTAAACCGAGCAGAGAGCTTTTTATTATTAGCCGGTTTACTGGGCATTATTTTGGCTACCGTTGCTATTGCTGTATCGGCAAAACGCTATTGTGAGCGTCAGTACGACCCCGTAGCAATGATGAAAACACTTGGTGGCAGCCGTGCTTTAATTCGTAAAATATATTTTATGCACCTACTTATGGTGTGTGCCATGGCCGTGATTGTGGGTTTAGCTATTGGCTATGGTTTACAAGAAATTGCCACAGGGTATTTAGCTAAAAGCATGGGGACAAGCCTACCTGCAGCAGGGTTTAAACCTTGGCTGGTGGCCATTAGCACTGGCGTTATATGTGCGGTTATGTTTTCTATCAAGCCATTGCTTGATTTATTTGATATTCCGCCGCTTAGAGTTTTGCGCCGTAATTTAGGCGACAGACTAGCGGTAAGCCGTGTGCACTTAGGTTTAAGTGCGCTTACAGTGTTTTTATTAATGTGGTTATTTAGTAACAACATTAAAATAACGCTTATTTTGTTTGTCTCTACGCTTGCGTTAATAGGTGTTTTATTTGTTGTTTCAAAACTAATATTTGGCGGCGGCCGCAAATTAGGTTTAAAACCAGGTAATAGCTGGTCGTTAGCGATTGCCTCTATACAAAAGCGTGCAAACGTTAATGCGGTGCAGTTAATTAGTTTTTCGCTGGCGATAAAATTGCTACTGTTTTTGATTGTGCTTAAAAACGACATGATCTCAGATTGGCAATCGCAACTGCCAGCCGACGCACCCAATGCATTTTTAGTGAATATTACGCAAAACGAGCTTGAGCCGGTAAATAACTACTTAGCAGAAAACGATATTTTAGTATCTGATTTTTACCCAACCATTCGCGGGCGCGTAAATGCAGTGAATGGTGAGCTGGTTGCGCGTAAAGTATCGTTGCAAGATAACGAGAAAAAAGATGAAGAAGCGCGTTCAGGTATTGGCCGAGAGCTTAACCTAACATGGCTTGAAGATGTACCGGCACAAAACGAAATTGTACAAGGGCAGTGGTTTGGCGAGGGCGCAGTAGGTGAGGCCTCGGTTGAGGAATCAATGCTTGAGCGCCTAGATGTAGAAATAGGCGACACCTTAACATTTTTAATTGGTGCGCAATCTTTTGACGCCAAAATCACCAGTGTGCGTAAAGTAAATTGGGCTACGCTAAAGCCTAACTTTTTTATTATTTTAAGCCCCGATGTGCTTAAAGACTTTCCTGCAACCTATATTTCATCTGTGCGTATAGAGCCTGAGCAAAAGAAAGCGTTTAGCCAGCTATTACGTACTTACCCAACCATTACCGCCATTGATGTAGATAATTTTGTAAAACAAATTCAATCTACGATTGAGCAGGTGTCCTTAGCAATTGGCTTTGTGCTTGCTATTGTGGTGCTGTGTGGCGCATTAGTACTTATATCGCAAGTACAGGCAAGCCTTGGCGAGCGAATGCAAGAAATAGTTATATTGCGCACCTTAGGGGCTAAAGGGCGGCTAATCAAAAACGCGACTCTTTACGAGTTTTTACTTTTAGGTGGTTTAGCCGGATTTGTAGCAGCCTTATTTAGTGATGTAGCTTTGCTGATTGTACAGCAGCAAATGTTTGACTTAGCTGGTAAGTTGCACCCGGCAATTTGGCTAATTGGGCCTGTGTCGGGCGGGGTATTTGTAGCTGCACTTGGCTACTTTATGATTGCCCGCAAACTTAAACAAAATACCCAAGGCCTAGTACGTGCCTTAGCCTAAGTTATCGTTTATAACGCTAAACGCCCGCACTCAACTGTGGGCGTTTTTGTTTTTATGTGTCACTGGTAATTTATACAGTGCTCTGGCATTATTAGCGTTATTGAAAAATAACAATAATGAGTGTGCTGTTTGGCCATTATTTTAGGGATAGACCCCGGCTCTCGTTTAACCGGTTATGGTGTAATTGCTCACCAAGGTGCTAAGTTTACGTATTTGGGTAGTGGCTGTATTAAATTAGCCGAGCACCCGTTCCCCATACGATTAAAAATGATCTACCAAGGGATCACACAAATAATAGAGCAATTCTCGCCCGAAATGTTTGCCATAGAAAAAGTATTTATGGCGCACAACCCAGATGCTGCACTAAAACTTGGACAAGCTCGTGGAGCCGCTATTGTGGGGGCTTCTATGGCCGAGCTACCTGTATTTGAATACTCTGCACGGCAAATTAAGCAAGCAGTGGTTGGCAATGGTGGTGCCGATAAATCACAAGTGCAACATATGGTCAAAAATATTTTAAAATTACCAGGTACACCCCAAGCCGATGCAGCCGATGCACTGGCTATTGCAATTTGCCATGCGCACTCAGAACAAAATTTAATAAAACTAGCGGGTAGCGCAAGCAAAACCGTTAGAGGACGTTTAAGGAAATAAATATGATTGGCCGTTTAAATGGCGTTTTAGTCGAAAAACAACCGCCCGAAATTTTACTCGAAGTAAGCGGCGTAGGTTACGAAGTACAAATGCCCATGACCTGCTTTTACGACTTACCTAATGTTGGCGAAAACGCTATTGTGTACACGCATTTTGTAGTACGCGAAGATGCACAGCTATTATTTGGTTTTAATAGCAAAACCGAGCGCGCCTTGTTTCGAGAGCTATTAAAAGCAAATGGTGTAGGGCCTAAACTCGGTTTGGCAATTTTGTCGGGCATGTCGGCGCAACAATTTGTCAGTTGCGTCAATAACGAAGATGCGACAACATTGGTTAAATTACCTGGCGTGGGCAAAAAAACAGCCGAACGGTTAGTACTCGAAATGAAAGACCGCTTAAAAGATTGGGGCAACGATTTATTTACGCCATTTAGCGATAACGCTGTAATAGAGCCTGCCACTGATGCAACTATTGCTAATAATGCCGCAGACGATGCTGTATCGGCACTGGTTGCGCTTGGTTATAAATTGCCACAGGCGCAAAAAGCAGTAAAATCGGTAAGTAAACCAGATATGTCTACTGAGATCCTTATCAAAGAATCTTTAAAATCAATGTTGTGAGTAACCCATGATTGAAGCTGATCGTTTAATTGACGCGAGCGAAAAAACCAACGAAGACACCATAGACCGCGCAATAAGGCCCAAGCTTTTAGCCGATTACACAGGTCAGCCGCATGTTAAGCAGCAAATGGAAATATTTATAGAGGCAGCGCGCAGCCGTGGTGAAGCGCTGGATCATCTATTAATATTTGGCCCGCCGGGTTTAGGTAAAACGACCCTTGCTAATATTGTTGCCAATGAGCTAAATGTAAGTATTAAGACCACCTCAGGCCCAGTGCTTGAAAAAGCCGGTGATTTAGCAGCGCTCCTTACAAACCTAGAAGAAGGCGACGTACTGTTTATTGATGAAATACACAGGCTAAGCCCGCAAGTTGAAGAAATTCTTTACCCGGCAATGGAAGATTATCAGCTTGATATTATGATAGGTGAAGGCCCCGCTGCGCGTTCGATTAAATTAGATTTACCCCCTTTTACGCTTATTGGCGCAACAACCCGAGCTGGTTCATTGACCTCACCGCTTAGAGACCGTTTTGGCATAGTGCAGCGCTTAGAGTTTTACTCTATTACTGATTTATCGCAGATAGTGGGTCGCTCCGCCCATTACCTAGATTTGCAAATGTGCGACGATGGTGCCATCGAAATTGCTAAACGCTCGCGCGGCACACCACGCATAGCAAACCGCCTATTGCGCCGTGTACGCGATTACACGCAAGTAAAATCAGACGGCACAGTCAATGCCTCGGTTGCTGAGCAGGCGCTAGATATGATTGATGTAGATAAAAGCGGTTTTGACTACATGGATCGTAAATACTTACTTGCCATCATCGAAAAGTTTATGGGTGGTCCCGTAGGGCTTGATAACTTAGCCGCTGCAATAGGTGAAGAAAAAGAAACCATTGAAGATGTGATTGAACCGTTTTTAATTCAACAGGGTTTTATACAGCGTACACCGCGCGGGCGAATTGTGTCAGACAATGCATACCATCACTTTGGTTTGCTCCCTAAAAAAGATTAATTAACCTCAGCCTGCTACATACAATGTGGCGGGCATAACTCTTCATTAATTGAAAATTTAACTAATTTTACTCAGTCCTTAGCCACTTTGTTGCAAATGTAACCACTAAATTAAAATCGTTTCGCAATTCACTTAACGTTAAGACAGGCGTGGCTATGCTGCGTACCAGTAATTATATCGCGGTTCGTATTCTCTATTTATATAGCTATAACAGTTTTATTATTTACATTAAAAGTTGTTATGCCAACGTACGAAATTAAGTGCTTTAAATAAGCTTAAATGGGTTACGAAAAAAGTAGCATTTCATCTTGTTATATTAAATTGTGATGGCTTTTTAGGTAAAACCGCACTTGCAAAATAAATTTGCTGCATATAAAAGGACGCGAGCACAGGTACTTAGCCTATTAAGCAACTAATTCTTTGCCAGAGTGAGAAGCTTTTAATCCGCCGTGGGTAGTACAGTTAAATAAATTTTAGGCAAAAAAAAGCCCGCAAATAATGCGGGCAAACAACAAGTTGAAGGAAGTAATCCAGAGGAACTACGTTTTACTAAATCAGGTTTTATCCAAAACAAGTAAAACAATGTAATACGATTAAAAATCCTATTACTGAGAACTTTGCTTAATGAAAAGTGTTTCATTCAATGCGTCAGCTCGGTATGGGAGAATAATACGGAATATGAGATTTTTATTCAAACTAGAAAATTTAAGTTTTCAGATAAAAAAAACTAATCTGATGAATTTTTTTATTGTTTATAACTTGTACGTTAATTATTCGTTAATATTATAACTTAATGAAAATTAAGAAATAAGTTGTTTTGGTTGTCTTTATTCAGCATTAGTTTAATTAGTACGTGGTTAATGCCGAAAATTACTTTTGAGTGCTTATGCATTTTTAATGAATAAACGCTGCATTTTAATAAGTTTACTGTGTATATTTACGCACTTTTACAGAATTTAGTTGTTTTTCATTAAATCTATTCGTCGCGTTTTAGAAACAAAGCAGTGTTATAGCGTGTATTTAACGTTTTTTGTTGCCAATTCATAGCAATATCGTTGTCAGTAAACCCTTGACTCGATACACTAGTTGCAACTTATGGCCGTTATAATGGTCTTATACACACAAAGTAACCAAATTGACGTTTTTTGAAATTATTTAGGAGTTTAACGTGGGATCAGGGCTTAATTTTTTAGATCTAATTCTAGAAGCCAGTTTGCTTGTACAGTTAGTGATGTTAGCGCTAGTTGCAATGTCTGTAATGTCATGGGCAATTATTTTTCAGCGTAAAAAAGCCATTGGCGATGCCTTGTCTGATGCAAAAAAATTCGAACAAAAATTTTGGTCAGGTATCGATTTAAGTAAATTGTACAACGAAATTTCATCACGTAGCGGCCAGTCTCATGGCATCGAAGCGTTATTTACATCAGGCTTTAAAGAGTTTGCACGCCATAAAAAGAATACTTTTCAAAGTGCTGGCATTGTAATGGAAGGTACACATCGTTCTATGCGTGTGGCACTTTCGCGCGAGATAGAAAAACTAGAATCGAGCTTATCGTTTTTAGCAACCGTTGGCTCAATTAGCCCATATATCGGCTTATTTGGTACGGTGTGGGGTATTATGAACGCCTTTATTGCACTTGGTGAAGTTAAACAAGCCACATTACAAATGGTTGCCCCAGGTATTGCAGAGGCATTGATTGCCACAGCTATGGGTTTATTTGCGGCGATTCCCGCTGTTATTGCCTATAACCGCTTTTCTAACAAAGTTGAAAAAATAGAATCTCATTACATTAACTTTATGGAAGAGTTTGCCAATATTTTACACCGTCAAGCAGCTACCCAAATAGAGGCTAAAGCGAATGTATCAGCGTAAGAAGCGTCGCCAAGTCGCAGAAATTAATGTAGTACCTTACATTGATGTAATGTTGGTATTACTAATTATATTCATGGCAACCGCACCGCTTATTACTCACGGTGTAAAAGTAGATTTACCAAAAATGGAAGAGTCGGATTTAGTTGATACTAAAGACACGCCCCCCATTATTGCCTCAATAGACTCAGCAGGTAAGTACTATGTAAGCATAGGAACCGATCCTGAAGAGCCGATGGAAGCACTCGATGTGGCTGCTGTTATTAAGTTACAGCTAATGAAAAACCCTGATATACCTGTAATGATTAAAGGCTCTGGTAAGGTATCGTACCAAGAAGTATTGTTATTAATGGACTTTTTAAAGAATGCTGGCGTACCATCTGTGGGGTTAATGACAGAATCCTTTGAGGGGACACAGTAGTAACATGAATAGTTCTATAATCAAGTCAATACTTTTACATTTGGGCTTAGGCGGCTTTTTGTGGGCAACTGCAAACATTCATGCCCCAGCACCTAAAGTAATGGAAGTGACGCTTAATTCGGCTATTCCTGAGCCTGATAATGCAGTTTCGGCTGTCACGGTTGACCAAAAGCAAGTTGAGCAAAAAATTGCTGAGTTGCAAAAAAAAGAAGCCGCTAAGAAACGTGCTGAAGACAAACGCATTCGCGATTTAGAACGCAGAGCGGCCAATGCACGTAAACAGCGCGAAGCCGAAGCCCGTAACATTAAAAAGCTAGAGCAACAGCGTAAAGCAAAAGAGAAAGAAAAAGCGCAAGCAGAGGCTGAAGCTAAAAAAGCGCGTGAAATTGAACAAAAAGAGCGTGCTAAAGCAAAACAAGCCGAAAAACAAAAGCAAGAGGCCGAAAACGCTGCTAAAGCTGCTGCAGATAAACGCAAAGCAGAAGAAGAGGCACTTAAAAAGGCCGAAGCTGAACGTAAAAAGCGTGAAGCAGAGGCAAAAGAGCGTGCAAAAGAAGCTGAGCGTAAACGTCAGCAAGCACTGCAAGAGCAAATGTTACAAGAACAACTTGCTAAAGAGCAGGCTGCACGTAATAAAATACGCCAACAGCAAGTAGTAAGCGAAGTTGATAAGTACCGCGCTTTAATTATGGCCCGTATTCAGCAAAACTTACTCATTGATGAAAAAATGAAAAACCAACAATGTCGAGTCAATATTCGTCTTGGGTTTAATGGCTTAGTTACGCAAGTTAAATCATTAGGGGGTGATAAGTTAGTGTGTGAAGCTGCGCTTAGAGCCGTTCGCATGGCCGACACTTTACCTGTATCTAAAGATAAAGACGTGTTTGAAAAACTTAAGAATATTAATTTAACAATCAAACCAGAATTCTAAAGGAATGATATGTTCAGCAAAATTAAAATAGCCTTTGTAGTTATATTATTAGGGTTTCAAGGGGTAGCCAATGCAGCCCTTGAAATTGTAATAACAGAAGGTGTAGACGGCGCTCGCCCTATTGCCATAGTGCCTTTTAAGTATAACGGTGTTGGGCCAGTGCCACAGAAGTTGAGTGACGTTATTGCTGCCGATTTAATGCGCAGTGGTAAGTTTAAACCGATAGATGTTGCACAAATGCCACAGCAACCAAATAAAGATGGTGATATAGACTACGCAGCGTGGGTAAACCAAGGTGTAGAAGCTATTGTGGTTGGTGAAATAGAACAGCAAACTAATGGCCGCTATTTAGTTCGTTATGAGTTAGTTGATGTTATTCGTGGACAAATTACCGGCGGTCAAACTCAAATGATGAGCAACGGTAAGCTGATCAAAAACCAAGACCACATTTTAGAAGCGCGTGAAAGTGTGATTAGTGAAAGTGGCTTTCGCCGTTATTCACACCGCATCAGCGATGTTGTTTATGAAAAGCTAACCGGTGAAAAAGGCGCGTTTTTAACAAAAATTGCGTACGTAATTGTACGTGAAGATCAACCAAAACCTTACCAGTTAGTGGTTGCTGACTACGATGGCTTCAATGAGCAAGTTTTGCTGCGTTCAAAAGAGCCACTAATGTCGCCAGCTTGGTCGCCTGATGGTACTAAGCTTGCGTATGTAACGTTTGAAAATCGCCAGAGCCAAATTTACATTCAAGACCTATACTCAGGAAAGCGTGAGCTGATCACAAGTTACCCAGGTATTAATGGTGCACCGCAATTTTCGCCAGACGGTAAAAAAATGTTATTGGTACTTTCTAAAGACAAAACAGGTGCTACCGAAGTTTACGTTTTAGATTTAGCAACCCGTAAAGAAACACGCCTTACACGCCACCGTAGTATAGATACTGAGCCATCTTGGTATCCAAATGGCCAGGATATTGTGTTTACATCTGAAAGGGGTGGTAATGCCCAGATTTATAAGTTAAATTTAAGAACTGGTAGGTCACAACGATTGACCTTTGACGGCGATATGAACCTAGCGGGTTCTATAACGCCAGACAGTAAAGAATTAGTGATGGTTAACCGCACCAATGGGCAGTACCATCTTGCTAAGAAAGAGCTGGCTACAGGTGCGTTTCAAGTATTAACACGAACGCGCCTTGATGAATCACCGAGCATAGCGCCAAATGGTTCGATGATCATTTATAGCACGCTTCATAATAATAAACAGGTACTCGCGCTGGTATCGATGGACGGTCGCTTTAAAGCACGTTTACCCGTGCTAGACGGACAAGTAAAGGCACCAGCTTGGTCGCCATATTTACAGTAATATTTGCTGGTTTACTCAAAAAATAGGAATCTACTCAATGCAACTTAACAAAGTACTTAAAGGCCTGCTAATCGCTGTGCCAGTAATGACATTAGCCGCTTGTAGCTCATCGTCAGATATTGATGAAGGCGCAGCTAACCAATCTAACCAAAGTGCAGTTGAGCAATCAACAAACACGGATACAGTTGAAGTAGCAACAATTTCACCTGAACAACAAGCTGAAGAGCAACTTCGTCAGAAATACGAAGCGCTTCGTCAAGAGCAAATTATTTACTTTGACTTCGATAAAGCAACTGTTGAAAACAAGTACGCTGAGTTATTACGTGCACACGCCGAATTTTTAGTTCAAAACCCTTCAGTAAAAGTATTAATTGAAGGCCATGCTGATGAACGCGGTACGCCAGAGTACAACATTGCACTAGGTGAGCACCGTGGCCAAGCGGTAGAAAAATACCTACAAAGCTTAGGTGTTTCTGCTAGCCAAATGTCAGTAGTTAGCTACGGTGAAGAGAAACCAATGGTTAAATCTCGCACTGAGTCTGCTTTCGCTAAAAACCGCCGTGCGGTACTAGTTTACTAAGATAAGAGATATTATGAAGCCGAAAATTATTTTGGCAGCCATGATATTGAGCGGGAGCACCCAAGTTTTGGCTGCTCCCGCTCCTGTTTCAGAAGCTGCAAGTTCACAGTCGAGCGTAGAGAAGCGTTTAGCGTCACTAGAAAACATGATGCGATCACGAAACTTATTACAAGTTGAATTACAGCAACAACTAAATTTACTCCAAGATGAAGTAAGCCAAATTCGCGGTGTGACTGAAGAGCAAAGTTATAAACTTGAAAAAGTACTTCAGCGCCAACGTGAGCTTTATCAAGAAATAGAAAACCGTGTAAGCCAAGCTTATACACAACCAGCTACTACGCCTGCAACCGATTATACGCAATCGAGCGATGCGCAAACCTATAGCAGTGATTTATCTGAAAACGAAGCATATGAGCGTGCTGTAGCGCTAATAATGAAAGATAAACGCTACGATCAAGCTATTCCTGAGTTTCAAACATTTTTAACGACCTATCCTAACTCTGTGTATGCCTCTAATGCACACTATTGGTTAGGGCAGTTGCTGACCATTAAAAATGATGGTGTAAAAGCAAGCGAGCACTTTAAAGTGGTGGTTAATGAGTTTCCTAACTCAAATAAACGTCCAGATGCAATGTTAAAGTTAGGTACGCTTTTACAAGAGCAAGGGCAAAACCAACAAGCACAAAAAATATTGGGTGATCTAATTAACCAATATCCAAGTACAACTGCTGCAAAACTAGCAACCGAGCGTTTGGCTAATTAGGGTGTAGTGAACTGGCTAATTTGTAGCTTAAACTACATAGAAATACTCGGCGGATCTTGTATTTGCATGTAGTTTGAGCACAAACGCTTTAATTTTGCTCACCTAGGCATAAAAACTAAAAAAAAGAGACATTTTCGGTTGCACTCATTTTATAAATAAGTATTATAAGCGCCCGCAGCAAACGAATGGTTACCCCACTCAAAATGCGGCAAAAAGAGCGGGTCATTAGCTCAGTTGGTAGAGCAGTGGACTTTTAATCCATTGGTCGATGGTTCAAGTCCATCATGACCCACCATTCTTTATTAAAGAGTGGTTCAATCGGCGGATTTACGCACACGCTTTTATTAAGCACACAGAGCGGGTCATTAGCTCAGTTGGTAGAGCAGTGGACTTTTAATCCATTGGTCGA
>NZ_CAWUKC010000019.1:0-50021 GCF_963922945.1 uncultured Pseudoalteromonas sp. | reverse complement strand
ACTAACTGTTGACGCGTTTTTGCTGTATAATTTGCGGCCCTTGATAAATGTGGCCGCAGGTTATACAGCATGAATTTTAAATCTTTTAGTTTTTCCCCTGAACTTATTCAGGCGTTAGACGAACTTAATTACCACACCCTAACGCCCATTCAGCGTTCAGCAATTCCAGCTGTTCGTAAAGGTAAAGACGTTTTAGCAAGTGCCCAAACAGGCACGGGTAAAACGGCAGCGTTTGCTTTACCTATCATTCAAAAATTAACTGAATCTGAGCTAAACACTAGCAATGCGCCTCACGCATTAGTACTTGCGCCAACGCGTGAGCTTGCAGAGCAAATAGCTAATAACTTTAAAGCTTATGCAAAATATACCGCTTTAAAAGTAGTGAGCTTGTTTGGTGGTGTTAATACCGCAGGCCAAGCAAATTCATTAAAAGATGGTGTAGATGTTGTTGTTGCAACGCCTGGGCGTTTACTTGATCATATTCGTTTAGGTAATGTAAGCCTAGCAAGCGTTAAACACTTAGTGCTTGATGAAGCTGACCGTATGCTTGATATGGGCTTTATTAATGATATGCAAAGTGTGATTAAAAGTTGTGACGAGCAGCGCCAAAT
This sequence comes from uncultured Pseudoalteromonas sp., assembly GCF_963922945.1. Taxonomy (GTDB): domain Bacteria; phylum Pseudomonadota; class Gammaproteobacteria; order Enterobacterales; family Alteromonadaceae; genus Pseudoalteromonas. The sequence continues at coordinate 49,410 of NZ_CAWUKC010000019.1, read as the reverse complement.
TTTACTTTTCTCAGCTACGTTCCCAGCGGCTATTAAGCAGTTTGCGGCAAAAGTATTAAAACAGCCTGAAATTGTACGTGTTGATCAAACAAACAGCACGGCAAGCACGGTAAAACACGTTGTGTACCCGGTTGAAGAGCGCCGTAAGCAAGAGCTTTTGTCTGAGCTGATTGGTAAAAAGAACTGGCAGCAGGTGCTTGTGTTTGTAAACATGAAAGAAACAGCGGATGAGCTGGTTAAAGAGCTTAACCTTGATGGTATATCTGCCACTGTTTGTCATGGTGATAAATCGCAAGGTAACCGCCGACGCGCACTTCGTGAGTTTAAAGAAGGTAAAGTCCGTGTTTTAGTGGCGACTGAGGTTGCTGCACGTGGTATTGATATTGAAGGTTTACCACGTGTAATAAACATTGATTTACCTTGGCTTGCTGAAGATTACGTTCACCGCATCGGCCGTACAGGCCGAGCAGGTAGTCAAGGCCAAGCGATTTCGTTTGTAAGCCGTGAAGAAGAAAGCACTTTATTCGAAATAGAGTCGTTAATTGGCCAAAAAATTAAGCGTGTTTATTTAGAAGGTTATGAAGTAAGTAGCCGCGATGTGCTGATTGATAAAATTGGCAAAAAGCCAGCGCACTTACGTCGTAGTCGAACTAATAAGCCATCAGGCCAGGCAACTGGCGAAGCGCGTGCAGTTAACCGTTCACGTATTTCCAATGTGCGTAAAAGCTTAAAAGGCGCCAAGCTTACCCTTAAAAAGTAAGCTAAAACGCGAATTTTAATTAAAAAAAACCTGAGTTTACTCAGGTTTTTTTGTATTTAATGAAAGTGTTTTATCAATTATTTCAGCATATGTATACGCAGCTTGCTCTTGGTTTATGTTAGCAATAACAGATAACCCAACCGGTAAGTTACTTACCTTGCCCATAGGGAGTGTTATATGAGTGCTGCCTGCTATTGCGGGCAAAGAGCTGCTGCTGCCTTTAAAATTATCACCGTTAATGAGGTCGGTTTTCCACGCTGGTGATAGTGTTGGTGCAATAACGATATCTATATCATTATTTTTATATAAATTAGTAATTGCTGATTTAGCCAGTGCACGGTAGCGTGTTTTAACACGCTGGTATTTATCTTTATTTGTTAAATCAATTGCCTGTGACTGAGTAAGTATATCCTGTCCGAAGTAGGGCATTTCTGTTTCTTTATTTTGATTATTAAAGTTAATGAGTGCCTCTAAGCTTTTAGTTTTTACTTCTTTTGGTGTGTTAGATAAGTAATGGTTTATTTCAGCTTTAAAATCGTAAAGTAAAATGTAGTATTCATCCGCGAATAAAGTATCTAGATTGTCGGTTACTTCTATTTTAGTAACGGTATGTCCTGCTTGTTTAAGCGCATTTAATTTCTTTTTATAAAGTTGCTGAGTTTGAATGGTAAATTTATCACTTGGTAGCGCACCAATTTTAAGTGTTGATTTAGCCGTTAACTGTTTTGAATTTAAAACAAACTCATGTGTTGATACATCTTTTTTATCTTCGCCTTGTAATACTGCAAGCACCAGTAGCGCATCTTTTAGGGTATGAGCCATAGGCCCAACAGTGTCTTGGCTGCTTGAAAGGGGAATAACTCCATTGCGTGATACTTGGCCCATGCTTGGTTTTATAGCATATACACCGTTAACTGATGCGGGGCAGGTGATAGAGCCATCGGTTTCTGTACCCAGTGCAATTGGTGCAAAGTTAAGTGCTACGGCCACTGCAGAGCCAGCACTAGAGCCACACGGGTTTCTAGTTTTATCGTGAGCATTATGTGTTTGTCCACCTACTGCGCTCCACCCAGAAGAAGAGTACGAAGACCGAAAATTGGCCCATTCACTTAAGTTTGCTTTACCTAAAATAATAGCACCTGCTTCTCGTAGTTTTTTAACTACAAAAGCATCTTTATTAGTAATATTGTTTTTTAAAGCCAAAGAGCCCGCAGTAGTTGGTAATTTACCTTTGGTCTCTATGTTATCTTTAAGTAGAACGGGTATACCGTGAAGTGGCCCGGCCCATTTAGAATTTGCATAGAGTAAATCTAGCGCTTTAGCCTGTTCAATAGCTGAGGGATCGATATTAATCACAGCGTTATAGTGTGGGTTGAGTTTTTCTATTCGGTTTATATAAGCTTGTGTAACGTGTTGTGCATTTGTCGTTTTGTTTTTATAGGCTGCGTGAATTTGCTCTATAGTTTTTAAATTATTTGCTTTAGCACTAAATATGCAAAGCACACAAATTAAAGAAATAATGGTTGTTTTGGTCATTCTATTAAGCCGCTAATTGTTATTTATTATACATTTAGCACAAAAAAGCCTCACAAAGTGAGGCTTTCGGTAAATAACTTGAAAATCGGATTAAGCGTTTTCAATCATCGAAAGTGCAACGGCTTCAGCCGCTTTAATACCGTCAATACCTGCCGACAATATCCCACCTGCGTAGCCTGCGCCTTCACCCGCTGGGTATAAACCTTTGGTATTGATACTTTGGAAACTTTTATCGCGCTTTATACTAATAGGTGACGATGTACGGGTTTCTACACCCGTTAATAAACCATCGTTAGTTGAAAAGCCACGAATTTGCTTATTAAAGGCTGGAATAGCTTCGCGTATTGCATCAATTGCAAATTGCGGAAGTGCCTTAGATAAATCGGTGAGCTTTATGCCTGGTGTGAACGACGGTTGTACATCACCTAAATTGCCCGATGCTTTTCCTTTTAAAAAATCGCCAATTAATTGTGCTGGTGCATCATAGTTGCTACCACCTAATGCATAGGCTTGTTCTTCTAGTTTACGCTGCAAGTCAATGCCAGCTAGCGGGTGACCAGGGAAGTCTTTTTCTGGAGTAATACCCACTACAATAGCGCTATTTGCATTGCGTTCACTACGCGAATATTGGCTCATACCGTTTGTTACTACGCGGCCTTCTTCTGAAGTGGCGGCGACAACTGTACCTCCGGGACACATACAAAAGCTGTAAACAGTGCGACCGTTATCACAGTGGTGAACAAGCTTATAATCAGCAGAGCCGAGAATGGGATTACCGGCGTTAGGCCCAAAGCGACACTCATCAATCATCGATTGCCTGTGCTCGATTCTAAAGCCCACTGAAAACGGTTTAGCTTCTACATAAATGCCTTTATCGTGAATCATTTTAAAGGTGTCACGGGCGCTATGCCCCACTGCAAGTACTACATGGCGGGTATTTAGCTTTTCACCATTTGACAGTGTTAAGCCGGTTACTTGTCCATCATCTATATGAATGTCGTCTACGCGGGTACTAAAGCGGATTTCGCCACCCAATTGAATAATACGCGCGCGCATTTTTTCAATCATGGTAACCAGTTTAAACGTCCCAATGTGTGGTTTACTTACATATAAAATTTCACTTGGTGCGCCAGCTTCTACAAATTCGGTGATAACTTTTCGGCCGTAATGCTTTGGGTCTTTTACTTGGCTGTATAGTTTACCGTCTGAAAATGTACCTGCACCCCCTTCGCCAAACTGCACGTTAGACTCTGTATTAAGGGTACGTTTTCGCCAAAAACCAAAGGTGTCTTTGGTACGTTCACGCACTTCTTTACCGCGCTCTAAGATAATTGGCTTAAACCCCATTTGAGCCAGTACTAAACCTGCAAATAATCCACATGGTCCAAAACCTATTACAACAGGGCGCTCGGTAAGATTAACGGGGGCTTGTGCAACAAATTTATATGAGGTGTCTGGGGCAGGTTTTACGTGCTGATCTTTTGCAAATGCGTTTAACAGCACCTCTTCGTTATCTACTTCAATATCGAGAGTGTAAATAAGCATAATAGCCGTTTTTTTACGGGCATCGTACCCACGTTTGAACACATTGTAGCTGTGTAATTGCTCAGGCTGTATTTTTAGTTTATCGACTATGGCTTGGCCAATCGCATCTTCGTTGTGATCAAGCGGCAGCTTTATCTCAGTTAAACGTATCATTATTATCTCTTTTAGGTGTCTTAGCGGTAATGGTATCCGCTCACAATAAGCAGTGTAGGGCACGCAATGGCTATACATTAAGGGCGGGTATATTACGTTAAATTGCTCACATATGGCACATATTTATTGTGTTTTTAATAAGGTTGGGTATGATCCGCGCTCTAAATATTTAACTACTAGGTTTAAACAATTATGGCGTTTGTGGTCACCGAAAACTGTATTAAATGTAAATACACAGATTGTGTGGCAGTATGCCCTGCAGATGCCTTTTACGAAGGCCCTAATTTTTTAGCTATAAGCCCAATAGACTGTATAGATTGTGGATTATGTGTACCTGAGTGCCCAGCTGAAGCAATCTTTCAAGAAGATGAGCTACCTGAAGATCAAAAAGAATTTACAGAGCTTAATGCAGAGCTTGCATTAGTGTGGCCACGTATTGTTGAGGTAAAGCCTGCCCCAAATGATGCAGATAAATGGAACGGCGTTGCCAATAAACTTGAGTTAATTGAAACCTAACATTTAAATTAAGCCTTTAATATTAATTAGTTAAAAAAACCACTGTTTTTAGTATCAAGATATTAACAAATGTATCAACTTAAATTACACTGCGTGAATTAATTTACCTTTTTAAGGTAAGTGTTTTCTAAATGGATGTTTATGCAGTATTTAATAACTATAAAAAAACACTTCAGTGTTTTATTTACACTCTTATTTTCACTTTCGTATACAACTTCTATCGTGGCCGCTGATAAAACGCAGTATGCGTTATCACATATTAATACCGATATTACTGTTGATGGCGTATTGGATGAACCACATTGGCAAAATGCCACATTCGTTTCTTTAGCCTTTCAAGATGAGCCTAACGAAAAAGGCACCCCACCAGTTAAAACCGATGCTTATATGTATGAAGATGGGAGAAATTTATATGTTGCCTTTATTGCTGAAGATCCTAAGCCGAGTGAAATAACGGCTTCACTACGTGACAGGGATACGCTTTGGCAAGATGACACGGTCATTTTAATTATTGATACTTTTAACGATGAACGCTCAGCTTACGAGTTTTATGTAAACCCCCTTGGTGCACAAGGGGATACCCGAATGAGTGATACTGACGGCTGGCAGTCGGACCCCTCGTGGGATGCAATATGGGATAGTGCAGGTAAAATTACCGACCAAGGGTATGTGGTTGAAATGCGCATACCTTTTAAAGCACTTAGATTTCCTGAAAATAAAACAGATTTAACATGGGGCTTTGCCCTTATGCGAAATTACCAACGTGATGTACTTTACCAGCTTTCAAATATGGGGTTTGATCGCGATATAAAATGTAGCTTGTGCCAGTTTGATAAATTAAAGGGGTTTAAAAATTTAAAAGCCAGTAAAAACTTACAACTGACTCCCACACTGACAGCACTTAGACATGATTCGAAATCAAGCTTGCCAGGGCAGTGGGATAATGGCGATATAGACACCGAAGCGGGTCTAGATTTACGTTGGGGAGTCACGCAAGATGCGGTGGTTAATGCCACTATAAACCCCGACTTTTCGCAAATAGAGAGTGATGCATTAGAGCTTGATGTAAACACCACTTACTCGATTTATTACGCTGAAAAAAGGCCATTTTTTTTAGATGGTGCATCCTACTTTAAAAGCAGCTTGTTTGAACTATTATATACCCGCACCATTGCAGAGCCTGAAATAGGGGCTAAATTAACAGGTAAAACTGGGCAGCACAGCTATGCGTTTATGTATGTTGATGACAATAATAGCACTATATTACTGCCTACAAACCAAGGCTCTGGCTTTGCTATTTTAGAAGATAAAACCCATTCAGCGGCGGCGCGTTATCAATATGATATTGGCCAACAAGGTACAATAGGCTTAATTACGACGCACCGCGAAAACGATGAGTATCACAATACAGTACTTTCTGTTGATGGTAGTTATTGGTTCAATCAATCAGATCTGCTGACCTACCAAGTGGCTACAACAGATTCTAAAAACTCTGATTTTTTAACAAGTAACTATAATTTATCAAAAAATCAATCTGATGAGGCGTATGCTATTGAGTTCACAAGAGATAAGCGTGACTACAATTTATTTGCTAGCTACGAAAGCATAGGTAAAGACTATCGTACTGACTTAGGTTACCAAGAGAAAGTAGATTACGAGAATGTAGGCTTTGGAGGCGGGCAAACTTGGTATGCAAATAAGTCTGGTCTATTAACGTCATGGTCCTATGAAGCTGATTGGGACAAAACATGGGCTCAAAATGGTGATTTACTTGAAGAAGAATATCAAGGGTTTATATCATTAAAAGGGCAAAAACAGTCCATTTTTGAAATCGGATTAGTGCATCGTTATGAAAATTACAACGATACTTTTTATAATCAAAATATTGGTTTTGTTTATACCGGATTTAAACCTAAAAATAATATATGGCTATCGTTTTATGGTGAGTATGGCAGCCGTATAGATTACGCAAATGAGCAAATTGGTGATTCGTATGCTACACAAACGCAATTCACTTGGGATATAAACGATCATTGGCAAGTGGATGCTAAGCATAACTACAGCGTTTTAGACAACCCGGGTGGTGAACGAGTTTATACCGCTAACTTATTAGACTTTAGGCTCTATTATAAATTCAGCATGCGCGCTATGCTTAAGTTAATATTACAATTTGAAGATATTGATAGAAATAAAGATACCTATTTTTACCAAGTAAGCCGTATTAATAAAGACTACGGTAGCCAATTGGTTTACTCATACAAAATTAATGCACAAACATTATTTTACTTAGGGTATTCAGATAAAAGTTATCAAGATGACTTCCTAAAACACGTTGAAAGAGAGCAGCGGACATTTTTTACAAAAGTGAGTTACGCATGGCAGCTATAAGTTGAAAATCTATATGGTGTAACTTAACAAAGTGGTTTATTTTTATTCATCGCACCCTATAATAAGCTAATTATTAAGCATAAAAACTGATTGTCTGTGAGCTTAGTTCTATTTTTTCAATACATTAGTACTGCGTATCAGCTTGCCTAGCACTAAAAATAGGCGATACAATCGACTTTTAGTAACGGGTATATAGGATGGGTAACTTAGATGGATTTTTTTGATGAATAAATTTAAACCCGTAGGCAGCATTTTTTTTGTTTTTTTATTGTTTTGTTTCTGTTTAAACATCGAACTAACAAATCAAATAAACCGCATTAATTTATTTAACTCTGACATAGATTTACGTCATTTTGATATTGTAGATACAACGCTCGAAATGGCGCCTTGGTATAACCCTTTATTAAACGGGCATTATTTAATACATCAACCCTCTGCCGATTTTTTATTAGTTAAAACGACCGACACCGAATTTGTGGCTGCAAACGCAACAAAACTTATTTTAATGACCTTAACCTCGCCAATAAACTTTATATTGGTATGCATGGCATTATTTGTTGGCTTTACAATTATTCGTAAAGAGCGTAGAAAAATATCTTATCAGCAACAAATTGCACAGCTAAATAACAATGCTAATCAATTGCTTGTTGCCTTTAACTTACAGCCCCTACAACACAACCTATCAGGGCTTGGTAATTTAAGCCAATCAATAAACACATTAAATACCCATGTCGCTAATTATTTAAAGCAAACACAAACCAGTATCTGCCAAGATAAGCTTACCTTATTGATTGATCGCCATGCTTATATTGAGCATATTGATAAACACATTAATTTTACTGACGAAGAGCAGCTTAAGTGTGCGTTATTATTTATTGACTTAGATGGCTTTAAGCAAGTTAATGACTCGTTTGGTCACAGCTTTGGTGATGAAATTTTGGTGCAGGTTGCTACGCGCCTAGCCAATGTATTACGCCATCATAAGCTAAGTAATATAAATGGCGCTAATCAGTTAGAACAAAATTTATCACGCTTAGGTGGTGATGAGTTTTCTATTTTTATTGAATCCGTTGCTAATGATAATAACGTGATTGATATTGCCAAGCATGTCCTCAGTGAACTTGAAAAGGACTTTGTACTAGGCAATAAAATAGTAAAAATTAGTGCAAGCATTGGTATAGCGGCCTACCCAGAGAGCGCATCGACACCACAGGCATTATTGCAACTAGCCGATGTAGCTATGTACCGTGCCAAAAGCGACGGTAAAGGTATTTTCAAAGTGTACTCGCCAGAAATGGGTAATAAGATGCGCCGCTACCATTATTTACTAGAAGAGTTGCGTTTAGCGGTCGCGTGTAAAGACTTTTACTTGTCTTTTCAACCTATTGTTCATGTACAAGATTGCATGATAGATTATTTTGAGGCATTGATCCGTTGGGAGCATCCTATAGAGGGGATGATTTCACCGGTGGAGTTTATACCTATTGCCGAAGAGTCTAACCTTATTTTAGAACTTGGCGATTGGATCATGCATGAGTCGTGTCGGCAAATGGCGGCATGGCATAATGCGGGTATGCGCAAAGTAAAAATTTCAGTCAATGTATCAGGCGTACAATTAAAGCACCGCTCAGTGTACGATTGGATAATGAAAAACCTTAAAAACACAGGCCTTCCATCACATTCTTTAATGCTAGAAATAACGGAATCTACGTTTATTCATGCCAGTAAAAGTATGATAGATGAGCTTGAGCGTCTTCGTGACGAAGGTGTGACAATAGCAATAGATGATTTTGGTACCGGCTTTAGTTCGCTAAGTACTTTAGCAGACTTACCTATTGATGTAATAAAAATAGATCGCTCGTTTATTTCTCAAGCCGATAAAAGTCCCAAATACAATGATATTCTTAATACCATTAGCGAACTGGGTCAAAAATTAGGACTAAAAATAGTGGCTGAGGGCGTAGAAGAAATTGAGCAATTTGAACTTGTAAAACGCATGGGAGTGAGCTCTGTGCAGGGTTACTTAGTCAGCCGTCCAGAATCTTCTATTAATGTTGGTAATAAAGTACTGCGTAAAAATACCGCTAATTTATCTGCAGCGGGGACCAGTGCCTGGGAAATAGAAGGTTAAAACTGTTTGATAGGTAATCAAAAGCTTTTGCGTAGTTTAGACTACTCAATAGTTACACTACCGATAAGCGATTTACGTTCGTATTCAATGGCGCAGCAATTTGTCGACGAAATATCAAACTTTGTAATGTGTTTAGCCAAAAAAATTTTTTAAGCGTGCAGCCTTAAAATTCAGTTAAAAAAATGCCACTTTTTAAAGTGGCATTTTTGTTTGTAGAATCTAACAACTACAATTTTACAAGTCGAATGTGCGTGATATAGCAAGCACAATACGCTCATCAGCGTAATCATAATCTAAGCTAGTATCTTCAGCGGCAACCTCAATACCAAAGCCTTCGTAGCTAGTTTGATACGCTAAGCGGTAATGTTTGTATGATTTCTTTTGGTTAACATCCCATGCCCACTTTTCACCATCAAGTGAGTTAGAAATATCAAAACTTGCACGAATTGCATGATTTGGAGCAATCTCAAAGGTGTGCGCAATCATTGAAATTACATGCCCTGCACCTGTACCAAAGTAATCCCAGCTGTACCAAAAATTAAGCTCTGTTTGGCCATATTCACTTGCGTAACCAAATTTTGTGTAGGCTTCTGCGTAGTTACCATCGCTGTTGTTACCTTGGTATGTGTAATAGGCAATACCGTAATCAGCACTAATTTGCTCATTAAGTTGCACGTACTTGCCTAGGTAAGCGTCAAGCTCAAAGTCAGTATCATCACCAAAGTCTACATTAGATGCCCACACACCCGCGTATACACCGCTGTCGAAGGCGTAATCAAGGCTTGCTTGAATGGCTGGATCGCTATCAGTTTGTGTTACACCATTAAACGTGTAGTCAGATGCTGCTGTTATCGTTGTAGACCAATTAGCTGCGGCTGTTGTTGATAACAGCGCAAAGGGTATTACAGCTACAAGTTGTTTTAGTTTGTTATTCATTGTTGATGTTCCTAGTGTACAGTTTCTATTTTTGTATAATCGATTTTGTTTGCTTTTGGTGAGCTGTCTATATCGTTGACGGTTTTAAACTTGCTATAGCCAATAAATGCGGCACAGCTAAAAAACAAGCCAATTACTAACGCACCAACCCATTGAATTTGCAAAAATTCTAGCTTAAACAATAGCGTTAATAACGAAAGTGCAACAATGTTCAGCAGCATATAGTTCATCTTACCTAAACGTTTAACCGTTAGGTTAAGGTTATCTGTGTATAAACGTATTAGTGAATCAAGCGAGTTAATAACAAACACAATACCAACAAATACCATGGCAAAGTTTTTAATGCCTGCTGTAGAAATACCCATCTCGTGGTAGTGATACAGTACGCTAAACCAAATCGCGATTGGTATAGATGGGAATATAAGCATTGCAGCTAATACTTGATACGTTTTAAGTCCACCTACAAAGCGTGCTGTAAATTGGCCAATCATAATACTCCACGCAAACCACCAAAATAGATAAAATTCATGGTAGTCATTAAGTGGTAAAACAAATTCATTAATATTGGCAAAATAAGTGCCAATGGCGGCTAGATTATTTGTAAATGCTGATATTTCGCTTTCGCCAAATATAAATGCAGCAGCCCACATGAATGCAATAAGACCAATGAACAACCACGTTGTTGAGATACTTAAAAAACGTACGTATTTAATATCTGTACTAGAATAAACAGCAAAACAGATCGCAGCAAATACGATAAAGTAAAAAGTAGGTATAACGCTTGAGCCATCTCCAAGCTCAGGCAAGTACCAGGGTAGGTTAGAAAGTAGTAGGTAAGCGGTAAAAGCACATGTACCAATAATAACAACGTTATTTATAAACTTGACCCATGTAATTTCGAAAAATTTAACTTTGGGCTCTATTACACAGAAATAAAAGCACGTAAGAAAATAAAATCCCCAGATCAAGAATCCCCAATAGCCAAACTCAATAGCCAGCGGGTTTGCAAACGCGTATTCTGGGCTTGCTTTTATGTCTGCATAACCTGCAAATTCAGTTAATGGAAACATAATTAGGCCAACGTCTAGGCCTGAGGTAAATAAGATAGCAATAAAGGTAAATGTTCTCACTGGTGTCACGCCTACTACGCGTACGTTACCCCACTTGAATAAGATGGTAATAACAGCAAGTAGCGTAAATATAATGCCAGCACTAAGCCATATAGTCATTATCGCCCTCCCAAAATGAATAAAAGTAACTCATAAGTTCTCCGTTTTTTGTTTTATTTCTTGCACAAACACGGCGTAACCAATTTACGCTGTGAGCCACTGCAAGTTATACGTGCTTAACACAGTGTTAAGCACGCTATGGCTTAATTAAATCTCACTATTTCGTTGCGTAGTTTTCCAGTTATCACTCATAGCAACCTTTACAGACGTTGCTGGTAAAGGAGTGTTGCCTAAAATGATATCTGCTGCTTTTTCCGCAACCATAATGGTAGGCGCATTTAAATTACCATTAGGTACCGTTGGGAAAATTGACGAGTCAACAACACGTAGGCCTTCAATACCGTGCACTTGAGTGTTTGAATTAACTACTGCCATTTCATCTTCACCCATTTTGCATGAACAAGACGGATGATAAGCACTCTCAACCGCTTGACGTACAAAGGCATCAATTTCTTCATCGGTTTGAATATGTTTACCTGGTTGAATTTCTTCATCGCGGTAGTCATCAAATGCACTTTGCTCAATAATGTTGCGAGTTAGGCGCACACATGCTCTAAAACCTTCAATGTCGTCTTTGTGCTGCAAGTAGTTAAACAGTATTTTTGGCGGTTGCTCAGGATCAGCTGATTGAATGGTGACACTACCACGGCTTTTTGGTTTATTGTGGCCCACATGTACCTGAAAACCATGACCCGCAAATGCACTGCGCCCGTCGTAGCGCATCGCCGCTGGTAAAAAGTGGTATTGAATATCTGGCCATTCTACCTCAGGTTTTGAGCGAATAAACGCACACGACTCAAAGTGGTTTGTGGCACCTAGCCCTTTGCGAGTTAATAGCCATTTAGCACCGATTAATCCTTTAGAAATAAGCCCTAACTTGCCGTTTAAAGTAATTGGCTGTTTACATTTGTATTGAAAGTAAAACTCAAGATGATCTTGTAAGTTTTGACCTACGCCAGGTAGGTGGTGTTTAACCTCAACACCTGCTTTTTCAAGGGCATTTTTATCGCCAATACCCGATAATTGCAAAATATGCGGAGAGCCAATAGGGCCTGCACTTAAAACAACCTCTTTTGCAGCGTGGGCAGTTTTAACTGCTCCATTTACTTTGTACTCAATACCTGTGGCTTTTTTGCCTTCTAAAATCACTTTTTGTGCAAGTGCACCTGTAATTATCGTTAGGTTACTGCGTGATTTAGCTGGGTCTAAATACTCGCGTGAGGCCGAGCTGCGCACACCGTCTTTAACCGTCATGTGCATCGGGCCAAAGCCTTCTTGCTGAGCTGCGTTGTAGTCGTCTGTGTGTGCGTAACCTGCTTGTACACCAGCTTTAATAAAAGTAGTGTAAAGCGGGTTTTGCATTTCGTTACCGTTATTAACACCAAGCGGGCCGTTGCCACCACGATGCGCATTTTCACCTAAATAAAAGCTTTCAGCTTTTTTAAAGTAAGGTAAACACGACTGATAATCCCAACCATTTGCACCATGTTGCTGCCATTCGTCAAAGTCTTTAGCGTGGCCACGAACATATACCATGCCATTAATTGATGATGAACCGCCTAGCACTTTACCACGTGGGCAGTGCATTTCACGGTTATCTAAGTACGGCTCTGGCTGAGTGTGAAACTGCCAAGCGTACTTGTCAGTATTCATTGGAATAGACAGTGCCGTTGGCATTTTTATAAATATACTTTTATCGCTACCACCGGTTTCTAGCAATAGCACTTTATTGTTTGTATCTTCAGATAAGCGATTTGCAAGTACACAACCTGCAGAGCCTGCGCCAACAATAATATAGTCGTATGTGTTACTCATAGTTACCCCCCTTAAAATGGGCTTTCTATGTCGGCCATGCCCACATAAATAGACTTAGTTTGCGTGTAATGATCAAGCGTTTCTATGCCATTTTCACGCCCAATACCTGATTGCTTGTAACCACCAACAGGCATTTCAGCAGGTGAATTACCATAAGCATTAATCCAACAAATACCGGCTTCTAATTGGTGAATAACACGGTGCGCACGTTTAATATCGCCAGTAAATACGCCTGCGGCTAAACCAAGGTGTGTACCGTTTGCACGGGCAATCACATCGTCTTCGTCTTCAAAAACAAGCACGCTCATAACAGGGCCAAAAATTTCTTCTTTAACAATGGTCATATCATCGTTGCAATCGGTAAATACCGTAGGTGCTACAAAGTAGCCATTTGGCGCTGATTCAGGAGAAAGTGTTGTACCGCCAGTCAGTAGCGTTGCACCTTCGGCTAAGCCACTTTCTATGTAGCTCATTACTAAGTCTTGGTGCTTTTTAGAAATTAATGCCCCAAAGTTAGTATTTAAATCTTGTGGGTCGCCGGCAATAATATTTTGCTCAGTACGTGTTTTAAGCTCATCTATAAATTGTTGATATACATTTTTATGAACATATATACGAGTACAGTTAGTACATATTTCGCCTTGCGTATAAAAGTTACCTAGCATGGCAGCACTGACTGCTTGCTCAATATTGGCATCTTCAAACACTAGTAAAGGTGATTTACCACCTAATTCCATTGTTACGTCTTTTAATGTGCCCGCAGCGCTTGCCACTACTTTTTTACCTGTACCGACTTCGCCAGTGAACGACACTTTGTCTATTTCACTGTGAGAGGTTAACCACTGACCTACATCACCGGCACCTTGAACCACGTTAAACACGCCGGCAGGAACGCCTGCTTCAGCAAAAATTTCAGCTAGTTTAATAGCGCCAAGAGGAGTTTCTTCTGATGGTTTAAAAATAAACGCATTACCTGCGGCAAGGGCAGGGCCTGACTTCCAACACGCAATTTGCAGCGGGTAGTTCCATGCTCCAATACCTGCACAAATACCGAGTGGTTCCTTGCGCGTGTAATAAAAATCTTCACCAACCATTTGCTGCTGGCCAACTTGCGCTGGAGCAAGGCCTGCAAAGTACTCAATGACATCTGCGCCTGTTTCTATATCAACGCAGTTAGCTTCTTGCATTGGTTTACCTGTATCAAGCACTTCAACTAAAGCAAGCTCGTCATTACGCTCGCGCAATAAAGCAACCGCTTTTAATAAAATACGGCTACGCTCTATCGGGGTCATTTTTGACCATTGAGCAAAGCCTTGTTTTGCACTTTCGATAGCCGCGTTTTGAATAAATTCATCGGCTACTTCTACCGAGTAAATAACTTCATCTGTAGCAGGGTTTTTTACATCAAAAGTTTCACCACTTTGGTTTGCAAGAAAGTGGCCGTTAATAAAGTTTTGATAGACAGGTGTCGTCACGCTAGGCTCCATATTGCTTGATGAGTGAATGTACATAGCTTTTAGCTAATGTTTCACTGTGTTTAAATTGGTTTTCGTCAGATTGACTTAATACTGCTCTTAACCATAGGCCATCAATCATGGCGGCGCTAAGTTCTGCAGCTTGTTTTGCTTGCTTTACGGGCATTAGTTGCTTAAAAGAAAATGCTAAATTACTTTGCAAGCGATTACTGTTTACATTTTGCAGCCTGTGCAGCTCTTTATCGTGCATTGACTGCGCCCAAAAACTTAACCACGTGCGCGTGGTGTCGTTGCGCTGTTGAACAAGGGCAAAGTTGGCCTCAACAATAAACATCAAACGCTCAATTGCGCTGGTGGTTGGCTCAACTTTTTCAATTAATTCATTTTTTAAATTCGATAACAAATACCTAACGGTTGCCTCTATTAACCCCTGCTTGCCACCAAAGTAATGGCTAATAATGCCAGATGATAAACCTGCATTTTTACTGATGGTGTTAATAGTTGTTCCTTGTAAACCGCGCTGTGCTACTGACTCAATAGTCGCGTCAATTAGCTGCTGACGCCTGACAGGTTCCATTCCGACTTTAGGCATGATTTTTATTAATTGAACGTTCAATAAAGATAAGCTTAATGTAATAGCTCTAACAATTCAAGGTGCAAGTAAACAATCAGATACCAAGATGTAGATGGATTATTAATAAAAACGGGGTAATTTATGACTCAGCTTAGCGTGTTTTCTTTATGAAAAAGGTAAATATAAACAATGTGTTAAAGTGAGTTTTTTAAATTCTGAAAATAGTAAGGATTTGTTTACGGGGTGTGGGTAATAAAAAAGATAAATATTCGTTAGAATGGTAATAGTTAGAGTACTAAAGGTATTTTAAGTGGGCAAACATAGCTACTAAACGCGTTTACTTAGTGTACTAATTAAAAAATAAAGTAATAGTTAGGCGCATGAGCGAGATTATAGAAACGGTGAGAATTAGGGGCTGTTTATAACCCCTTTAAATAATAAAGGATAGCGCCTTAATCGGTTACCTATGTAATCGTCAGCTAAAATTTGCTGGGTAATAAAGTTACTATCGTTACTGGCCTCAAATACCCAGTCAAAACGCTCTATAGCTAATAAAAACCCGCGTTTTAAGTGGGTTTGTCCACGGTATTCGTCTAGGTTTTTACGTATGATCTCAATTTTTTCTGGATGCGCTTGCAGCTCAGCAATTACCTGGTTTATAAATGTGGTCGTTTGATTGTTTGTGGTACGTTTTCGAATGCGTCTTGGCTGCATTATTCCTCGTTAGCAATGTTGTATAGTTTTTTTAAAAAGTCGTCTTTGTGTTTGTCGTGTTCATAATCTAGGTGGTAAGCATTATGAAACCCAAAGCGTAATAATACGCCGCTGCCTTCCAAGTATATTGTGTAGCCATCAATGTCTGAGTAGGCCGTAACCCCTTGATAATGTTTACCAATATCGTTTTGTTTGCCACGTTGTTGAATGCGTTCATAGACAGAGAGTATCTGTTTGTTGTCGAGTTCATTTTTCATATTTAATCCCTCTCGTTTACACTTGCTACGATATATATGTGAGGGTCGATCATCTTAAAAACAATGAGATAACGATAATTTTTACCCTATCGTTTACTAATTTGGGGGTAATCGCAATCCTAAATGATACTAAACCTTTTTTTGTACCTAAACGCTTTGCTACTTGGATTAGCAAAGCCTCATTTAGAACAACTAAATAGCGGATGGGTAGAACAGCTTGAATTTGTAGTTTAGTCTACAAAAAAAACGCAGTTGGAATGAGCAACTGCGTTGAAGTGTACAGGTACAAGCCAACGTACCTATAGCGAGGAACTTATTTTCTTAACCGGTTAAAGCTTGGCTGAGTACTTGCTCGTTTAATACAACCACTTCAGCACGTTTAAAAAAGTTAAAGTCGGTTGCTGTAGCTAGCGTGTAAGCACCCATCATACGGCTTATAATTAAATCGCCGTTGTTTAATTTTGGCAGCATAATTGAATCACTTATTACATCTATGCTGTCGCATGTTGGGCCTGCTAATACCGACTCAAAACGCTCGCCGTCTTGTTTGGCACTATCGATAGGGTAAGCTGCCTCATCAAACATTAAGCCGCTAAAGGAGCCATATACGCCATCATCTAAGTAGTACCATGTTTTACCTTCGCGCATTGCTTGTCCCATTACAGAGGCAACACTTGTAACGCTACTTGCTACAATAAAACGCCCAGGTTCTGCAAAAATTTGCATTGTTTCTGGTAGCTGTGCCAGCGCGCTATTAATAGGCGCACAAAATTCATCAATTGGTAGCACACCTTCGCTGTATGGCACAGGAAACCCACCACCAATATCTAAAGTGCTTAGCGCTGGTAAGCCAAGATCGCTCACCTGTTTAACCACTTTTGCCGATGCATTTATCGCCTCAACGTATTTAGTAGGGTTAGGTGATTGCGAACCTACATGAAACGATAACCCTTTAATGCGAATACCAAGCAGTTGTGCATAGCTAATAATGTCAATCGCTGCTTCTGGGCTGCAACCAAACTTTTTAGATAAATCTGCAAATGCATCTTTATTACGAAAGCTCAGGCGCACTAAAATTTCAGCCTGATCTTTATAGGCAATAAACTTTTCAAGCTCGTTAATGTTATCGACCACAAACACTGTACAGCCGTAAGCAAGTGCATCGCGAATGTCACTGTCGCGTTTTATTGGGTGTGTGTGAATAGTTCGCTCACTTGGCACGCCTTGGCTAGCGACTAAGTCCACTTCACCACTGGTTGCTAAATCAAAGCTTGCGCCTTCTTCTAATAAAGTGCGCACAACAGCAGCATGGGGTAAAGGCTTCAAAGCAAAATGTAATATAACGCCAGGCAGTGCATGTTTAAGTGCACGGTATTGGTGGCGTATAGCTTCGCAGTCAAGCACCATCAGTGGTGCGCCAAATTGGGCTGCAAGTTGTTCTATGTGCATGTTGGTCGGTTGTACATAATCAATTGTTTGATTTGCTGCAACCGCTACTGCAGGTACTTTAGTTACGGTGTCTTGTAGTTGAGTTGATAAAGCCATTATAGTTTTCCGAGTCAGTTAAGCAACCGCTCGGGTTATGGTGTATCCACGAGTCGGTTGAGTGAGATCAATAGTGCATATGCACAGTCAAATTCACTCTTGGATAGTTGCTCTATCGCCTTGCTACAAACGGGGTTTGTAATGTACTCGGATTGGCTATCATCAAGAAGCGGCGAGATAATAATGTAGGTTTTTGAGCAGTGCAATAAAAATATTAAATAATTTTAAAATTATTTATTTTAAATAAATATCATGATCTTACATTGATTGCGTGGGGTTATCGTGACGATTAATTTTACTCATCAGAGGTCGAATATACGTATTCCTTGGCATAAGCAAGTAACATTTCGCTAGATGTATCAGCACTATAGGCTTGCTTTAAACTTTTTTGTAAGCGGTCGTAAATTTCGGGGGTGTTCATTAAAGTATTGATGGTTTTTATTACTTTTTCGCCAAGCGCTGACTTACTACATGCAAAGTAACCATTAACAAATTCTGGAAATTCAGCTATTTCACGGCTATCTATTTGTTTTAGTTGCTCACTGGTGAGTGCACCGAGTACGTTAACCTCGTAATCGACAATCATGTCTATTCTATTATGAATAAGGAGTTGGGGTAGTTGTGAGCTGGTGTCTTCAGAACTGATCGCGGCAATTTGGTCACTATATTTTGTTAAAACAGGCTCAAGTTTTTGATAACTCGTTCCTGAGTCTACGGCAAGGGTAAAGTCTTTTTCAAGTAATTTTGCAACAGAGACTCGTTCAGGAAAGCTTTGTAAAGTGCGTTTAAATGCGTAGAGTTTTCGTTGCTCGTAAATTGTGGTTGGAATAGTTGAGAACAAAATATGTTTTTCACGCTCGGGCGTTTTTATTATATCGTAGCTGCATACTGCTTCATTACCCATAAGTCGCTTGATTAAACGCGCTTGATTGGTCCACTGCAATTTAGTGTTAATGGTATGATTGAGCAGACTCTCGAACGTTTTATCTGAGTTTAAAAAGCCATCAGTGGACGCATTCGCTCTAGAGAGTAATGTAAGGGGTTCATTTGCATGAATCGAAGGTGATATAAGCAACACATGCAAGATAATCAAAAATTTAGTAAATACAGGCATAAAACTTAGTGTAAATGTTCTAAATATTATTGTCATAAAAAAAGCCCAAACGGGCTTTTTTTAGGTTGAAATAATAGCACCTGCTTTATTTTTAACGTGCGTTAGTGCTTTCAAAGATTTTATCAGCAGAGGCAGCAACAAACCCCGTGTAAAGCTCGCCATCGGCTTTAGGGTATCTAATCGCAAACTCATAAAAGCAGCTAGGGATACGCATTTCGCCATCGCTAAAGGTGACAGCGTAATCATCTGCAAGAGTTGACGATTGCTCTAATAGCACCTCTGGAGATCCTTTTACTTCACCGCCTGAAGTATTTAACGCAAAGCCTGCGTTTTTAAGCGCGTTGTTAACATCGTGAATGTTATCAAACTTAGCAAGGGTATTAATATTTACGGTAAAGTGGTTTGCACGGTAGCCCCATGCCGACATCCATGCTGCGTACTCACTTTCAGCAAGTAATTGCTTGTAAGTATCGCTACTTACTTGCCAATGGGTGCCTGAGTATAAAAAGTTATCTGCAGTTACTGCGTTTTCATCTATTTGGTTTACCATATTGGTAACTATAGCTTGTAACTCAGGTGAGCATTTTTCAACTAATAGCTCAGAAATAAATACTTTAGGTTGCTTAGGGTCGCTATGCTCATAATGTTTAGCGTATAGCTTTTTAGCTTCAAAGTGGTATTCGCCACATTCGGTATAACCTAATGCTAAAAAGTGTGCGGCTAGTTTTTCTAGGCCTACTTTTTCAATATTAAAGGTACGCAGCGCAATATGATCGTTAATAATGTCATCTTTTTGCGTTGAACCTAAAAGATCATGAATTTTATCTGCCGATGGCGTAACGGCTAAGTAGTTATCCCATAGGTTTTCAAATAATGTATTTACGTTAGTGTGCATGTTAAATCCTTAAATTTGGTTATTGTCTTATTCGATCACTAAGCCCGGCGCTAAAGTTTGTGGCAGGTTTACTTTATCGGCCTCAACAGAGGCGACAGGGTAGGCACAATAATCTGCGGCATAATAAGCACTTGCTCTGTGGTTACCACTGGCACCTATGCCACCAAATGGGGCTGCACTCGTGGCTCCCGTAATAGGGCGGTTCCAATTTACTATGCCGGCACGAATGCGCTTTAAAAAGTGGCTGTAATCATCTTCGTTATCGCCGAGTAAGCCAGCTGATAAACCAAAACTGGTGTTATTAGCCTCTGCTATGGCGCTGTCAAAGTCGCTGTATCGATACACTTTTATAAGTGGACCAAAGTGTTCTTCATCTGCTAGGTTGCTTACATTTGTTACATCAACAATTCCTGGGCTGACAAAGCCTGTGCCTGTTTTTAATTGTTTAAGCTCAACAAGTACCTCAGCACCTTGGTTTATTAGAGCAGCTTGCGCTGCAACCATGCCAAGGGCAGCTTTTTCGCTAATCATCGCCCCCATAAACGGTTGTTCGCTTGCAAAGCTGTCGTCAACAACAATGTTCTTTGTTGCGCTAATAAGTTTTTCTAAAATGGCATCGCCATTGGGCGACTTTTCAATAAACACGCGGCGGGCGCAAGTACAGCGCTGGCCAGAAGTAATAAAGCCTGATTGAATAATATCGTGCACTGCTGCATTTACATCGGCTACATTTTTTACTATTAATGGGTTATTCCCCCCCATTTCAAGCGCTAATATTTTACCCGGGTGACCTGCAAACTGCTTATGTAGTAAATGGCCTGTGTTTGAGCTGCCAGTAAAAAATAAGCCGTCTATGTTTTGATGCGAAGCAAGTGCTTTACCTGTTTCTACTTCACCTTGTACTAGGTTAATAACACCTGCTGGTAAGCCTGCTTTTAACCAAAGTGATAAAGTAAATTCAGCAACGTGAGGGGTTAACTCAGACGGTTTAAATACCACGGTGTTACCCGCTAAAATAGCCGGAACTATATGGCCATTAGGTAAATGCCCCGGAAAGTTATATGGCCCAAATATAGCCACAACACCGTGTGGTTTATGGCGTATAAAGGCTTTAGCACCTGGCATTGGGTTTTCTGTTGTACCGGTGCGTTCATTATAGGCTTTGATAGAAATGGCTACTTTCCCTGTCATAGCGCCTACTTCTGTGCGTGTTTCCCAAAGTGGCTTGCCGGTTTCGCGCGCTATAATGGCTGCAAATTCTTCGCTGTGCTCTTTTAATTGCGCTACAAAGTTTTCAAGTATGGTAATGCGCGACTCAATGGGCGTATCTGCCCATTGTATTTGTGCGGCTCTAGCTGCATTGATTGCAGCATCTACTTGCTCAGCGGTTGCGCCATTGCCTTGCCATACAATTTCCCCGTTGCTTGGGTTAACAGAGCTAAAAGCGGGGCCTTGGCCTGTGTGCCATTGATTATTTATAAGGTGTGTGTTCATATTTGTTTTACAGGCGGAAGAATCGCGCTGCATCTCCTTGAGATAATTTGAGGGCATCAGCCACTTCTTGGCTTATTACTAATGTGTGTTTAGCGTGGTTATAATGAGCGTGCTGGGTAAAGGTTGCTCTAAACCCACTGACACCTTGATTACAAATAGCTAAAGTATCTGAGCTGTGCTGGCTAATAGGTTCCAGCTCGCCAATGGTAATAGGGCATACTTGAGATTCACGAATACTGCGAATATTACCTAGCTTTGCTTCTACGGTTGGGCCTGCATCAAATAAGTCAACGTAACCACGGTGTTCAAACCCTTCTTTTTCTAGCAGTTTGAGCGCCGGTTTTGTTTTATCGTGTACGTTACCAATAACTGCTTGGGCTTTTTTACTGAGTAAGTTTACGTAAATAGGGTATTTAGGCATTAACTCACTAATAAACACTTTATCGCCAAGACCCACTAAATGGTCGGCTTGAGGAAACTCAATGCTAAAAAAATGTTCTTGTAACCATTGCCAAAACGGTGAATGACCGTCTTCGTCGCTTACACCGCGCATTTCAGCTATGACGGTATCGGCAAAGCGTTCGCTGTGTTGCGCCATAAATAAAAAGCGAGAGCGTGATAAAAATCTACCGGTTAAGCCTTTACGGCTATTTTCGCGCAAGAACAACGTACATATTTCAGAGCAACCGGTGTAGTCGTTGCACATGCTTAATATGTCTACGGTATTGTAAACATTAAGCGTTGCTGAGTGGTGTACGGTTTTACCTAAATGGTAGTGATAAAGTGGCACCGATAAGCCTACAGCGGCTTCGATTGCTGTTGTGCCAACCACTTCACCTGTTTCTGAGTCTTCTAAAACAAATAGGTAGCTTTCATCAAGTGGTTGATTAATATTTTTAGCAAAGCTTTTTTCGGCGCGGTCTATTTTGTCTTTTAATTGCTGATCGTCCACCGGAAGTGAGGTAAAACCATGGCCTGATTCGATTGCAATTTGCTTAAGTGCAGCAAAGTCTTTTTTTGTAATAGGGCGTAATACTTGCATTTATTACTTTCTCCAACAGCGCGCCTTGCGGCGCGCCTATGTCAATTAGCCGTTTACTACGTCGCTTACTGCTTTTTCAAAGCGTGCTAGGCCTTCTTTAATGTCTTCAAATGGAATAACTAAAGAAGGGGTAAAACGAATCACGTTCATGCCAGCTACTAGACTCATTAAGCCATTGTTAGTACTAGCAACTAAAAAGTCACGGGCACGGCCTTCAAATTTTTCGTTTAATACAGCACCAATAAGTAAACCTTTACCACGTACTTCACTAAATACGTTGTATTTTTCGTTAATAGCGTTTAAACCATCGCGGAATAACTGCTCGCGCTCTTTAACGCCGTTGAGTACATCCGATGTGTTTACAGTATCAAAGGCAGCTTCTGCTACGGCACAAGCAAGTGGGTTACCGCCGTATGTAGAGCCATGTGTCCCTACTTTTAAATGCTCTGCAATATGTGTACGAGTGATCATTGCACCAATAGGAAAGCCGCCACCTAACGCTTTAGCTGTCGTTAAAATATCAGGCACTACACTTAAACCTTCGTAAGCGTATAAATCGCCAGTGCGGCCAACCCCAGTTTGTACTTCATCAAAAATTAGCAAGGCATTATGTTTAGTGCATAACTCACGTACTTTTTTAGCAAATTCGTCGGTCGGTGAAATAATACCGCCTTCACCTTGTAGAGGCTCCATCATTACGGCACATGTTTTATCGCTAATAAGTGCTTCAAATGCTGCAATATCGTTGTAATCACAGTGCATAATATCGCCAGGTTTAGGGCCAAAGCCATCTGAGTAAGCAGCTTGCCCGCCGACCGTTACTGTAAAAAATGTGCGGCCATGAAAACCTTTATTAAAGGCAATAATTTGTGACTTTTCTTCGCCATACTCGTCAAGTGCAAAACGACGAGCAAGTTTAAGTGCAGCTTCGTTGGCTTCTGCGCCAGAGTTTGCAAAGTACACTTTGTCTGCAAAAGTCGCTTCAACCATTTTTTGTGCAAGGCGCAGTGCTGGCTCATTGGTCATTACATTTGATAAGTGCCAAATTTTCTCGCCTTGCTCTTTTAATGCAGACACCAGCGCTGGGTGACAGTGGCCTAAACAATTAACGGCAATACCGCCTGCAAAATCAATAAACTCATTGTTATTTTGATCCCACACACGTGACCCTTCGCCGCGCACCGGAACCACAGCCGATGGGTTGTAGTTTGGCACCATTACATCGTTAAATAAGTCTCTGGTTACTTGCATTATGTACACCTAAAAATTGTGAATATTGAATAAAGATTAGCAAAATAAAAACGTTAGCGTTTTTTAGCTAGATGATTTTAGTTATTGGTGGTTATTATCGAAGGTTGTAGGTTAAATTTGCAGTGCTATTTTGTGAAAAATGATTACAATAAAAGTTAAAATAACGAAATTAATAAGCAATATGATAACTCCACAAGATGAAAAGCTACTTTCAATTTTAAAAACAAATGCACGTGCAAGTATTTCTGATTTAGCGCGCATGCTTAATTTATCGCGCTCTACCGTGCAAAGTCGTATGTTAAAGCTTGAAGAAACCGGTGTTATAAAAGGGTATAGCGTAGATTACGGTGAAGAGTATTTAAGTAGTATGGTCTCGGCTCATGTGTCTATAAAAGTGATGCAAAAACTCACGACCAAAACCAATTTAGAGCTAAAACAAATTGATGCTATTTCTCAGCTTTATGCAATAAGTGGTGAGTTTGATTTAATCGCTGTAGTGCAAGCGCAAAATTTAGAAAAGCTAAGTCACTTACTTGATGATATAGGTAATTTAGATGGCGTAGAGCGCACTACGTCGTCGGTAATATTAGAAACAAAATTTAAGCGTTAACGTGACCTATGATAATACATTAATGTTACTTATTGATTTTATTTAACATTTAAATGTATTCAAATTATGTATTTTTTATAGGGCTGACTATACTTGCCAGATAGATTTAATTATTCAGCAACGGATTATGCCAGCAACCTTACTTTTTGCATTTTTAACGCTTACTGAACCTTTAAAATTTGGTACTAACGTATCACTTACAACGCCAGATAATGCTGTACATCAAGTGGAATGCATATTACAAAACATGGACACCCCCTTTGAGTTGCAAACATTACCTTGGCTTAGAGCTCGTCGTGAGGTAAAGCATGAGAGGTTAGATGGCTACTTTACAACGCACTTAACATCAGAGATGAGCGAATATGGTAAATTATCGTCACCTATTTATCTAGAAAATTGGTACTGGTTTACCCACCCCGAAAGCGTTAATAAAGATCCTAAAAAGTTACGATATGGCGTTGTGCATGGTAGTTATCAAGCTAATTGGTTTAAAACGCAAGATATAACCTCAATAGTTGAAATGAACTCGCTCGAAGAAATAGTCAACGTGCTTCATTATCATAGAGTGGATAAAATATTACTTGATTTAGACGATTTTAATGAAACAGCTAGACAGTTAGGTATTGATGGGAGTGTTTATCAACGCTCATTTTATCGTTATGTACCTTTAGGTGTATTTGCAGCGAATAAACTTATTGATTTATATCCCTCTTTTTTAGAAAAATTTGACGAAACTATTCCACAATGTGCCCCTGCACCGTTTTTATTATCTAAAGACGAACAAGTACAGATTTTAAATAAGTTATCGGAGCCTACAAGGGCATTAGTTTCACACCCAATAATTTTTGATACAGTGGCGCAAAGTAACCTAGTAAAACTAAGCATGCAGGCAATTGATTTAGCCGATGAAAACTGGGTAAAGGAAGTTAAAGCCCATCAGCAGGTTGTAGCAAATGATATGCTGTTAACTGACGCCTCGTTATATTTAAAGCAGTGGGAAACACAGTTCGATGGCGTCATAACAGAAACTATAGTGACCGATAAGCAGGGTAAAAATGTGGCTATCAGTAAAGTGACCAGCGATTATTGGCAGGGGGATGAGAGTAAATTTAGCCTTGTATATAAGCAGTCTAAAGCGTATCACTTTAGTAGTGTTAAATATGATGCGTCAACACATCATTTTCAAGTACAGCTTAGTGTGCCTATAAAAACGGTGCAAGGTGAGCATACCGGTGTTCTTATTTTAGGTATCGATGTAGAAAAAGCGCTGAGCGCATTTAATGGTGATATGCTGCGTTAAAGGTTCATAAAGCACTTTAATCACCCAGTACACTAACTTTACCTTACAAATAGTGTGGCTATTCAAACCCCTTATGGTTTGGGTGCTTTTTTAATAATCGTTTTTTTTGCTTCATTTAATTTTATTACGTATGCATTTCCACCTACTAAGCCTTTAAATTCTTCATCAGTAAAGATAAGGGTATTGTCGTCATAAAAAGTGATGGCTTCTTTTTGCGTAACAATACCTAAATCTATTCGAGAAACATCACCAGAGAAAAATTTATCTCCTTTAAAATTTTCGAACAGCCAAATACTGGTCGAATCCAGAAGTACAAGTTTAGTTCTGTCTGGGCTAAGCGCAGCGGATGTGATCCAACATAGTTTTTCAAGGGTTGTACATGTTTGAAATGAATCAATTAGCTGTGCATCAAAATTAGCGGCATGATCGCCCACTTTATAAACATTGGTTATGCCATCGAAAGGTTCGGTTCTATTTTTGGTAAATAAATATAAATGGCGTTTGTACTCTACAAAAGCCTCTAAATCAAAGTTGCGTTTGTTAGGTTTAATGGGGGTGCCGTCCATTTCAGGATAAGTAAATTTAATAATTTCGGCTTCGGTGGTCTCTGTTTTTATATCAATAGGATTTTCTATTTTATAAATAGTTAACCACTTTCTATCGTTTTTATTATTGCCAAAATCACCTAAGAAAAAATGACCAAATTTATTTTGTGTCATGTCTTCCCAGTCAATATTTTTAGCATTAGTAACTAGGATTTCTTTTTCAATCGCCCCATCTTCGCCTAAGCGATACAGCTTCGGATCGTCACCGCCATCGTTAATTGCCCACAAACGATTGTTTTTATCAAACTCAATACCTGAAATTTCTTTTAATTTGGGATCTACTGATAATTGCTTTTTACTATAAAGGGTATACGCAGAAAGGCTTACAAATGAGGCAAGTGTTATAAAAACAACTAACGTAGTTAATAATATGCTTTTTTTCAACATGAAATTTTTGTTATTTCAGATACATAAGATGCTGCGTATTATTACTTAAGCACATCAATAACGAAAGAATTTTATATTATATTAGTTTTGCTCATTAGATTTGAACACTGATCATAAATAATAAAAAATGATTAAAGTGGTTCAATACTTGCTTTTCATTAGTTTGTCATTAATAAACGAAATTTTTATCGAAATCGCACCTTATATGTGCAGCTAAAAAACTTTTTTGCACTGTAATAATGCGTAAATAAAAATTTGTTTGAATAATCTGTGTTTATTGATGTTTAAATGCACCCCACATCGCCCTTTGAAGTGTTATATCGGCCCTGTGGCAAAGATTAAGTACCCATTTTGGATTAGTTGGAGCCTACTATGTTGAATAAACGTTTTTTTAAAACAAAAAATGAAGCTGAAGTTACCTTTGAGTTTACCCATCCTGATGCACAGCAAGTAAGCTTGCTTGGAGAATTTACCGATTGGCAACCAGTGCCCATGAAGCTTAATAAAAAAGAAGGGGTATTTAAATGCAAACAGCGCTTACCGGTTGATCAGCAGTTTCATTTTCGATATTTAATTAATGGTAATATTTGGGACAACGACCACCAAGCAGATGATTACCTACCTAATAGTTTTGGCACAGAAAATAGCATAGTGGATACTCAACGCATAAATTAAGGTGAGTAAATGGACGCACTCTCGCAGTTGTGTTATTTGCACGGTATTGGTTATGAGTTTACTAAATACACGGGCGAGCAGGTTATATTTAGCGAAGACACGCGCAAACGTGCCTTACAATGTTGTGGTGTGAATACGGATGATGAGCAGCAAATTACAGAGCTTAATTATCAATTAGATGTTGCGCCTTGGTTAGAGTTAGCACCCGATACCAGCTTAATTAATTTAACTGATAACCTTTTTTATATTCGCATCGACGAGCGTCAACTAGACTTACCTTTAGTTATTACATTATCACAGCTCAACGTCACTTTTGAGCATGCGAACTTACACAATTTGTCCATTACTGGTGATTACTATGCACACGGCGTGCGCTACATTGAAGTAGCAGTACCCATAGGAGCGATTCCGGTAGGTTACCATCAGGCGCAGGTTAGTGTAGGAGAGCAAAGCAAAGAGGTTCAATTGTGGGCCACCCCAGAAAAAGTTTTTCAAGTAGATGACACTAAGCGCACTGGGCTTTCGCTGCAGTTGTACACAGTTAAAAACAAAGCAGGCCTAGGTGTAGGGGATTTTAATGATTTACTAGAACTATGTGATTTATGTGCACAACAGCACATGGACTACATATTACTTAACCCATTACATTTGTTATTTGCCCAGCAAAGTGAGCGAGCCAGTCCCTATAGCCCTAATAGCCGTGCTTTGTTAAACCCTTTATATATATCTGTTGAATTATCAGCTGATGCTAAAAACAATCCGCAGTTAAATGCTTTGTTACACAGTGATGAGGTAAAAGCGCTTTTAAAAAGCAATGAACAGTTTATCAATTATGAAAAAGTAAGTGCAGTTAAATATGCATTATTTAAAGCGCTATTTAGTCATTTCGAAGCACATGGCAGCGCTTCTCGGCGCGATGAGTTTGCAAAGTTTTGCGAACAAAACGCCCAGACCCTAACTACGCTCAATTCAGCCAATCCTACTTTTGATTACTACCTACAATGGCAAGCAAAATTACAATTAAGCCATTGTCAGCAGCGTTGCTTAAACAAAGGCATGGCAATAGGTTTAATTAATGACCTTGCTGTTGGTTGCGCAGGGGACGGTGTTGAATATCAATCTCAGCAATCACTTTTTAGTAATAACGCGAATGTTGGAGCACCACCAGATCCTTGGGCGCAATCGGGGCAAAATTGGGGGTTACCTGCACTCAACCCGCAACAATTAAAAAACGATAACTTTGCATTTTACCGTTCACTTATTCGTTCAAATATGCAAAACGTTGGGGGTTTACGCATTGATCATGTCATGGCTCTTAGGCGCTTGTGGTGGTGCTTTGAAAATAACAATACTCAGGATGGTTGTTATGTGTATTACCCTTTTGAATACTTACTGGCAATTCTAAAAATAGAGTCTCATCTGCACCAGTGTATTGTGATAGGCGAAGACTTAGGTATTGTCCCACCTGAGGTCAAACATGCACTGGCTGTAAGCGGTATTTATTCAAATAGTTTATTTTATTTTGAAAAACAACACGATGGAGAATTTTTACCATTAAAACAACTTCCTAAGCATTGTTTAATTATGATAGCCAATCATGATGTACCGCCATTTTGCGGCTGGTGGCAAGCAGATGATTTAGATATTAAACGTCAGCATCAGCTTATTGATGCTCAGCAATATCAACAACTATTGCAAGAACGACAACAAGAAAAACAACGATTACTGCGATTTTTAAGCTTTCACAGTGTAAAACAGCTTAATGAAACAAGCGATGCCATGGATGTTTACGCAGATCTTGCCAAAGCGCTTGCACACAGTGATAGTCGTTTATTTGCCCTTCAACTTGATGATCTAGATAAACAAACGTACCCAGTAAATATACCCGGTACTGATACGCAATATCCCAACTGGCGCCGTGTTTTAACTCATACAAGCGAAGAAATTTTTCAAAATAATGCCAGTATCTTAGCGGCCGTTAATTCAATAAGGAAAGAACATGAGTAGTCTAACACCGAAGGGCTCATCGCACAGTCACTACGATGCACAGTTAAATGCACTTCAAAACGGCCGTTTTAAAGACCCTTTTAGTTTTTTAGGGCCGCATGCGCATAATAATGGTTACGAAATTCGCGTGTTTTTACCCGCCGCTAAAAATGTGACGCTTAATATTGCAGGTAATGAGTTTGCAGCTACACGCTATAACAATAGCGATCTATTTATTGCCACATTGGATAACTTGCCTGTTGGGCCTTACAAATGCAATGTTGAATATGCAGATACCACAGTGTGTTTTTATGATGAATATAGCTTTGCGAGTAGCCTTGACGTTGATGCTATGTATTTATTCAATGAAGGTACTTTAGAACATGCACACAAACACTTGGGCGCGCACTTTATTAACCAGCAAGGTATTGATGGCGTGCGTTTTTGTGTATGGGCCCCTAACGCGGCCAGTGTATCGGTTATAGGTGAATTTAATGTATGGCAAGCAAGTCGTCATTATATGCGTTTTCATCCTGCATTTGGTGTGTGGGAGCTTTTTATTCCAGCACTTCAACCAAATACTTGCTACAAATTTTCTATTGTGACACAGCAAGGCGATGTGCTTGAAAAAGCAGATCCATTTGCCTTTAAAATGCAGCAAGCGCCAGGAACAGCTAGCATATTACAGCGGCAAACTTCAGGCATTACACTCAGTGACTATGCGCTTAAAAATCGCAAAAAGCGAAACCACATAGATGCACCCATAAGTGTTTATGAAGTCCATTTAGGATCATGGCAAAGGGCCGAGGAAAACCGCTATTTAAGTTACACCGAACTTGCCCATAAACTTGTTAATTACACACTTGAGATGGGTTTTACCCATATTCAATTAATGCCCATAAGTGAGTACCCGTTCGACGGTTCATGGGGTTACCAGCCAGTGGGGTTATTTGCACCAACGAGCCGTTTTGGCGATTACGCTAGTTTTAAATATTTTATTGAACAA
Organism: uncultured Pseudoalteromonas sp.; assembly: GCF_963922945.1. Classification (GTDB taxonomy): domain Bacteria; phylum Pseudomonadota; class Gammaproteobacteria; order Enterobacterales; family Alteromonadaceae; genus Pseudoalteromonas. Next base: position 19,471 of record NZ_CAWUKC010000019.1, on the reverse strand, counting down.
TGTCACAAAGCAAATTTAGGGGTGCTCATCGATTGGGTCCCTGGCCATTTTCCTAGTGATCCGCACGGGTTACATCATTTTGATGGCACACATTTATTTGAGCATGCTGATATTCGACAAGGGTTTCATCCTGACTGGAATACCTACATTTATAATTACGATCGTCCCGAGGTTAAAAGCTTTTTAATTTCTAATGCCATGTATTGGTTAGAGCAATTTGCGCTTGATGGTCTTCGTGTAGATGCGGTTGCTTCAATGCTTTACCTTGATTACAGCCGTAAAGAAGGGCAGTGGGTTGCCAATTGCTACGGTGGACGAGAAAACCTAGGCGCTATTGAGTGCTTAAAGCAGGTAAATTTACGTAGTTATAAAAATAATCCAGGCATAATGATGGTAGCCGAAGAGTCCACAGCGTGGCCTGGTGTTACGCAAAGTGTTGAACATGATGGTTTAGGCTTTGGTTATAAATGGAATATGGGCTGGATGAATGACAGCCTTCATTACATGCAACATGATCCTCTTTATAGGCAACATCATCACCACGAAATGACCTTCTCTATGGTCTATGCATTTAGTGAAAATTACATTTTACCGCTGAGTCATGATGAGGTTGTTCATGGTAAAGGCTCGTTAATTGAAAAAATGCCTGGCGATGATTGGCAAAAATTTGCCAATTTACGTGCTTATTACGCATTTATGTGGGCGCACCCAGGTAAAAAACTATTGTTTATGGGCGGTGAAATAGCACAGCGAAAAGAGTGGGATCACAACCACTCTCTTGATTGGCACTTGCTAGAGCATAAAAGCCACCGCGGTATACAAAACACTGTACAAGCGCTTAATACTGTTTATAAAAAGTCGCCTGCACTGTATGAACTCGACTCAAGCCCTGCGGGTTTTAAATGGATAGATAACAACAATAACGAGCAAAGTTTATTTAGCTTTGTTCGTTATGCAAAAAATATCCACGACTTTATTGTAGTCATTGCAAACTTTACGCCTGTCTCTTATCAAAACTATGAAGTTGGGGTTCCCGCAGCGGGTAAATACAAGGTTATTTTAAACACCGATGATGACACTTTTTTTGGCTCAGGCATTAAAGTAACAGCCAACAAAAGCGCTATTGTTAGTAGTGTAGAGGCAAGCGCTCATGGCTTTTCGCACAGCATTAAAATTGCAGTGGGCGGGTTAACGACTATTTATTTACAAAAGGTTGAAGATGAGTAATCGATTTGAGGTTTCACATGGGCAACCACAGCCACTTGGCGCAACTATTAGCATTGGCGGCGTTAACTTTAGCTTGTACGCACCTAAAGCAACACAAGCTTATGTGTGCTTATTTGATAAAAGCGGGCACTCTGAAATATTAAAAGTAACCATGCATATCAACGAAGGCGGTATATGGACAGCCCATGTTGCGCCACTTGGTGAAGGCGTTTTGTATGGTTACCGGGTTGAGGGGGAGTACAGTCCTGAAAAAGGATTATTGTTTAACGAGCACAAACTACTTATTGACCCGTATGCAAAAGACTTATTTGGCGAGTTTACATGGAGCGAGCGCCATTACGGGCAAATGCCAATTGGTACTAAAAGTACTGTTAATAATGCCATTGATATACCTAAGTCGAGGGTTATTAATAGCCAGCCTTATAAACATAAAAAGCCAAACCATAGTTGGTGTAATACCGTTATTTATGAGTGTCATGTAAAAGGTACCACATACCGACACCCTAATATTCCTAAAAATTTGCAAGGCAAGTTTTTAGGTTTAAGCCATCCTAGTTTTATTGAGCATTTGCATAATTTGGGGGTTACCACACTAGAGCTACTCCCTGTACATGCTTTTATAAGTGAGCAGTTTTTAACAGCAAAAGGACTACAAAACTACTGGGGTTACAACACACTTAACTTTTTTACTCCACATAAAGATTATTTGGTTAATGATGATATTAATGAATTTAAACAAATGGTCAGCGAGCTTCATAAAGCGGATATAGAGGTTATTTTAGATGTTGTTTATAACCACACCGCAGAAGCTGGTGTGGATGGGCCTATTTTATCGTTAAGAGGGTTAGACAACCTTGCATATTACCGTACCGTTACCGACAAACCTCAGGTATACATTAACGATACCGGTTGCGGTAACACCATTAATATTGATCACCCTAAAACCTTAAAACTTGTGCTGGATAGCTTGCGTTATTGGGTACAAGTAATGGGAGTAGACGGGTTTAGGTTTGATTTAGCCACGATTTTAGGACGAAATGCACATGGTTTTAATACCGCTCATGCGTTTTTTCAGGCCATTGAACAAGACCCTATTTTAAGCCGAGTAAAGCTCATCAGTGAGCCTTGGGATATAGGCCCAGGCGGTTACCAGCTGGGCGCATTTCCAGCTCCTTGGCGTGAGTGGAATGATCAATACCGCGATGTAATACGCCGGTTTTGGCAAAGTGAAGAAGGTGTTATTGCAAATGTGGCAAAGCGGATTCATGGCTCATTTGATATTTTTGAGCACAGCCAGCGCGGGCCACTCAATAGCATTAACTTTATTACCAGCCACGATGGTTTTACGCTTGCCGATTTGGTGAGTTATGAGCATAAACATAATGAAGCAAATGGCGAGCAAAACCGAGATGGTCACAGTGCTAATCACTCAACTAATTGCGGTGTTGAAGGGTTTACTAATGATGCCAAAATTATTGCCCTAAGGTTGCAGCAGCAAAAAAACTTTTTACTTACGCTTTTGCTCTCAAAAGGAGTACCTATGATTGCCTCAGGCAGTGAAATGGGCCACTCACAAGGGGGCAATAATAATGCGTATTGTCAAAATAACCGCACCAGTTGGTTAGCATGGAAAGACTCGCAGCTAAATCATTCCTTAACTCGATTTATTGATGATGCATTAAAAATAAGACGCGGCCACAGTGCGTTTAAACACAGCGTGTTTTCAGAGGATATTGATGAGCGCTTTACGGTTAAATGGTTTACCGAGCAGGGCGTAAAAATGACCGATGCGCATTGGCACGAGTCAAGCCGACAACTTTTAATATACAGCTTGTTAGATAAGCAAAATAAACACGCCTTACTAATCATTTTAAATGCCAGTAAAAAAACAGTTTTTTGTAAGTTACCCCCATCGCCTATAGCAGCGCAGTGGGACATGGTTTTATCAAGTGTACATAACGCCTCGTTAAGCAGTAAAGAGGATGAAATAGTCGAAATCTCAGCACAAAGTAGCTGGGTTTTTAGTGCAAATTTAGAGGACGTAGGTCATGTCTAAGCAAGACGAAAATGTGTGTGTGGTAAAAGGGTGGCAAGAAGGCCCTGTAATTGATGAAAGCACCTTAAAAGACGATTTAACTCGGCACTTTTATTACAGTTTAGGGCGTGACAAAGTGGGTGAGTCACAGTTGTATTTATATCATGCCTTGGCGCTTACTATTCGTGACCGACTTGTTGCACGTTGCAGAGAAACCAAACAACAAATCAAGCAAGAAAAACGCCGTAAAACCGCTTACCTATCATTAGAGTTTTTAATGGGGCGAGCACTTGGTAATGCCATTTTAAACCTCGACTTAGACGAGCAAGTCTCCAGTGCATTGCAAGAATATTGCACAACAATAGAAACCGTAGCCCAAGCAGAGCACGATGCCGGGCTTGGTAATGGTGGTCTTGGCCGTTTAGCCGCTTGCTTTTTAGATAGTTGTGCAAGCCTTGCGCTTCCTGTGGTTGGCTACGGTATTCGCTACGAATACGGTATGTTTAACCAATCATTAAAAAATGGCCACCAAGTTGAGCAACCCGATAACTGGCTACGTGAGGGGCATCCGTGGGAGCTTGCCGCACCAGAGCAATCACAACGTGTGAAGTTTTTTGGGCACGTACAAAGCTATACCGATAAGCATGGCCGAGAGCACCGCCAATGGGTTGGTTGTCACGATGTATTGGCTGTGCCGTATGACGTGCCTATTCCTGGTTATAAAAACGATATTGTAAATACGCTAAGGTTATGGAAATCAGAAGCGACTGACGAATTTAACTTAACCGAGTTTAATGCGGGGAGTTATTCAGAAGCCGTCGCACAAAAAAACCTAGCAGAGCAAATCACAATGGTGCTTTACCCAAATGACAGTAGTGAAAATGGTAAAGAGCTTAGATTGCGCCAACAGTACTTTTTATCATCAGCGAGCATTCAAGATATCGTATCGCAATGGGTTGAACAGTACGGCGAAGATTTTAGTGACTTTGCTGCACATCATGTATTTCAATTAAACGATACGCACCCAAGCATTGCCGTGGCAGAGCTGATGCGCATTTTAGTTGATGACTACCAGCTTGATTGGGATAACGCGTGGGAAATTACAACCAGCACAATGGCTTACACTAACCACACTCTATTGCCAGAGGCATTAGAAAAATGGTCAGTGCCGCTTTTTGCAAAACTACTGCCGCGAATTTTAGAAATTATTTATGAAATAAACGCTCGCTTTTTAGCGCAAGTGGCTCAGCATTGGCCGGGTGATGTAACTAAACAGCGTGCGCTGTCGTTAATTGAAGAAGGCGACGTGCCGCAAATACGCATGGCGTATTTAGCTATTGTGGGTAGCTATTCGGTAAATGGTGTGGCCGCACTACATACCCAACTTTTAAAAGAAGGGCTATTTAAAACCTTTTATGAGCTTTGGCCTAACAAGTTTAATAATAAAACCAACGGGGTTACCCCAAGGCGTTGGTTAGCACACTGTAATCCTGCCTTAAGCAAACTAATTACAGAAAAAATTGGCTCAAACTGGGTTAGCGATTTTGCAAATATAAGCCAATTACGCCGATACTTTGACGACAGGGCGTTTCATCAGCAATGGCAAAATGTTAAACGCGAAAACAAACAACGTCTCGTCGATTTAGTAAAAGCGCGCTGCGGTGTTGATTTTGATGTAGAGATGATGTTTGACGTACAAGTTAAACGTATTCACGAATACAAACGCCAGCTACTCAATATACTGCACGTTATTCACTTATATGACCGAATACGCCGAGGCGATACTACAAACTTAGTACCGCGCTGTGTTCTGCTAGGGGGGAAAGCTGCCCCTGGTTACTACATGGCTAAAAAAATAATTAAGCTCATTAATAACGTCGCTGAGGTTATTAATAAAGACCCACTTGCAGCACCTTATTTACGCGTTGCGTTTTTGCCAAATTATAATGTAACCGCAATGGAAACTATTTGCCCTGCAACCGATTTATCAGAGCAAGTCTCGACCGCTGGTAAAGAAGCTTCAGGCACTGGCAACATGAAGTTTATGATGAATGGTGCGCTTACTATTGGTACGTTAGATGGGGCTAATATTGAAATTAGAGACGCTGTTGGCGCTGATAATTTCTTTTTGTTTGGTGCGCAAGCTCATCAAATTGATGATATTAAATCGCGTTATAACCCTTGTCATTTAATAGCGCAAAACAGCGACCTAAGCCCCGTAATGCAGTTACTCGAAAGCGGGCAATTTAACCTGTTTGAGCCTAATTTATTTGACGACATTATTAATGCTATTAAAAGCCCTCACGATCCGTGGTTGGTTGCACATGACTTTGAAAGTTATGTGGCAGCGCAAAAACAGGTTGAGGCTGCGTATCAAGACCAAACGCATTGGACGCAAATGAGTATTTTAAATACGGCCGCAAGTGGCGTATTTTCAAGTGATAGAACCATAAGCCAATATAGTGAAGATATTTGGCACCTAACCCCTCTAACTATTAGTGAAACAGACTTAAACACAACTACGAGCCATGCCACTAAGAGCACAGACTAAACGGAGAGAGTATTATGCCTAGTTATGCAAATCGTTATATAAGTAATTTAACTCGAGATACGTACGCGTTAATACTAGCTGGTGGACGCGGCTCACGCTTACACGAGTTGACAGATTGGCGCGCAAAGCCCGCAGTTTATTTTGGTGGTAAGCACCGTATTATTGATTTTCCTTTATCTAATTGTATTAATTCAGGGGTGAGGCGTGTAGGCATAGCAACACAATATAAATCGCACTCTTTAATTCGCCATGTTAATCGCGCATGGGGCCATTTTAAAAAAGAATTAGGTGAGTCGGTTGAAATATTACCCGCATCTCAGCGTAATGGTGATGAGTGGTATTGCGGGACTGCCGATGCGGTTTTTCAAAACATGGATATTATTCGCCACGAACTGCCAAAATATGTAATGATTTTGTCAGGCGATCACGTTTATAGAATGGATTACGGCGCTCTATTAGCCGAGCATGTGCAAAAAGGTGCCGATATGACCGTATGTTGCCTTGAAGTACCTGTTGAAGAGGCCGCAGATACCTTTGGAGTTATGACGGTTGATGAAAAAAATAGGGTATGCCGTTTTGATGAAAAACCTTCCATTCCAAGCTCTGTCCCTGGTAAGCCAGGGACTTGCTTAGCCTCTATGGGCAATTATGTGTTTAATACCGAGTTTTTATTTGAGCAGTTAAAAAAAGATGCCGAAAATGAAGGCTCTGGCCGCGACTTTGGGCACGATATTATTCCGGCAATCATTGAAGAGCACAGTGTGTATGCGTTTCCGTTTAGAGATCCCATGCAAGAAGGGCAACCTTATTGGCGTGATGTAGGCACCTTAGACTCATTCTGGGAAGCCAACATGGAATTGGTAATGCCCGAGCCACAGCTAGATTTATACGATCCAACGTGGCCTATTTGGACCTACCAAGAACAGCTGCCACCGGCTAAGTTTATTTTTGATGATGAAGATAGACGCGGTATGGCGGTAGACTCTACGGTATCGGGAGGGTGTATTGTATCGGGCTCAGTAGTTAGAAAATCACTGCTGTTTTCTAACGTGCATGTGCGTTCATTTTGCGAAATAGAGCAATCGGTTATTTTACCCGGCGCTGTTATTAATCGTCATTGTAAAATTAAGCGAGCCATAATTGATCGAAGCTGTGAACTACCCGCGGGGCTTGAAATTGGCTACGATAGAAAAGCCGATGAAGAAAATGGCTTTAGGGTGTCTAAAAAAGGCATAGTCCTTGTGACCCGTGATATGCTCACAGAGCTTGCTAAAAAGCTTGAACGTCAAGCACACGAAAATAAAAAGTTCGCTTAAAATTGGATGCGAATAACAATGGTTAAGGAAGTAGTAAATAAATGCATGTATTAATGGTTGCCGCAGAAAACGATGCTTTACCAAACGCTAAAGTGGGCGGGGTAGCAGATGTAGTCAGAGATGCCCCAAAAGCACTAGCCGCACAAGGCGTGAGTGTAGATGTTGTTATTCCTGATTATGGGTTTGAGCAACTGCAACGTGAATATATAGGTGATGTCACTGTTATATTTAGAGCGCAGCCACAGGTATTATCTTTATTTAAAATAAGTGATGACAACACACACATTAATCAATTTGTTATTTCGCACCCACTGTTTAGCCAATCGGGTTCAGTGTATTGCAATGACGAACCCGGGCGACCTTTTGCAACAGATGCAAGCAAATATGCATTATTTAGTGCCGCAATATGTGAAGTGTTACTACAAGGGTTATTAAAGCGCCCTCAAGCACTGCACTTACACGATTGGCACAGCGCGTGTGTTGCCGTGTTATTAAAATTTGATAAACGCTACGATACGCTTGCTAATTTACATATTGCCTACACAGTACATAATTTAGCACTGCAAGGGATCAGGCCTTTTAAACACGACGACTCGAGTTTAGAGGCCTGGTTTCCTTCGTTAGGTTATAACGGGCAACATTTGTGTGACCCTCGTTACCCACACTGCTTTAACCCTATGCGCAGCGCTATTAATTTGGCAGATAAAGTGCATTTAGTCTCACCTACTTACAGTACTGAGGTACTTAAACCAAGTAATTATCAGCAAGGTTTTTTTGGTGGAGAAGGTTTAGAACTTGATTTACAAAATCAATCGGCTCAAGGCAAGGTGGTGGGAATTTTAAATGGCTGTGAATATCCTGAGCAAAACCCTGAGCAGGTTACTTTATCGCTTTTGTATGAGCGTATTGAACAGACCTTATTTAACTGGATGGCAAAACATGAGCAGCTGGAAACCAGCTACTATGTTGCGCATCAGCGCATGCTGCAGTTTAAAAACACGCCAATAGACGGGCCCCTAGTAACAAGTGTTGGCAGGCTGACCGAGCAAAAGGTGCTATTACTTTGCAAGCAGTATGGAAGCGGATTAGCGCTTGATAAAGTGTGTGAAATAATTAATCGTTTTAGTGGCCGTCTTATTATTTTAGGCTCTGGTGACAAAGCCCTTGAAAGTATTTTTACTAAGGCCATGGCACGCAATGCAAACTTGTTGTTTTTAAAAGGTTATGGGCAAGGTATTGGCGATAGCCTATATGAGCTTGGGGATTTATTTTTAATGCCAAGCTCGTTTGAACCTTGCGGAATTAGTCAAATGCTTGCTATGCGCGCAGGGCAACCGTGTTTAGTTCACAGTGTTGGCGGTTTAAAAGACACCGTAAGCCACAACAACAATGGCTTTGCATTTTCTGGCGGCTCGTTGGGTGAGCAAGTTGATGGGTTAATGACCTGCTTAACGCAAACCCTCACGCTAAAACAGCAAAATCCTAAGCAATGGAGTAACATTACAGCTAATGCTAAAGGCGCACGTTTTTCGTGGGAAACGGTCGCTACTGATTATATTTCGAGCATGTATTGCTAAATTTTTACATTTAAACCCATCTAAAGTGACTTTTATCCCTGATTACGCTATTAATTACTTAGTTGGAGAGTAAAAATCAAAAGTAGGTAATGTGTCTGTATTTGTTGCAAGGCAAGCAATATTCAATCGTAAGCAAAATGTAGTTGCTTACGAGCTTTTATTTCGTAATAGTGCTGAAAACTTTTTTCCAGCTATAGAAGAAGGTCAAGCCACTGCCCGCCTAATAATGGAAAACCAGCTTAACCTGGGCACACGCCATATTACGTCAGGCAAAACAGCGCTGATAAATATAGGCCCAGATTCTTTAAAGCAAAATCTGTGCGAATTTTTACCCTGTAAAGATGTGGTCATTGAGTTGTTAGAAACCATTGAACCCACCGACGATAACTATCAGCTTTGCAGAGACCTTTTTCATAAAAACTATAAACTCGCATTAGATGACTTTGTTTATAGCGAGCAATGGGAGCGTTTTTTAAAGTTTATTAAGCTAGTAAAGTTTGATATTGCGCAAACGCCTTTGTCAGATATTGCTGATATTGTCGATAAGCTAAAGCAGTATAAAAAAATAAAGATATTAGCCGAAAAAATAGAAACCCAAGCCGATTATCACCAAGCATATAAAATGGGATTTGATTACTTTCAAGGCTACTTTTTTGCCAAGCCCACAATGCACAAACAGCAAGACATTGATTATAACTATGCCTTAGTGGTGGCTATTTACGCGCAAGTAATGAAGGCAAACCCCGATATAAAGCAAATTACTGCGCTCTTTGAAGCTGATGCCGCCTTGGCTTATAAGCTTATGCGGCTAATTAATAGTGGTGTTTTTCCAATTCAGAGTAAAATATCATCCATTAAGCAAGCGTTAGTGTATTTAGGGCATGAGCGTTTAAAAAAGTTTGTCAGTTTAATTGTTACCGCGCACACCGCGGGTAAAAAGCCGGCAGAATTAATGCAAGTGTGTGTAGTTAGAGCACGCTTTTGTGAGCTATTAGCAGGGCGGGTGTCTAAATCTCTTAACGGGGAAGCATTTTTAACAGGGCTTTTTTCGTTACTAGATGCAATACTTGATCAGCCAATGAGTTTACTTGTTGAAAAGCTACCTTTTCCTGATGAAATTAAAGCAGCCTTATTAGATGAGAAAAACACCCTATATTATATTTTAAATGTTGTTAAAGCCTACGAAACAGGTAGCTGGTGGACAGTAGAAAAAGCCGTTATATTACTTAATGTCAAAAGTGATGTGCTGCCAGGGTTATATAATCAAGCCGTAGATTGGGCAGATAATTATAAAAAGAATAGTTAAAGGAAAATAGCCGCTTATTATGCGAAATTATAATATGGATTTTATTCGTGGCATTGCTGTGCTTTGCTTGGTGTATATGAATGGTTATGGATTTGGTTTAATAGATTACGTGTATGTCCCTTTATCGACACCTCCTTTTAGTGATTCCGTTATTCATGCCTTTAGTACGTTTCTTGTTGATGGGCGTTTTAGAACTCTTTTTAGCCTATTGTTTGGCGCTGGGCTTTATATTCAATGGCAAAAATTTAAATCATCAGCGCCTTTAAAAGCGCGACTGCATTGGCTAATTATTTTTGGTCTGGCTCATGGTTTTTTACTGTGGGCTGGCGACATTTTATTTTTATACGGCGTATCGGGCTGGTTTGCCCTTAAATACCTACAAAGTAATAATCAACTACTTGTAAAAAGGGCGGGGGAGTTTCTTTTAATTGGTTGTGTAGCCACAGCGTTGGTACTTTTTAGTGTACCAGATGAGGTGATTTACCGTGATTCGCCGCAGTATACAGACTTATATAGCCCTCATTATGTTGATTATTTTTTTAATAACCTAAGTATGAATATATTCATGCTGGTTGCTGTGCCGGTCATGCTCATGTGGCTGTGTGTGGGGCTAATGCTGATAGGCATCTATTTATTTAAAAATGAGGTTTTTAGTAAAGGTTTAACCAAACCCCATCTTATTGTTTGTATAGCTGGCGCTTTCATTTTTTCAGGCATGAGGCTCTATGCGTCAAAGTTTACTGGGGGAGCAGGTTACGCCATACAAGAGTTTATAAATACCTTTGCCGCATTGTTCATGGCTATATTGTATATCCACCTTATTGTTAGATTTTGTAGAAATCGTGCCTATGTGGGCCGGCTTATTCAGCAAGCTGGGCGCTTAGCCTTTACTTTATATATTTGCCAAACACTTATGCAGCTGCTGCTTTATAAAGTGCTGTATCCACAGTGGGTATTAAGTTTTAACAGGCTAGACTACTGGATAGTCGCTACGTGTTTAGTTGTAGTACAGCTCTTATTTACAGCGCTCCATAGTCGCTATTATGAGCAAGGGCCGCTGGAATATGTTTGGCGTAGGTTAACCAAAGCTAAAATTGCAAAAATTAATGCGTAAAGGTTTAAATTAGGGGCGAAAAATAATGGCATGTAGTTTACACTAGTCGCCTTTAAAATTAGGACCATTGAGTGCCATGACCGAATTAAAACGTTTAAATAAATTTATTAGTGAAACCGGGTTTTGCTCACGCCGTGAAGCCGATAAATATATTGAGCAAGGTCGTGTAACGGTTAATGGTAATACCCCTGAAATGGGCGTAAAGGTGGCCGATACCGATACTGTGTTGGTGGATGGTAAACCGCTGCGCGAAAAACCAAAGCGTGTGTATATTGCGTATAATAAGCCCGTTGGGATTACGTGTACCACCGAGAGTAAAATTCAAAGCAATATTGTCAAAGCTGTTAATTATCCCACCCGTATATTTCCTATCGGCCGATTAGACAGACCCTCAGAAGGATTAATTTTTTTAACTAACGAAGGCGATATCGTTAATAAAATTTTGCGAGCGGGTAATAATCACGAAAAAGAATACGTGGTGACAGTTGATAAACCGCTCAATCGCCAATTTGTAACTAAAATGGCCAGCGGTATTCCTATTTTAGATACCATTACAAAAAAATGTAAAGTGACGCAAACAGCCCCGCAAGAGTTTAAAATTGTACTCACGCAGGGTTTAAACCGCCAGATTCGCCGTATGTGTGAATACCTAGGTTATGAAGTGGTGACCCTCAAGCGTACGCGTATTATGAATGTAACGTTAAAGGGGCTGAAGGTTGGCCAATGGCGACATTTAACTGACGTAGAAATGGCGCAAATTAACGACTCAATTGCCGACTCAGGTAAAACCCAAGAGCACTCAGTTGATACTAATAAGAAAAATGCCAATAGCAAAGGTGAGCCTAAAAAGCGTAATTTTCAGGGTGAAAACCCTCGTGCATTTAATAATGAGCGGGGGACTCGCACTCAAAGAAGTAACCCCCCCTTTCAAAAGCGTTCAACCACCTATGTAGGTAAAGGGGGCGTAGTTAAAAATACTCAAGGCGATAGCAAAAACGCAAACAACAAAAAGTCATCAAACGGTAAATCGCGCTTGTCTGGTACATTAAGTTTAAAAAAATAACGTACCTACCACTGTATTTGATGCACAACATACCCGAGTGGGCTTTTAACGCCCACGATGTTTATTTTTTCATTTTTTAACCGTTTTAGTTTTTGCTTATCTAAATACCATCTAAAAGAGCGTTTTCTATAAGTTTGTAAATCAAGCACAAGCAGTTTTGCGCAGCTGTATTCGTAATCACGCGGGCAGGCCTCTACAGCCAGTAGCTGGTACTCTTGCTGCCAGCTATTCTCGCTATAATAATAAGTCCAAAGCTTTATAGAAATACAAAAACTATAAATAAACTAAAACCGGTATAAACAAAATACCCAGCCAGCCCCTAAGCTTTCCATCGTGCTAGGGCCTGTTGACCTTTCAGGATTAAAATTTGTTCAAACTAGGGGCGGTTTAATCGTGGCGCGAGGTTTGTAACCTAGTGGACTAAGTAAAAACTGAGCAACAAAGAGTAAATTGCCCCTAGGCAGAACCCTCCGGGCAGCGCATGTTTGGCATTTATTCCACGTTATCGCCTATTTATGGGGAATAACCACACTACATAGGCTCTGCCTTGCCTAAATGCCAAACACACTGCTGCAAATTTAACCTCGAAAGATAAACAGGCCCTACATAATCTTTAAAATTTGCTTTAAAGGTTCTACATTCGTTGTACTTTTTGTACCCGTACATACCTGCTGCAATGCTTAGCACAACTGATAGAGCAGGCAGCAGCGTGTGGGTTAAAAAATCATATACAGCATTAGCTATAAATGGCGGGTCTAGGTTTTCATCCCAAGCAATAAATAATATGGGGGGGAATACTAAACTTGTGGTAATGATGAGTCGAAAAAGTTGCTTTGCTGTCATTTAGCGTTTTTGTAATTAAACACAGCGTCAATATAAAGTAAATAAAGCCCTAAATAAATAGCCAAAGAGAATACATATATAACTTAGTATTAGTGCGAGGGTGCTTATTAAGTCTATTTTTAACCTTGGTTAGTATAATAAAAAACGCAGCTACTTTGAGATAGCTGCGTTTTAAACGTTGGCTTTAGTTTTTAATTACGTTCTCGGCTCGTAGTCTATTCTAAACACCACAGTGTAAAGCACAGGTACAACAATAAGCGTAAGTATGGTTGCAAAGCCTAAACCAAACATAATCGTTACCGCCATTGACTGGAAGAACACGTCAAATAACAGCGGGATCATACCCAAAATGGTGGTAATAGCGGCCATGGCAACAGGGCGTACACGGCTAACGCCCGATTCAAATACAGCTTGATAAGGCGATTTACCATCGCGAAGCTCAAGGTTTATTTGATCAACCAACACAATACCGTTTTTAATTAGCATTCCGCTTAAACTCAGTAATCCAAGTAGCGCCATAAAGCTAAATGGTGCATTCATTATTAACATGCCTGCACTCACACCAATAATGGCAAGTGGCACTGTAGCCCAAATAACTAAAGGCTGTTTAAGTGAATTGAACAGCAGTACGGTTACCGCAAACATTGCTAAATAACCTAGCGGTAATGAGCCAAAAATAGCAGCTTGTGCATCCGACGACGACTCATATTCGCCACCCCATTCTAATGTGTAGCCACGCGGCAGCTCAATTGCTTCTACCGGGCCGCGTACACGTGCAAATAACTTAGCGGCAGTTTCATCACCTAACACATCATGATCAGCCATAACCGTAATGGTGCGCTTTCTGTCGCGGCGCATAATTAGGCTGTCTTCCCATTCAACAACAAATTCATCAACCACTTGTGTTACAGGCACAAATACCCCCAGTACTGGGCTGTATATTTGCAAGTCGTGAACGCTTTCTACGTTTAGGCGCTCATTTGCAGGTGAGCGGGCAATAATAGGCAGCAGTTGCGTACCATCACGATATACGCCCACTTGCTTACCCGATAGGCTAGTTAGCAATACATCATCAAGATCCGATTTACTGATACCCAAGCGACGTGCTTTTTGTTCGTTAAATTGTGGGCGAATCATTTTAGTACGTGCGCGCCAATCATCGCGAATATTATATGCACCGTCGTCTTGCGCTATTACTTCTTCAGCTTTTGCGGCAAGTTTACGTAGCACAACAGGATCAGGGCCTGTAAAGCGGGCCTCAATTTTAGCATCGGTACTGGGGCCAATTTCCATTGGCTTAATTTTTAACTCAGCTGAGAGAGGTGTATTTTTCGAGTACTCTCGCACTTTTTGCATAACAACAGCTACCGCTTCACGGTTTTTAACCCGAATAATAAGCTGCCCGTATGACGAGTACGACTTTTGCGGTGCATAAGTGAGCATAAAGCGTGGCGCACCTTGGCCTGTAGTACTGGTTATTTCTTCTACTAGCTCTTCTTTTTGCAAATAGTTTTCTAGCTTTTTGATCCCCTCGAGCGTTGCACGTATATCGGAGCCCTGTTGCTGCCAATAGTCAACGTAAAACATAGGGGTGTTTGATGCAGGGAAAAACGATTGTTTAACCGCACCAAAACCCACCACAGCCGAGCATAACAGCACAAGCATAAGCACAAGTGTGGTTTTACGATAATGCATACACTTATCTAGTAGTGCTTTGTAGCCGGTAAAAATAAAGCCTTGGTATGGGTCGTCATCTTCCTCTTTGCTCTCAGCATTTTTAGCTTTTTTAAACTCATCTTGTTTAAACATTAAATTTGCAAAAAATGGGGTTAGCGTAATGGCGGTGATCCAGCTTAATAACAGCGATATAAACAACACCCAAAATAAGCTACCCGCAAATTCACCGGTGGCATCCGAGCTTAAGCCAATAGGGGCAAACGCCGTAATACCAATAACTGTAGCGCCTAGTAGCGGCCATTTGGTTTGCTCTACAATATTAACTGCCGCTTTTAATTTAGTTTGGCCACGCTTTAAATTTATTAATATGCCTTCGGTGACTACAATGGCGTTATCTACCAGCATACCAAGGGCAATAATCAGCGCACCCAAAGAAATACGTTGCAGGTCTATGGCAAACAACTTCATAAATATAAAGGTGCCTAGAACGGTTAGTAATAAAATCCCGCCAATTAAAATACCGCTTTTTAATCCCATAAAAATCAGTAGTACCACTATTACAATGGCAATAGCCTCTACCAAGCTAACAATAAAGCCATCTACCGATTTTTCTACCTCTTTAGGTTGGTTATATACCGATTTAACATCAATGCCGTGTGGTCGTTGATACTCAAGCTCTGCTAAGTGCTCGTCAATACGTTTACCTACATCAACTACGTTCACGCTATTCATAAACGAAACGCCAATTAAAAGTGCTTGCTCTGAGTTGTAGCGAATAACATTGTTGGGTACTTCTGCGTATTCTCTAAATACTTTGGCTACATCACCAAGGTAAATAAGCTCGCTAGCACCGGGTTTTGATATAAGTAGGGTTTCGAGCTCTTTAACATCTTTAAATTCGCCGGTTGGGTGAAAGCGTATAGACTCATCACCCACTCTAATTTTACCTGCATTAGAGACTGTATTTTGCGATTGCAGTAAACCAAAAATATGGCTTGGGGCAATACCGAGCTGCGCTAATTTACGGGTAGACACTTCAACCATCACTTGTGGTTGTTGCTCGCCTGCAATGGTTACTTTACTCACACCTTTAACCAGTACGAGTTCACGCTTTAAGTAATCGGTGTAATCTTTAAGTTCATCATAAGAGTAACCATCGCCGGTAACCGCATACATAACGCCGTATACATCGCCAAAGTCATCTAAAATAGTGCTCGGGTAAACACCACTTGGGAGTGAAGGCGCTAAATCGTTTATTTTACGGCGCATTTCATCCCAAATTTGGCGCAGCTGATCTTTGCGGTAGGTGCTTTTCATTTCTACCGATATTTGCGACTTACCATTTGACGAAATAGAGGTTACAAAATCAACGTAAGGGAGTTGCTGAATTGCGTTTTCGATAGGAAAGGTGACTTCTTCCTCTACTTGTTGTGGTGACGCCCCAGGATACATAGTAATAACCATGGCGGTTTTAAGCGTAAATTCTGGGTCTTCTAGTTGGCCTAAATCAAAGTACGACACACTCCCGCCAATTAACAGCAGTAGTGCAAACATCCAGCTAATTACTTTTTTCTCAATAGAGAGTTGCGCAAAGCTCATAATTATAAGCCTCGCTCTTTATTCCATGGGCGTACTTTCATGCCTTCATCTAATGAATGCACGCCAGCAGAAACGACAATTTGCCCTTCTTTAACACCGCTCAATACTTCAATGCCGTCGCGGTGAACTTGGCCAACTTTAACGGCTTGTTTATTAACAACGCCGGTTTCGGGGTTGTATATCCACACATAGGCGTTATCTGTAATACTCTCTTTCGCTTCCGAAAAAACCGACTCTACAGGTAAAATAGTATAAGCCACTTGTGAGCTGGTTACTTTTGATAAATCGATAAATACACGGCCCGTCATACCTGCAAGTAAGTTAAAGTCTTTAGGTACTGGCAACGAAAAAACAACTTTGTAGGTGAGTGTGGTTGGGTCGGCCTGCGTATCCCACTCTTTTAAATCTAAGGTGTATTCTTTGTTAGTAAAACCATCAAACACAACGGTTGGGTGGTAGTCGCTGCCTTTTTTGATACGCGCTATTATTTTTTCAGGCACTTGGATCTCAACATCCATTAAATCGCGTGTTTCTAAGCGTAATATGTTTTGCTTGGCTTGAATGTTTTCAAAGTTTTTAACAAATACTTTGGCTACGGTCCCTGCAAATGGGGCGCGTAGTTCGCTGTATTCTAGGTTGGTTTCGGCAATTTTAAAGGCAGACTCTGCCACTTGCATATTAGCCAACGCTTCATCGTATTCTGATTGACTGGCGATTCTTTTCTCGTATAGTTGCTCAATACGACTAAGTTGCGATTTAGCAAGTTCATAACGGGCTTTTCTATCATCGTACTGTAATTGAAAGTCTTCTGGGTCGAGCTTTGCTAAAAGCTGCCCTTTTTTAACTTCTTCACCTGCTAAAACCGGAAACTCTACCAACTCACCGTTGACTCTAAATGCTAAGTACGAGCCTTGGTTTGCAACCACCTCAGCAGGAAAACTGCGCACATTTGTTTGCGAATCATGTCCTATATTAAATAACTTAACAGGCCTAATGGGCTCTTCTTTTACTTGCTGCTCTGGCTCAGAACAGGCCATTAAAGTAAGTAAAGTCGTAGTAAGTATACATAGACGAAAGAGTTTCATGTCTTCTCCGTGGCAATGATGGGCAAAATAATTAAGTGCAGGATACGCCGCAACCATATAAAATAAAATTCATTAAATTTTAGAAACAGTATAAGTTTTATTTATGATCTTGTTGAGCGCAGTATGAAGCTGAATCAATTACAAATTTTAGATGCCATTGTGCAAAGTGCAAGTTTAAGTGGTGCAGCGCAAAAACTACATAAATCTCAGCCTGCGCTTACCTTAGCAATTAAAAACTTAGAGGCAAAAATTGGCTTTGAATTACTCGATAGAACGAAGTACCGATTACAGTTAACTGAAAAGGGGCGTGTTTTTCACCGCGAAGCACAACAATTATTGCATGCAAATGATGAGCTCGCGCAGCTTGCCAAAGAGCTTGCACTGGGTAACGAGCCTCAATATCGAATTTGCTACGAGCAAATTTGCCATAAAGACAGTTATAACGAGATCATAAGTAATACTTTTAGATTATTTAAGCGTACAGAGTTTAATTTAACCAGTGGCAAACGCTTTGTTTCTTTAGAGCAAGTAAATAGCGGTCAAGTAGAGCTAGGCATAGGCCCTTGGTTTGATTTATTCCATGCAACAGGGCATCTAGAAAGTTTGCCTATTGGTAAACTAAATATTGGTATTATTGCATCTACTAATAAATACCCTAAGCACATGACCTTTAACGAGCTACAAAATTACCCGTGTTTGGCCATGTTTGAAAGTGACTTAAGCATAGACAGCGACAAGCTTTCTTACTCAAAAGGTTCTGCCTTAATGAAGATTGACGATGTAACCAATTTAAAGTCGTTTTTGCTTGCTGGTGCCGGCTGGGCAATGATGAATATAGACTATTGCGCCCCTGAAATAGAAGCCGGGCTGTTACAGCAAATACATATAAACGACAGAGAAGATGAGTTTGGTATAGAAGTACGTGCATTTAGGCGTGATGCAATACACCATGGCCCTGTTGCGCGCTCTATTTGGGAGCAATTTAAAGTACTTAGTGAGGCGTACGTTAATGAGCGCTGATATCGATAAAGAAACCCTCATTTACACCATTATTGCAAATATACCTGCAGGTTTTGTGGCAAGTTACGGGCAAGTAGCCACGCTTGCAGGTTTCCCGCAAAATTCACGATTAGTAGGGCGATTATTAAAAGTGATGCCAAACGACTCGGTAATACCTTGGCACAGAGTGGTAAACAGTCAAGGAAAAATATCATTTCCCGAAGGCAGTGATAAATACCAAGAACAACGCCAAAAACTGTTATCTGAAGGGGTTAGTTTTAAAAATAATAAAGTAAATATGCGCGAGTACAGGTGGGAGTGATAAGACCACTACGGGCAGATTAATGCCAATGTAGGTCGGGTAAGCCAAGCGCCACCCAACACAGTTAAATACCAAGCCAATTATTACTAATGTTTTATGATTTCGAGTTGCTAGAAAGTGCCAGGAGCTTGCTATCAGCCGTAACTCGTTTCTGCGCCTAAAGAAGTTAGGGTAAATTCTTTGATGGTTACTTTGAGCAATCAGGAGATGGTTCAAGTCGTTTAATGCTATTTGCTCTATTCTACAAAGCGAATGTTCTGCTAGCGCATTTTTTCGCCTGATAATATTAAATGGGCTTACAACACAATTTGCTCCTTGTTGTAAAACATGGGTGTAAATCTGTGTGGTTTTGACATCAGAATGACCTAATTGTGCTTGAACCGTGCGAATATCGGCGCCACTTTGCAATAGGTGCGTTGCAAATGAATGGCGCAAGGTATGTGGTGTTATTATTTTTGTTAATCCTGATTTTTGCACGGCTTTTTTTATTTCTTTTCTTATACACGAGTGTTGAAAGTGATGTCGTCTTATTTCACCACTTTGGGGATCTTTACTTAATATATGAGAAGGAAATAAATACTGCCACGCAAGCGACTTAGCAGCTGAAGGATATTTTTTTTGTTAAAGCATAAGGCATCCATACGCCAGGAAATAAGCACGACACCCACCCTAATTTTTGCAGTTTGGCTAACTGAGTACTAGGCTTATGTCAGTATGAAAAACAAGCAGGGCGTCTTATGGCAATTGCAAGAAAGCG
>NZ_CAWUKC010000018.1:0-50724 GCF_963922945.1 uncultured Pseudoalteromonas sp. | reverse complement strand
AAAAACTCGAGGAGCTTTCTATATGATTATCAAATCTTGACTTCAGACATTAAAACTAAAATTAATAAAATTGCTTTGGTTCAAGCTATTTATGGTCTCTAAAAGCGCAGTGTCTCATATTCTCTTTATGAGTTAGGGATATGATTGATTACTAAAAAATACAAACGAGGGATGTGCTAAGCGTAACCAAAAATATAAAACATCGGCGGATTAACATTTTAATACACGCCGATGTTTAACCTTTATTTTAAAAAGCACATAACTTTAAGCTATTAGGGTTTAATCTTGCTTACGGTTAAGACTAAATAAGCAGATTGCTAA
Organism: uncultured Pseudoalteromonas sp.; assembly: GCF_963922945.1. GTDB lineage: Bacteria > Pseudomonadota > Gammaproteobacteria > Enterobacterales > Alteromonadaceae > Pseudoalteromonas. Next base: position 50,403 of record NZ_CAWUKC010000018.1, on the reverse strand, counting down.
CAGTAACGTTGCAATCATACCTGATGCGCCAGCCACACCTGATGGTAGGAAACCATCACGGCCAACGGTAATTAATACTGCATTGGCTAACATTGCAAGCACACCCGTTAAGGCTGTAAGGCCGCCAATGGCTTTGCCGCCTTTTGCAATAAAAGATAAACCAAATACAACAGCTGCTAAACCTAATAATAATTTAGCTGCGTAGTAAATCATGAATGACAGCGAAACCACGCCACCAATTAAAGGCTGTGCGCCTTCTACTGTGCCTGCAACTTTACCAAATGTAGAAAACAAAGTAAGACCAACGCTTACCTGCACGATGTTAAGTACTGCACTAAACGTGATAGCTGACCAGCCTAGTTGTGCATTTTTTGCTTGCAACATAGCTGAGCCCGCAAAGGCAACGAGTAAGGTAAATACTAGTGCTTCTAGTCCCCATGCAAACTGCCTAGAAAAGCTAATTTGAGCACTGTAAAGAGCTGAAAAGATAGCCTGTGATATAGCCAATAACAACAATAAAGATGCTGAAATTAGGATGGTGCGTTTATGTGTAAATTCCATTAGGGACCTCTTATGATTTTATATTTAACGTTTTAAAAATGCAGACGTTTTCACGCATCAAACCGTTGAAACTTTTATATAAATATTGAAACTATAAGACAGGCAAAGCAATTTAAAAATTTCACTAAAACCAATAAAAATAATAATTAATTACAAATAGAGCCAAGCTTTAGTTTTTAATTTAAATATTGAGGTTACTTTGATTTGCTAAACGGGTGGTTTTCAACATTAAAATAGACATTAGATAAAAACATCTATACCCATAAATAGTGTTTATGGGTACTTTAATGGGGTAAGTACTTATAAGCTTATTAAGATAAAAGCCTAAATTGAGACCAATCACTTAATGCGGTAATAGTTTGCTCTGTGGGTGGGGCTACATAGATTAAACCTGCAACGGCAATAACCGATGCCAATGTAATTAACTTATTATCAAAGTCGGCAATTTTAAGCGCAGTGCCGAACGAGCGTTTAATGGTGGTATTATTTAAATCTACACTGTAAAGTTCATCAAGTAATAGATGGATTAATCCGCCGAGTAAAATAAACCCACCTGTTAACCAAGCAAAAGTAGCTGCTTGTGTGGTCGTTTGCTCATTGAGTTGCCAGGTTACTTGCGTTGTTAATAGCGCGCATAGCAGTAAAAATAGTAAAGAATGGCAACTGCCCCTATGAACGGTGATCCATTCAAAAATGGGTCTTAGGATGTATTTCATAAATCCGTACACTAATAGCGGTACTATAATTAACTCAATAAAACTAATGTGAATAATTAGTTCGGTGGTTATGTAATGCAGCACCAGTAATACAGCGCTTAGTGCAAATAAGTTAAAAATAGTGTCGAGTGAGGTGGAGTTATCTGAGTCTATGTCGGGTAATAAGCCGCCAATTGAACCTAAAAACCATAACCAAAGTGCGCCGTTTAAATCAATATGGCCTGCAGATAATAAAGTGGCTGAGCCCAAACCGGTGATGATGACTGCAGTATTAAGATGAGTATTGAAATTTGCCATTGTATCTCTTGATAGAAAAATAGGTTGGCATTCTAGCAACTGAAAACTTAATTGTTCAATTTACTTTAAAGGTTTGGATGTAAATCTATGTTTTAGAGGGCTGATTTATCACTTTTTACTAGTGTAGGTTTGTGAACAATGAAGTGAATTATAATTATTTTTATAAAAATCAATAATAAGCGTAGCTATTTTAGTTTAGCAGACTAAATGAAAGGTCATTTTTTATGAATCAAAATAGATATAAAGCATCGTTTCCTGCGCCTAACATTGGTAGTCACTATTTTGTTTCATCAACGTGGAGCAGTTATGGTTTTTGGGCTTTATTAGCACTGACTCCGCTTGCTCATTACATGATGTACTACAGTGAAGACGGTTTAGCGCACGGGGAAGATTTAAACACTTTAGGGTATGTAATATTTGGCGCTATTGCATTGTTTGTTTTAAATATTGCAGCCCAATCTATATCTTGGTTAGGCAGGCTTTTGGCAGTGGTTTGTTTTAGCATCAGTTTGTTCTTTATATTATTGCTAATCTACCTTAGCGCATATAGCCACTTTCCAATCGCTTATTTAGGTGCTATTTCGTATTTTGGCTTAGCGGCTTATTTTTATAATAAAGATTATTTAAAAGCCTTAAAAACGCTATAGCATTCGCTAGCTAATTTTTTATATCGTCATAAAAGGCCACTCTACCTCTGCCTGTTTCTTTTACGTGATAAAGGGTATTGTCACCGTTATGCATTAATTCGTGAAGTTCAGTGCCATCATAAGGGGCTATTGCAATACCTATGCTTGCACCTACTGCACATGCTTGTGTGCTTGAAATACTTACCTTTTGTTGTAGCTCATTTAATAGGGCGGTCGCATGTTTTTGTATTTCTTTTTTATCGACCTTATTTAGCTGCCGTGCAACTATAAACTCGTCACCGCCTAAGCGGATACACATATCGTTTTTTTGGTGGAAAAGCGTTTTAAATCGGTGCGCTGTTTCTATAAGCACTTTGTCGCCAGCTTCGTGGCCGTAGGTATCGTTAATAGGCTTAAATTTGTCTAAATCAATCATCATAACAACTAAATGACTGTTGTTATTTATGCATTCTCGAAGTGTTTTAGTAAGACGTTTTTCTCCGGCGCGCCTGTTTAATAGGCCGGTAAGTGGATCGTGATCAGCTTCAAATCGTGTTTTAAGCTCGCGCTCTGTACGTTCGGTTATATCATGTAAAATCACCTCTACTAAGGGCACTTGCTGTTGGCCTCGTTGGGTATTTCGCTGGTCAGTTAACCTTGCAAATAAACAATGAAACCATACGGTTCTATCACCTAGGCTACATTCAATATCTAAAGTGGCTTGAGAAGGTTTTTTGTTGTCACGAATAGCTAAAAGTAGACTTTGTAATTCATCAGCATTGTTAACTAAATCAGTAAAGTATACGTTTGATAATTGGTTTTCACTAAATACACTAAAATAGCGCTTAAATGCAGGGTTAGAGGTGGTTATAATGTTTTTGTCATTAAGCAAACAAATACCCGCACTAGCTTGCTCAAATATTAGCCTGAATTTGGCTTCTAGTTCTTGAGTTTTTTTACGCAGTGCTTGCTCGTTGCTGATTGTTAAATGCAGTTCGTGCATTAAGGCATTGATACCTCGGGTTAATCTGCTTATTTCATCTCGCTTACCTTGCTTATAAGTCAGCTTTGTGAATGTTTCGGGCTCGCTCGGGTTTATTTTAGCAAAGCTGTCGGTTAGGTCTTGAATTGGTTTAGTAAGCCAACGATGCACGACCAACGATACAAAAAAAGCAATAACAATGGATTGTATGAGCATTAAGATAAATTCTTTGATAAGTGCAGCTTGAGCTTGCTGTTTTATAAAGTTATCGTTTGGGTATATTGCCAGCTCACCTATATAAGTGTCGTCTAAAAAAGGGTGTACCAGTTTAACAATAACTGCTTCTTTGTTTTTATTTGTGGTGCCATTAGCAATGAACAGCTCAATTTCGCCTTTTGCATTTGCATCGCCTTCGAGGCTTGCGCCTTGGACTAAATCGTTTCTCAATAAGCCGTTTATTATTTCTTGGCTTAATTCTTTATCATTTATATAAGCGGCTATTGCTGCTGTTTTTTCTGTTGTTCGTGCTAACTGTTGTACTAGCTGATAGTTAGTGTTTTTCTTTTCTTTAAAACCTGAAAAGTACGACAACATTGACGACACAATAGATACGACAATTGCAATCATGGCAATTGAGAGTGCAACACGTATATAAAGGTTGTGGCTGTTAACTTTAATCAAACGTGTACACCACTTTAACTGCATCTGTTACTTTAGTTAGAGGGATATAACCTATGGCAAATTTTGATGCTGCAATTTTATTTATAACATCGTCTACGGATGTTGAGGGGGTGGGGGGCTTAGCGCGACCAGAAAATAGTAATCGTGCCCAATAGGCATTTATTTTTTGCTCGTCTTTATTGACCAGCTGTATATAAAAATCGTTTTTTAGTGCTGATTGAGCAGGTAAATCAAGTGGTTTTGAGGCCTCACCATCGGGGAAGGTTAAATAGCGTCCCATATAAATATCAATAATTTCTCGTTTTGATAGGGTGTTTATTGCATTGTTTTTATTTACCACTACAGCAAACTCTGTTGAATTAGCATAGGCGCTAGCAAAAAGCAGGTACCAAGCGAGTATTATATTTATGCAAAGGTTGCGAGGTTTTAACATAACTAAAACACCATACTCGCATTTAAGCTAATTATATGTACTTTGTTGCTTTTAGTTGCATCGTTTGGGTCAGCTAGGCTCCACAGACCGGCTCCTTCTGGCTTTATGTCAAAGCGGTCTAACTGGGCTTTTAGTGCAATGCGCTCAGAAAGCTGCCATTTAACTCCTATATTAATCACGTGTTGATGCACGTTAGTTATTTTTACAGCTGACTCTGTGATAGCTGCGAGTTGTTGTATGGGCGCAGAGGTTTGATCAGGTATGCCAGGCGGTATAATAGGGTCTGTGATTTTAACCACGTCGTCACGATTTTTAGCTGCTGAAAAACCAGTGTAAAAAATTGCATTATTTACCCTGTAACCAGCACTAACATAAGCGCTCAATACAGAGGGTGCCACTATCCAATCAGACTCTGAGACCCCTAATTCAGATTGAACAAGCCAATTATCATTATCGTAAGTGAGTCCAAAAGCAGCGTATTCTAGGGTATTGCCTTGGGTGTTAAATTTAGCCGATATACGTTGAGCTTGCGGCCAAATACTCTGTGGTACGGCGTCAAGTGCATCTATAAATGCATGTAAATTAGATGATTTATAGTCGCCTAAATTTGAATGTGATAACGAAAAGCGCATAGTCCATTCATCTAACATGTAATTTGCACTAAATGTAGCTAAGTTATCAAAATCAATAAAAAAATCATTGTTATAGGCTTTGAGCTTGGCAGTTGAGGTACCATAAGCGAGTTTTAAACGTAAAAAACCTTCATTTATATACTTGCTGTACTCTAGATCAATCCCATCAAAGTTGCTTGCTATGTTTGCAAATGAATAATAAGAATGGGGCGGGCGTACCCATGTATAGGCGTATCCTACATAGGGGTATTCAGAAAGTAAGTAAAGATCGCTATTTAACCTGCCAACACGTAATGCCCAATGGCGCGAAGGGCGATAACGCACAAAAGCGAGTTCTAAATAATTATCAAAACTTTTAAAGGTGCGATCTTGTAGTACTACCTGAATAACAGAATCCCAATTTTTCGCCAGTGATACATTTGCTTGCCCGCCTAAAATTGAATCTCGTGTAACTGAAGAACCAGCTTCGTTTTTATTTGCATAGCTTGATGCAAAGCCAATATCTGAGTCGTCAGAGTAACTAAAAGTTAAAGACGCAAAGCCACTAAAATTGACATCTAGGTTGTTTGCGTAAGATTTATTTGTTACAAAACTTGCTAGTAATGCAATAGCAATTGCGCCTCGATGAAGCATATTAGCCCATGGTTGATAAAGTTTAATATAATGAAAAGATAGCACAATATATAAATATACCCACTTACCTCGTAATTTTTAACTAAATAATTAGACTGACTTAAAATCGTAATCTAGGTCATTTAGCATTACTTTAAAAACTGCGTTATTTAACGTTAGTCTTTTTTAAATTTAGCATGTGTAAAGTAAGCATTAATTTGAATGTTATACTATTGCAATAAGCGTTTGATATAGTATAACATTCACCACATTCTAATTTCCCCCTAATCGAGTTTGAATGTGAGTACACCTACAGAAGTAAATCAAACAACACCTATAGAATCTCAACAAGGTGAAAACACCAAAGGCACAATTGTTTCAGTAGAGTCATTAAGTTTCAGTATTAAAAATAACGCCATCTTAAAAAACTTAAACTTTACTGTAGGCTCAGGCGAAATATACGCGTTACTTGGTGGTAATGGTGCGGGTAAGTCAACCACCTTAAAAACGTTATTGGGTTTTAATAAGCCTACTCAAGGCTCAGTAAAAGTAGCGGGTAAAGAGGTAACACAGGCGCTTGATTTTGTACGCGGAAAAACTGCATATTTACCAGAGTCAGCAACGTTATACCCGCATTTAACAGCTCGCGAAAACGTAGAATATTTTTTATCTCTTGCTGATATAAAAAAAACCAATGAGCAAATTAATGCCGCGTTTAAGCGTGTTGCTTTACAAGAAGGGGCGTGGGAGCGCCCAATGCAAACGTATTCTAAAGGCATGAGGCAAAAAACCGCAATTGCACTAGCCATTTTACGTGAAGCCCCCATATTTTTACTTGATGAACCTACATCGGGATTAGACCCCGTTGCAATTGATGAGTTTAACCAACTAGTGCGAGAACTTGCATTATCAGGTGCCACTATTTTAATGGTGACACACGATGTGTATGGTGCCTGCCAAGTCGCTAACCGTATTGGTTTACTTAGAGCCGGTGAGCTGGTGGGCGAATTTGACGCCCCTGAAAACGGCCGTATTGATACCGAACAAGTACACGCAGCCTTTGCTCAAAGAGGCGTGAAATGAGTATCAATAACTTCTCAAAAGTGGTGATAGTTGCAAAAGATGAATGGCGCTATTGGCTACGCTCAAAACTGGCAATGACCGTTTTAGCTATCGGTTTATTATTAACGCTTTCATCGGTGGTCGTGACGGCCATTACCATGCACGAGCTGAGTCATACGCGTCATGAATTACAGCAAAACGCAGAGCAAAACTTTGTTGATCAGCCCGATCGCCACCCTCACCGAATGGTGCACTATGGGCATTATGCTTTTAGAACCCCAACCCCCCTTAGCACGCTCGATCCTGGTATTGATGCCTACACGGGAAATTCAATATTTTTAGAAGGGCACAGGCAAAATAGCGCCATGTTTGCTGAGCAGCGCCAAGGTACAGCGCTTACCAAATTAGGGAGCTTAACCCCTGCGTTTATAGTACAAACATTAGCGCCGTTACTGCTTATATTAATTGGTTACAGTTCTATTAGTCGTGAGCGTGAATCGCAAACCCTGTCGTATTTATTAGCGCAAGGGACTAAAGGCAGCACCCTTATTGCAGGTAAAGGCTTGGCGCTTCTTTCTATTGTTGGGCTGATTATTACTCCATTGGCGGTATCGGCGCTATTTACCCTAAGCGCGGGAGAGAGTGTATTAGCCGTTGTAAGCTTTATAGTGGGTTACGCAGTGTATTTGAGCGTGTGGGTGTTAGTGGTTTTACTTGCATCGAGCGTGTTTAATAAAAATAGCGGTAGCTTCACAGCGCTTGCGTTTGTATGGATTTTACTCTGTATTGTTATGCCACGTGTCGCCAGTACCAGTGCGTCTACTGCTGTGCCTTCGGCTGGAAAAATAGAAACCGATTTTGCAGTAAAAGCAGAGCTTAGAAAGTTAGGTGATGGCCATAACACCAACGACCCTGCCTTTAAGCAATTTAAACAATCACTCCTTAAAAAATACAACGTAAATAGTATTGATGAGCTGCCGGTAAACTTTAGAGGACTAGTGGCGAGTGAATCAGAAGCTAAACAAACCAAAGTACTAAATCATTTTGCAGAGCAACGTATGCAAGCCGAGCTCAAGCAAACGCAGGTATCGCGTTACTTTGGATGGGTATCTCCTATGGTGGCTATTCGTTCTTTATCGATGAATGTGGTAGGGACAAGTATAGAAACACATCATCGCTTTTTGCGCGAAACAGAACAATTACGATTTGATTTTGTACAAGGGCTTAACAAAGTACACATTGAAGAGCTTGATTATCAAACAGACATGAACCGCAATGCAGATGCTGCAGCCACTAAAAAAGCCCGCGTGAGCGCTGACAACTGGCAAATTCTGCAAGACTTTAATTTTAGTGCAGATAGCGCGCAAGTGCGCATGCAGCGTAGTATTCCCGCTTTTTTACAATTAATACTGTGGATTGTTGTGCTTTTAGGTTGCATTAAATTGGTAGGAAAACGCTTAATATGAGTTATTTAATTACACAACTTAGCCGTGAGTGGGGTTTTTTACTTCGCCAAAAATATTTAGTGGTATTACTTTTGTGCAGCTTTGTTTTATCAGCCTTTGCAATTTACAGCGGGCTAAGCGAAGTAAATGCGCAGCAGCAAACCATAGAGCGCTTAAAAGTAGCAGATCAAAGCGATCGCGCTAAAGTTCAAAATAAGCAAACTGATCCTGGTATGTTGGCTTATTACAGTTTTCATTTAACTTACTCTCAGCCTTCGAACCTTGCGTTTGCGGCCCTAGGTGAGCGCGATATTTTTCCGTGGAAACACCGCATTAATTTATTAGCACTTGAGGGACAAATTTACGAAAGTGATGCGCAAAATGCTGAGCTTGCGCAAGCGGGTAAAATCGACTTTGTATTCGTAATTAGTGCGTTAGCACCGCTGGTTATTATTTTGCTGTTTCATGATTTATTTGCAAATGAGCGTACTAGCGGCAGGCATGATTTACTTGTTACTACGGCTAAGTCGTACTTTGCGTTATGGGGCGCACGTATAACGGTGAGATTTATTGCGGTTATGGTGTGTTTAATGTTGCCATTTTTAGTTGGTGCATTTATAGCTGGGGCAACTGCGCTAGACATTGTTTATGTATCACTATTATGTATTGCTTACCTTGGTTTTTGGACTGCACTTAGCGTGTGGTGGGGTAAAAGGGCAAGCAGTGCACCGCGTGTTGCATCGAGCTTAATAGGCGTGTGGGTATTGTTTGCGTTTATTATTCCTATTCTAGGTGATTTGGCTATCAATAAGTCAGTGTACTCACCAAAAGGTGGCGACATTATGCTTACTCAGCGTGAGGCTGTTAACGATGCGTGGGATTTACCAAAGTCGGCCACGATGGAACCTTTTATTGAGCTTTACCCAGCTTTAGCACCTTACACCCGTATGAGTAGTGAATTTGAGTGGAAATGGTACTACGCATTTCAACAAATGGGTGATGTAAAAGCGGCTAAGTTGTCGAAGGCGTATAGAGATGCGGCGGAAAAAAAATACGACTTAGCAGGTGTTGTGTCGTGGTTTTCGCCACCGCTGTTACTGCAGCGCAGCCTTACGCGTGCAGCTAACACTGATTCGATTGCGGCTTATGCGTATGAGCAGCAAATCAGAGATTATCATCAACAATTGCGTGAGTTTTATTACCCTTGGTTATTTTATAAAGGTGACCCCACTAAAACTGCACTAGAGAATATGCCTCGCTTTGACACACCAAAGCAATAATCGATTACACGCGCTAAACGCCTTGTTTAGCGCAATTATAAAAACACAACAAAAAACATTTAAATAACACAAGGTTCACAATGAAAACCAATCGAAAAGGGCTTAAGCTCACCTATTTAAGTACTTGCCTAGTAAGCTTATTTAGCAGCCAAGTAATGGCTGCTGAGCAAAACCAGCAAAGTACAAGCGTAAAGGATGACGCAATTGAAAAAGTAACTGTTGTTGCATCTCGCCAGGCTTACCAAGGTAACTTTAGCCCTTTAGAAACCCCGCAGTCTGAGCTCAAAATTGACTTAGAAGCCCTTGAAAACGCAGGTGCTGTAAGTCTTGATCAAGCCCTTGATTTATCAGCCTCCGTTGCGCGTCAAAACAACTTTGGTGGACTGTGGAATAGCTTTGCATTACGTGGCTTTGTAGGCGATGAAAACTTACCAAGCAACTACTTAGTAAATGGATTTAATGCAGGACGCGGTTTTGGTGGCTCGCGTGATTTATCGGGTATTGAGTCTGTTGAGGTGTTAAAAGGCCCTCGTGCGGCTTTATTTGGCCGCGGCGAGCCAGGAGGAACGGTAAACTTAGTTACTAAACGCCCAACCTTTGATACCGAAGGCGAAATTAAGCTTTCTGTAGGTAGTTTTGATACTTACCGTGCCGATGTTGATTACACCACACCGCTTAGTGACGACGTAGCAATTAGGCTTGTTGGTTTTTACGAAGACGCCGAAAGTTTTAGAGATACGATAGAAACCACCAAACAAGGATTTAGCCCATCAATAGTGTGGAATATTAATAATAACAGCCAGCTTATATACGAGCTTGAATACAGCGAACAAGAAGTACCGTTTGATAGAGGTGTATTAGCAATTGATGGCGAGCTTGGCCTTATTCCTGAGAGTCGCTTTTTAGGTGAGCCGGGCGATGGCCCAATTGAAGCCGATGTACTAGGGCACCAGTTAGAGTATATTCATGATTTTGATGATAACTGGAGTATTTTATTTGGTGCAAACTACCGCGATACGTCTATGGAAGGCTTTGCAACCGAAACCGGTTTTGGTGGCGTAGTAGATGGCGAAGTAAACCGCTTTAGACGCTACCGCGACTTTGACGCAAAATACCACGTATTGCGTGCAGAGCTAAGCGGAAGTATTGAGCTGGGCGGTTTTGAGCACCGTTTAATAATGGGTATAGATAGCGATAAATTTGAAAACGATCAAGTGATTTTGCGTGTACGTGGCGATCAATACATTAATGTATTTGACCCTGTTTACGGTGCGTACGAATTACCAACACCAACATCTAATACTGACCGCGTAGAAATTCAAGAGTCGCTAGGCATATTTATTCAAGATCAAATAAGCTTAACCGATAAATTAGATATTCGTATTGGTGCACGTTTTGATGATTATGAGCAACGTTTAACTAATCGTTTAGCAAACACTAAAACTAAACAAACTGAATCACGCGTGAGCCCGCAGTTTGGCTTGGTTTATGAAGCGAGCGATTATATTTCTGTTTATGGTGCTTACGGTGAAAACTTCCGTCCGCTTTCGGGCGCTGATGCCAATGGCGATGGTTTTGAGCCTAACCAATCTACCTCTACAGAAGTGGGGGTTAAATTCACTCTAAATGATGGCGCCTTATTTGGTACTGTTGCGGTGTTTAAAGTAGAGCAAGACAATATGCTCGTGGTAGACGACCCTACCGCGTTTACTTATGCAGCGATTGGTGAAGCTCAAAGTAAAGGGATAGAAATTGATATAACGGGTGAGCTTAGCGATAGTTTAGAAATTTGGGCGTCGTATGCGTATGTTGATGCCCAAATAGAAAACTCATTTTTTGATGCAAACTTTGGTTACACTGTTGAGGCGGGAGAGCCACTTTTAAATGTACCAGAGCACCAACTTAGCTTACAGCTGGTTAAATCGAGCGAGCTTGCTGGTAAAGCTATAAAATTTGGTGGTGGGCTGTTATATGTTGACAACCGCAATGGCTTTTTTGGTACCGACTTTGAGTTACCCAGCTACACAACCGCGCGTGTTTTTGTAAACTATGATGTAACAGACGCGATTGGCATTACCGCTGAGGTAAATAACGTATTTGATGAAACGTATTACTCCAACTCGTTTGCAGATGCATGGGTACAACCTGGTACACCTCGAAATGTTAAGTTTTCTGCCTCTTATAAGTTTTAAAATGCTTTAAGCTAAAAGTGCAGCGACAGCCCATTCGCTGTAAATTAAAAGGTCGCTTATTTTAAGCGACCCTTTTTATTTTTCCCGTTTGTATTTTTCAAATATCTTATTGTACTCGCCTGACTTTTTTAATTTTTGTAGCTGAATATTAAAGTCATCACGCAGCCTTTTTGATTTAAATAAATATCCGTTAGGGCTTTTGCCAAAAAGCGCAAAGTGCTGTACTGCTTGTTGGGTGTTAATACCTTTGAGGGTTGAACGATAATAGTCAAAGCTGTGTTTATCCATCTGAATAACATCAGTTTTATTTGAAAAAAGCATTTTTACTTGCAGTGATTGGTCGTGAACTTCGTAATATTGTGTGTTTGCATTTGCCATTTTTGCATATTCTTCACCTAAGTGTATGTCGGCTCTTGGCCATGAGATTAAGCTATGGTTAGCTAAGTCAGCTATTTTTTTAAAGTTAAATTGTTTGCTTTTTAAAGCTATTGCCACATTTTCGTATCCATAGGCTGCATCAGAAATATAACCATCTAGCAGGTTACCATTAGCGGTGTTTAAATTGATGTCGGCTAATATGTCTATACTCCCTTCAACATACCCTTTAACACGGCGAGTATAAGGGTAATACCGAGGCTCTATTTTGAAACCTAAGGGGGTTAAGGCAGCTTTAATAATATCGAGTGTGATGCCACTATTACTTTGTGACATGACATAGGGCGGTAATGTTTCACCTAAACCAACAACTAAACTTTGTTTTGCAGGTGCTGCATCAATAAAGGGTGATATAAGTAAAAAAACTAGACTATAAATTGTTAACTTCATTAGGTTGTTTTAATTAACTTGCATAGTAAAAATATAGTAACTAAGTGGTTATGCAACAAGTTAATAGCCCATTAAAGTATTATTAAATACCTTTAATGGGCAAATACTAGGAGCAAAAGGTTAAACTTGGCACCGTTTTAAAATGGTGCATAGCCGTCTTGCGTGGTTTTTGGCGTGGTCCAACGATCTTTTGCATCAATATCTACACGTTTTGATCCCGGTGCAGGTATACGACCGTTATCGCCAAAAAGCCATAACACTAAGTTTGTTCTGTCGCCACTGGTGATAGGTTTTGCAGCGTGTGGCACACTGCCTTTGTGGATCATGGCGGTGCCTGGTTTAAAGCTTAACTGCACAACTTTAGCGTTTACTTGGTCGTAAAAATCAAGCTCTGAACCGCTAAACTCTTCCCCAGGTAAGTTTAAATTAATATTTAATGTTACCGATGATGCATCGGTATGCGGACGAATAGATGCATCAGTGTTAGGGTCGTAATAAATTGAAAAACCAAATGTTTGCGTGTCGTAACCCATTATTTCGGGGAATAATAAACGCGAAATAGGGCGCATATAGATATTTAATATTTGGTTATAGAATGCCTGAAAACTTGGCGCAGCTAAATAACCCTCTGAGCGTTTGTCTAGCATGGCGCCACGGCGGTTTAATACAATACCGTACGGTGGACGCATAGGTATATTAGCATTCCATACTTTTTCTAGGTAACCACGTAGAACGGCTAAACGCTCAGGATCGAAAAACTGAAATTGGTACACATCAGTCGCTACTTCTTCTAAAAGCGCTTTTACAAAATGTTCTTTTGATGGGTTTTGCCATGCAGCATTGACGGCTTCACGTAAGTTTTTATCTAGTAATGAATCGTCAAGGGTAAAGGTGGTTGTATCTACTTCGGTTTCTTCCCACTCTTTCCAGGCTTGTGTGAGTAGTTGGTCGTTGTTATACCAAAAATGCTGTACAGAGTGCTCACGATTTAACATGGCCTCTCTTGAGGGTAACGCTAGAGCACGAGCAAGTTGTAATTGGGTGGCAGACATAATGTGTAACTCCAGTTGTTGAATTAGGTTTTATCAATCTAGGAGTGCAATTTATTATATTTAATAAAGTAGATAAACGGACTGCTTTAGGAAACAGAATCAAAATAATATTTATAATTAGGGGGAATGTATAGAATTAGCTGTTAGCTGTTAGCTGTTAGCTGTTAGCTGTTAGCTGTTAGCTGTTAGCTGTTACGTTATAATTTTAAATGGATTTTGTATGTTGCCAAAATGTCTTAATTGTCAAACGAATATATCATTAGCTTGGTTTGTTGTTGCTCGTATGTCTACAAAGTATAGGTGTACTAAATGCGTGACACTGCATGAGTTTACCCAAAGGCATAAGCTGATTGGTATTATTGCTGTAATTCCTCTGATAATTTTAGTGAATATTTTAGAAACTATTATTCCATCTTCAGTATTAAGGTTTGTACTTCTTTTAGTACTAGCAGTTACAGTAATGGTTTTTATACCTAAACAACATAAACTTTCAGAGCATGATAATTTAAAAGAACAGGTTAAAATTACCGATTAGAATTGATGGGTTTGTGTTAACCCATCAAGCATTTTAATATAGGCTTTTAATGAGTGACTCTATCACCCCAAATTTCTTCTAGGCGGTTATCGCGGCCACAGCGCCAACGGTAAGTGTTGTAGCGTATAGGGTTATTTTTGTAATAATCTTGATGGTAGCTCTCTTTACCTTTTATTGGGTAAAAAGTGCTGGCATTAAGTATGGGCGTGACCACTGTTTGATTATGAAACTCCTCGACAACGGCTTGCTTAGTTTGCTCTGCTATTTTACGTTCTTGCTCGTTAGCTACAAAAATTGCACTTAAATAACTTGGGCCTTTATCACAAAATTGGCCTTTGGCATCGAATGGATCAATATTTACCCAAAAATGATCAAGTATGCCTTTATAGCTTACTACGTCAGGGTCATAAGTAATTTGCACGGCTTCATAGTGGCCTTGGTGATTACCATTGTAGGTAGGGTTTTTAATTTTACCGCCTGTAAAGCCTGATATAACGTCTTTAACGCCTTCTAGTTTTTCAAAGTCGCTTTCCATACACCAAAAGCAGCCACCGGCTAGCACCGCTTTTTCGGTTTTGGCTGCCTGTGTAAAAGTGCTAAATAAAATTGTGGCAGATGTTAATGCAAGCGTAAGTGATTTTTTCATAAAATGATCCACCTGTGGTATGAGTTTATATATTCTTAATAGTTAGACCCGTTCATTGTAAATTCTATTTCATTGTTTTTAGAAGACTTACGCGAACAGCATAAAAGATAATATACGTAAAAATTATAAATTAAGGCCAAATGAACATTTAAAAACTTATAGGCTTAAAGTTGTATTTTTAAAAGTGTGTTATTAAAGTGAAATCATTAATAAAACGGCAGGTGTGAAATGAATCAGTTAACTGAAAAATCGATAGGTTGTCCGTATTGTGGAGAAACCATAGACGTTTTACTTGATGCAGCAGATATAGACGCGCCATATATAGAAGATTGTCAAGTATGCTGCAGACCGATTTCGTTTGTCGTATTCGACGATGATAATGAGCTTAAAGTTAATGTATACAGTGAAGATGATACATTTTGATTGGCGTTACTAGCTATAAAGCAGGCTGTAAAGGGGCAGCCTGCTTTTTATAAAGTGCTAG
This sequence comes from uncultured Pseudoalteromonas sp., assembly GCF_963922945.1. Taxonomy (GTDB): domain Bacteria; phylum Pseudomonadota; class Gammaproteobacteria; order Enterobacterales; family Alteromonadaceae; genus Pseudoalteromonas. Next base: position 35,342 of record NZ_CAWUKC010000018.1, on the reverse strand, counting down.
CTATCTTGCTCTCGGGCTAGTTGGTTTGGTAATAACTCTTCTACTATTTCGCGAGCTGAAAGTGTATAACGTGTGCCATCAAACATAACAGAAGTAAACTCGTTAATGTTGGTAATACCTGTTAGGGTCCAGCCTTCACCACGTTTAGGGCAGTATACAGTGGTGGTGGGTTGAATTACTTTAAAATCGTCACTCATTATTGCTCTCAATATTAGCTATAAGATAATACTTGTTAATACGTTATGGTAAGTTAATAATGCTTAACCATAAAGCGCTATTTTAACTCCTGTATAAAATGTTTAAAACAACTCACCTTGAACGTGTTACTTTGCGTTTAATTACCCACAAACACGGCCCGCAGTTATTTTTTATTTTAAACCACCCGCAAGTGAGTCAGTTTAACGATTACAAAACGCCACTGAGTAAAAACCAAATCAAACAGTTAATACAAGATGATATTAACGGCTATTACGAGGGCGAAGTGATCAGAGTGGCAATTGAACATAATATTACAGGGGAGTTAATGGGGACCTGTGGGCTTTATAATTTAACTAAATGTAAAAGTAAGGCATTTATTGGTTTTGAGCTTCACCCTAACTTTTGGGATAAAGGCGTTATGTTTGAAGTGATCACCGGTTTTATAGACACACTTAAACAACATATTGACCTTAAATATTTAAGTGCTGAGGTAAGTGCCCATAATGCGCGCTCGCACAATTTACTTTTAAAATTGGGGTTTAGTTTGCGCGAGCATTCTATATGGCATAAACAGTTATAGCTAATATGCATTAAAAAAACTCATCATTATAGGAACAAATAAAATATAAAGTTTAGTCTATTTGACTTATAGTGAAGTGTAAGCAAATGAATTTGTTACCCGAGTTTTTAAAACGTGTTCGCTTAACAAGGATTTTATATGCTAGAAAAACTATCTCAAGATGCCCTCGTTATTTGGGCCACTATCGACCCAATAGGTACCATGGCGCTATTTGCGGCGCTTACTTCTCATTTAACAGATCAACAACGCCGTAAAACTGCATTTAAAACGGTGCTTTATGCAGGGGCTGTGCTACTTGGATCTATTTTAATAGGGCAGCTAATACTTAATGCAATGGGTATTCGGTTGGTTTCGTTTCAGTTAGGGGGCGGAATTATATTGTTTTTGTTTGGACTGCAAATGATTTTTGGCAGCGACTCTAATAAAGCAAAGCAAGATCCCGAGCACGATATTGCAGTGTTTCCGCTGGCTATACCCGCAACAGCTACGCCAGGGGCTATTTTAGCTGTAATACTGCTTACCGATAACCACATACACCCCATCACCACTCAAATAGGTACTGCGTTGGTTACGCTTGGTGTATTAGGAGTCACATTAATACTGCTATTACTTTCGGGTAAAATTATTAAGCTAATTGGTACGGGCGGCGCCTCTATTTTAACGCGCGTAATGGGGATGATACTAGCTGCTTTTTCGGTAGAGCTGATAATGACTGCACTTGAAGTTAAGCGGTGGGTAACGCTGGATTAAATATCTCCTAAACATTTAAAGGAATGACGCATGGCAATAAAAATAACATAACACTATTTTATTAATTTAAGTTTAGCCGTAGTCATTTTTGCTATCGGTATTTTAGCCATACGTTATTACAACCATTATGTATCGCACTATACCGACGTAACAATTAACTCAAGCGTGCTTAATGAGTCGCGCAAAGTGTTTATAAGGTTACCCGTTAATTACGAGCCTAAAAGAGCGTATTTGTTAATTATTAAAACCGATGGTAACTTTAATTTAGATACATGGGATAAAGTACTTACAAAACAAGCTAAGAGCGAAAAAGGGGATAAGGCTATATTGGTGTCTATTCCTAATTTGTTTTTTACAGATACACGTAATCGCGATTTAGTGCCTCCTTATGCTCGCCAAGATGTAAATACACAAGCGCGCACAGAAAATGAAACACTTATAGAGCCAAATGGTGAAGCTGACAAGTTTTTAGCGTTTATTGAAACTGAGTTACTTCCGTATTTATCGGTAAAATATAAGCTTAGTAATAACCGTGTATTAAGTGGTTTTTCGGCAGGTGGCAGCTTTGTGCTTTATACACTGCATACAAAACCTGAACTGTTTAATGGCTACTTTGCTTTTAGCCTAGCGGCTTGGTATGACGATATGACAGTGGTTAATAATGTAGAAGCATTTTTAACTACTCAAGCAAATAAAATTAAGTCGCCTACTTATTTATACCTTTCTGTGGGTGGAGCAGAACATCCGTTAATGTTAAAAGCGTTTGATAATTTAGAGTCTGCTTTAATAGCAAACCCTAATAACAACCTTGTGTGGCAAAGCGCTATAAACGAAGGTGCTGAACATTCAGATAATCCAACACTAAGTGTATCAAAGGGGTTAGCTGGTTATAGTACATTTATTAAAAATAGGTAGATAGCCTCAAACGATAACTGTATTTATATACAGTTCTTAACTCTTGAGTTAGAATGCCATCAGTACATATAGACATATACCAAACTCACTGTTATTGCTTTTAACCATCCTTACGCATTTGTGATCAGCGATAATCTTTTTAATTACTTTGCCATTTAAGTATATTATCACCATCTTTATAAACTCTTAATGCAATTAATATAGATTAGCTGGTGGCTTCATGCTAAAAGAACACATCATACTATTTTGTCGTTTTGTAGGAAACTTAGCTAAAGAGTGAGCATGAATAAAAGTAGCCAATAAATAGGGGATAATTGGCTACTTAATTTGATAATTTTACCGGTTATTGATTGCTGCTTAGTACGCTTTAGGTTTTACAAGAAGGGCGATAGCTACAACGGCGCTTAAAATACTGCATATTATTAATACGTTATGTTCACCCCCAGGTATGTACTCCATAAAAGAGGTAAAAAACTGGCCGGAGAACACCGCCATTGTAAAATACGATAAGTTACGTCCGCGAACATTTTCAGGGCTTAGCTCTACGGTCATGTGGTTTAAAAGCGGAATACTAAAACCAAAGCCAATACCAATTAATAGCGCGCCTAATACTAATATCAATGTACTTGATTGTATAAAGCAAAGGTATGATAAACCAAAGGCAAAAAATGCGATTGCTAATACATTTATCTCACTAAGGCGTTTAGTTGCTTTAGGCATAAATCCCGCTGTAAATACTGCAATTAAAGATATAAAAGCCAATAGTTGGCCTATTTCAGACTCATTAAAATTTAGTGCGTGCAAGGTAATAGGTAAAAGCACGGTAGAGGTAAAAAATATGGTCATAGCTAGGGTTGATATTATATAAACCCCTTTAAGAGTTAATGCGTTTGAATGGCTCTTTTTTATTTGTTGAGTTTGCTCTGTATTTTGCCCGTTTAATTGCTGCTTACGGGGGACAAACATGAGCAACATAGCTAAAAATAACCAAGCAATTAAATATAAAGCAAGGGGTAATCCCCAATACATTGACGCTAAAACACCGCCTAAAAATAAAAATATAACGCCACCTAGCTCTATCGCCATACCTTGTTTGGCAATCATATTCAGTCGGGCTTCGCCGCTGTACCACGTTGAAATTAATACGGTGCAACTTGCCATCACTATTGCTGTAATACCACCTAATGCAAAACGATTAATAAATACTAAGGTCGGGCCATGTAAAAAGTAAGCACATGCACCCACTAATCCGTATAAAAATAAACCTATTATAAGTAAAGGGTATGCGCCGTACTTGTCTATTAATCTTCCGGCTAGGGGGGCAAACACGACCGCACCTAAAGAAGGTAAAGTAATTAATAATACGCTGTTGCTTTGTATGCCTAAGCCATCAGCAATGGTAACTAAACCCGGCGCTAACAGGGTGCCAACCATTATGGTTAAGCTGGCAATGCATAGTAGAGTAAAATTACCGGCGGTTTTGAGTGAACTCATTTTCTCTCCATTAATTTTCGGGTGAATTTATAAGCATGCTTATAGGCATTATTTATACGCAGCGGACACAGCTTTTATAAAGTGTTATAACAAATAATAGCCATTGTTAACGCATTCAAACATTTAAATTTTTTCATCATTTAACGTTTAAAATAAAAAGCCCAGCATATAGCTGGGCTTTGTGTGTTGTTATGGTGGGAAATTAAAACTTGTATCTAAAACCAAACGCAATACCGTCATCTTCTGACTCTTCCATTTGTGCTTGCTGTTCTTTATCGTCACTTTCAAAGTCACTAAAATCTTTACGTGCTTCAACGTAGGCAATGGTGTTCTCATCAATTAAATAATGAACACCCACTACAGCAAATTGACGTTTAAACACATCATTTGGGTCGGCGTTAAAGTTTGGCTGAATAACATAATCATCACCTGCATCTAAAATGTTATATGCCACAAAAGGACGTACATCATTATCAAAGCGATACGACATAAAGGTTTCTACACCAATAGAGTCTTTAATTAAGCGCCCTAGGTTATCGGTATCGTGGTTTTCACTTTTATTTATGTTAGCCGCAACGTATAACCCGGGTTTTTCTATGCTGCCCCACATTACACCCGCACCAAAAATTAAATCTTCAACGGATTGCGTTGTACCATCGCCGTACGTTACATCAAATTCACCGCGGTTTATTCCAGCTGTTAACGTTAGCATTTCAGTTGCGTTATAAGTTACAGAGCCACCAAAGGTGTAGTTAAATTCAACTTCTTGTGCTGCACTGTCGCCAGTATTCCAAAGGGCTTCACAGGCTTGTTCCGAAATATCGTCAACATCGCAGGTATAAAATTCACTGTTTTTAAGTTGCGCTTGTACGGCAAAACTAAAATCGTTGTAGCTATTACGGTATTGAATAAGTTTATCACCACGGCCAGTACCATTTACTGCACCGTCGTCTTTATTATAGGTGTAAACACCTGCGGCATTACCATCCCATACAAAGCTGTTATTGGTGCCGTAAACGACGTCGTACCATGCCCCCCATTGTTTACCAATGGTAATTTGCCCGTATTTTTCGTGCGATAAGCCAGCATAACCTAAACGGTTATATAAAAACTCATCTTGAATAGATTCAAAGCGGTTGTTGTAAATAATATCGCTGCTGCCAACAGGGTTCACACCCCATTCAACAAGCGCCAGTGCAGACCACTCTTTTTTTAGTTTTCGGGTAAAACCAAAGTTGATGCGTGAAGTACCATTAACAACTTCGGTTTGATTTTGTGTGTTAATAACGCGTACATCAAGGTAACCACCTACTTTTATAGTATTTTTGTCGTCTTTATAAAGCTCAACTGCTGAAGCAGTTGGTGCAATTACGATGCTTGTTCCTAATAATAGGGTTACAAAGTTTTTAATCATTTGTGATGCCTTGTGTGTATTAACATATAAAATGTGACAATAAATTTAGAAGACACGAAGACTAGCAAAGGCCTAAAAGGCTCAAAAGTGAAAAATTATCATTAAAAATAACGGCATAAATGAATAAATATTCACTGGACGTTAATGGTGTTTTTTATCTGTTAAGAGGTTGGTGGTATTTAATTAAGAGCTACGTAAAAAGTACTGAAAATACGAGGTGTAAACAACTTTTTAAATGAGATAAATTCAAGTTGAGTGAAAATAAAACACTAGTGCAAATGCTCTAAATGGCATTTTAAATCATAAACATATACTCAGAAATCTATTTTTTGAAATGCTTTGCGATAAACAATCGACTTATCAAGTTAAACGGTTTAATCAACTGTATTTTTAGCCCTACAATGGCGCAAATAAAAACACACTTCTGCGTATCTAAGTCTATTTTCAGTTGAATAAACATTCACCTGTTTTCAAGTCACTATTTTATGGGTCTAATGTGCGAAATAGGGCCCTGTTCATCACTTTTCAACTTTAAACTTTCATAGAAAAAAAGCCGTATTTGGTTTAAACTGCGCGCAATTTAAATACATCATGTCCCCCTGGAGGGTAGCGCTATTATTAGTACAGCTAACATCACCATGCAATTTGGTGCTAAACCGTTATTTGAAAACATATCTGCAAAGTTTGGCGAAGGAAACCGTTACGGTTTAATTGGTGCAAATGGCTGTGGTAAATCTACATTTATGAAAATCCTAAGTGGTGAATTAGAGCCATCTTCGGGTAACGTAAGTACAGATCCAAATGAACGCGTGGCTAAACTAAACCAAGACCAGTTTGCTTACGAACAATACTCTGTAATTGATACTGTGATCATGGGCCATAAAGAATTATGGGATATTAAACAAGAGCGTGACCGTATTTACTCATTACCAGAGATGAGTGAAGAAGACGGCATGAAAGTAGCCGATTTAGAAACTGAATTTGCAGAAATGGACGGCTATTCAGCTGAGGCTAAAGCCGGTGAGCTTTTACTAGGCGTAGGCATTGGTACTGAGCAGCATTACGGTCCAATGTCAGAAATTGCACCTGGCTTCAAACTACGTGTATTACTTGCACAAGTCCTGTTTTCTGACCCTGATATTATGCTACTTGATGAGCCTACCAATAACTTGGATATTTACACCATTAAGTGGTTAGAAGATGTGCTTAATCAACGCGATTGTACCATGATCATCATCTCGCATGACCGTCACTTTTTAAACTCAGTATGTACGCACATGGCTGACATTGATTACGGCGAGCTTCGTATTTATCCAGGTAACTACGATGAGTACATGTTTGCAGCAACCCAAGCGCGTGAGCGCCTATTAAGTGAAAATGCTAAAAAGAAAAGCCAAATTGCTGAACTACAACAGTTTGTGTCACGCTTTTCTGCAAATGCATCAAAAGCTAAACAAGCAACATCTCGTGCCAAACAGATTGATAAAATACAATTAGAAGAAGTGAAAGCCTCTTCTCGCCAATCGCCATTTATTCGTTTTGAACAAGAAAAACAGTTGTTCCGTAATGCATTAGAGCTGAGCAATCTTAGTCAGGGTTTTGAAGAAAATACCTTATTCTCTAATTTAGAGGGCTTAGTGGAAGTAGGTGAACGTATTGCGATCATTGGTGAAAATGGTGTGGGTAAAACAACACTACTTAACACGCTTGCAGGGCGTTTAGCTCCTAAGTCAGGTGAGTTTAAATGGTCTGAAAACGCGAATATTGGTTATTACGCGCAAGATCATGCCGACGAGTTCGAAAAAGACATGAACTTATTTGAGTGGATGGAGCAATGGCAACAAGAAGGTGACGACGAGCAAGTTGTTCGTAGCTTTTTAGGCCGTATGCTGTTTTCACAAAACGATATTAAAAAGTCAGTTAATGTTATTTCTGGTGGTGAACAAGGCCGTATGTTATTTGGTAAAATTATGATGCATAAACCAAATATATTGTTAATGGATGAGCCAACTAACCACATGGATATGGAATCTATCGAGGCATTAAACCTTGCATTAGAAGCTTATGAAGGCACATTATTATTTGTATCACACGACCGCCAATTTGTATCATCGATTGCAACGCGCATATGGGAAATAAAAGACGGCCAAGTGATAGACTTTAGAGGTACCTATAGTGAGTACCTAGCAAGTAAAGAGGTATAAACCTTTTTCACCTAGCACCTTTTAAAAGCCATGTTTAAACATGGCTTTTTTGTTTTTGTGAGTCGCAATTAAACTTTGTTTGGGTATAATACCCGCCTAAAACCGGACATAAGTCCGCTATTTTTAAAATACATTACTGAGGAGTATTTATGACTGTTGGCATTATTATGGGCTCTAAATCAGATTGGCCAACCATGGAACACGCAGCGCTCATGCTCGAAAAATTTGGTATTGAGTACGAAACAAAAGTGGTCTCTGCACACCGCACTCCTCAACTTCTTGCAGATTATGCAAACTCTGCAAGCGATCGCGGCATAAAAGTGATTATTGCAGGCGCTGGCGGCGCAGCGCATTTACCGGGTATGGCAGCAGCATTTACTTCGCTACCAGTGCTGGGTGTTCCAGTTAAGTCGAAAGCGTTAAATGGTGTTGATTCGCTGCTTTCTATTTGCCAAATGCCAAAAGGCGTAGCAGTCGGTACATTAGCTATTGGCGAGGCAGGGGCTGCCAACGCAGGCTTGCTTGCAGCGCAAATTTTAGGGTGCCAAAACCCAGAAATTTTTGCAAAAATTGAAGCATTTCGTAAAGAGCAAACCGAGACTATTTTAGCTAACCCTAATCCTGCAGAGTAAAAATGAAAATTTTAATTTTAGGTGCCGGCCAACTTGCGCGAATGATGAGCCTTGCAGGCGCCCCCCTTAATTTAAATGTGGTTGCGTACGACGTAGGCAGTCAAAAAATTATGCATCCGCTAACCGGTGAAATTTACACAACCACACTGGAGCAGGCGATTAGTGACGCCGATGCGATTACCGCTGAGTTTGAGCATATCCCAGATGACGTACTTACGCTGTGCTGTAATAGTAATAAATTTTACCCAGGAAAAGCTGCCATAAAAACCGGTGGTGACCGTGCATTAGAAAAAGCGTTACTAGATAAAACAAACGTAGCATGTGCGCCGTATCAACTGATCACAGAAAAAGCGCATTTAGAATTAGCAGTTAAAAACCTAGGCAAACCGCTGGTTATTAAAACGTGCCAAGCAGGGTACGATGGTAAAGGGCAGTGGCGTTTAAAATCAGATGATCAAATAGAGCAAATTTGGTCAGAAATGGCTGATTTTATTGCCTCTGGCACTAAAGACACCCCGCACAGCATTATTGCTGAAAAAATGATCCCGTTTGACCGTGAAGTCTCTATTATCGGTGCACGCGATAAGCAAGGTAATGTGGCCATTTACCCAATTACAGAAAACGAGCACACCAATGGTGTGCTTACTTTATCAATTGCGGGTAAACATAACAGACTGATTGGGCAGCAGGCCCATAGTGCATTTACAAAAATTGCCAACGAGCTTAATTATGTTGGCGTACTTGCCATTGAGTTTTTTGATGTAAACGGCACTTTACTGGTTAACGAGATTGCGCCGCGAGTTCATAACTCAGGGCACTGGACCCAGCAAGGCTGCCATTGTTCGCAGTTTGAAAACCACATGCGAGCGGTTGCTGGTTTACCACTCGGTAATACAGAGCTTAAGCATATTACCGCCATGATCAACGTTCTGGGCCAATCAAGTATTCCTAGCGAAGTTTTAAAAGTTAATGATGTAACTAGCCACTGGTATGGAAAAACAGCTAAGCCTGGACGCAAAATGGGGCATATTAATGTATCTGCAGATAACATTAATAACCTTGCCGATAAGCTTGGGCAACTTGCCGATTACCTACCTGAGCAAGAGTACCCTGGCATTTTAAAAACTGCTACTGCACTTATGCTAAGTGAGTAAGGGCTGTAATAAATTAGTTAAATACCGGCCTTGGCCGGTATTTTTTTGTCATAAAAATAGGTATTCGTACTGTTATACTGGTAAAGTCTATTTTTTAATTTTTTGAAGTAAAAAAATGAAACATAAATTACTGTCTAGCGCATTAGCCCTTGCTGCTTCATTTAGTTTAAATGTTACAGCCAGCCAAAGCCTTCGTATTGCCACCTTTAATGTAAGTATGGATGCCACTAACCACACGGCAAAAGGTGAACAGGTTAATCCAGATGCGCTCGCTAATGCGCTAAAATCAGACCACCAGCAAATAAAAAATGTTGCGGAAATAATTCAGCGTGTTCGCCCTGATATTATTTTGCTAAACGAGTTTGACTACATACCAAAATCACAAGGTATTGAATACTTTAAAAAACATTACTTAACGGTTAGCCAAAATAACCAACAAACTATTGATTACCCCTATAGTTTTATAGCTCCTGTAAATACGGGTTTAGCCACCGATTTTGACCTAGACAATAATGGTAAAAAAACGAAAGTAATGGGTGATGCTCAAGGCTTTGGCTTTTTTGAAGGGCATTACGGCATGGCTATCTTGTCAAAATACCCAATCAATCTAGACAAGTTGCGTACATTACAAACCTTTAAATATAAAGATATGCCCAATGCGCAAATGCCAATAGACCCTAAAACAAAAGAGAATTGGTATAACACGAAAGAATGGCAAGCGCTCAGACTTAGCTCTAAATCGTTTTGGGATGTACCCGTTGTCGTAAACAATAAAACAGTGCATGTACTTGCCTCGCATCCAACACCGCCAGTGTTCGATGGCGATGAAGACAGAAACGGCAAACGTAATCATGACGAAGTTAGGTTAATTGCCGATTATGTCGCTAATAAAGCCTATATTTACGACGATAACGGCCAAAAAGGCGGATTAAAAGCAAACTCTCGCTTTGTTATTTTAGGTGACTTAAACGCAGCACCAGAGGGCGATAAGGCACGGGTTAATACCACCAATCAAATTTTAAAAAATCCACTTATAAATTCGCAATTTATACCGCAAAGCGCTGGTGCTAAAGAGCAATACACTCAGTCATACGCTAAGCACTTTACTGCTAACTGGCAGGCACGAGTAGATTATGTATTACCTTCTACTTATGGGTTTAAAGTACAAGGTGGTGGTGTGTTTTGGCCAACTGAAAAAAGCGAACAATATAGGTTGATTAAAGACAGAAACGCATCGAGCGATCACCGCTTAGTGTGGCTTGACTTAACCATAGAGTAAACTCTGCTTTACCTCATAAAAGTGCTGTTTATCTTAAAAAATTGCAATAACTCAAGTGCTTCTGCTTAAATACGGGTCAATTATAATAACCGTTCAGAAGCACTATGATTTTTAACCTCACGTCATCAAAAACATTAGTAGCGCTTGCTGTAACCTCAAGCATTATGCTTGCAGGTTGTAGTGCTACCGCGAATACCTCATCATCGCAAGAAAGCGCTTTACCTACAACGAGCGTTGCCGTGGTTGTAAACACGCCTGCTGATGTAGGCTCGCAAAATATTACGCTAGAGCAAGCAATGGCCGATCCTGACTGGATAGGCAACCAGCCTAAAAATGCGTATTGGTCTAGTGATTCAGCCACTATTATTTATGCTCAAAAGCAGCAAGGCAGCAACCTGAACGATATTTATAGCCAGCCAATTAACAGTAAAGATGCTCAGCAAGTGCCGCTTGATAAGCTGCATACTGTCGGTGCTTCTAAAGCTGTTTATTCATCAGATAGAACACTTCAAGCTTATACGTTTAAAGGCAATGTTTTTGTTAAAAACCTAACAACGGGTGAACTTAAGCAAATAACAGCGACTTCAGCTAATGAGTCTAAACCACAGTTTTTAAATAATGGCGATTTAGTGTACCGCCAAGGTAATGTGTTTTTTAAAGTAGATTTAAAAACAGGGCTAAGTACAGAGCTTGCTAACTTAAAATTGACCGATAAGCCAAAAGGGTTACAAGAGCCAAGCACTTACATAGCAAAAGAGCAACATAAACTGATTGAGTTTGTCGCGCTGCAACATAAAAATAAGCAAGACGCGCAAACACGAAATGAGCAAATTAAAACGCAGAATAGCTCTATTGCAAACACCGCTTATTACTTAGGTGAAGGTAACGTTATTAAAGAGGCGCAACTTTCGCCAAATGGCGATGCCTTACTTGTAGTTGTACAAAAACAACAGTCGTGGCGTGGTCAAAGCGACATAATGCCAAACTACATTACAAATGATGGCACGATTGAGCCTAAAAAAGTGCGCCGTCGAGTGGCTGATGCAAAAGAGCAAACATCAGCGCTTATTTACATAAACTTAGCGGATAAAACACAAACACCTTTGAGCTTTAATACACTACCAGGTTTTGATGAAGACGTTTTAGCTGATGTTAAAAAAGAAAACTATGCACGTGATGGTAAAACGTATAAATCTAAAAAGTCACCACGTGGTATTAATCTAATAATGGACTGGGGTTTGAACCAAAGTGCAGTGCTTTGGAATGATGATGGTACGCAAGTGGCCATTATGCTTGAAGCTTGGGATAATAAAGACCGTTGGATAGCCACAGTCGATTTTGAAAATAATAAGCTGGTTTCTCAGCACCGCCTACATGATGATGCTTGGATAGCCTACGCGTTTAACAACTTTGGCTGGTTACATAATTCAAATACTTTATATTACCTTTCTGAAGAATCGGGCTATAGCCAGCTTTACAAAAAACCGCTTAATGGCAAAGCAACCGCTTTAACAAGTGGTCAGTATGAAGTATCGGACATTACGTTAACCCATGATAATAGCGCTATTTATTACAAGGCAAACGTAGAGCACCCAGGTCTTTACGAAATTTACCGTGTTAACCCACAAACAGGTAAAAACGAGCAAGTGACTGACCTAAACGGTATGACCGACTACACATTGAGCCCTGATGAAAGTAAGTTACTGCTTAAGCATTCTAAAATTACCATGCCAACAGAGCTTTATGTTGCCGATGCGAAAGCCAATACGCAGGCAACACGTTTAACTTACACGGTATCGGAGGAGTTTTTAGCTAAAAAGCTCACCGCACCTAAAATTGTGGCTGTGCCATCGAGTCATACCGACCAGCCAATTTACGCAAAAGTGTATTACCCAAGTGACTATGTAGAAGGTGAAACCGGTAAAAAGCGCAAAGCGGTTATTTTTAACCACGGAGCAGGGTACTTACAAAACTCACACATGGGTTGGTCTGTGTATTTTCGTGAGTTTATGTTTCATTCATTACTCGCTGATGAAGGTTACATAGTGATGGATATGGATTACCGCGCTTCTAAAGGCTATGGCCGCGATTGGCGTACTGCAATTTATCGTCAAATGGGTACACCTGAAACGCAAGATTTAGCAGATGGCGTAAAATGGATGGTAAAAAACGCCAATGTAGATACTAACGCAGTAGGCACTTACGGTGGTTCATACGGCGGGTTTATGACTTTTATGGCGCTATTTACAGCCCCAGAGTTATTCCAGTCTGGCGCAGCACTTCGCCCAGTAACCGATTGGGCGCATTATAATACGGCGTACACAGCAAATATATTAAACCACCCAGATGTAGACCCGATTGCGTACGAGAGAAGCTCACCAATTTATTATGCTGAGGGTTTAAATAAGCGCTTATTAATTAACGCGCCTATGGTTGATGATAACGTGTTTTTTCAAGACTCAGTGCGTTTAGTGCAGCGTTTAATTGAGCTTGAAAAGCAAAACTTTGAAACGGCTATCTTCCCAGTTGAGCCACATGGCTTTGTACAGCCATCGAGCTGGTTAGATGAATACCGCCGTATTTACAAACTATTTAAAGAAACACTTTAAAATGAGTAAAAAAACGCCACTAAATTAAGTGGCGTTTTTATTTTTTAAATACTTTAGTAGTAAAGGAGCAGCAAGTACCATGCCGCCTAACGCGCCAATTAAGTGCGCATCAATGGCTACGGTTGAATTAATTAATTGGCCAATACTGGCATCGGGGCCACTAACTTGCTCCATCATTATTTTTATCCACACACCTACAAATAGCAAATAGCCAGATTTAAGCCCTAAGGTAATATCTTTCACCGCCCCCCAAATAATGACACCATGCAAAAGCGCGCTAAGCCCTGTGTATATAAATATAGAGGGGCAAAACCATAATACGCCGAGCCCACACCATAGAGCTAAAAAACACGTATTAAAGGCATAACGTGCTGGATTTGTATATTCGCCATGCAGTAACCAAATTAAAAATACACCTAATGCATTTAACCCTAAATGTGCCCAATTAGCATGAACAAATTGACTGCTAAACACTCGCCAAACTTCTCCGTTTTCAATTAAAGCTCGGTTAAATTCAAGTAAATAATTTAAATCAAATGCAGCAAAAATAATGCTAAAAATAATCAAAAATAGGGGAGGAAGTAAATAACGAAGTTGGAGTGGTAAATTCAGCATTTTATTATATTTTTTTAGTCAAAATTTTTGCATATTGTGCCCGTTTAACTTTAAGATGCCAATTACAACTATGTAATTAAGTGTTTTTAGTATTTTTATGCATTTTAAACTTAAGTCATTATTTACCATTGGCCTGTTTGCAGTAACGCTGCCAACAATAGCCAAAGAGCCTGCAAAAGTAGAAATTCGCGAACCAGAAGCCACCACATCAATTGTACAAAAACAATTAGTAAGCGGTGAGCAATATATGGTGGCCGCAGCCAACCCTTATGCCTCACAAGCGGGGCAACAGATTTTAGCTAAAGGCGGCAGCGCAGTTGATGCGGCCATTGCAACGCAATTAGTGCTGACCTTAGTAGAACCACAATCATCAGGCATTGGTGGGGGTACATTTATGATGTACTACAACAAAGCCGATAATAAACTAACTAGTTTTGATGGGCGTGAAACAGCCCCTCAAAATGCAGATGAAAACTTATTTTTAGATAAGCACGGCAAAGCCGTAAAATGGATAGAGGCTGTAGTTGGTGGTCGCTCGGTCGGTGTGCCAGGGATTTTACATGCGTTTGCCAATGCGCATAAACAGTACGGCAAACTTGCGTGGAGCGAGTTGTTTAAACCCGCTATTAAACTTGCTGAGCAAGGCTTTGAGGTGTCGCCACGTTTACACGGTTTATTGGCACGACAATTAAACCCTGGTGTAATGACTATGCCGGTGATTAATGAGTATTTTTACCCTAATGGCGAACTAATTAAAGCGGGTACTATTAAAAAAAACCAGCCCTTAGCAAATCTATACAAAGACATAGCTAAACAGGGCATTGATGCATTTTATAAAGGCGATAACGCGAAGAAAATGGTAAATGCGGTGCAAAAATCAAAAATTGCGCCGGGTACATTAAGCGAGTCAGATTTAGCGAACTATAAAAGTAAGCAACGTGATGCAGTATGTATTGAATACCGCGCTTATAATGTGTGCTCAATGGCCCCACCAAGTAGTGGCGGTGTGGCAGTTTTGCAAATTTTAGGCTTGCTTGAACACAAAGATATGAGCGCGCTTAAGCCTAACAGCGAAGAAGCTATACATTACTTTAGCCAAGCTTCACGCATTGCATTTGCCGATCGTGATATGTACATGGGCGATCCAGACTTTACGCAAGTGCCAACAAAAGAGCTTTTAGATAAAAAGTACATTGCATCACGCGCTAAGCTTATTACTGAAAAAGACACAAAAGCAGCCGCAGGCAACCCAGTGGGTTACTTAAGCTACGCCGAAGATGACTCTTATGAGCTACCCTCTACATCACACGTATCCATTGTTGATAGCTTTGGTAATGCGGTATCAATGACCAGCTCAATTGAAATGGCGTTTGGCTCAACAGTGATGGTCAATGGTTTTATTTTAAATAACCAATTAACCGATTTTGCACTTTCACCACGTATCGATGGTAAACTCGTGGCTAACCGCGTTGAAGCAGGTAAACGCCCACGCAGCTCTATGTCGCCGGTCATGGTGTTTAACAACGATGGTAGTTTACGTTTAGTGGTTGGCTCGCCAGGTGGCAGCCGCATTATAGACTACGTAGCGCAAGTGGTTATTGGTGTACTGGATTGGGATTTATCCGCACAAGAGGCAATAAATCTGCCAAGAACGACCAATCGTAACGATTATACTAGCCTAGAAAAAGGCACTGCACTTGAAACCATTGCACCACAATTAACTAAACGTGGCCATAATGTGCGTGTGCTTGATTTAAACTCTGGCCTACATGCCGTAGAGGTTAGAAACAGTAAATTGTACGGCGGTGCCGATCCGCGTCGTGAAGGGATTGCTTTGTCGGATTTAACTGACAAAAACGCCACTATCAAATTTTAATTTATGTATAATAGCCATGCAGGCAGTGAGGCCTGCATGTGTTTTCTCTCAATGGTCTGACAAGCTTAATTGTCATTGCAATTTAACCTTTTACAATGATAATGGCAGATCATAACTTAAGACTCCGTTAAAGCC
Source organism: uncultured Pseudoalteromonas sp. (assembly GCF_963922945.1). Taxonomy (GTDB): domain Bacteria; phylum Pseudomonadota; class Gammaproteobacteria; order Enterobacterales; family Alteromonadaceae; genus Pseudoalteromonas. The sequence continues at coordinate 19,487 of NZ_CAWUKC010000018.1, read as the reverse complement.
TGGAAATATGACAACTAATACTGATCCTAATTACCTTTATATTCCTTACTCTGGCCCTGGCCTAATTGAAACGCCGCTTTTAAACAAAGGCAGTGCATTTAGTAAAAAAGAGCGTGAAAACTTTAATCTTGCGGGTTTACTTCCGCCTCGTTTTGAAACCATTGAAGAACAGGTAGAGCGTTGTTATCAGCAGTATTCAAGCTTTAACGATAACTTAAATAAACATATTTATTTAAGAGCCATTCAAGATAACAACGAAACACTTTACTACCGTTTAGTGCGTGATCATCTTGAAGAAATGATGCCTATTATTTACACGCCAACGGTTGGTGATGCCTGTGAAAAATTCTCAGATATATACCGCAGCGCCCGTGGTTTATTTATCTCTTATGAGGATCGCTATCAAATTGATGATATTTTACGAAATGCCACTAAAGGCAAAGTAAAAGTGATAGTCGTTACCGATGGCGAGCGTATTTTAGGATTAGGCGATCAGGGCATTGGTGGCATGGGGATCCCAATTGGTAAATTATCACTTTACACAGCGTGTGGTGGTATTAGCCCAGCATATACGTTACCTGTAATGCTAGATGTAGGTACCAATAACGAAAAACTATTGAACGACCCAATGTACATGGGTGCGCGTCATAAGCGTATTGCACAAGACGAATACGATGAGTTTTTAGATTTATTTATTAAAGCGGTTAAACGTCGCTGGCCAAATGTATTACTGCAATTTGAAGACTTTGCTCAGCCAAACGCTATGCCACTACTTAAACGTTACCGTAACGAAATTTGTAGCTTTAACGATGATATTCAAGGTACTGCAGCAGTAACCGTGGGCTCTTTACTTGCCGCGTGTCGTGTTAAGGGCTCAAAGCTCAGTGAACAAAAAGTGGTATTTGTTGGTGCTGGCTCTGCAGGCTGTGGTATAGCAGAGCAAATTATTAGCCAAATGGTGTTTGAAGGTATTAGCGAAGCTCAAGCACGCAGCCAAGTATTTATGGTTGATCGTTTTGGATTGGTTACTGAAGGCATGCAAGGCTTACGTGATTTCCAATTAGCACTTGCACAACCGCAAGCTGCATTAAGTGATTGGACATACAGTGGTGAATACGCCTCATTATTGGATGTAATGCACTGCGCAGCACCTGATATTTTAATTGGTGTATCGGGACAACCTGGCTTATTTACTGAACAAGTGATTCGCGCAATGCACTCAGGGTGTGAGCAACCAATTATTTTCCCATTAAGCAATCCATCTAAACAGGTTGAGGCACACCCAGCTGATGTTATTAAATGGACTGAGGGGAAAGCGCTAGTTGCAACAGGTAGCCCATTCGAACCCGTTGAATTTAATGGTGAAGTGTTCCCAATTCCACAGTGCAACAACAGTTATATTTTCCCTGGTATTGGCCTGGGTGTAATTGCTGCAAAAGCAACACGCATTACTGATGCAATGCTGAGTATGTCGAGCGAAATGCTAGCTGAGTCATCACCACGAGCAAACACCGGTAAAGGTAGTTTATTACCAGCCCTAACTGAAATTGAAACCTTAAGTAAACGTATTGCATTTGCAGTGGCTAAAAAAGCAATAGAAGAGGGCGTCGCTCTTGAAATTAGTGATGATGCTTTGTGGGCGGCCATTGATAAAAATTACTGGCTTCCTGAGTATCGTAACTATAAACGTTGTAGCATTTAATTACCTGCAGTAACGTAAAGGCTATAAGGCTGTACATCGGGTTACAGCCCTTAACAAAAAACAGGCAATTGCCTGTTTTTTTGTGCTTGTTCATTTATTGTTAACCACGTAGGCTCTTTAATGGTGACAACAAAAACACAATGGATAATGCAATGAAAACACACATTTTATTATTAGCGAGTGCACTTACTGCAAGTGCTATGAGCACTAATGCGCATGCAATCTCAACACCTAATGCGCCTCACATATACGTTAAAGGTGAAGCAACCATCACTACCATGCCTGACTACGTACAACTAAGCGTTGGCATAGTTGAAATAAACAAAGATCTCATTGATGCTAAAAACAAAGCCGATAAAACCATGGCAAAGGCGATCAAATTAGTAAAAGAGCTTGGTATTAAAGACGGTAATATTAACGCAGGGCATATTTCTATTAATCGTGAAAGCCAATACAACAGAAGCTCTGGTGAGCAAGAGTTTAAGGGCTTTAGAGTATCACGTACGTTAAGTGTTAAACTTTCACAAATCGACAAATACCCTCAGCTGTTACAAAACCTCGTAAATAACGGTATTAACCAAATAAATAATACTCAATTTTTAGCGAGCAATTATGAAGAGCTGCTCAAAAAGGCGCAAAAGCTAGCCACTAAAGATGCACGTAAAGCGGCAAAAGAGTTAAGTGCAGATTACGGCGTTGAATTAAAGGGCTTATACACAGCATCATTGAGTCCTATGAACATACCCGCTCAGCCTTACGCACGCGCAGAAAAAACAATGATGATGGCAGATAGCGCACCGAGAAATTTTGTTCCTGATGCGTATCATGCTGGCGAAATTAAAGTAACCGCATCGAGCTATGCAGTATACTTTATAGAGTAGACTAAACGTTGTGGCGCTCAAACCGCGCCACTAATTTATCGCCTTGGGCTTTGCTAATGCGAGCAATCGCATTAAGCATATTTGTAACTTCTTGCCTGTCGTATTGATTACTCACATGCTCATTTATATCATCAACAATGGCCTCTAAGTAATTAAATAGGCTGTTTTGGGCAGCTTCATCTTTATGTGCGACAAACAATATATTTTTAAATGCCTCTAATACGTTCGTCATAACATACGCATCGTTTTTTGCGTAATTACGCAGTGGCGTAAAGTTATCGTGCAATAACTCATCAAAACTGGTTTCGTGTATAAAAAGTAACGGGGCGTTATCGCTGTGTTTAAACGAATAATTTGTATCGTTTAATGAGAGGCGCTCAATTAATAAAATGCTAAGCATATCAATCGATTTAACCGCAGTGCCGGGATCGTTAATTCCTGGGCTCATTGCCTTAACGGCAATTTCAGAAATCTGCGTTAACCCATACCTATAATGATCACTAATGTACTCTTCTATGTAAAAAATAAAGCAATCTAATATTTTTGCGACAAGTTCTTCGTTGTTAGAAATGTCTTTATCGCATTTTAAAAACGGATAGCCTTTAACGGTAAAATAGCCTTGGTTTACCGAAATATACACCCGAATATTTTCTTCAGCTAAAATGGCGCATAATTTATCGGTATGAACGCCTTTATAGTAGCCTTCGGTGTTACTGCTGAGCGAATGCCATTGTGTAAAGTCAGGAAAGTCAGTGAATGGCTTTTCTGACTGTCTATCAACAATGGCTTTAAGCTCTTGTTTAGTTTGACCAAATAAGCCATTAAGTACATTATCTACTTGAATAGCTTTAGATATTGAGTGAATAAAAAATACAAATAACCCCAGTGACACTAAGCCAAACAGCAAAGAAAGTAACACCCCAAGTGATGGAATAGCGGTATCGCCGCCTTCAAGCTTATTAATATTTATAAGCATAATAATGGAGTAAATTATGCTACCTAAATAAAAGCCCAATACCATTTGATGCGATTTGCGAGTAATAAGGCCGGGTACCACACGCGGAGACAAGCTAGCACTCGCCGAGTTTAACACCACCATCACCATAGAAAAGCTAAACACCGTCAGCGAAATAATACTGCCCGCTAAGGTGCTCAAAATAGTACGGGCATTTTCAGCGCTATCTACAAGCACCACCGACATATACGACTTTAGTTGCTCTACGGGGGCAACATACTCAAGCGACATAGTAAGTACAGCAAAAAGTAAAAAACCAATAGAAAACATTGACGGATAAAAACCAATACTGTTGATCATTTCACGGTAGCGATCGGCTACTTTACGAGGTGTAAACATAGATTCCTTTTTTATACGATAAAAACTTCAACATCTCACACTGTAGCATAGTTCCTTAGTAAACTTATGATTTTGCAAAACTATGGTATTATTACAAAAAAATAAATTAGGATATCAATGTGATAGTTTCAACGTATGCGGCGCTTTTAGCGTTTTACTTTATTTATTTGAGTTATAACGTAATAAAAATTCGTCGCAGTGAGCAAGTATCACTTGGCGATAATGCCAACCCTCAATTGCAACGTGCAATACGTGCCCATGCTAACTTTATGGAGTATGTACCCTTTGCCGTTATTTTACTTTTTTTAGCAGAATATCAAGGCCTTGCAAGTCATTACTGTAACCTACTCTGTGGTGCATTATTAGTGGGGCGTGTATTTCATAATTTAGGCATAGTCGAAAATAACCTCAAGTATCGTCAAATTGGCACCATTGCCACTTTTTTAGTGATAATAATATCCGCCTTATTATTGCTAATAACACGCAATAGCTAAGTAATTAGTATATGAGTAAAATATTTATCATAGGCCTGCCACGAACGGGCACAACAAGTGTTTGCAATGCTTTTTTAGAGTTTGGCATTACCACTGCGCATACAGCTTACACTACGCATTGTTTTGAAAATGCAAAAGCAATCGCCGACACTCCAATTTTTAATGACTATCAAGTACTCGATAAGCATTATCCCGGTGCAAAGTTTATTTATTTAGCTCGTGAAAAAGCCCCATGGATTGCCTCAATTAGGCAATTATTACTGCGTATGCATACTAATTTAACGCGTACAGACGGCGGCTTTAATATTCATATAAAACGTTGTTATTTAAATACATTTAAAAACCTATCAATTGAAAATATTTATCAAGATGAGTATTTAGCTAAGTGTTACAACACACATTTAACTCAGGCGCGTGACTATTTTAAACACCGCAGCGATGATTTTTTAGAAATCGATATAGCAAAGCCACACAGCTTTAATGCCCTTAAAATGTTTTTAGGGATAGAAACACATTGCACCGATTTTGAAAAAATGAATATGGGTGGCAAAGTCACGGCCTGGAACGATATAAAACACCCGCTAAAAATCGACTCGACAGCAAAAGGGCGCATAGATAAGCATTTACCTTATATGCTTTAATTTTGCTCTAGCTTGCAAGATTTTTACTATTAAATACGCTAAAATCCCCGCATTATTTTTTAAGTAGTACAAAAAATGTTTGAATTAAAATACAACACCCCCTTTGAGTGGACTGAAGCGGTTTTAGCCGACTTTAATACATTTTTACAAGATCACGCCGCTGCTGAAAAAAAAGCATCGGGCATGGCCGTATCTATGCTCTCTCATTACCCAGATAAACGTAAACTGGTAAAAGCGATGACAGATTTGGCGCTAGAGGAGTTAATTCACTTTAAACAAGTGCTAAAACTCCTTACGGATCGTAATACCACTTTAGGTGATGACAAAAAAGATCCCTACATAAAGCAAATTCGCGCGTTATTTAGACATGGCCGCGATGGATTTTTAATGGATAGATTACTGGTTGGCGGTGTGATTGAAGCACGTGGGCATGAGCGTTTCTCTCTCGTTGCACAAGCTTTGCCAGAGGGTAAAGAAAAAGACTTTTATGTGGCGATTGCTAAATCAGAAGAAAAACATAAAAACTTATTTGTTGAGCTTGCATACGAATACTTTGATAAAGAAGAGGTTGATACTCGACTGGAAGAGCTACTCGTTGCAGAAGCCGAAATTTGTAAAAACATTCCTTTTACAGCCGCGCTGCATTAATGCATATAGGCACAAAGCCGCGCTTTGTGCCTACACTCTTATCTTCATTTGCATTTTGCAAATCAAAATACTAAATACACCTTACTAGCTCCTCTAACCCTCTTTAATTTATTGAATTTAAATAAAAAACTTTACTGGTCTTAAACTTGCTCTGCTATAGCAAAGCATACTTGAGGACGAGCATATGTTTAAATCGATTGTTTTTATACTTATTTTCTTATCGTTTAGTGCGTACTCCAAACAAAGTAACTTGGATTACATAGAAAACGCCAATGGAGATAGAGTTAAAAAAGTAACACATTTAGTTAAATGGACACATACCCGCTTTGTATTCAACCGCGATATAGCCCGTGTTGCATTAGGGCATGAGGCCACATTAGATGTAAATGTAGTGAATGGGCGGGAGTTATTAATTTTAGCTAAAAAGTTAGGCCGCACATCAATGATGGTGTGGTACGACGACAATTCATCAGAAACATTTTTGCTCGGTGTAACCGAAGACTACAGCGTACTTGAAAATGCCCTTAATGATATTCACCCTAATTTAGTTTTGACGATCGCTCCTGACAGGCATGCCGTTGTACTGCGCGGTGAGGTACCTACTTTAAATTATCGCCATGCTGCACATGAAGCTGCAAAAAACTATTTATACGCAACAAGCTCGCAATCATCTCAACCTGTTATTACCTCTGCACCGAATCAAGGAATGTTCAATTCACTCGCACAGCGCTTACAGGGTATGGGAAATTTAAACAATGGCTTGGCACAAAGCTCAAATAAGGTGGCTATTATTAATCTTATTAAAGTCACTCAAGCGCCAAAACCAAAAGAAGAGCGCATAGCACAAGTTTTAAAGTCTATGGGGGCTGATAAGGTCAATGTAGAGCGTATTTCAGTGGACGAGCTATCAAACGATCAAAGCGATGTGTTTATGCTTAGCGGCTCGGTAAAAAATCAAATCGAGTTAGTCCGTTTACTCAATACCATTAGTAAGTTATTTGAACCAGAACAACTAAGCCAAACGCCATCTTCAGCACTTAATCCAAATGCGCTGACCAACAACACTGCGCAAAATGACACAAGTAGCATAGAAGTACTTGCAAATGAGTCTGGCGGCTTGGTAGATGAGGACTCAGGATTAACTCTCAGTAATGTTAATTCAAATATAGCTAGGGCAACGTTGCTTTCAGTGGCAAACGGCAGGGTACTTTCGAGTATAGAAGTCGAAGATTTGCCACAAGTGAGAGTATCTGTGCAGTTGTACGAAGTTAATCAGCGACGATTAAAACAGTGGCGTCCCGATATTAGTGTATTATCCAATGGCTATAACAATGAGCAAAGCTTATTTGGCTTAGAGGGCATGAAATCACGAGAGTCTGGCTCAGCGTCGATTGAAAATGCATTGCAACTCATTGGTGGACAATTGACTAACAATTTACAGTTATCTACCTCACAATTTGCCATTGATATGTTGTTTTCTCTACTAGAGCAAGAAGGCATATCTAGAACATTATCGCGTCCTACACTAACGGTTCTTGCAGGTGAAAGCGCAGTATTTAAAGTAGGCGGTGAGGTGCCGGTACCCACCAGTTATAGTCCATCTGGGGTTACCAGTGGGCAACAAGGCAATAGCGGCTCGGTATTCAGTGGCACTGAATTCAAATCCTTTGGGGTAGAATTAAACGTACGCGCCTTAGTTGACGATAAAGACCGTATCACTCTTGATTTAAACCCCGTTATTTCGCTACCTGATACAACACTCACTGCTGAAATAGCACAAAGCACAGGCAGTAGTTTAAATAGCAGTGCTTTTAATACTCGCAGTATGCAAACGTCAACTCGTCTGCAAGATGGACAACCCTTAATTATTGGTGGATTGATAAGCACAGACAATAACGCAAGCCACGACTTTGTACCAAACACAAATGGTAATAGCTTATTTGGTAAATTAAGTGAAGCAACCAGTAACAGTGAAAACAATAGAGAGCTGATTATTGTGGTCACACCAAATTTAGTACGAGAGCCAGTAAATACGCTTCGGGTGTGGCAGAGTGTTGATTTAGACAGCCAAATGAGTGATTTTATACAGGAGCAAGGGTTATGAGAAATATCTATATATTTATTTTAATCTGTTTAACAGGTTGTGCGCATATTGACTATGTACCGAGTGTAAACCCTCACACAGCGTTGAGTGATGTTGTTACCAAGTATGATTTACATGATACCGCCCTAACATGCGAGGGCCCACGCGCTGCTAACTGTTTATCACTTGTACATTCCCTTAATCAGTTAATGCTAGAACACCCAAACGATAAAGCTATTTTATCTCTCACCGCCTATGCGCTATACAAAAGCGGGCGCGCTGATCAAGCTCAGCCAATTACCGATAAGCTATTGAATTTACCTAATCCTCCGTTAAATTCGCTGTCTTTAGCTATTACGCTTGCTACCGAGCAAGGTAATTTGGCCAAAGCCAAACAAATTGCCCAATATGCTATCGATGAATTTGGTACTAAAGCGTCGCCTTATCTACAAATGGCAGCAATTTATTATTCACAAGGGCGCTATGTTATGGCTGCTAACTATTTAGAACTTGCCTATAAATTTGGTACGCATAAAAGCCTTTATTATTACCACAAGGGACTGATAGCTGAGGCAACACCCGATAACTCACTTGCTTGTCATTACTATAATCAAGCAATGAGTCATAACCCACAATATAAACAAGCAACAGTCCGCTATGCCAAGCTTTCGGTACTCGGTAATTGTAATTAATAAGGCCTCAAGGCCTTTTTTGTTAGCCTTATTACACCGCTTTTATTTGTAACCCCCACCTAAAATTACCTCTAATTAGATAAACTAAACGCTAGCCTTTAACATGCATCTCAGTGTTATAAACCTAGCGTTAATAGTCTCAAAAACGTTAATACCAAAGAAAATTTTTTAAGAAATTCACGTTAAAAATTTGCTTTTTTTTCACCTTTTGCATGTGCTCATCCAGTCTTTAATTATGATTTGCAAAATGCGAATCATAACACGCAGAATCAAAGAGGTTACTTTAGCATATTGTTTAAGGTGTTGATTTTAAAAGTTAAAATAAATGGCACGGTCCTCGCTATATGTATTGTGGGCATAAGCTCTAACACATTTAAGGTGATCATTATGAAAACTATGAAAAGCAACTTAAACGCAAAGAAACAACAAGGTTTTGTACTTACATCTGAGTTAATTATTCTATCAACTTCAATGGTTGCAGCCCTGGTAATTGGTTTATCAACTTTACGAGATTCGGTAACCAGTGAGCTGGAGGATGTGGCTGAAGCCATTGGTTCTTTAGATCAAAGCTATGTGTTTGATGGCATGATCAACGCCGAAGGCACTGCAGAAATTTCTGGCTCAGGTTTTGTTGATTCTGTTGATGTATACGCAGGTGATGGTAGTTCGTTCACCTTTGTTGCCTCAGACTTCAGTGAAAGTGCAGCACTTATTAGTGCAACGCCAAGTGGTGATGCTGCAACTCGAACAGCAGCAGGTGGTTCGCAAGGTAATTAGTCTAAGTCGACCTAAAGTACACTGCCACAGCTGTGTGGCAGTGAAATTTGTCAGGAGGAAATCATGAAAAGTAAAAATAATAAAGGCGCAACAACCGCTGCTCTCACATTACTTATCACCTCTGGCATGTTGGCCTCAGCACTTGGGATTAGGCAAGCAAATGATCAAGACTTGATCACAGCATGGGTCGTAAATAAAAATATGTCGGCCGGGCAAGTGATTAGCGTGCACGATATTGCACAAAAAGAGATAGACCCAAGTAACTACTCTAATATGGCGCTGAGTATTCAAAATCCTCGTGCCTTTATTGGTAAGCAGTTAGCAACAAACAAAATAGATAAGCAGCCATTATTTGAAACTGACTTTATTCAGGTTAAGAGTCAAAATTTATCAGAGGCGATTCCAGCAGGCAGAGTACTCTACACATTAAAACTAACGACCTTAGACATCCCTTTATCACGTGTTCATAAAGGCGATAGATTAGACATTGTTGCCAAAACAAACCGCCTTGTTAGAACCGTAGCGCGTGATGTACAACTCATTGGTATTTCAAAAGGACCAAAAACACAAGCTCAAAAAAGCGGTGTAATGGATAGTCTAGGCAAAAAAGAAACAACTAGCAGCGCAGGTGTATCTCTTGTACTCGCTGTGCTTCCTAAAGATGTATATTCACTAGCAGCCATTGATAGCCAAGATAAAGTATCAATAATAGTGCACAGCGCTTACGACATAGAGCAAGGGCGCTTACAAAACTTCTCTCAACTACAAACTAGCCGCACAATAGAAGTTGTTAAAGGCGTTAAAAATCAAGCAGTTTATGTTGCTAAGTGAGGTGTTATGTTTAATTTATCAAGCAAAACAGAACCACTCGAAACAAATTTAAATACGTTTGAGACGCTTAAAAAAACTCTTCACGATGCTGTAATTGAAGAATACGAACACGATCCCAGTGCCTTACTCGATGATAGATTACACGAAAAAGTGGCGTCACTTTGCAGTGATCTAGAGGAATTTGCGCAACTGCCTTACAACAGCCACCAACAATCACAAGTAGTTCAAGCTGTGTGTGATGAAATACAAGGCTTAGGGCCCATAGCGCAGTTTATGCTTGATGATCAGGTGAGCGATATTTTAATTAACGATACGCAAAGTATTTGGATTGATAAACAAGGCAAATTACTGTGCACCGCCAGTAAGTTTGATGATGAGCGACATTTACGTCGTTTTGTTGATAGATTGCTCGATAGTTGTGGGCGTCAAGTCAATGCACTTATGCCGATTGTCGATGGTAAACTAAAAGATGGCAGCCGGGTGCATATTGTGGTGCCACCGGCATGCACGAGTGCGGCTATTGTGTCGATTAGAAAGTTTAATCATAAAAAAATAGATGGTGAATTTTTAATCAAAAATAAGTTTTTAACTGAGCAATGTCTCAGCTTTTTAAAAACAGCCGTTAGTTTAGGCGTTAATATTTTAGTTTGCGGAAATGCCGGTGCAGGTAAAACAAGCCTTTTAAATGTACTTGCCAATTCTATAAACCCTAATGAACGCCTTGTTACTATTGAAGAAAGTGCGGAGTTAAATCTTCATCACAACCATGTTGTGCAATTAGAAGCTCACGACACCAATAACGATGGTAAAGGCGCTGTAACATTGCGTGACCTAGTCAAAGCTGCCCTTAGAATGCGTGCCGACAGAATACTCGTAGGCGAAGTACGTGCGGGTGAAGTTATTGATATGCTTCAAGCTATGAATTGCGGTCACCAAGGTTCAATGACAACAATTCATGCAAATAGCGCATTCGACGCAGTCACTCGGTTATCTACGCTTGTGCAATTACATAATGCCCAGCTTAGCGATACCCATACAAGTGCTTTAATCGCATCAAGTATTCAGTTAATCGTGCATGTTTCGCGTAATACACATGGCGAAAGATCGCTAAAAAGTATCGGTGAAATAAGACGAGTAAATGGCTGCGCGAAATTTTCTGCACTTTACAGTGTCAATGATACTGAGCACGTTGATATAGAGGTGATTAGTAATTCAAGCGTAATAAATTTTATGCAAAGCCAAGGTGCAAATGCGAATGCACTTATTGAACTGCTAAAAACAAGCGAGGGGTCAAGCGATGAATAAGCTAGATTACCTCTTGGCCATAGCAAGTGTTATAACATTTACACTGGCGCTGAGTGTGTTTATTTCGATTAAGACAAAAACACAGCCCGCAAATAATATTCTTGATACGGATATACTTGAAGAGAAAGACATTCTTAGCGTTTCTTTAAATGTTTTAGGGCTTAACATACACAGTGTGTCATTTATTAGTGTGGCGTGCTCGCTTGGCACATGTGCCTGGTACGGTGCGCTTTACTATTACCCGCAAGCAACAACCAGCGCTTTAATTTTATCTTTAGTCGTGTTTATTAGCTGTTTTATTGTGGTTATAGATTTAGCCCATTACAAACTTGCTAAGTTTGAGCACTTATTTTTAGAGTACATAGAAACCATACAATCGTGCCTAAGTACTGGGCTTTCGCTTATTCAAGCGATGCAATTTGCGCATGAACATGCTGACAAATATATAAAACCACAAAGCCAATTATTGTTACAGCGCATGACGATGGGTAGTGATGTGCATGGTGTATTTACGCCTTTAATAAGTCGTTATAACTGCGAGACAACGCGCTTATTTGCACACAGTATAATTACTCATTCTCAAAGCCAATGTGATTTAACAGACATGCTAAAAAGTGTTTGCAAAATGATGTCTTTGCGAACATTAGACCGTCAACAGCTCAAGGCAAAGCTCTCTGGTACCAAGTACGCTGCGCTGTTTAGTGGCATTTTACCTTATGCGTTAGTCCCTTTGTTTAATTACACCGACCCGACCTGGTTTGAACCTTTGTTAACTAACCCTAATGGCATGGCATTTATTACCATTGCTGTGCTTTGCCAGCTATTTGGTTTTTTATGGCTACGCCTCAGCTTGAGGGTAACATTATGATAGATATATTTTTATTTATTGGGCTATTAGTGAGTATGGGTGCATTTATTCATATTCAAAAGCAGTCTTTAAAAGCAGAAATAAAACAGCCTGTAAAAACTAATTTAAATTGGTACCCACTTATTATTATTTCAAAAAATCAATTTAGACAGGCGGGATACCAGTTAAACAAAATAATGTTAAGTATGTACTGTTTTAAAATGGCTGCTTCTTTTTGCACCTACACAGCCATAGAGATCAGTGGCTTTACACTTAGCATAAGCGTGGTCACTTGTATCTGTGCACTGAGTTTTTTTGCTCCCGATTGCTGGTTTTTATTCAAAAAAGGTCAACGAAAAATACAAATAAACAATAGCTTAGAGTTTTTTTTAAGTGTGCTGTTGGTGTATATGCGTGCAGGTTTTTCGCTGGAGCGGTCTTTTTCGCTAGCGGTTGAACACGGGTTAAGTAAAAAGCATCCGCTATATAAAGAACTAAAGCTATTTTTATTTGAGCTTAAAGCCGGTAAAGACCGCGAGATAGCGTTTAATTCTTTGTATGAAAGAACAGGGGTGACGGGGTTAAAAAAATTAGCAAACTTAATGCTGATTGGCTCTAAACTTGGCACACCACTCATACAGGCTGTTGAGTCCCAATTAGAAAGTTTTGCGCTTAAAAAGAATATTTTGTTAGCTAAAAAAGTAAATAAAAAAGCACTGCATACCACGTTTCCCATAATTTTAATTTGTTTTCCTATGTTTTTAGTACTGGTATTTTTTCCGGCTGCATTACAAGTAATGAATGTACTAAAAATGCTTGTAGAAGTGTTATAGGAGCGCACTATGAATAGACGTTATCAGCACGGATACATACTGACTATAGAGCTTATTTTAATTATTACTATTTTAATTATTGGCTCAATTGGCGGTGTTATTTTAGTACGTGATGCACTAGTAAAACGTTATCACGTAAAAGTCGATAACCAAATTACGGTTGTGGATGCTAATAACACCCCCTTAGGCATTGCCATTGGGTTTGATGAACACCAAGCCCCTTTAATTTTTTATACCGACCGCCAGGCAAACGCCACTTATCGGGCCTTAATTGGTATTCGCGATGATAGATTCACCTCTCGTGAAGCAATTTATTATGATGCGCCCAATTGCCAAGGTAATCCCTGTATTAAAAGCTTAAGTGATGAGTTTTCAGATAGTAATGGGATAAGCAGCATCTCAAATACAGGCAATGTGAGCTATATAAACGCATTACAACAAGGCCCAAACTATGCAATAGGGCAGCTAAATAACTCAGTTATGGGGCAGTTACTTAAAAGTACAGCTTTAGCATGCCCTGCAACCGGTGATGAAATAGTGTCTCGTTATATGTCTCAAAAAGTGGTATCAGGTAATCCGTGCGAAAGTTTTTCGGTTGACAAGCAACAAGCTGATAGCAGTTGTTTAGTGGGTGTAACAACCCTTGGCAATCCGCTTTTGGGGGTGAGTCCTCAACAGGTATCTCAATCATGTACTGAATGTCAAACAGGTTACGAATCGCAAGGCGATATTCTCGATTTATATTTACCTCAAGTCGAGGTGCTTTTAGGTACAACGCTTGATGCACTGGCACTGGTTGGTTTAACTGCGAGTGTAGATATTGAGCTTGGCAGCATTTGCTGCCCGCAAGGTACACGCCTCGAAGAAGATGAAAACATTGTAGAAACTTTAGTATTTACCATTTTACAAACTACGTTTGAATTATTGGGTATCGATTTATTAAACAACGAGATTATTATTCAAACCTTGGCTTTGCTTGGTATTGAGCCTGGAGTGACTTATTGCGAGGCTTCACTTAATTTAGCTTCGGCCGAGCCGGTTTTAAATTTAGCTACAGGCGAACCTGCTTTAAACAACCTACTACCGCCATTTAGGGTTTTACTTCCTTCGCATACAGGTGCAAATAGTACGCGTTGGATTTCTACTCCCCCTAAAGGTGAAGGAGTACGTCCATGAACATGTCATATGTAAATAACATCAACGAGTTTAACGACACGCACGATGAGATCAATAATTCAATAGCAGAAACATTAAGCTTAATGAAGCAATTTTTTGACGTTTCAATAGTTAAATACGTTGATTACAAGGCTATTTATACACAGCAAATCATTACATGCGATGACCCTTATAATATAGAGAGTGAACTAAGTAGCCTTTTAAGCGTTTGCACAGAAGAGAAGCTGCATACTATCGAAGACACGTTGTTTGACTCCTTAACTAAAAGACACTGCCAGCAGGTTCGTTTTTACGCGCAGTACCCAATTTACGACTTAGCAAATAAATTAATGGGCGTGCTTATTATTGCTGAACTAGCTCCTAAAACACTCGTTGGTTCTCAAAAAGATCAATTCGTCTCATTTGCACAGTTGGTGCAAACACAACTCAATAAAAATTTTACGCAAAATAAACCGGTAAAACCGACTAAAAATAAATCAATGAGTCAGTATGTGCACCTATTTAGTTTAGCGCCTGTGGCATTTTTAATCGCCTTGGTTATTTGCGCTTTTTCGGCGTTACTTTTATACACATTAGAAAAAAATGAAAAAAAACGAGCTTACGAAACACAAACACAACAATTAAGGCAAACATTGTTTGATGCGCTTGAACGCTTTGATAATCAAGCGTTATATATTACCCAAAAAGACAAAATTGTAGCAGGATTTTTAAAAAGTCAACAAAGCTATACTCAGCAACAATTAAGTGATTTAGTTAAAACACAGGTATCGAACAGCTTAACTTACAAAGGGTTTGTTGTATTTGATCGTGATTATAAACAGCTAGCCCTATGGTCAAAAAACAATTTTGATTTAGCAGCCTATGGTTTTAAAAACTGGTTAAATCGGTTTTCTGCACGTGCGAATAAGCAATCAGTTGAGGTTTATACTGTGGCTGATACTGCGTTTTTAATTTCCGAAATAAACATGGAGAATACCCGTTTTTATACCTTAACAGCCTTTGATTTAAGTAAGTTTTTAAGCGCTATTGTAGGTAAATTAAACACCCAAAACTACAATCTATTTATATCAACACCTCAATTTATACTAGGAAGTAGAGGAGAATTAAACGTAAAAACCATACCGAATAGTATAAGTGCAGCTAGTAGTCGATTTCCTGTCACATGGCGCTTACATGTACAACCAATCAAACCTATAATACCGCCTAAAGTATCAAAGCTTGAACTCATCAAACTTGCACTCATTAGTTTAGCCATATTTGTATTTGTTTATTATTTTTTACGCTTACCTAGACGCTTACATGATGAAATAAAAGATAAAAACAGACATATACTTAATCGTGAGTCGTTATTTTCAACCTCTCTTGATGCTCTTCCTCATGGATTTGCCATTTTCAATAGTAAAGAAATACCAGTCATAACTAATCAGGCATTTAATGAATTATTTATTAATGTTTTACACAATAATAAGCAGTTAAGTTACAGCCAAATTATTAGTATTGCTCAGCAAAATAATATTATTACGCATTATAAAGAGCATAATAAACGTGATAATAATCATAACCAACTGATTGAAATAGGCTTTAATGATGGCCGCTGGATAACGGTAGTTCAACGACATACTGATTTTGGTGGCTTTGTTTGCTATTTTAGAGATGAAACCGAGGCACATAAAAAAGAACTTTTACTTGCGCAAGTCGTAGAAAAGTCAAAACAAACAAATCAAATAAAAGATAAGTTTGTAACACGTTTAACGATGCAACTAAAAGCACCACTTACTCTTTTAGAGTCTATAAAAGAAATAAATAGTAAAAATACTCAATTTAATTTATTTAATGAGTTAGATACAGCATGCAAACAGTTAGGTTGCGTTATACAGCAATTGATAAATATTAATAAAACAGACACAGGGAAATTAAAGCTTAAGATGAGCAGTATTAATTTTTCAAAGTTAATAAATAATACTGCCGATATCATCAATAAAGAGTCAGAAGAAAACGTAATTGTTGTTAATAACAAGGTTAATACCAATCAAGGTATAGTCAGTGATGAAAATCTAATTATGCAATTAATTACCCAATTAGCGAGTGAACTTATACAGTGCAGTAATAAAAATAAATTAACTCTTATTTCTGAGCTTATAAAAGAGGGTGAAAAACACTTTTTATCGCTAAACTTTTCTATAGATAACCTTTCAAACCAGGGGAGCTTTAATAGTCAGCTTAAAATGGTTTCTAAGCGTAATACCGAAGAGGCTCATTTAGATTTTGATGCCACATTGGAGCTTCGTCTATTTCTGTCAATTTTCAATATGTTAGGTGGTAAAGACATAACAGTAAATGAGCGTGGTAAAACAACATCTATTGATTTAACGTTATTAGTTAACACCGTAGAATTATTACCAACCAATGCAAACAAGCAAGAAGCTACGACTGTAACTGCATCGCATACAGCGTTTAATAAAAGTAAATCGTTGTTATTAGTTGATGATGAGCCGCTCGTTGAAATGGTTATTAAAGCCATGCTCAAAGATGAAAACATAACTATAGATTACGCAAGTAACGCAATAGAAGCTATGTTAATGGTGTCGCAAAATAATTACGATATTATTTTAATGGATATTGTTATGCCTGAACTGTCAGGCACAGACGCGATGCTTAAAATTAAAAAGCACAACACAGGTCATAATACTAAAATTATTGCTCACACTTCTGATTCTCAAACAAATAGTAATAATAAGTATATTGAACTTGGGTTTGACGACATGCTCGAAAAACCAGTTAAGCAGCAAGTATTAATTAATAAGATTAAGCGCTTGCTAAGCTAACCCAAACTAAAACGATTTTTGAACAAACCGATATACCTTTAAATTACACAAGGCCTATTATTTATAATAGGCCTAAGCTGTCAGAAATTATTTCATGTAGCAGCTACTTTGATTCAAATTTTTAAAATTGAAAGTTATTTCATACTCTTTATTTTTACTCATTTCACTTAAATGGAAATAAATCCTACCTACTGTTAATTGCCGCGCGCCTTGCTTTTAAACGCTCTCAGGGTTTTGTAATTATAAAACGCCAAAAAAATTATTTTAAAAACAAGCAGGGATGATATTTGCTCATCACTACTCATATATAGGTTTAGGCTAAATTTAAAATATTGATGAGGATATTAAGTATGAGTAAAACACAAACCATTACCGTTAAAGGCCATAAAATTGTATATCAAGAAATGGGCGAGGGTACACCGATGCTATTATTACACGGTATTGCGACTAACAAATCGTTGTGGCGAAATGTTATGCCATCACTGAGAGAGCAACATCGTATTATTGCACCTGATTTACTCAATTACGGCGAATCGGCTATGCCAAAAAATACTGATTTATCAATTAATGCCCCGTGCAAAATAATCAGTGAATTTATGGATGAGCTAGGTATTACTAAAGCAGACATTGCCTCTCATGATATTGGCGATGAAATAGAACAACTCATGGCGATAGTAAATTACCCAGAAAAAGTAAACAGCTTAAAATTAATTGATAGTGTTTGTTTTGATTCTTGGTCAATACCCGAATTTGAACCTTTGCTTGAGCCTGTTGTAGAACAAGAAACATCGGTTGATGAGTTTGTTGATACGCTAAATGATTTTATGCCAAAAGGTGTATACGATAAAACCGTAATGAGCGATGAGCTAAAAAAACAGTACTTAAACCAATGAAGTAATGAGCAAAGTAAAGCAGCGTTATTCAATAATATGCGCCGACTTAATAAAGAGTACACACAAGCAATTGCGGGTGCTCTTAAAAGCTTAAAGCATGAAACCCTCATTTTATGGGGTGAGGAAGATAACTTTCAAAACCTAAATATGCACCTCAGTTAGCTCAAACCTTAGCAAATACAACACTAACTTGGATAGAAAAAGCAGAGCACTAGGTAACCAGAACGAGTAACTGCGTTGATGGCTGAGTTTTTGGCTGATAAAAAGTGTTAAAACACCCTAATTTTAAGGGGTAATTTAACCATTTTGCCTAACATGCATATAAAACGATGCCGTTTGAGCTGTTTTCATTTTTGTGTAATCAATTGCTTAAACGGCTTTTTGTTTTCATCTATTTTTAGTATTAAACCATCTAAGTATAAAACGCTATAAATTGCTCACTATTTACACGCAAAATTGTGTGTATACGCTTTAGATTAGGGTAATTATATACGAAAATAAATAACATACACAATTTAACATAATACAGGTCAGCGTATAAATATCCCTTTATTCACTAGGTCTGCAAGCGACGTTACTACCTTGTATATAAGGCGAGGGTAACTGTATATTCGCGACTTTTTATTAATAATATTAAAAGCTTAAGACGATATTATTGTATTTATAAACAATTAGTTAGATACACATTGCTGTAATAATGTACTGCTAATTTTTACCCTCATTTAATTGAGGATAAAGCAATGAAGGCAATAAAAACGGCATCAATAGTACTGTCAGGTTTATGCTTTGCGCACAGTGCAAGTGCAGACAATTGTTTACAAGGTTGCCCAACAGGTTTAGATAATGGGAATACAATTGAGCGAAGCATTTATACATTAAAAAATAATCGTTATATAAAGTTTGCTGATTGGGTGACTTACCATGTTACGACTAGCACTATGAGGGGACCATCAAGAAGCAGAAGGTGGAAAGCCGATCCTGATTTATATTCACACTAATGATTACACCGATGCATACGCAACTATAAATACCGACAGAGGCCATCAAGTACCATTAGCATCTTTTAGTAATAAGACACGTTGGAAACTAACAAACTTACTTTCTAATATTACGCCGCAATCATCCGCATTAAATCAAGGACCATGGGTTAGGCTTGAATCTGCAGTGCGAAATCACGTAGAAAATGGAAATGATTTATACGTAGTAACTGGTCCATTATACGAATATTATTTTGCAGAGTTACCACAAGATAACGAAGCGCATACCATTCCAAGTGGCTAGTTTAAAATTGTTATGTAGCAAACTAGTAGCACAATTAAATCATCGGCATTTATTATGAAGCAAACAGCAAATTGCAGTGATAACTTTTAAAATACCGAAGTAAGTATTGATGAAGTTGAGTCGCGCTCAGGTGTAAATGTCATGCCAAACTTATCGTATAACAGTGCGCAAACGATTGAATCATCAATGTATGGTTTTAGGACTGAGCTAGGTTGTAACTAAGT
>NZ_CAWUKC010000017.1:0-51821 GCF_963922945.1 uncultured Pseudoalteromonas sp. | reverse complement strand
GCCTCTTGAGAGAAGCTTACTGTATCAGATTGTAGGGTTTTAGGGCTAGCATTTTGTTCTGTTGCAGGCTGTAATTGTTGTGTTTTATTGTACGCTTGCATTTGTAACTGGCTATTAGCTGAAACTTGCATGTAATTGATCCTTATAAAAGTTTTGATAATTTCTGGTATGATATTTAACCACACCATTATATAGGTAATTGCATTACCTGTCTTAAGCAGTGATAGCTATTTTGCTATCTGACTTATATAAAGCAACCAGCGTGCCAATATTTTTTGACACCTATAAAATATGTGCTACCAACACGCATTTATCAAAACTAAGCTGAAATCTTAATTAAACGCCAAACTCATCTGACCAGCATATTATACACATAAAAAAACGCACAGGGGTAACCGTACGTTTTTTATATCCAGGGAAATTAAGCCACGTATTTACACGGGATCTCCGCACGTGTACTTGGCTTTAAAATATATTCCATTGCAACTTCGTCGCAGTTTTCTTTACGAAGGCAAAGCTCGCAATCTTTCATTACTTTCTCTGGTAACGATTCTTTGCTACAAAAAGTAAAACGTTGCTGTTCAAAAAAATCTGGCACACGGGTTAATACAATCACACGGTTAAGCGCCAATTTTTTGGCTTTTGCTAATAGGTGCTCTACAAGCTGCCTACCCTGTCCTGTTACCGCACTTTGTGGATCTATGCCTAAAGAGCGTATTTCGGCAAGGCCCGTATCGTAAATGTACAGCGATGCACAGCCCGACACTTTGCCGTCTATTTCTGTTACTGCAAATTCGTTAATTGAATGCACCATGTCGCTTTTTGCACGCGGCAAGTTTTCGCCAACGGTTGCCCAATGCTGTATCAGCCGAGCAATATCTTCAACATCATCTAAATTTGCGTCACGAACCGTTATTTGCAGTTTTTTTTTGGCGTCTTTTACTGCTTTAGTCACTTGTTCAACTGAGGTACCGCCAAGGGCTTGACGCGCTTTAATACAGGCATCTATTTCAAGTACTGGGTAAACGTCATCTTCAAATACGTCATTAACTGACTTGTACTGCTCAAGCGAAAGCTCCTCTAGGGTTTTACCTTCGCTTATAGCAAGCTGCACAAGTACACCCACAATGTGGTGGCCTTCTCTAAATGGCACACCTTTAGCTACTAAGTAATCGGCAAGCTCAGTTGCATTAGCATGGCCACCTTTTGCCGCTGCAAGCGTTTTATCGCCGTTTACTTTTACGCCTTTAATACACGCTTGCGCCATGTGAATACAGGCAAGCCACGTTGGCATAGCATCAAAAAGACCTTCTTTGTCTTCTTGCATATCTTTATTGTACGCAAGCGGGAGTGCTTTTAAGGTCATCATCATAGCGCTAAATGCGCCAAATACGCGACCAGTTTTACCACGAATAAGCTCTAGCGCATCAGGGTTCTTTTTCTGCGGCATTAACGACGAGCCAGAGGTAACATTATCTGCAAGCTCTATAAATCCGGCTTCACCAGAGTTATAAAATATTAAATCTTCAGCCATACGCGATAAGTGAATCATCGAAATAGAGGCACAGCTTAAAAGCTCTACGACAAAATCACGGTCAGATACGCCATCAAGGCTGTTTTTAGTTGCGCCAGTAAAACCTAGGCCTTGCGCCAACGATTGGCGATCAATTGGGTAGGCAGTACCAGCGAGTGCGCCACTGCCTAGCGGGCAAAAATTAAAACGTGCTTTGGCATCTTGTAAGCGGCTTTCATCACGCTCTAGCATTTCTACATAAGCCATACACCAGTGGCTAAATAATACCGGTTGAGCACGTTGTAAGTGAGTGTAGCCTGGCAATATAGTGCCCAGCTCACGCTCAGCTAACGCCACAAATTCAGCTTTTAGTGCAGCAATAGCAGCAAGTAGATGATCGGCTGTATCGCGGCACCATAATCTAAAGTCGGTAGCTACTTGGTCATTACGGCTTCGGCCTGTGTGTAGCTTTTTAGCTAAATCGCCTACTTTTTCGATTAATGCAGCTTCTACGTGCGAGTGAATGTCTTCTGCACCTGAGGTTGCCACTGCTTGTGGATCTGCTTTTACTTCTTCAAGCAATTCATTAAGTGCTGCAACTAACTGTGTGTGCTCATCGCTTGTAAGAACATTTACTTGCTCAAGCGCACCTGCCCATGCCACAGAGCCAATAATGTCTTGCTCTGCTAACTGATAATCGAACGGAAGTGAGTCGTTAAATTGTTTAAACGCCTCATCTGGACCCGTAGAAAAACGTCCGCCCCATAATGCCATGAAATCTCTCCAAACCCTGTAATGCCCCTTATGCAAGGGGCTATAAATAATTTACTTTTTAGCCATTGCTGAAATTCTGCTCGAAAGCGAGAATAAACGAATAAAGCCTTCAGCATGTGACTGGTCATATACGTCGTCTTCACCAAAGGTAGCAAAGTCTTCGCTGTATAAGCTATTAGGTGATTTTTTCTGAACAGCGGTTACTTGGCCTTTGTAAAGCTTAAGTACCACTTCACCTGTTGCTAGTGTAGAAAGCGCTTCTGCACCGGCTAAAATAGAGTCTTTTAGTGGTGTAAACCAACGACCGTCATAAACTAAATGCGAAAATTCACCGCCCAGTACTTCTTTCCACTTACGGCTTGATTTATCAAGCACTAGCTCGTCAATGGCTTGCAGTGCCGCCATAATCACGGTACCGCCTGGTGTTTCGTAACAGCCGCGCGATTTCATGCCGACTAAACGGTTTTCAACAATATCTACACGGCCAACCCCATGTGGTGCTGCAATGTCGTTTAATTTAACTAAACAGTCGTAAGGTTTAAGCTCTTCACCATTTACTGCAACCACCTCGCCTTCAACCACTTTTAGAGTGACGAGTTCTGATTTATCGGGTGCTTGCTCTGGAGAGTTAGTCCACGTCCACACTTGGTCGCTCGGCTCACACCATGGGTCTTCAAGCTCACCACCTTCGTGCGAAATATGCCATGCGTTAGCATCACGGCTGTAAATTTTTGTTGCAGATGCAGAACACGGAATATCACGCTCAGCTAAGTAATCTAATAATGATTCACGGCTTGATAAGTCCCACTCACGCCACGGCGCAATGACTTTTAAATCAGGTGCAAGTGCAGCAAAGCACGACTCAAAACGAACTTGGTCGTTACCCTTACCAGTACAACCATGCGAAAGTGCATCAGCACCTACTTTACGTGCAATTTCAACTTGCGCTTTAGCAATGATTGGACGCGCCATAGAGGTACCTAATAAATAAGTACCTTCGTAAATAGAACCCGTTTTAAGCGTTGGGTAAATGTAGTCACTTACCATTTCATCTTTTAAGTCAACTACGTAACACTCTGATGCACCTGAAGCGATAGCTTTTTCTTCAACGCCCTCAAGCTCTTCAGCACCTTGGCCTACATCGGCAACAAAGGCAATAACCTCACAACCGTAGTTTTCTTTTAACCATGGCACGATAGCCGACGTATCAAGACCACCTGAATAGGCTAAAACGACTTTTTTAATTGAACTCATAGGTGTTCCTTAACAAAATTTGGATTTAGTAATGTAACTAGCAGAGCATTTTGCGCATGCATACGATTTTCTGCTTGTTGAATAATTTTTGATGCTGGGCCATCCATTACCTCTGAGGTAATTTCAAATTCACGATGTGCCGGTTGGCAATGTAATACCGTAGATGCACCTGTTTGATTTAGCAAAGCTTGATTTAGCTGATACGGCATGTATTTTTCTTTAACTTGCTCTAGAGGCGTGTCATCCCCCATAGAAACCCACGTATCTGCATATAAAGCATTCGCTCCGACAGCGGCCTCTACGCGGTCACTAACCATGACTGAAGCGCCGTTCATAGCTGCAATTTGCTCTGCCTTTTTAAGAATTTGCGAATCAGGCGAGCTACCTTTTGGTGTAACCGCAACAAAATCAGTGCCAAGGGTCGCTGCGAGTAGCATAAGTGAATGGGTCACATTATTACCTTCACCTAAATAAGCCACTTTTAGCTCGCTTACATCGCCGTGTACTTCTTGAAGCGTTAAAAAATCAGCCAACGCTTGGCATGGGTGATATAAATCACACAAGCTATTAACTACAGGTACACTCGAGTACTCACCCAATGTGGTTAATGTGCTATGTTGGTTTACACGCGCTACAATACCATCAGCCCATGTAGAAATATTAAGCGCAAAGTCTTTTACCGATTCACGTGCGCCCATAGCGCCATTTTGCTGGTCTAAATAAACAGCATGGCCGCCTAAACGATTAATACCAATATCAAACGATAAACGCGTACGTAAGCTTTGCTTTTCAAATAACGTAACAACCGACTTACCCGCTAATACTTGGCTGTATTTTTCTGGGTTTGCTTTTAAATCACGCGCAAGCTTTAATAAATTAAGTGCGCCTTGTTGGTCTAATTCTAGACCCGTTAAAAAATTTTCTAACATGATAACCTTATGGTGTAATCTTTGTTCCGACATGCTCGCCTTGTAGCAAAGCTGTTAAGTTTTCTGGCTTTTGCCAGCTGGAAATATACACACCGCGTCGTAAGTGTTGGGCAGCGTGCAGGCTGGTCTTAACTTTGACCTCCATTCCGCCCAAAATTACCCCTTCATCAATTAAAGTATCAATGTGTTTTGTGTCAAGTTGATGTAGCGGTTGCTTGTTTGCATCAAGTACCGCTTCAACATCTGTCATAAATATTAGCTCTGCGTTTAAGTTGCTAGCAATCGCTGCCGCAGCTTCATCGGCATTTACGTTATACCAATTGCCTTGCTCATCAAAGCCGATTGAGCTCACAATAGGTAGGCGACCCAGCTTAAGTAAATCATTAACAATTGAATCATCATTACTTGTGCATTTACCTACTTGACCAAGTGCTTTTAGCTTTTGCGAAGCGCTAACACCGGCTTCATAAAGGCTTAAACCCACAGGTTTGTGCCCTGCATTAATAGCTTGGCTTACCAGTTGTTTATTAGCACATCCAGCTAAAGCACCAACAATGTATGGCATTTGCTCACTTGGGCTAATGCGTAGGCCCTGATGTTTTGCACTAGCAAATCCAGCTTGTTGTAGCCATGTATCAACTAACGAGCCACCACCATGCACTATCACAAACTGATTATTTTGATCTGTGCTTAATACATCAAACAACGCTTTTGCTGCGTTATCAGTATTAAGGACAGCACCACCTAATTTAATTACCCACGTTTTAGTGCTCATTAAAAGGCTCCTTTTAAGCCAGTGGTGTGATCTAAATTCATCGATAAATTAATACACTGCAACGCTTGGCCTGCAGCACCTTTTAATAAATTATCAATCGCTGCTATAACAATTAACTGCGAGCCTTGTTGCTGCCACCCAATATCAACATATGGCTGCTTTGCTACGCTTTTAATAGACGGTACTTTGTCGCCTAACAAACGAATCAATGGCTCATTTTCAAGTACTTTATAAGCATCAGAAACGTTTTCCTTGGTAACGCCTGGCTTAAGCTGTACATAGATAGTTTCTAAAATTCCACGCGGGAAACTACCTAAGTGCGGTGTAAATAACACTTTGTGGCCAAGGTGTTGTTCAATTTCAGGCCCGTGGCGATGGTTAAATAAACCATACGGGGCAAGCGATACTTCACAAAAGTGAGTACCTACGCTGGCTTTGCGACCTGCGCCAGTAACACCCGAAACAGCATTAATAATGACTTTTTCATCACTCAATAACCCAGCCTGTTGCAACGGCTTTAGCGCATTAAGTGCAGCGGTTGGGTAACAGCCAGCTACTGCTACAAGGTTTGCATTGGCAATCGCTTCGCTATTCCACTCAGCTAACCCGTAGGCCGCATCGTTTAGTAGCTCAGGATGTTGATGCTCGAAGCCATAGTAAGTGACGTAGTCGTCATTACTAGCAAGGCGGTAGCCGCCAGATAAATCAAATACTTTTTTACCCATGGCTAAAAACTGCGGGGCTAAATCAACACTTACTTTATGATCAGTACATAAACAGATGTAATCAGCGCTAGTGCTAATATCATCAAATGCAGCATCACTTAGAGGTAATAATGGCAAGTCCAGTAATCCATTATGCTCTGGGTATAAATCACTTAATAATTTATGTTTATCTAAACTTCCCTCAGATACATAACAGCCCGATAAAGTTAAATTAGGGTGCTTAGCAACTAAACTTGCTAATTCTGCGCCGCTGTAACCGCTTGCGCCAATAATCACTACATTCATTTGTTACTCGTTTATCAATTTACTACTAAATAGGGGTGGTGTTCGCTTACACTAGCTAAAGTGCCAGCTAATACTTTTCTTAATGAATTGTTGATTATCGTCGCATTATCTTCATGGCTATACTTAATATATTTATGCTTAAAAAGTGAATTGATATTCATCATAAATACTTTTATATTGTTATGCAATTAAATTGAATAATTATTTTGGATTTTTTTATGTCTTTGCCGTCATTTATCTCAATGTACCAACAACTCATTGCAGCCCCTTCTATTAGTGCAATAGAAGATGAACTTTGTATGAGTAATAAGGGTGTAATAGAGTTGCTAGCACAGTGGTGTGAAAGCCTTGGTTTTACATGCGAAATTATAGAGTTAGAAGGCGGTAAAGGCCGTTACAATTTATTAGCCAAGCGCGGCCAAGGCGATGGCGGTTTAATGCTTGCAGGGCACACCGATACGGTACCGTTTGATGATAGCCGCTGGAACCACGATCCGTTTAAACTAACAGAGCACAATAATAAATTGTATGGATTGGGTAGCATTGATATGAAAGGCTTTTTTGCTTTTGTGCTGCAAGCCATTAGTGAACTTGATGAAAAGCAACAATCACAGCCTATTTTAATACTTGCCACTGCCGATGAAGAAACCACCATGGCGGGTGCGCAACAAATTTGTAAGCACCCTAATTTAAAACCTTCTCGCTGTATAATTGGCGAACCTACTGATATGACCCCTGTATTTACTCACAAAGGGCATATGAGTACCGCTATAAGAGTGGTTGGCCGTTCAGGCCATAGCTCCGATCCCGAACGTGGTCTTAACGCCATCGAAGTAATGCATAAAGTGATTACAAAATTGCTGTTCTTGAAAGAGCAGTTAAAGAATAAATATTCAGTTGAACATTTTGAAATACCCTACCCTACATTAAACTTAGGTAATATTCATGGTGGTGATAACGCAAACCGCATTTGTGGGTGTTGTGAAATGCACATAGATATGCGCCCACTCCCCGGGTTAAGCATTAAAGACCTACAAGCTTTACTTATTGATGCCACCAGCGATATCAACGCGCAATACCCAAACGCAGTGAGCGTGATTGATTTACACGACCCCATTCCTGCTTTTAGTGGTAGCACCGACAGCGCACTGGTTAAAATGGCAGAAAAAATTGCAGGAGAAAAAGCTGTTGCAGTTAACTATTGCACAGAGGCGCCGTTTATCCAGCAACTCGGTTGTGAAACAATAGTCATGGGGCCTGGTTCAATTAATCAAGCTCACCAACCTGATGAATTTTTAGCAATAGAGAAGATAAACCCATCGCAAAAAATTATAACTGACATTATTAAAGCAAATTGCTTTACCGCTTAAAAAAGTCGATATTAAAAACTAACAGCATAAATAACAAAGGCGCCAACTGGCGCCTTTGTTTTAGGTATACCTAAGCGTCACTGCATATACTTACTTAAGTATTTTTTAAATACAGGGTCTGTTTTTGCAAGCTCTTTTTGCTCAGCTAAAATCTCTTTTAATATAACACCCGATGTTAACGGGTTAGCCAATACCACTCTAAATACCACTGTCGGTTGATTGCCATACTTTGAAGGTGTTAAACGAGTACGCGATACAAACGAGCGCCCTGATTCACGTTGGCGTTTTTGCATACTGGCAGTAAAGCGATTGAGCGAGGCAAAAATATCCATGCGTGTTTTTTCATCGGCTTCAGCAATGGCTTGCTTAATTTGTTTGGGCACATAACGGTATGTAAGCAAGCACAGCTCCGGCTCTGAAATCAGTTCAAAGTCTTCATCAGCTTTAATTAAATCAGCAAAGTAATGTGCTTTTTTGATACTGCGATCAATCAGCATTTCGTAACCTTTGCGGCCAATAACGCGTAAGCAAGCATGTACTAACATAGCCATACCTGGGCGGCTGCCCTCGAGTGTATGGCTTCCTAAATCTTTTGAACCTTTACGTAATATGTACTCTGCATGGTGCTCTATTGCATCCGTAGCGGTTGGGTCTTTAAATAACACCAAGCCTGCGCCCATTGGCACATACATTTGCTTATGTGCATCAATGGTAATTGAATCTGCGCGCTCAATTCCTTTTAATAATGAGCGATGCGTTTGCGATAAAAGCGTTGCTCCACCCCACGCGGCATCTACATGAAAGTGGCAATTTATTTCTTGCGCTAAATCGGCCATATCATTAAGTGGGTCAATATTGCCGGTCTCAGTTGTGCCCGCAACCCCAACAATGGCCATCACTTTTATGCCTTGCGATTCAAGCTCTAAGGCTTTATCGCGCATGGCATTAACATCGACCTTGTTATTTTCGCAGGTTTTTACACCAATTAAGTTTTCACGGCCAATACCCAGTAAGTCTATTGATTTACCTAAAGAGTAATGTCCTCGCTCCGATACTAAAACTGCCAATCCTTTGTAGCCATAATGCAGCATACCGGCAACGAACCCTTGTGCGGCAATGCCTTTAAAGCTACCGTCGGGTTTTAATAAGCGGTTTCGCGCAATCCACAGTGCCGTTATGTTTGCAACTGTACCACCAGAACAAAATGCCCCCAGTGAGGTTTTAGCACTGTGCATCCATTTAGAATAAAACGAATCATCTTGGGAGTAAGCTAAATGGTGCATCATGCCAAGTACTTGGCGCTCTAAGGGTGTAAACGCTTTAGAGGTTTCTATTTTTACTAGGTTTTGATTAAGCCCAACCATTAACTTAGAAAGGGGCAATAAAAAGTGCGGCAGCGCCGATGTCATATGCCCAATAAAACTAGGCGCAGCGGTATGCACCGAATGAGCAACGAGCTGCTCCATAATATCTTGAGCATAAGCTGATACAAAAGTTGGGTTTTCGGGGATCACCGCAGCCTGAAAATCTTTCTCAATTTCGTGTAGAGGTTTTTCAATTGCCGCTATATTCTCGTTTAAAAAACCCGCTAAATTACTCGAAATTTCCAGCTCAATTTTGCTTAAAGTTGAGTCTGGCGCTTCAGGCACTGTAAATATACGCTTAAGACTTTCTTTAGAGGCGACGGCACAACGCTTTTGATCCATCTTTATACCTAGTGTGTGTAGCTAAAACACGCATTTAACGCTAAAAATGCCAAACTGTGGCCTTATTATAAGCAGCGTGCTTCTTTAAAAAATTGCGCTAACTTTACTGCAATATAAATAAAATGTCTCCCTTTAAGCTATAAAAGCGACTAAACGGATGACAAAAATGCGAAAATTATTTAATAAAAGGGTTTTATTAAAAAGTCATATTTTAGTTTTGGGCAAGTTGCATTTATGCGTATACTTAAGGTGTGTAACAATAAGGGACAAGTATGCTCACAGGGAAATTAAAAGGGAAATGGTTTATAGCTGGCTTTACATTGTTTTTAGTCAGTTTATTAGTCTATGTCTATTACACCTACAGCTCAGCACGTGACGAAATAATGCAAGCGGTAGATGAGCGCCTTCTAAACGCTGCCACCAGCGTAAAACATATTTTAGGACAAAATTACCACAATAAAATTAGCCAAGGCTACGATATTGGCTTTTCGGTATATCAAAGTAAAAGCAAACAACTCTCAGAGCTAGCACAAGCGCTTGATATTGCATATGTGTATTCGATGGTTATGCGCGATAACAACGTTTACTTTACTTCATCAAGTTACACCAAAGACGACCTAGAGAACGCCCGTGTAACCCAATTTCTTGATTTATACCCAGAGGCCACCAACATTAACAGGGGCGCGTTTTATTCTACCGAGCCGGTTTTTGAGCAATCAAGCGACCAATGGGGTGACTTTAAAACTGTTTTTATTCCGTTTGTTGATAAATATGGCAAGACCTATATCACGGGTGCAGATATAACTTTAGATGATTTAAATAAAAAGCTTCAATACAGTGTTACTAAAGCCATTATTACAGCCAGCTTTTTCTTTTTTATAGCTATACTGGTTGCAGCCATCTATATATATCTTTTAAAGCGCACCCTAGCAACAGATGCCAGTACGGGTTTTGCTAATCACATTGCGCTTGAGTACTTTATTAAAAAGAGTCACTCACACCATATGCAACTTGCCATTGTCTGGGTGAACGAAATTGAGGATATTAATAGCTTTTATGGCACACAAGTTGGCGATAACGTAATGAAAAACTTGCTCAGTCATTACCAAAGTCGCAGCCCACAAAGTTGTAGCGTGTATCGGCTTGCCACTAATAAAATTGCCATCCTGACCCCTAAACGCTTTAAAAGCCGCGAACTCAACGATTTAGTTGAGTCTTATAACGCAAACAGCCCTATACTAACAAACCCATTTATTTACATAACTTACTGTGCAGGTATTGCCCAGGGGAATAAATCGTTATTGATTGAAAACGCACATATTGCAACACTGCAGGCTAAACATGGACACGGTAAGGTTGTTAACTATTCAAAAGTAATGAGCGATGTTAAAAACCAGTATCAGTATAATGTAAGCTTAGCCAAAGAGGTCCAAGAAGCGTTTGATAACAATCGCATTGTGCCTTATTTTCAAGCCATGTATAACACCAACAATAGTGAAATAGTACACTATCAATGCTTGGCTAGAATGGTCACTAAAAGTGGCGAAATTTTAAAACCCGACTCATTTTTAAACGTAATAAGTCGCTCAAGAATGGGGGGGCTTTTAACACGTGCGCTATTTAGCCAATGTATAGAGAGGTTTAGAAAAACAGATGTTCGCTGGAGCTTGACTATAAGCGATAAAGATATACTCGACCCAAGTCTAAGTGAATATATCTCCAACGAACTCAAGCGTTACCCTCACCCTGAAAACATAACGCTTGGCCTTTTTGAGTCACAGGCTATTACTCACTTTTTAGAGGTTAAAACGTTTATTTCTATGGTTAAAACCAAAGGAGTAAATGTAATTATTACTGGCTTTGGTAGCGGTTATTCAAATATATCGAATGCATTAAAGCTTGAGGTTAATGGTATTAAACTCGATGGTGCATTGGTTAAACAAGCTGTAAACGATGAAAATATAGCATTATTTATTAAACACACGGTACAAGCTGCCAACCAATTAGGCTTAACGCTCATGGCTGAATCAGTAGAAAATGTGAGTATTGAAAATGTGCTTAAAAGTGTCGATGTGGCGCTGATGCAGGGCAATTACTTTGCTTGCCCTGCACCACATGTAAACCAAAAAGATATGGTCGTTTAAAGCTCTATTACCAAGCGGTGGCTTTGTTGGCCGCTGGCCCAATATTTGCGTTCAAACGGAGTGATTGCTTCGTTTGACTCGTACTGCGTTACCTCACAAAATTTACCTGCTAGCTCAAGCGCTCTGGCAAACTCTTTCACATAAATATCCCAGTTACTACGCACCTCTAAGCGGCCGCCTAGCTCAACAATAAACGGAAAAATTGCTGCACCATGCCACCTACGCTGAATATGCTTAGATTTTGGCCATGGGTTTGGGTAAAGCAAGTAATGATGAGTCGGCTGCCATTTAGCTGCAACCGCTAAACGCCAAAAGTCGTTTAAATCGGCTTGCACTAAAATATACTGCCCACTATCAGTTTGTTTATACTCAACATCGTGCTTATCTAATCGATGTGACGACTTATCAATACCAATAACTAATGCATCTGGGTGACGCCTAGCTAAATTAGCCGAGCTCTCTCCCACTCCACAACACGAGTCTAAAACGAGCGGGCCATTAAAGGCCTGCACTTTAGTATTAACTTCATCAAACGCCTTTTGAGTATGCTCAGCAATCGGCTTTTTGAACTCGGCGTTAAGATGCTTTATTACAATTTCGTCAAGCTTTTCGTGAATGCCTGCTTGGTTAGATACAATACTACGTGAATTTGCATCGCTCATTAATGTCTAAGCCCCACACCTTTTTTAATTAGCGTTAGTGCTAAAGTAAATAACACCGTAATGAACACTAAAATAACGCCAAGCGCGACAATTAAATCAACGTCTGATACTCCTAAAAAGCCATAGCGAAACGCATTAACCATATAAATAATTGGGTTTATTTGCGATACATTTTGCCAAAACTCAGGCAACAGGGTAATTGAATAAAACACGCCGCCTAAGTACGTAAGAGGCGTTAAAATAAAGGTTGGAATGATACTGATATCGTCAAAACTATTGGCGTAAATAGCATTAATTAAACCAC
Organism: uncultured Pseudoalteromonas sp.; assembly: GCF_963922945.1. Lineage (GTDB taxonomy): Bacteria > Pseudomonadota > Gammaproteobacteria > Enterobacterales > Alteromonadaceae > Pseudoalteromonas. Next base: position 39,380 of record NZ_CAWUKC010000017.1, on the reverse strand, counting down.
CTAATGCAAACACTGCTGAGGTTAAAATTACCGTTGCCATAATGACGAATATATTATGTATTTGAATATCAACAAATAATAGTGACACACAAGTAACAATAAAGCCCACCATCATACCACGGGTCATACCCCCGCCCATGTAGCCCAATACAATTATATAATTGGGTACAGGTGCAACCAGTAGCTCTTCGATACTTTTTTGAAACTTGGTCGAGTAAAAACTAGAGGCAACATTTGAGTATGAATTAGTAATCACGGACATCATGATCAACCCAGGTACTATAAACTCCATGTAACTATATCCGCCCATTTCACCAATACGTGAGCCAATTAGATTACCAAAAATAACAAAGTATAAACTCATCGTAATCGCCGGCGGTACTAAGGTTTGCACCCAAATACGTAAAAAACGAATACACTCTTTGATCCACAAACTCTTTAAGGCTACGCCATATTTAAACATTTATTCGCTCCGCCCTTGCTCTAGTAATCCTACAAATAACTCTTCTAATCTGTTTGCTTTATTACGCATACTCAATACAATGTTACCTTGCTCAGTAAGAGCACTAAATACAGCATTTAGCCCCTGAGACTTAGCGACTTCAACTTCGATAGTGTGATCATCTGTCATAGTAAATGAATACCCATCTAAGGTAACTGGCTGTGCAGGCTGTTTTAAATCAAGCACAAAGGTTTCTTTATCAAGCTTTGCTAGTAGCGCTTTTATCGTGGTGTTCTCAACGATACGACCAGTATCAATAATGGCAATGTTTTTACATAACAGCTCTGCCTCTTCAAGGTAGTGCGTAGTTAATATAATCGTTACGCCTTGCTCATTAATCTGGCGTAAAAAATCCCACATTGAACGCCGTAGCTCTATATCAACACCCGCAGTCGGCTCATCTAGTATTAGTAGCTTTGGTTCATGCATTAACGCGCGGGCAATCATTAAGCGGCGTTTCATCCCCCCTGATAGCGTACGCGCTTGCTTGTCTTTTTTCTCAAGTAAACCTAGCTGCTTTAAATACTTATCAGCGCGCTTGTGCGCCTCGCTGCGGGTAACACCGTAGTAACCAGCTTGGTTGACTAGTATTTGCCCAAGTGTTTCAAACTGACTAAAGTTAAACTCTTGCGGCACAAGCCCTAAATGCGCTTTAGCAGCTTCTAGGTCGGTATCGATATTGTGACCAAACACTTCTACCTTGCCTTGTGTTTTATTTACCAGCGAAGCGATCACACCAATAGTGGTCGACTTACCGGCGCCATTTGGGCCAAGTAAGGCAAAAAAATCGCCTTCAAACACCTGTAAATCAACCCCTTTTACGGCCTCAACCCCGTTTTTATAAACCTTGGTCAGGCCTTCTATATTTAAAGCAATATTTTGCTTATCCATTATTTACCCTCACCATAACCCCAACGTTTAGTTAGGCTATGTTCAATGTTTAAATGATCTAAAATTCGCGCCACCATAAAATCGACTAAATCTTCAATGCTTTGTGGCTTATGATAAAACCCTGGCGCTGCTGGCATAATAGTGACCCCTAAACGTGCAAGTTTTAGCATGTTTTCAAGGTGAATTTCACTAAAAGGAGTCTCGCGAGGTACTAAAATTAATTGCCCTCGCTCTTTAATAACCACATCGGCTGCGCGCTCTAATAAATTATCAGACGCACCAATAGCAATAGCAGACACAGAGCCTGCACTACACGGGCATATTACCATTTTTTTAGGTGCCGCAGAGCCTGAAGCGACAGGACTAAACCAATTATCTTTACCAAATACCTTCAACTGTTCCGGTTTGGCGTTGAATAGGGCATTTAGTTGCTCTGTGGCTTTATCTTCATTAGCTGAGAGTTTAATGTTTGACTCTGTATCAAGCACTACGCGCGCAGCACTTGAGATAAGCACATACACTTGAAATTGCTGTGCAAGCAGTACTTCAAGTAGTCTTAAGCCATAAGGCGCACCTGAAGCGCCACTAAACGCTAGGGTAATTTTATCTTTAAACTGCACCTTAATCTCCGCTATATTTTTTAGCTAAACCATCAACTAAGTGTTGATGTAAGCCATTAAAGCCGCCATTGCTCATAATTAATATGTGCTGATTTGGCATTATATTTTCAAGCACAGTGTCAATTATCATTTGCGTACTATTAAAACACTGCATACCGGCATTATCGGCTTGCTCTTTTAGAGACCAATTTAGGTTATCTGGCTCAAATAACAGCACATCATCGGCATCACTTAATGAATCAAGTAGCGTGTGTTGGTGCACTCCCATCTTCATGGTGTTTGAGCGCGGCTCTAAAATAGCAATAATTTTTTCATTGCCTACTTTTGCGCGCAGCCCTGCAAGGGTCGTTTTAATAGCCGTAGGATGATGAGCAAAGTCATCATAAACACGTATATTATTTATATCGGCTTTGAGTTCCATGCGCCGTTTAGGGCTAATAAACTCTTCAAGCGCTGCAATACAATGATCAACTGCAATACCTACGTGGCGCGCAGCTGCAATAGCCATAATCGCGTTTTTAACATTGTGCTCGCCTATTGCCTGCCATTTGACCGTACCTTGGTGCTCATTATTTAAAAGCACGTTAAATTGGCTACCATCTGCGCTTAATAAGTCATAATGCCAATCACCCTTTAGGGTTTCGCTTTCGCTCCATAGTCCTTGTTTCATTACATCATTCAAAGCTTCATCGTCTTTAGGCCAAATCACCTTGCCGCTACCTGGTAATGTACGTATTAAGTGATGAAATTGTTTTTTTATTGCTTCTAAATCATCGAAAATATCAGCATGGTCAAATTCAAGATTATTCAAAATAAGTGTGCGGGGTAAGTAATGTACGAATTTACTACGCTTATCAAAAAAAGCAGTGTCGTATTCATCTGCTTCTATTACAAAAAATGGGGTTTCGCCTACTTTGGCTGACACGCCAAAGTTTTGGACTATGCCACCAATTAAAAAACCTGGCTTTAAACCTGCATACTCTAATATCCACGCCAACATACTGGCTGTGGTGGTTTTGCCGTGTGTGCCTGCCACCGCAAGTACCCAAGCATTTTGCAATAAGTTATGTTTGAGCCACTCAGGACCCGATGTGTAAGGTAACCCTTTATCCAATACATACTCTACGCAAGGGTTACCGCGGCTCATTGCATTGCCAATCACGACTATATCAGGCGCAGGGTCTAACTGTTTTACATCATAACCTTGGGTTAGCTCAATACCTAACTGTTCAAGTTGAGTACTCATCGGTGGATAAACATTTTGATCTGAGCCCGTTACCTTATGGCCAAGCGATTTAGCAATGGCCGCAATACCGCCCATAAAGGTGCCGCAAATGCCTAATATATGAATATGCATAACTTTTTAAATCCTTTGGTACTTCGCACATCTGTGAAGTTTAGTGGCGCTATAATGCCAAATTTTAGGCTTAATGACTATGCGTGTGTCATCAATTCACTGGTGCTAAAATACCGCAATAAAACAAAAAGGCCCTCTTACCTAAGTAAGAGGGCCTTTTTGTAATAAGCTATATTAAAGCGTTAAAAATACAATTAAGCCAACACCTAGTAATAGCCTATAAATTACAAACGGAAGCATGCCCATTCGTTCAATCACTTTTAAAAACATGAATATACAAGCATATGCTGATAAAAACGAAAGAACTACACCTAAAATTAATGTGCTCCAATCAACTACATGATCGCCTAAAGCGAGCTCTATTGTGTAGTAAAGGCCCATCATAGAAATAATAGGTATTGCGAGCAAAAACGAAAACCGTGCAGCGCTTTGTTTATTCATACCTAGCAGTAAGCCCGCAGTCATCGTAATGCCTGATCGAGACGTTCCTGGGATCATTGCCACTGCTTGAGCAAAGCCTATAAGCAGCGCTGTTTTCCAATTAAGCTGATAAATTGTCTTCATCTGCTTACCTTTAGCGTCGGCGTACCAAAGCAATAAACCAAAAATAATTGTGGTGGCTGCTATAACCCAAGCACTGCGCAAGTATAGCTCTACCATATCTTTTAACACTAAACCGAGTACTGCTGCTGGCACCGTGCCCAGTATAATCCACCAGCCAAGTTTACTATCGTCAGTTGTACCCTGCTCACCAAACGACTTAAACCATGCACCAAGAATATCAGTTACTTCTTTACGAAAATAAATTACAACGGCTATTAATGTACCAACATGTACAGCGACATCAAAAGCTAATCCCTGGTCTTCCCACCCTAAAATTTGCGAAGGTAAAATCAAATGAGCGGAGCTCGAAATAGGTAAAAACTCTGTGAATCCTTGTATTAAGGCTAAAATAATTATTTCTAAAATACTCATGGGTTAGAAAACTCCACCTTCCATAGTTTTTGTTGAGGGTTGTTATATTCACTCCAAAGCGTAGCAATTGTTTGCTTGGCCACGGGATGATAAAAATGGGGGGCAACTTCGCAAAGGGGCTGAAGTACAAAAGCGTTTTTCGTAATTTCGTCGCGAGGTAATTGTGCAGGCTTGTCACAAATAACGTCATCGTAAAAGAGTAAGTCTAAATCAAGTGTTCGGGGGCTAAACTTTTTATCGTCGGTTTTACGCCCGTTATCACGTTCTATTTTCTTTAGTAACTTACATACCTCTTCAAGCGACATTGATGTTGTAGCTGCCACCACAGAGTTATAGAAGTTACTACCTTTGAAGCCCACAGCTTCACTTTCAAATACAGATGAGTGAACAATATCTGTAAAGTGCTGTTCAAGCGCAACAAGGGCACAGCGAATATAATGCGCTTTATTTATATTGGAGCCTAAACTGATATAAATTTGCGGCATTTAGCTCACAGCCTTCGTACGTGTTATTTCTACTCCTACCGTGTTAGCTTGCGCTACAGCGGCAGGCTTACTTACTCTAATAGTTACTTGTGGGGTATTAAACTCGCTAAGTATAATACTTGCTAGTTGCTCAACTAGCGTTTCAAGTAATTCAACCGGTTTTGCCACCGTATGTTCAATCACTCGCTCACTTACTTTTGCATAATCAAGGGCTAAATTTATATCGTCACTTGCTGCTGCTGGTTTTATATCGCTGAGCATTTCAATATCAAAATAAAGGCTTTGTTTACTTTCTTTTTCAAAGTCGTATACGCCAATAATGGCGTCGACACGCAGTTGAGATATAAAAACCTTATCCATTGATACTCCAAATGACTATAAACATACAATGCATTAATTAAATTAATGCTGTATAAGCTTTGACCGTGTTTAAATATGCAAAAATTACTTCTACAATAGGCAAATAGCTTGATTAACCGCAAAATAAAGCAGTTAATTATTTTTACGAAAAATTGTGCCGCCAATAATAGCTCAAAAGTGCTGTCGATGGGTATAGCAATTAAAAAATAAGGGATGTTGTGTTAGCCATTTTGATGTTTGTTTTAGCCTACTTACTGGGTTCGATTTCATCGGCCATATTAGTATCTCGGCTTTTCAAACTACCCGACCCTCGCAGCAGTGGTTCTAATAACCCAGGGGCCACCAACGTGTACCGTTTAGGTGGGCCTTTCCCTGCATGCCTGGTATTGGTGTTTGATATTTTAAAAGGCACGATACCCGTATGGGGCGCATATTTTTTAAAACTTGAACCCTTTGAGCTAGGCTTAGTCGCAGTAGCTGCATGCTTAGGGCACATGTACCCTGTATTTTTTAGTTTTAAAGGCGGAAAAGCGGTCGCGACTGCATTTGGCTCTTTACTACCGATTGGTTTATCGTTGGCGGGGCTATTAATAAGCTCTTGGATTATTGTGGTTGCTATGACCCGATTTTCGTCATTAGGGGCTTTAGTTGCTGTGTCGCTGGCTCCACTGTATACCTGGTGGATAAAACCACTTTACACCTTACCAGTAACCTTTATAACCATACTGATAATATTTCGTCATCGCAGCAACATTGTTCGTCTTTTTAAAGGTGAAGAACCAAAAGTGGGCGCTAAAAAAGCACCCACTAATGGCAAAAACAATAATAATTGATACTAAATCGCGTCTAGGCTATCTATTGGCCAACGTGGTTTTGTTTTCATGTCGAGTGTGGCAAATTGCCCTGCTTTTAAGCGTTGCATACCAGCGTAGGCAATCATTGCGCCATTATCAGTACAAAACTCAGTACGCGGGTAGTAAACGCGTCCTTTCATACCTTGCATTACACGTTCGAGTTGTAAACGCAGTTGTGTATTAGCACTTACTCCCCCCGCAATTACCAAACGCTTAATACCAGTTTGTTTAAGAGCGCGCTTACATTTTATTACCAAGGTATCAATCACCGCGGTTTGAAACGCGTGAGCAATATCAGCCTTTGTTTGTTCGTCGTCATCATTTTCGCGGATCGCGATAGAGGCTGCTGTTTTCAAGCCACTGAAGCTAAAGTCAAGGCCTGGCTTATCCGTCATCGGGCGTGGAAAAACAAACCGTTTTGCAACGCCTTGTTCAGCCATTTTAGCTAAACGTGGCCCACCTGGGTAATCAAGCCCTAGCAATTTAGCAGTTTTATCAAAGGCTTCGCCGGCAGCGTCATCTACAGACTCACCTAATACTTCGTACTGGCCTATACCGGCTACTTTTACCATCATGGTATGGCCACCTGATACAAGCAAAGCAATAAACGGAAATTCAGGCACATTTTCTTCCAGCATAGGCGCAAGTAAATGCCCTTCCATATGATGAACAGCAACAGCAGGAATATCCCAACCATACGCTAAAGAGCGGCCAATAGAGGTGCCTACTAATAAAGCGCCAACTAAACCTGGTCCGGCTGTATAAGCAATACCATCTAAATCTTCAGGGCCACACCCAGCTTGCGCAAACGCAGCATCAATAAGCGGCAGTGTTTTACGCACGTGATCGCGCGATGCAAGCTCTGGTACTACACCACCATAATCCGCATGTACCTTTACCTGGCTGTATAACTGATGAGCCAATAAGCCTTTTTCGTCATCGTAAATTGCAATACCGGTTTCATCACACGATGATTCAATGCCTAAAATTCGCACACTACTCCTCCTGCCTTTTTAAACTTTACTTAATGTATTATAACGCCAAGCCAATGTTGGTTTGCCCATCGGCAACAGCCTGTTTTTTTAGCGCCTTCACATTCTGCGACGTCACACGGCCCATGTTTTCAACAAAATCAATCAGCTCACCCAGCACTTCAATCTCGTACTGCATCAGTGGGTGCTCCCGTACAGATTTATTATCAGCCACTTCACCCTCAACTGTTAATTGGTATTCGATAAACCGTGCTACGGTAGCTTGTGATATTTTACTAATACTAATAAACTCTTGCTCGTCTTGGCCCATTAAACCGTGCATTAGGCTTAGCAGCGACGTTGCTGCATCTATCGCTGGATAAGTACCAAACATGTCAAACTCATTGAGCTCAGGCACATTAGGTTCAATTTTCTCGACTTGCTTTTCAAGATCAATTTTACTTTTTGGAAGTAGTATTTTTTCCCAGCAAACATTTAACGCATTACGTAGTAAGACCTCATCACCAAAACCGGTTGCCTCACTAAATAAGCCATAATTTGGCAACATACGCTCAATTAAAGCACTTGCTAACACTGCTTTTTGTAGGTAATTTAGCTCTCTAATTCGTTGAAAGTTATTCGCTTTTGTCATTTCTTAACGTCTCACATGACCAACAAAAATCAAACGTTGATCCATTATGCTCATTGCAGTTAGGGCATACCCAATCTGGAGCGGATTGCTTTTCTTGCTGATAGTTTACCAATATTTCACGCGCGTGGCGCTCTTTTATCGAATAAACCTTTACACTCACCTGTGTTTGTTCAAAAGGGATTTCACCGAGCGCCCCTTGGAGCATCTCACCTTGAATTTGAGACTCAATCCCCGCGCTTAATAACAAGCCTTTTATAATATTCGCCTCTAATGCATTATCAGCTCTGTAGAGCGTGATCCACTGAAACGCATTATCGGTCTTATGAGTATTAATATTTTGCAATTATCACCTCAATTATTTTATGTTTACAATATCCTACGATACTCTACTACAGTGTATAGCAGGTAACTTTTTAGGATAAAAAAATGACACTTACGACCCCAGGTTTACTTTTTCCAGCAATTTCACTGTTGCTACTTGCTTATACAAACCGTTTCTTAGTATTGGCACAATTAATACGAGAGCTAAACTCACGAGAAGGTGAATCTATTCGCCCCGTAGTGGTGGCGCAAATAACCAACTTAAGAAAGCGAATTAAGCTTATACGCACTATGCAAGTGTATGGTGTGGCTTCTTTTTTATTATGCACGCTGTCAATGTTTGCTTTATTTATTGAGTTTAATACCACAGGAATTATTTTATTTGGGGTGAGCTTAGCGTGCTTAAGCCTTTCGTTATTAACGTCGTTATTTGAAATTCATATTTCGTGCGATGCCATAGAAATAGAGCTGCAAAGTATAGAAGACAAACCGCTAAGTAACCGCATTACTAAAAACTTTACTAACAAAAGTTAAGCAACAACATACCCTAAATGTACGCAAAGTTAGGCCTTACTTCATTACACACGGCTAAATAGGATTTTCCTCTAGCCTTTTTTCTGGGATACTTTTTTATTAATTAATGCTAAATTATGTCTAAAGTATTACTTTTAAGGTAACTAAGGCATGGTAATTAGTCTTATTTACTTGCATAGCTAAGTTTTAAATAGAAGAATAAATTACTATAGATAAGCCTAATTGGTAATACTTTTAAATGCGTCTTCTCTTTAAATAATACTAAAAGGGGGATATGCTGAAGCAAATATGTCATAAATTTGCAAACACGGTTACATATTAGGCTTCGTTTTTGAAAGCTCGAATCTAATATTATTGATGTTCGCGGCACACGCGACTTACTTATAAAAAGGGACTATAAAGTGAGATTTGAACAGTTAGAACAATTTGTAGCGCTTGGTGTGTTACGCCATTTCAGACAAGCAGCCGAACAAACTCAAATTAGCACATCAGCGCTTACGCGCAGCATTCAAACCCTCGAAGAAGAAATGGGGTACGAACTGGTTAAACGCTCAACACGTTCAGTAAAACTAACACCCGAAGGCGAGCTATTTCTTGATTACGCCAAAAATACCCTTGCTGAACTAGAGCATACAAAAAAGCGCATTTCTCAATCTGTTAACGGCAATACAGACGAAAAGTTAGTCATTGGTTATACCAATAAAGCGAGCAGTGTTGTACCTATCTCATGCGGGCAATTTTTAGCACAATACCCCCACGTAAAAATAGAAATGCAATTGCAAGAGCAACACGAACTTGCACGCAAGCTCCAAGAAGGCGAAATTGATATTAGTGTTTATTCACAAGCCATTAATAGTATTGGTAGCGACATCCACCTACCCGATCAACTTGTATTATTTGTTTCTAAACACCATCCGCTAGCTAATAAAAGCGATATCAGCAAACACGATTTAGATAGCTACCCTATGTATGGTTGTTTTTCTCAGTCTAAACAAGTACAGAGCATGCTTAACGAAGCCATCGATATGCTCAATAAATCGGCCAGCATTAAGGTGGGCAGCATTGAACAAGTAATGGCAGGGCTGATTAAGTCAGATCATTTTGCTATTGCAAGTATTGAACACGCGAGCACACTTGCAGAGCACACAGAGCTTGTACAGTTAAAAACAAATAAAGATTTAAGTCATGAACAACTTGTTGTTCAAACAAGCCAACAAATAACAGTTAGCGAACACATTGACCATTTATTATCGCTTATCAAAAAAGCATCAACTGCAATCTAATTCATACAAGCAAATCCCCCCATGCCCTCAAGCATTTTGAGGGCAATTTGATACTCCCTTTGGTTTGTATTACAGTTTTTAACCACTTCCTTGCTTGATTTTACTCACTAAACACAAAGCCAATATGCAAAGTGTAGTGGCCTATTTACGATTACACTTAATGCCGCTTTCTAAAATAGCAGTTTGTTATTCAAGCTATAAACTATATAACTTTATTTAATGGAGTGATCTATTTTAAGGCTTAAAAAAGGTGTTGATTGCTAGGCCAAAAATTTTATTAAATTGTTCTTGATAAGGGTTTTAAACCCAATATCGACTTACACTGCATAATTAACTAAAAATGTGGAGTAGTATTACTAGCTATTGATTTAATTTAAGCTATACTCTCGCACCCTTTTTTATCTTCAGACATAAATGAGCACAATTTTAAGTTCTAATGTTTATTTAAACGACCTAGAAACATATGGTTACACTATTACTCCTGATGCACTTAACAACGAGCTAATAAACGACTTAATTACCGATTGCCACCGAACAGCTCTGTATTTTAGCGCAGCCAAAATTGGTCGCTTAAATGACTTACAGATAGATCAAACCATACGTAAAGACAAAACCTTTTGGCTTGATGGCAGCTCACAAGCACAACTCACTTATCAAGCAATAATGGAGAGCATAAAAACAACGCTTAATCGCCAGTTTTTTACCGGACTATTTGACTACGAATGCCACTACGCTAAATACACTCAGGGGGACTTTTATAAAAAGCATTTAGATGCATTTAAAGGGCGTTCAAACCGAGTATTTACAACAGTGCTTTATTTAAACAGCCCCAAGCGAGGTGGCGAACTCGTTATTTATAAGCCTAAAAGTAAGCAAATAGAAGTCGTTATAAAGCCTGTCGCAGGGACACTTGTCATGTTTGAAAGCGAGCGATTTGCACATGAGGTATTACCCGCCATTGATGAGCGCTTTTCTATTGCAGGCTGGTTTAGAAAAAACACTTCGATCAGTGGAGTTATTGACCCACCGAGATAAATCAGGACACACTCAAGCCCAATTACACCATTTAAGGTGTGATTGGGTACGAAAATAATAAGCCTATAAAAATAGCTAAACCAACGTAGTGATTGTTTAAAAACGCTTTAAAGCAGGCATCACGTTCTCGCTTGTGAATTAGTACTTGCTGATAAATAAGCAACCCTAATGCAACACTTACCCCTGCAACAAACGCCGTACCCAGTTGATTAATTAAACCTATAAGCGCTACAAGAGCAATAAAATTAGCGTTTAATAAAAAGACGATATGACGGTCGTATTTACCAAATAAAATAGCGGTAGATTTAACCCCTATTTTTAAATCATCGCCTCTATCAACCATGGCGTACATAGTATCGTAAGCTACGGTCCAGCATATATTAGCTACAAATAACAACCAAGCTTGTATGGGTAAAGAGTCAATTGATGCCATATACGCCATTGGTATAGCCCAACCAAAAGCCGCGCCAAGTACCACCTGCGGAAGGTGCGTATAACGTTTCATAAACGGGTAGCAAAATGCCAGAGCCAACGCCCCTACAGACAATAAAATAGTGTTAATGCTAAGAAATAATACCAATATAAAAGCAATGGCTATCAGTAATATAAATAAACTTAGTGCCTCACCTGCACTAACTTGCCCGGTAGCCAAAGGCCGCCCTGCGGTACGCTTAACTGAGCCGTCTATCTTTCTATCTGCAAAATCATTAATCACGCAGCCAGCACTGCGCATTACAACCACACCTAAAGTAAATACAATGAAGTTGACTAGGCTTGGCAAGCCACTGTTTGCAAGCCATAAAGCCCAATAAGTCGGCCACAGTAATAATAACGTACCAATAGGTTTATCAACACGCATAAGCTGAATATAAAAAGGGCTATGCTGTAGTTGTAAAGGGGCTAATTTCATAAGTACAAATAGGCTCCAGGTAAAAATACTTCACATACTAAAAAGCGATAGTCGTTAATAGAGAATACACTCCGGCGACCTAATAATGAGTGAGATGTTAAGTCCAGCTCTTTAACAAATGATTGCAATACATGCCCTTCATCAAAATGCCCCACTTCAATGTCACCCCGAGTAAGCTCTGGATGTTGAAAGATAACATCTCCTAAAGGACGATCTCCCATGTTACGCAGCGCTGCTTGTGTTTGTGTTATCGGCAGCCAGCTTTGGGCATACACCATGGGTGAATTGTCACACATTAAAAGTACTTCACGATTTAGTGCTTTATCTGTACTTGAACCAAGTAATTGTTGCTGTGCATCGCTTAAGGTAAAGGTTTGCTCATTGAGTACTTTTACACTAAAACTTTGCGCATTACTTTTTAATTTAGCGGTTAATGAATGCGGCTCAAATAGCCACTCTTGCTCTAACGCAGATAAGTTATTTACCAAAGAGGCACATTGCCAATTAGCAGATATAGAAAGCGGAAATGTAATCACAATAGCTCAATAAAATAAAAACCATGGCGATGATAACATCGCTAAAGCATTTGAAAAAGTGATGTTTTACTGGCAATAAATAATTGCGTGGAGCTGTATATTACATGTTATTAAGTATAAACTATTTGTATTAAGAAAATGGATACACACTAAAGATGAAAAAAATAGTATACGTAGGTTTTTTAGCACTGTTCCTAAACTGTTTTAGCTACTCGGCAAACGCACAATCATCAGTGGGTTATTTTGGCTTTGAGCCAGACATTATCACTAATTACATAGGCGCCTCTAGCAAAAAAATGGGTTATGTGCGTGTAACTATAGACTTAATGCTTAGTAACAATGAAGATATTGCTATTGTAGAGCATCACACCCCACTTTTACGTGACGCCTTAGTAGAAATACTCTCTAAAGAGCCCGAAGAAAAAATAAAATCACTCACTGGGCGTGAAGAAATTAGAGCTAAGTGCGCCGATAAATTAAAAAGCCTGCTTAAAGAAGAAACAGGCCAAGAAATTATTCGTGAAGTGTTATTTACTAAGTACCTGTACCACTAAGCTATACTTTTTTAATATTAAATAAATTAGCGGTTAAGGCATAAGCCATGCCGCTTAAAAGCCCACCTAAATGTGCCCAATTAGCCATACCAACAAATAATACATCGGCAAAACCAAGTACCAGCCAAACTAACATAAACCCAATAATGGGTGTACTCACTAACGCAGGTTGTTTAGGATTTAAATAGCTGTGGATCCAACAAAAACCCAACAAACCATACACAACACCACTTAAGCCGCCAAAATTAGGGCCCACAATTAAAAACTGTGCCCAGTTGCTAATAAGTGCTGTTACTAAAAATAATCCAACTAAACTCAGCTTGCCGCATTGCTTTTCAATATTATCGCCAAGCGACATCCACCAAATTAGGTTAAATACAATGTGCATTGCGCTAAAGTGTACCAGTGCCGGCGTTAACCAGTTAAGAGGTTGGGTTGGGTTAAACTGTAAAGCGGTATAAATTTGCTCAAAGCCTCCCATTAAAAATGCCAAGTAAATAAAGACACTTACAATGCTTACGGCTTGATTTAGCCAGCTTAGAGCTTTAAAGCGCGCGACTAAATTAAGGGACTGTCCTTGATAAGTTAGGCCAGATTGCGTGCTACCTACATCCCATGAGGCTTGCTGATATCGCTCATGATTCGGATTTTGTACAAATTCAGCCCACAAAGGTTGCACTTGATGAAAATGCTCAGGCTTAACACTTACAACTACATTGCTGCCATCCGCTGAACGTAACTGCCCTTCTAAGCCTTGGCTTTTTAAGTAGTCTATAAACCCTTGCGCAGCGCGTGGGTTGTTTAAGCTACCTAATTCAATCATCGCTCTACTTTCTCGCTATATGCTGCTTCCCAAGCCGTAAAGCCACCATCCATGCTGTATACATCTTCAAAACCTTGCTCTACCAAATAGCTTGCCGCGCCTTGTGAGCTTATACCATGATAGCAAACAATAATAATGGGCTGATCGAACTCTTTTTCCATCATAAATTGAGCGATGTTCGCATTTGAGAGCGCCTCTGAACCTGGGATATGTCCTGCTTGGTAAGAATTAGGATCGCGTATATCTGCAATTACTACGTCTTCTTTACCTAACAGCTCATGTGTTTGTGCAATAGATATATGTTTAAATGCCATTGAAATCTCTTTTAAAAATATAATAAAAAGGCGGCTATAGCCGCCCTTCTTGTAATTTTTGTGGGATTTAATCCCAGTTTAAAATTACCTTACCAGATTGACCTGAAATCATCATATCAAAGCCAGCTTGGAAGTCATCAACTGAGTATTGATGCGTAATAATTGGGTCTAAGTTAAGGCCTGACTGAATCAAACTTGCCATTTTATACCAGGTTTCAAACATTTCGCGACCGTATATGCCTTTGATCACTAACCCTTTAAATATAACTTTATTCCAATCTACAGCCATATCTGACGGTGGAATGCCAAGCATAGCAATTTTGCCACCATGGTTCATATTATTGAGCATTGAATTAAACGCGCTTGGCACACCAGACATTTCAAGTCCAATATCAAAACCTTCCGTCATACCTAGTTCAGCCATAACGTCTTCAAGTTTATCATTTGCAACATTTACTGCTCGAGTGGCGCCCATTTTGCGCGCCAGCTCTAGGCGGTATTCATTTACATCAGTAATAACCACGTGGCGCGCACCTACGTGTTTTGCAACAGCTGCCGCCATAATACCAATAGGTCCTGCGCCTGTAATTAATACATCTTCGCCCACTAAATCAAACGATAAAGCAGTGTGCACAGCGTTACCAAATGGGTCAAAAATTGACGCAAGTTCATCAGAAATATTGTCAGGGATTTTGAATGCGTTAAAAGCAGGAATAACTAAGTACTCTGCAAATGCGCCTTCGCGGTTAACACCCACTCCCGTAGTATTTCGACATAAATGAACACGTCCAGCACGACAGTTACGACAATGCCCACACGTAATATGCCCTTCACCCGATACGCGGTCACCTACTGCAAAGCCGCGTACCTCTTGTCCCATATCAACCACTTCACCCACGTACTCATGGCCTACAACCATAGGGGTGGGAATAGTTTTTTGCGACCACTCGTCCCATTTATAAATGTGAACATCGGTGCCACAGATTGCAGTTTTACGAATTTTAATCAGTAGATCGTTGTGTCCAACTTCAGGCTTGGGTACATCGGTCATCCAAATGCCGGTTTCGGCTTTTAATTTTGATAATGCTTTCATCGTTAACACTCAGCTAAAAAACCGAAGCAGTGCTTCGGTTTACAAAAATTAAATCACGCCCATTTCTTTACCAATACGGGTAAAGGCAGCAATCGCGGTGTCTAGTTGTTCAATACTGTGCGCAGCAGAAATTTGTGTACGGATACGTGCTTGGCCTTTTGGCACAACAGGGAACGAAAAGCCGGTTACATAAATGCCTTCAGCGAGTAATTTGTCTGCCATTAATGATGCAACTTTAGCATCGCCAAGCATAACAGGGATAATAGCGTGATCTTTACCCGCACAGGTAAAACCTGCCGCTTCCATTTGCTCACGGAAATATTTAGCATTTGACCAAAGTTTAGCGCGTAACTGACCACCATTTTCAAGCATTTCGAGCACTTTAATTGACGCTGTTACAATTGAAGGTGCTAATGAATTTGAAAATAAATATGGACGCGAGCGCTGACGCAGCCATTCAACAATTTCTTTTTTACCTGAAGTATAACCACCTGATGCACCGCCCAGCGCCTTACCAAGTGTGCCGGTAATAATATCTACACGGTCAAGCACATTACAGTACTCAGGCGTACCTTTACCATTTTCACCAACAAAGCCTACGGCATGTGAATCATCAACCATCACAAGAGCATCGTACTTATCAGCAAGGTCACACACTGCTTCAAGGTTACAAATTACGCCATCCATTGAAAACACACCATCGGTGGCGATTAATTTTGTTTTAGCGCCCGCTTCGTCTGCAGCAATAAGTTGTTTTTCGAGATCCGCCATGTCGTTATTTGCATAACGAAAACGCTTAGCTTTACATAAACGAACCCCGTCAATAATTGATGCGTGATTTAAAGAGTCAGAAATAATCGCGTCTTCCGCACCTAAAATGGTTTCAAATAACCCCGCATTAGCATCGAAACAAGACGAGTATAAAATGGTGTCTTCAGTTTCTAAAAACGCACTAATTTTTTGCTCTAAGGTCTTATGAATGTCTTGTGTACCACAAATAAAACGTACCGATGCAACGCCAAAGCCATGAGCGTCTAAACCATCTTGTGCTGCTTTAATCAATTCAGGGCTATTAGCTAAACCTAAGTAATTGTTAGCACAAAAATTAATTACTTTATCGCCTGACGCAACTTCTATTTGCGCTTGTTGCTGCGAGGTAATTATACGCTCACTTTTGTACAACCCTTGCGCTTTAACGTCTTCAATTTGCTCTTGTAGTTGGCTAAAAAAAGCAGATGCTCTCATCTGTATTCTCCAATTAAATGAACGGGTAAACAACAACATTAAAGCTACTGTTTATGGTGGTATGTATTGTAAAAGTTTCACAAGTAAAATGCACGGTTTGCAGCTTATCGCAAACCTGCTAAATGGCAGGAATTCCTGCCACTTTAAGTATATTGAAGATTAAATCTAACCTGTTATAAATGCTGGTAACTCACTCAATGAGTTTATTACTAAATTAGCATGCTGCTGTGCGCTTTCATCAACCCGTTGACCCGAACGCACTAACACGCGTGTAGCAATATGTGCTTTTTGTGCGGCTTGCATATCACTTAATTTATCGCCAACCATAATACTTCGATTAGAGTCTATGCTATGCTCTTTTATACCTTGCAATAACATGCCCGGCTCAGGTTTTCTGCACTCACACGACTTTAAATAGGTTGGTAATGCATTTTTGGGGTGATGCGGGCAATAGTAAACATCAGTAATCTCAATATTATGCGCACTAAATTGTGCTTTCATCCACTGAGTTAACGCTAAAAAATCATCTTCAGTGTAATAGCCTCGACCTATCCCTGATTGATTAGTCACTATGATAATTTTATAGCCTGCATCATAAAATGTTTTACAGGCGCTAAACACACCCTCTATAAATTCAAATTTTTCGCGTTGATAAACATAACCATGATCAACATTTACCACGCCATCTCGGTCTAAAAATAGTGCTTTATTTTTTTCATTTAAGCTCATTATATAGACTCTTTTTGCACAACATGGTCAAACATCGTTTTAACGCTCTCTACTGTTATTTGGCTCATTAAATCATCGCCCTTAACACGTGTTCCCCAAGGCAATTGCTGTGCCGTTTTACCTGTTTGTTTTAGAAGGTTTTGATGATATACCTCAACGACGTAGTCTTGATATAAATATGGACCAGTACGTGCTGGGTTAGAATGCGCATATAAACCAATAACCGGTGTGCCTACTGTAACCGCCATATGTGCAGGCCCTGTATCGGGGGCAAGTACTAAATTAGCCCGCTTAAGCACACATAACAGCTCTTTTAGTTTTGTTTTACCTACTAAGTTTAAAATAGTGCAGTGGCTATGTTTTATAATTTGATTAGCTAAATTAATTTCAAGCTCTGTTGGCCCGCCCGTCAATACCACGTTAAAGCCTTGCTCATGAGCGTGATCAGCAAGCGCTGCATAACGCTCAGGTAGCCAGTTTCGCTGTGCTTTACTGGCCGCTGGCGATATTACAAATAACTTATTTGCCAAATACGCAGGCCCTAACAACTCATCTGCTTTGTTTTTATCAGCTAAGGTATAAGGCATATCCCAAGTAGGTGAATAATCTTTTACTCCGATGGCACCTGCAAAGCCTTTAAATCCCTCTAGCACATGCGCTTCTTTTTGTGCGGCTATGCGCTTGTTAATAAACAGGCTGTGTAACTCTTTTGAACGAGCCCAATCAAAACCTATTTTTACTTTTGCCGGAATACAGCGCGCAACAAAGCCTGCTCTTAATGCGACTTGCATATTAAGTAGTACGTCAAATTGTTGCCCTTTAAAGGTGTCTTTTAACTTTTTAAGTGCCTCTTTACCTTGTTTTTTATCAAAAACAACCAGCTCAACTTCTGGCAAATCGGCAAGTAACATGGCTTCTATTTTGCCCATTACCCAGGTTATTTTTGCATTAGGGTGTGCTTTTTGAATCGCTTGCACAGCACTAACAGCATGACACACATCACCAATGGCAGAGAGTCTTAAAATACAAATTGAGGAGTAATTAGGCACTTGAGTTACACGTTCCATGAGGCTTTAAATAATTACAGACGATCTTAAATTATACTCGCGCTAATGCAAGCACTTATGCTGCGCTATAAAACACGTTAATATACACACACTATTCAATTATTTTAACGAGCTATGTTTAAAACACTAACGCAAGGTAAGCACACTATTTTAAGCCACCCAGATTATTTTAACGACGTTGATTTAAACTGGTTTGATGCAGATTACTGGCAACAGCAAAATAAAATAGTAGGTGCTAAGAAGGGCCGCGCCACTGCTTGGTTTTTTAAACACGATAATTTAACCGCAGTACTTAGGCATTACTGGCGCGGCGGTTTAATTGGCAAATTATTAAGCGATCAATACCTCTACCCAGGGCTTAAAAGCACCCGTGTTTATAAAGAGTTCAGCCTCATGAGCGCGCTTATTGAACTTGGCTTAAATGTACCAAAACCCATTGCCGCTAAAGTAACAACCACTGGTTTAATTTATCGGGGCGATATAATTACTGAGGCAGTAAAAGGAGCTAAAAGCCTGCTCGATGTTTTAATTAAGCGCCCATTGACAGATGATGAGCTAAAGCGCGTAGCCACAACCGTTGCGCTATTTCACTCAAAAGGTGTGTATCACGCTGATTTAAATATAAATAATATTTTATTTAATGAAATGGGCGATGTTTATATTATTGACTTTGACCGCGGCGAAATAAAAACACCGAATATGCAATGGCAACAAAATAATATGGCACGTTTAGAGCGCTCTTTTTTAAAAGAGCAAGGGCGTAACAATGCATTTTATTGGCAAAGTAATGACTGGCAAACGTTATTTGCTATTTATAAAGAGCAATTATCCACATAAAGCTAAATATTGCTGAGCAACCTGCTTAGCCGTTACCTTTTGTAAAATGTCGGCATTATCGACATTAGGCTTAGTGCTTAAAACCAACTCAATTTTAGCCGCTAGCTCTTCGCTATGCCCTACCGGCGCTAAATATTTAGCTAACTCGTTTGTTAAAATTTCGCTTGGCCCAAATGTACAGTTAGTACTTACTACTGGGGTGCCGACAGCTAACGCCTCAATTAATACAGTGGGAAGCCCTTCAAAGTCTGAGCTTAATACCAATGCCTCAGCCTGCTTTATCCAGTTATACGGATTTTGTTCAAACCCAGGCACGATAAGTTGTTTCTCAATACCATACGCTTTAGCAAGCTTAAAAGCTTTGCTAGGCTTGTTACATAAAAGCACCAATTTGTATTTTTTATCAAGCTTTGCAAACGCCGAAAATAAAATATCATGACGTTTTTGCTTTGCTAAGCGCCCAACGTGAATGATATACGGCGACTGTGGAATATGCGCATTAACTTCTTCCGACAAGCGCCTTATATCCGCTAAATTAAAGGGATTATATATAGTGGTGATGGCGCTTGGGCTAATTAAGCACCCTTGTATAATTTCGTGCTCTACCCCTTTAGATACACAAACTAATGACTTCCCATTTAAGTTTTGTTTTGACTTTTTAAGGTAATAATAAGAAAACGGGCCTAACTTTTTTTGCCTCGCAAGCTCTGCATTAACAGAGTTATGCATAACAAAGTGAACATTTTTAATCTGGCTTTTAGCCAATAAGTTATTGCTTCTGTCTAAATTGCTAAGCACTAAATCTATGGGGCCAATTTGTTTTTGTTTGTTGTTAAACCACGCCTCTAGCTTTGCTACGCTTTTATTTATTTTCCAAAAACGATCCACTTTAGTGGCTTTATCCGTGAATAAACTTTCAACCTTAATGCTCGCAGGAATAGTGTATTCATATTTATTAGCCAGCGATAAAATAGTCACGCTATGCGTTTTTACGAGTTGCTGTGCAAGGGTTAGCATCACTTTTTCGGCGCCACCACCGGCTAACGAGTCTATTACAATCACTATATTCATCTATCAGCAGCCATTAGCATATTTTTAACCCCTTGAGTGATTTCTTCATAACCCTGCGCGCTTTCAAGCAAAGCGTATTTTTCTAGTAGCAGGTCAAAATACGGCGCGACTAGTAAAGCGTTGGCTTTATTTACTATGTCTTCAATCTCAAAGTTTGTTTTAATTACCACGCCAGTCTTGGCACACCTTGCTAAGCGCTGTGTTTGATCTTTTGAAATAGCACATGCCACTGCGGGCGTTTTCACTGCAATCGCTTGCAATAACGTGTCGCCGGCGCTTAATAATGCAAACTTTGCTTGCTCCATAAGCGACAAAAACTCATTGTTTTCTAAGGTATCCAAATTTATAACCGTATTCGATACTGGCAACGCTTTATTATAATTAGGCCCAAATACCACGACCGCTTTTAACCCTGTTTGCAATGAAATTTGCTCTGCAGCGGCAAAAAATACATCTGCACAATTTTGATTATCTAGCACATGACCACCAGAGCCTGCGCTCACAATAAAGTAGCCTTGTTCATCAAGCTGATATTTTTTTAACACCTGCTTGGTATCGCACGCTGATGAGAGTGCTATGTATGGGCCTACATTTTTAGGCATAGCTAAAGAAAACATATCTATTTTAGCTTTTTCAGCCCAGCTCAGAGGCTCTATGCAGTAATCAGGCTGTACCACCCAATGGCTGTCAATTAAGTTGATGCGGTTAAGTTTTAAACCTTTTGCTCGCTTTTTCGCATGCTGAGAAATAAACACCACTTTGGCACCTACTTTTTTAGCCGCTTTCATATGAGCAGCGCGCCCTGCACAATCAAATATAACAATATCAGGCTTAAAATCGGCTATAACTTCGCATACTTTATCGCTCTCTTTAGTCGCAGAGTGCTCAAGCAAAGTAGTACTATATGGGCAGTTTTTAGCGTAGTTTGTGTGTTTATTTAAAACAAAATGGATGGTAAGTGAATCAGAGCATTCACTTTCAAGGCTTTGGGCTAGCAACAACGAGCGCATGTATTCACCTATTCCTTGTGGCGATGATACGGGTATAAATAAAAGTCGTTTGTTGCTCATTGCATTCTCTATTTCCTATTTGCGCAGCAGTATATCAACCCCATGGTTTTTACGATAGCTAGGTTACATTTTTATACACAAATTTAATGCCATAAAATAGATTATTTACTGCAATAGCCATGCTAGATTGATAAACTTAGTCGCAATCTTAATCACAAGGATCTGAACTTTGCGAAACAGAATCTTTCTACTTTCTTCTCTTTTTTGCGCTATGAGCGCATCAGTAACAGCAGAGCCCTGGGTAAAGCCAGACGATTACGGTTTACGTGCCGATATACAGCAACTGGCTGATGCCGGTGTAATTTTAGCACCTGTAACCACCTACCCACTCATGTGGAAAAGCTTTATTGGCGAGCTAGAAGCAAGCAAGCTTGAACTTTTATCTCCTAGCCTGCAAGATGCACTGCTACGTGTAAAACATCGTTATAAGTCAGAAAACAGTAGCTCGCACAGTGTGCAACTCTCAGCATTTGCCGCATCAGACCCAATTATAGCCACCAGCTTTGGTGCAACCAACACTCAAGAGTCTGAGCTTTCTGCAGCCTATGCTTTCCTTGGCGATAACTTTGCAGCGAAGGTAGCCGTTAATTACCGAAACGATGGTAAACAATGCTTAGTTGATGGCAAAACAACCGATGATATAGCCACTAACGAGCAAGCACTTGAAGATTGTAACGATACCTCATTTGACGATAGCTACTTAGCCTACCGCTTAGGCAATTGGATTTTTAGAGCCGGTGCCGTAGAGCAGTTTTGGGGCCCAGGTGTTGATAACAGTTTAATTATGTCGGGTAATGCAAAGCCATTACCTGCGTTAAGTGTAACCCGTGAGCAAAGCACAGCGTTTGAAACGCCTTGGTTAAGTTGGCTTGGCCAGTGGAGCTTTACCGCGCAAATGGCAAAGCTAGAATCAACCCGCGTTATTCCTAATGCGTTACTTTGGAGTAGCCGTTTAAACTTTCGTCCAATGCAGCAACTTGAGGTTGCTTTAAGTTGGTCTGCACAGTGGGCCGGTGAAGGCCAGCCTAGCTCAGCAGGTGATTTTATTGATGTGATAACTGGGCAAACTAATTGTATTGATGGTAATGAAAATTGCGATAGTTCATTAGAGTCTAAAATAGGCAACCAGCTTGCCGGTATTGACGTTCGTTGGTCTGATACCTTATTTAGTCACCCTTATGCCATCTACGCAAGTACAATTGGCGAAGATGCCAGCTCGCAATTTAAACCAGCCGACAGAGCATACTTATTTGGTGTGCAAACGACCCAACGCATTTACGATCAAAATGTGCTCGTTAACGTTGAATACATAGACACAGGTGTATCGTGCTCGGCCGAATCAACCAATGAAAACTGCTACTACGAACACTCAGATTATAATTCGGGCTATCGTTACCATGGCCGCACTATTGGCTCAACTTATGATAACGATGCACAGTCAGTCGTGTTAACACTACTTGGCCAACTTTCAAATGGCGATGACTGGCAAGTAAAGCTGCGTAGCGTTGATTACAACAGCGATAATCGCGATCTCTACCCTAACAACCCAGACTTAGGTAATACAATTACCAAAACTGGTTATAACTCAAAACAAGTTGAGCTTCGTTACAGACAACTTGCAATGGGTGGGCGTTTAACGCTGGGGGCTTTTGCATCAAATAACGATGGTGCAGAAAACGACACATCAGCATTTGCTAAGTACGAATATAATTTTTAAAAAGTTATAGGCGTAATCACAAAAAAAGGGTTGAAAACTGCGTTTTCAACCCTTTTTTACTTATAAGCAAATAGTAAATATTACTGCTTTATTTTGCTAATCACCTTAGAGGTAGAACAGCCATCTAAAAAGCTCAGCACTTCTACTTTGCCACCATGGCGCAGCACATGATCGGCGCCCGCTATCTGCTCTACGGTGTAATCTCCCCCTTTAACTAAAATATCAGGGCTTATTTGCTCGATTAATTTAGCCGGTGTGTCATTTTCGTCCTCTCTACCAAAGGGAATGACCCAATCTACAGAGGCAAGTGCACTTAATACCATTGCGCGCTCATCAAGTGGGTTTATAGGGCGCTCGGGGCCTTTTAAACGTGTAATTGAATCATCATTATTTAATCCAACAACGAGTCTATCTCCGCGTGCTTTAGCTTGAGCTAAATAACGTACGTGGCCTGCGTGTAAAATATCAAAACAGCCATTGGTAAACACTATCGTTTCGCCGTTTTGCTTAGCAAATTCAATATGTTGCAGTACATCATCAAATGGAGTTTGGTAGTGTTCGCCATTAATGTGTAAGTATTGGCCGAGCTTTTGACTTAGCTCTTCTGGTGACACTGTTGCCGCGCCTAGTTTACTTACTACAATGCCTGCCGCTAAATTGGCAATTTCTACCGCATCTTTAGGGGCCATACCTGCACCGAGCATCACGGCAAGCGTGGCTATAACAGTATCGCCTGCGCCAGTTACATCGCTTACTTCTAACTGCTGAGCCGCAAAGTCATGTTTTTCATCGGCATTAATTAATGACATACCTTGCTCTGAGCGTGTAAGTAGCATGGATTTAATACCATTTTTGCTAATTAGCTCACGGGCGCTTTGCGCTAAAATTTCTTCAGAGCCTGTTTTACCACCTGCTAAATTAAACTCATGCAAGTTAGGCGTAATGTAATCTGCCCCCTCGTACAAATGTAAGTCTGGCGATTTAGGATCGATAAGCACGGTCTTACCCGCCGCTTTTGCAATACTCACCATCTCCTTAATTAAGCTTAACGAGCCTTTGCTGTAATCGGAGAATACCACAAAGTCGTATTCATCAAGTACTAGCTCTAAGCGATTTAATAGCAACTGGCTATGCTGCTCGCTAAAGGTTTCTTCTAAATCCAAACGCACTAGCTGTTGATGACGGCTAATTACACGCATTTTAGAAATAGTAGGTAAATCGCATACACTCACAAGTTGTGAATGTATTTTTTCACCTTTTAAAATAGTTTCTAAAATTTGCCCACTTTCATCTTCACCAATTAAACCGAGTAAGCCCACTTTGGCATCAAGCCTAGCAATATTTTTAGCTACGTTGGCAGCGCCACCGGCTTTGTCTTCAAACTTGCTTACCTTTACTACGGGTACGGGGGCTTCTGGCGAAATGCGGCCTGTATCACCATACCAATAACGGTCTAACATCACATCGCCCACCACTAAAATGCGCGCTTTAGATAAGTTTTTTAATAGTGATAAATCCATTACTGCTGCTCCGCAACAACCATATCAATCGCTTCACATAACCAATGACCAATAAACATATGCGCCTCTTGAATGCGAGCTGTTTCATCGTTTTTAATAATTATTGGCAGCTTTGCAATGTCTTTGACTTTACCGCCATCACGGCCCGTTAATGCAACCGTAAACGCGCCAATTTTGTTAGCCGCTTCAAGCGCTAAATTAATATTGGCGCTGGTACCTGAGGTTGTTAAACCAATCACTAAATCTTCTGGTTTACACAGGGCCTGTACTTGACGTTCAAATACCGTATCAAAGTGGTAATCATTGCTATGCGCGGTCAGTATAGAAGTGTCAGTGGTCAGTGCGATAGACGCAAGCGGGCCACGCTCTAGCTTATAACGCACAACAAACTCGGCAGCTAAATGCTGAGCATCAGCCGCACTACCGCCGTTACCAAACCAAATAACCTTACCACCAGCTTGCAATGCACTGTGGCACGCTTCTAATAATTGCATAGACTCTTGATGATAAGCCTCCATCGTTTCAAATAAGGCTTGATGACGGTTTAAACTTTCAACGTAGCTTGTTGCCACAGAATCGATAATTGACATGAAAAATTCCTCTAGGAACTGAAATGGCAGGAAAAAATTAAATCCATTATTCCATAGTTTTATTTAGTTGTGTGTATTTTATGGGAATATAGCTGAACTGAATTATAATTTAGTGCTTAACGTGTTCAGAAATTATCACTTTCACGTTAAACTAGCGCCACTTACCTCAATAAAAGTTCAGTATGGCACGTATTTTTTATTCACTCGCTTTAATTTTAATTAGCCCACTGATTATATTTTACTTGTATGTACTCAGAGGTAAAAAAAATAAAGGCTACCGCGCGCACTTTAAAGAGCGCTTTGGTTTTATTAGCAAAGACTTATTTAACAAAGGCGCTAAACCCGTTGTATTTCATTGTGCCTCGGTGGGTGAGGTGCTTGCTGCCACGCCACTGATAAAAGCACTGCAAAAACAAAACCCACTGCTAAATATTGTTATTACCTGTAACACCCCTACTGGGCGTGAGCAAATAACAAATCAATTTAAAAATACCGTGGTGTGTTGTTATTTACCTATAGACTTTGCAGGTTCAAGCGCCCGATTTTTAAAGCGTATAAACCCACAAGCACTGTGTATTTTAGAAACCGAGTTGTGGCCTAACTTAATGGCAATAAGCCACAAAAAAAATATTCCGGTATTAGTACTTAATGCCCGCCTAAGCGAAAAGTCGCAGCAAGGGTATCAAAAAGTGGCAGGTTTAACGCACATTATTATGCGCTCTATTTCAGTGCTTGCCAGCCATAATAAAAATGATGCGAAGCGCTTTATTGAACTTGGTTTACCTTCTTCAAAAAGCCATGTTACAGGCTCAATAAAGTTCGACATTACGCCAAGTGATAAACAACTAACTAAAGTGGCAAATATTAAAGCCGAGTATAAAACCAATGAACGTTTTGTATGGGTGGCAGGCTCTACTCACCCGCTTGAGCACGAAATGGTACTAAGCGCCCATCAACAGTTATTAAAAAAATACCCTAACGCCCTTTTAGTTATTGCCCCGCGCCACCCTGAGCAATTTGACAAAGTAGCCAATACGTTGTCTCAAAGCCCACTTAGCTTTAGTCGTCGCAGTAATAATAACTATCAAAACGAGCAAGTACTATTAGCTGATACACTTGGCGAGTTACAGTGTTTATATGGCGCAGCGAATGTAAGTTATATTGGCGGCAGTTTAATTCGCCGGGGTGGACACAACCCACTTGAAGCGGCTGCTTTTTCGGTTGGTGTTATTACAGGCCCATATACGTATAACTTTGATCATATCTATCCTGAGTTAATTAAGCTAAAAGGGGCTGTCGTTGTTGAAAACAGCGATGAACTCGCCGCGCAACTTATTAACTTAAGCCAAAACAGCAAAGCATGCCAAAGTTTAGGAATTAAAGCGCAGCAATGTGTAGTAAAAAACCAAGGCGCCATTGAAAAAACATTAAGCATTATAAATCAGTATTTAGAGCCAAAAGCATGACTCATCAAGCAATTGTACAAACCCGCGAATGGGTATCATCTGTTATTGTAAAATATAACTTTTGCCCATTTGCCCGCAAAGAAGTAGAAAACAACTGTATTCATTATGTGCTTAGTTCAGCAGATAAAATTGATGACGCTGTAATGGACATGCTAGAGCAGTGTGTGCAGCTGGATCAAAATTCCGAGCGCGAAACCACATTAATTCTGTTTAATAACGGCTTTAGCGATTTTGAAGACTTTTTAGATTTAGTCGATTTAGCCAATGCCCTACTGGTAGCACAAGGCTTTGAAGGTAAATACCAAATTGCTAACTTTCACCCCGATTACGTGTTTGCCGACAGCGATGAGGAAGATGCGGCCAATTACACCAATCGGGCCCCCTACCCTACATTACATTTAATTCGCGAACTGAGTATGAGCGAAGCGCTTGATAACTATGATGAGCCTGAATCGATACCAGAGCACAATATTAAGCTTGCAAGGCGAAAAGGTGTCGACTTTTGGCAGCAACTTTTAGCAAATATAAAAAAACCGAGCGCTTAAACGCTCGGTTTTTAAGTAATATGTTTAGCTGCTTGTATTACTTTTTAACCCAGCTACCATTCACTTCAATATAGTGGCCACTTTTGGTCTTTTCAATGGTTTTAGCTGCTGCAAGCGCTTCTACTTGAGCAAGCGATAAATTGTTCTTTTTAGCCAGCTTTAAATACTGCGCTTTACGTTTAGCGTTAATTTCTTCAACGACTGCTTTTGCATCGCTGTTTTGTACAACAAGCCCTAAATAACCAGAGCTATCCTCACCCACTAAGCCTTGGTTTTTAGCATCATCTAAGCTAATAGCCCACGCCGAAAACGACAAACAAAGCGCACTTATTAAAGTGGCAATACTTAATTTATTTTTTATAGTCATCATTTTGCTCCTAAAATAATTCACTGTCGTCACTGAATAAGTTATCGAGCTCTTTATCTACTTTTACTCGAATTTCGTGATCTACTTTTACATTTAGATTAATCGTTATCGGCTCTTTTGCTGCTACTTCTACTCTGTGAGTACAGGCGCTTAAAGCGCTAATAGCAGCAAGTGCAATAACGGCCTTAATGCTCAACAAATTTTTCATCATTAGTTTCCTTTTTTAGAGTATTGCTGCTCAACTTTTTGCGTTATTTCGTCGCTGAGTCTCAGCGCTCTTAGCAATGTAATCACGTTTTCTTCGTGATTATAATTAAAGTTAACCTGTTGCTGCTCGGGCTCATTAAACCCTTGTAACTTAACACCTAAGTTTAACCAGCCATCACTTTTAAGCGCTACTGTACTATTAAGTTTTTGTATATCAAGGTTTTTAAGTAACCCTAGAACTGGCTGTAATTCTTGTTGCTGGCGCATAACAGCGTCAAACGCTTCATTATTGCTAATAATAAGCTTCCCTTGGCCTTGATTGGCTAGGCTGCCATTTTTGACCTCAACCCCTGTTTCGTCAAAATAAAATGGCAACACCCCTCTTAGTCTACCTGTTAAAGTAATACCCGACTTATCGTCAAGCGTTATTAATTGACTGGCATCAACATTTTCAAACCTAACATGTGCGGTTTGCTGTGGCTTTAAAAGCATGTATTTATCTAAAGAAAATTTACCTCCCAAAATACCGCCTTCAACATCAAAGGCCTGCGCGCTATTATTAACCACTTTAATATTTCCCGTAATACTTTTAGCTACTGCACCTGCACGTAATTCATTAAGATTAAAGGTAGTAGGAGCAACATTAAGCTGCCCTGAATCGTACTGCCCCTCAAACTGCATGTTAAATCCATTCGCTAAGTAGTCGTTGTAAAGCACACTAGTATCATCAATAGCGAAAGAAAAATTGGCTTTTTGCAAATTAACATCGCCATTAATACGTCCCCTCATCATACCTTCAGTTAATTGAGCTAACGGTTCAAATTGGCTAACGAGTGAATTTAACGAAAGCACACTTTGCTCTGGTATAATCACTTCAAAAGGATGCGCTACCTTTGAAATATGATGATTGGCCACCAGCTCAACACCATTTACTAATACATGATGAGACGCTCTAAGCGCACGACTTTGCAGCCCAGTTGACGTTACGTTTATAGTATTTAAATCGACATTTGGGCTTGTCAGTGTATTTATTTGTGTATTTGCATTTAAGTGAGCAAATAACTCTCCCACACCTAAGTTTGCCCTTGCACTAAGGGTGTTATTAATACCAGTGAGTTTATACTCCTTGTATTGCACGCTTTTAAGCTTACTTTTAAGCATTACTTTTGCGTCGAGCTTTTCATTCATGCTTGCTTCAAGGTTACCTGAGTAGCCGTTAAAAGCGCTACCATAAGCAGCTGCGCTAGCAAAGCTAAACTCAATACGTGCGTTACCTACGGGCTTAAAGTCAATAAGTTGAGTAACTGTAAAATCCCCTTTGGCTTTAATATTATTAGCCTCAGCCGGTAAAAATTCAGGTAAAGAGGTAAGCGTAATATCATAATTACCGCTTAATTGAGCATTTTTAAGCTGCGTACTTAGCGTTATAACATCTATTTCATCTGTATGCAGCTGAGCTTTTAGCTGTGTGCGTGCACTTTGTAACGGTGCAGCAGTATTTATAAACGTATCTGCAAACGCTAAATCTATATTTTGCTTAGCCTGTTCTGCGCTTTTGAGCGTTATTGACGGTAATGTTATCTTGGTATTTGCAACTCTAACTGGGTTAGCTAAAGCCCATCGCCAATTAAGTGGTAGCTGATTTACAGCAAATGACTTGTATGCACTTTCAGGAATAAAAGATTGGCAGTTATTGCTAAGTTGGACATTGTTTTTAAGCTTGCTTGCGTCGATCTCAAGGTTTTGGCTATTTAAATTATAGGTAGCATTTAGCATACCTTTAGTACTATTACTAATGTCGCAGTTTTTAAATTTATAGTCATACCGCGCCTGTAAATTACCAGTGGTGCTCCCTTCTATTCCATTAAAGCTAAATGCTTGCGATGTATTAAAGCTAAGCCCACTTAATAACGCGTTATCTGTTTTAAGTAGTTGCTTCAATAATCCATCATTAACTTTAAGCTGTCCTTGTATCTTATTATTGTAAAGCGTTGCATTTGCGACTAAATCACCACTAATAACAAACTGGTTAAGCGTTGGCTCGGTAATATTTAGCATTAGCGGACGCTTTAAAAGCGCACTGTTTATACTTAGTTGCTCGACTGTAATTGTTGGCCTTTTTTTAGGAAGGGCTAAATCTAAAATTGCTGCTGGACTGCTTTTTTTATTACTTTGTGGAAATGGGTTTAGATTGAGTACCGCATGTTGAATTTCAATATGCTTGGTATTTGCGGTAATACCTGTAACAACAAGTGCTTGGTTTTGGTAACTTAAACACGCTTTTTGTACGTGCACATTTAACTTACTCGTAAGCGAAAAATCTAAGCAGCTTAAGGTAACACCGGCTTTTTTAAGCTGTGGTGCTACAGCCCATTGTAATAATGGCAAACGAAATACATAACCAAGCAATACTATGCTTAGCAATACAGTCCCAACAATTAAACCAACGCGCTTTAACATACTATCCTTAATAAGCTTTCATACCAATCAAACTATTTTTACTTTAATCAAAAAAGGCTGCACAGGCAGCCTTTTTTATTTTACAACTAGATTATGAATCTAGCTTGTATAGGTAGTAATTATGATCACTAGCCTACATTTTTACGTGCGTTGCGGAACATACGCATCCACGGGCTATCCTCTTTCCACTCATCTGGGTGCCATGAGTTAGCAACCGCGCGGAATACACGCTCAGGGTGCGGCATCATGACTGTTGCACGACCATCAGTAGAGGTAATACCGGTTATACCTTCTGGTGAGCCATTTGGGTTAGCTGGGTATTGCGTTGTAGGGTTACCGTAGTTATCTACAAATTTAACCGCTACAGTGCCGCTTTCAAGCGCAGCTTTTGTGGCTGCATCGTTTGCAAACTCAGCATGGCCTTCACCATGAGAGACTGCAATTGGCATACGCGAGCCAGCCATACCACTGAAGAATACAGACGGATTTTCTTGTATTTCTACTAAGCTAAAGCGTGCTTCAAAACGCTCAGATTTATTCGTTACAAAACGTGGCCAATGCTCAGTCCCCGGAATTAGCTCTTTCAATGTTGATAACATTTGACAGCCATTACACACACCTAAGCTAAAGGTGTCTTCACGATGGAAGAAGTTTTTAAACTGCTCGCGCGCCATATCGTTAAACAATATAGACTTAGCCCAACCTTCACCAGCGCCTAATACGTCACCGTAAGAGAAACCACCACATGCCACTAAGCCTTTAAACTGCTCAAGGGTTAAACGCCCCTCGAGAATATCGCTCATATGAACATCTACAGCGGCAAAACCAGCACGGTTAAACGCAGCAGCCATTTCTAAATGCGAGTTAACGCCTTGCTCACGTAAAATAGCCATTTGCGGCTTAGCGCCCGTTGCGATGTACGGTGCGGCTATATCTTCGTTTAAGTCAAAGTTAAGTTTTACGTTTAAGCCAGGGTCTTTTGCATCAAATTTGGCATCAAATTCTTGCTTAGCGCACTCTGGGTTATCACGACGTGCTTGCATTTGGTACGTTGTTTCAGCCCAAATAGTACGAAGTTCGGTACGAGTGTGATTAAGCACCGTTTGCTCACCACGGTTAAATACAATACTATCGTCGCTATTAAGCGAGCCAATCACGTGGCTAATTGCAGCTACACCGTGTTGCTCAAATACAGTATTTACAGCATCTAAGTCGCTGTTAGCAACTTGAATTACCGCACCAAGCTCTTCGTTATAGAGCGCCTCTAGATCTGAACCAGTTAGCGCAGCTAAATCAACAGTCACACCGGTGTGCCCAGCAAATGCCATTTCGGTAACTGTGGTAAATAAACCGCCGTCAGAACGGTCGTGGTAAGCAAGTAGTTTACTATCTGCAACAAGTGCTTGCATAGCATTGTAAAAGCCTTTAAGTAACTCAGGGCTGTCTACATCTGGAGTAACATCACCAAGTTGCTTATAAACCTGTGCCAAGCTTGATGCGCCCATGCGGTTTTTACCTGCACCTAAGTCGACTAAAATAAGCGACGTATCACCTTTATCAGTACGTAATTGTGGAGTAACAGTTTTACGTACATCCTCAACACGGCCAAAGGCAGTAATAATAAGCGATAACGGCGACGTAACTGATTGCTCAGCACTATCATCCTCATTTTTCCATGTCGTTTTCATCGACATAGAATCTTTACCTACAGGTATAGTTAAACCAAGCGCAGGACAAAGCTCTTCACCTACCGCTTTTACAGCTTCGTAAAGGCCGGCATCTTCACCTGGGTGACCCGCTGCGGCCATCCAGTTTGCCGAAAGCTTAATGTTTTCTAGACTACCAATGTTGGCACAGGCAATATTGGTTAGTGACTCTGCCACAGCTAAACGCGCCGATGCACCATAATTTAATAGTGCTGCAGGCGTGCGCTCACCTAGAGACATAGCTTCACCGTGGTAAGTGTCGTACGTTGCAGCAGTAACTGCACAGTTAGCCACAGGTACTTGCCAAGGACCCACCATTTGATCGCGCGCAACTAAACCAGTAACTGAGCGATCGCCAATAGTAATTAAGAATGTTTTTTCTGCAATGGTAGGTAAGCGTAATAAACGCTGAGCAGCCTCGGCTATATCAATCGACTCTGCATCAATTGCCTTACCGGTAAATTGTTTTGAAGTTACATCGCGATGCATTTTAGGTGCTTTACCTAATAATACATCAAGCGGTAAATCAACAGGGCTATTATCAAAGTGGCTATCAGCAACAGTTAAGTGGCGCTCTTCTGTGGCTTCACCTATCACTGCGTACTGGGCACGTTCGCGCTTACAAATGGCTTCAAAACGATCAAAATCTTCTACAGCAACAGCCAGTACATAACGTTCTTGCGATTCGTTACACCAAATTTCGTGTGGAGCCATGCCCGGCTCATCGTTAGGAATATCACGTAGTTGGAACTTACCACCACGGCCACCATCATCTACAAGCTCAGGGAATGCATTTGATAAACCACCTGCGCCTACATCGTGTATAAACGCAATTGGGTTTTTATCCCCTAGTTGCCAACACTTATCGATTACTTCTTGGCAACGGCGTTCCATTTCTGGGTTTTCACGCTGTACAGAAGCAAAATCTAAGTCTTCGTTTGATTGACCCGACGCCATGCTTGATGCTGCACCGCCGCCTAAGCCAATGTTCATTGCAGGGCCACCTAGTGCAATAAGTTTTGCACCTACCGGAATATCCCCTTTTTGAACATGCTCAGCACGAATATTGCCTAAACCACCGGCAAGCATAATGGGCTTGTGGTAACCACGTACTTCTTCACCATTATGGCTTGTTACTTTTTCTTCGTAGGTGCGGAAGTAACCTAATAAGTTAGGACGGCCAAACTCATTATTAAATGCCGCGCCACCTAAAGGGCCGTCCATCATAATATCAAGCGCATTTACGATACGATTAGGTTTACCAAAGTCGCTTTCCCACGGTTGCTCGTAACCCGGAATACGTAAGTTAGAAACAGTAAAACCAACTAAACCCGCTTTTGGCTTAGAGCCGCGCCCTGTTGCGCCTTCATCGCGAATTTCACCACCTGAGCCTGTAGCCGCACCAGAAAATGGTGCGATAGCTGTTGGGTGGTTATGGGTTTCTACCTTCATTAAAATTTCTATGTCTTCTTGATGATACGCATATTCACCTTGCGCATTCGGGAAGAAACGGCCCGCTTTTGATCCCTTCATTACTGCTGCGTTATCTTTGTACGCCGACAGCACATTTTCAGGATTGTGCTCAAATGTATTTTTGATCATTTTAAACAGCGATTTAGGCTGCTCAATACCATCAATTGTCCAATCAGCATTAAAAATTTTATGACGACAATGCTCTGAGTTTGCTTGCGCAAACATAAATAACTCTATGTCGTTAGGGTTACGGCCTAACTTTTTAAAGTTTTCTACTAAGTAGTCTATCTCGTCATCAGCAAGGGCAAAGCCTTGTTCAACGTTTGCCGCAGCCAATGCTTCGCGCCCGCCACCTAATATGTCAACCGATGACATTTCGCGCGGTGAGTCATTGCGGAATAACTGCGCTGCAGAAGCAAGTTCGCTATGCGTTGCCTCGGTCATACGGTCGTGTAATAACGCCGTTACTTGAGCAAGCTGCTCTGCACTTAGTTCACCTTCTATGTAATAAGCAATACCACGCTCAACGCGGTGAACCTGTTTAAGGCCACAGTTATGCGCTATGTCGGTTGCTTTAGATGCCCATGGTGAAATGGTGCCAGGGCGAGGTGTGACTAAAATAAGTGTGTCAGCTGGGGTATGCTCGGCAATAGTTGGACCGTAAGTAAGTAGTTTTTCAAGTTTGGTTTGCTCATCAACACTCAAAGGCGAGGTTAAATCGGCAAAATGAGCGTACTCTGCATATACGTTGGTGACTGGAAGTTGCGATTGTTTGCAACGCGCTAAAATTTTATTAACTCTGAACTCTGAAAGTGCTGGTGCACCACGAAGGATCAACATAGATAATTTCATCCGGGGTTAGGGATTGAACGATATTTTAGGCGGCCATTATAGTCTAAGTAGCGCTCAGTTTTAACTCCAAATTACGCTTTTCATAAAATTAACTTTTTATCTATATAAACGGCATCAAAATACTCAATAAATGCTAAACGCTAAGTGACGCGATTGTGAACTTTTGGTATAACGGGGTATGAGCTTTATGGGGCGGGTTATGTTGAAAGAAAAGCTAATTATTATCATCACTTTAGTTATGTTGTTGTGTGCGTGTAATATGCAGGAGCAACAAACTCAACTAGCTCAAATTAAAGCTCAAAATAAAATACGTGTAGGCACGCTTGCCAGTGCTAGCAATTACTACCAAGCAGTGCAAGGCGAGCAAGGGTTTGAATACGAGCTATCGCAAGCTTTTGCTGACTACTTAGGTGTTGAGCTTGAAATAGTTCCGTTTTTTAACTTATCTGATATGTTTGAGCGCCTTGAAAGCGGCGATTTAGATTTAATAGCCTCAGGCCTCACCTACAATAAAGTGCGTGCACAACAATACCGTTATGGCCCCACTTACAGAACAATTAGCCAAAAGTTAGTTTATAAACAAGGCCGAGTTCGCCCCCGTGAGTTTGACGACCTTGATGGAAACTTTACCGTTATAGCCAAAAGCAGTCACTCTTTAACACTACAAAAAATAAAAAAGACTAATCCAGATTTAACCTGGCAAGAAACCGAAGAACTCGATGAAGAAGAACTGTTACAAGCCGTTATTGATGGCGAGATAGACTATACCCTTGCTGACTCACATACGCTTTCACTGTTTAGACGTTACCACCCTAATCTAAGTATTGGTTTTTCAGTTACGCGAAATGACCCCATAGCCTGGATACTCAACAAATCAAACGACGATTCGCTTTATGCATTGCTAGTGCCCTTTTTTGGTGAGGTAAAGCAAAGCAATCAGCTTTATGTACTCGAAGAAAAATACTTTGGTCACGTGCGTCAATTCAATTATGTTAATACACTTGCATACATTGAAGCTATAAAAGAAACACTCCCCACTTACAGACCTTGGTTTGAACAATACGCAGGTAGCCTTGATTGGCGTTTACTAGCTGCACTTAGCTACCAAGAATCTATGTGGAATCCACGTGCTAAATCACCTACAGGTGTAAGAGGTATTATGATGCTCACACGTAGTACTGCTAAGCAAGTGGGTGTGACTAATAGGCTAGAACCTGAGCAAAATATCCGTGGGGGGGCTAAATATTTAGCAAAATTGGTCAAACGTATACCCGACAGAATTCCACAGCCCGACCGTACATGGCTTGCTCTAGCCGCTTATAATGTTGGCTGGGGGCACGTTAACGACGCACGTATAATAACCGAGCAGCAAGGAGCAAGCCCTGATAAATGGGCTGATGTTAAAAAGCGCTTACCCCTTTTAATTAAAAAGCGTTATTACCGTAAAACCCGTTATGGTTATGCGCGTGGAGATGTTGCAGTAAAATATGTTGATAACATCCGCAGGTACTACGATGCACTCGTATGGCTTGATGAAAATAATGCTCTAGCACCAGAGCCGGCAGCCGAACCTGAAGCACCTAAAATTGAAGAAGCAGCTCAACCAAGTAAGGAGTCTATAAACAACAATAAAACCGAACTCAACTCTTCACCAAAAGAAAAAAGCAAGTAAAGTGATGATAATGCGCGGTCGTTGCAATAAAGCGTGTATGTTTGCGTATAAACCTCAAATCCCCTTGTAAATAAGTGGGTATAAAACGCGAGAACTAAAGGTTGCATACGTGGCTAAACAATCTGTATTTCGTGCCATTACTTTTATACCAAAGTTAAAAATCTGTTTACTTGTCATAAAATGATCACTAATGTGTGTTTATAGTATATTTACCTAATTTTAAATATATATCTTGTGCCTTTCTCACTCTCACGCATTAGGAGAAGACATGCTAAAACGTAGACGCACGCAAAAACTAAAACGAAATATTATCCATTCAACAGCAACTAGACGTCGCATTATGCTGCGTAACTTACACAAAAAAATTATTTGGCGGCGTCGAATGTTTGCTATGCAACAAATGATAGAAGCAGACCCAAAGACAGTTAACTAGCCGCTTATTTTTTTAGCTGCTCTTTTAGCCGCTTTAATTTGTTCTCGGCGTTGTTTGAAAAACGCCGAGATGGTACTGCCACAAGTTTGGCCAAGTACCCCACCTGTTACCTCTACCTGGTGATTTAACCTAGGCTCTTGCAATAAGTTCATGATTGAACCAGCCGAGCCCGTTTTAGCGTCTGGCGCACCATACACAAGGCGTTTTATTCTACTATGAACTAATAACCCCGCACACATCGAACATGGCTCTAAGGTAACGTACAAAGTACAATCAATTAAACGGTAATTATTTAAAACTTTTCCTCCTTCACGCACAGCAATCATTTCAGCATGCGCAGAGGGGTCATTATCAGTAATTGAACGATTATAACCCACGGCGATAAGCGTGTTATCTTTCACAAGGACAGCGCCTACTGGAATTTCGCCCAATTGCTGCGCTTTATTGGCATATACTAATGCCTGCTCCATCCAATATTCATCGCTTTTAAGATCGGTCATAATGCTTACTTTAAATAATTTTCTGTCGTTATTATATCAACTTGCTTGTTTAAAATGCGTAATTGAGTAAATTATTGCAAAAATAAAACAAAATAATATGGTTTATCGTGGCTCATAGAGTGTGATTTACGCTATAATCTCACGCTTTTTTTATTTAGCTCACAACACAGGTAGCAAATGAAATTTCCTGGACGCCGCAGACATAAACATTATTTTCCAGTGGAAGCTAAAGATCCACTAACCAATCAACTAAACGCCACAGAGCGATTACAACGTAGCTACATTACGGGTATCGATCAGATCGTTGTTGATATTGAAGCCAAAGTCGATCAGGCTTTTTTAGACGAGTTTCAACTTCGCCGAGGAATGTCGCAAGTTATTGATAGCGATATTACCAATGCACTTTACGACCGTTTAAAACTAAACGACATGGTTGATTACGAGTTTGCCGGTGGCACCATTGGTAACACAATGCATAACTACTCAGTACTTGCAGATGATCGTTCAGTTTTGCTTGGTGTTATGAGTGAAAACATAAAAATAGGCAGCTACGCTTATCGCTTTTTATGTAACACATCAAGCCGCGTTGATTTAGACTATTTACAGCCAGTAGACGGACCTATTGGTCGTTGTTTTACTTTAATTGATGAAACAGGCGAGCGTACATTCGCCATTAGCGCAGGCTTAATGAATCATCTTAAGCCAGAGTCTATCGATAAACACTTAATTGAGCAGTCATCAGCACTTGTGATCAGCGCCTACCTAATGCGTACGCAAGGCGATGAAACAATGACTGAAGCAACCATGCAAGCAGTTAAATATGCTAACGATGCAGGTGTACCGGTAGTTTTAACACTCGGCACTAAGTTTCTAATCGAGCAAGATCCTACCTGGTGGGCTAACTTCGTCAACGAGCATGTTGATATACTTGCCATGAACGAAGAGGAAGGACTGGCAATTACTGGCTTTGAAGATCCACTATTGGCCGCAGATAAAGCACTTGACTGGGTAGACTTAGTTATTTGTACCGCCGGCGAAAAAGGCTTATTTATGGCCGGTTATGTTGATGAGAGCTTCAAGCGTGCAACCGAGTACCCGCTTTTACCAGGAGCCATCCCTGACTTTAATCGCTATGAGTTTTCTCGTGCAATGAAAAAATCTGATTGCGAAAACCCAATAAAAGCGTACAGCCATACAGCACCATTCATGGGGGGGCCCGATTCAATCAAAAACACCAATGGTGCGGGCGATTGTGCATTGGCTGCCGTGTTACACGATTTATCAGCAAATGTTTATCATAAATTAAACGTTGCGAACTCGGCAAAACACGAACAAAAAGCCATTACTTACTCTTCTCTTGCACAAATTAGTAAATACGCTAACCGTGCAAGTTACGAGGTATTAGTACAGCACTCTCCACGTTTATCACGTGGCCTACCTGAGCGCGAAGACTGCCTAGAGCAAGTGTACTGGGATCAATAAATAGGGAGTATTTGTTACCCCCTATTGCGGTGTTTTAAAAAATCGAAATGTCGAGCTTTTTAGATAGCAGCTCTAATGCTGCTATCCCCGCCACCGAATTGCCAAACTCATTAAGCCCTGGAGAATATACTGCCACTGTAAATTTACCCGGTAGTACCGCTAATATAGTGCCTGACACACCTGACTTTCCTGGCATGCCCACTCTGTAGCCAAAGTCCCCTGCCGCATCATATAAGCCGCTGGTGAATAAAATTGAATTTAACTGCTTATTCTGACGGCTGCTTAAAACTTGTTTGCCAGAGCTATAGTCGATCCCTTTATTGGCTAAAAAATTATACGCTCTAGCGAGCTCAATACAGTTAAGCTCAATGGCACAAAAATTAAAGTAAGACCAAAGCACGTCATCTACATCGTTTTCAAAATTGCCAAACGACTTCATTAAGTGTGCCATTGCTGCATTTCTATGCCTAAATTCGTACTCTGAGTTCGCCACTTTTTTATCAATTACGATCGCACTGTTACCGGCTAGCAGCCTAAACGTTTCAAGCATTGAATGGCGAGGTGCTGATAAACGACTGTATAAAGCATCGCACGTCACAATCGCACCAGCGTTAATAAAAGGGTTACGAGGTACTCCTTTTTCAAACTCTAACTGAGTAAGAGAGTTAAACGCAGTACCAGAGGGCTCTTTGCCAACACGATGCCAAAGTTCGTCACCATAACGCTGCAGCGCCATCGTAAGCGTCATCACTTTAGAAACTGACTGAATTGTAAAACGTGTTGAGCAATCGCCGGCGCAAATAGTTTCACCATCGGTAGTATAAATAGCTATAGAGAATTGTTCTGCTGAGACCTCAGCAAGTGCAGGAATATAATCAGCAACTTTTCCTTGTGCGAGCAAAGGGCGCACTTCATGGGCTATTTCATCAAGTACAGTTTGATAGTCAGCAGTTGGCAATTGACACCTCTAATTTGATATTTATAAAAACTAAATTTTAACACGTGCAACTTCTGAACGCCTAGCTATGTTACATGAATAAAATAACAGAAGAGCATGAACTTAGTATTGATATAATTGATATGTTTCCATTAAAACAAGCTCCCTTACAAGCCCTATTGAATACGCAAAAACGAGCACTGACTTCTGCGACCAAGTACTACTTAAGTTGATAGCTGTGCCAATACGCAATATTACCTAACCACTTTGCAGCCAAATATTGTCGCTCACTTTTAAGTCAGAAATATTTAATACCAATCGACTTAAAAATTTGATCTAATATGCGTATTCAAACTTATTCTTT
>NZ_CAWUKC010000016.1:0-52066 GCF_963922945.1 uncultured Pseudoalteromonas sp. | reverse complement strand
TAAATGGCCCCTAGATTGAACAAATTTTAATCCTGAAAGGTCAACAGGCCCTAGATGTTACTCATTAGAGTTTAAAATTGTATATTGCGCGCAACGCGCGGGCAGTGCCGTTATCGTGTAGTTTGTGTAAAGCATTTAATAATTTACTTGCTAAAGCAGCGTGTTTTTTATGCACATAATGATAGAGCGAAAGTTTACTTAGCAACTGAGTTTGCATGCAGGTCTCTGGCTGAGAAAAGTTACCGGCGTTAAGCACAAAGTCGAGCATAATTGCTCCATCGATTTTACGTTGAGCTAGCAAGTTGAGCTGAGTGGCTATGTTTTTTACTTCAATAATATCGCCCTCAAACTTACTCTCACTTAAGAAATGATGCTGTACCGGATAACCCGATAAAACCGAAACGCTATCGAGTTTATCAAGCGTATTGGGCTGGCAACTTTTAAATAATAGAAGCTTATAGTTAAACAGCGGGTAGTTAATTCTGATCAAGTTTTTATTGTTTGCTTCTATGCTTGTATCACGACCAAGTTGCCCATCTAACACCCCGTTATTGGCTGCCAATAGCGCATTATGGCGATTAAAATCAATTATGTGTACTTCATAATTAAGTTCTTTATAGGCTAGCGTGAGTAAAGCGAGCGCATAGCTGGCTTGAACAGAGTCGCTAGGGCGGTTAAATATAACGCTATTATGATTGGCAAGTGTAATTTTACTAAAAAATAAAACCACTAATAAAAACAAAGTATTGAGCTGTAACTTCAAAGTTAATTCCGTTTAAAATGAGCGGGGGCTATGTTTGCGGAGAATACTAACAAAATAGTCGGGTTTTTGCCCATGTTTGTTGCTTTTTAAACAGTAAATGGGTTCAAACATACGTATAATAAACGCAGATAACAAACCGTACTTAGGAGGGGTTGTGAGTTTTAATTTATGTGCTTTACCTCGAGAGCAAAAATATCAGGTTCAACTAGATTACGAAGCCTCATTTTGGGCTTATCAAATTAAACGAAATAAAAAAACACGTGAGCAAGTTTACAATACAATTCATAGCCGCCCGGTGGCTGAGCAAGCGTTTTTAAAACAGAAGTTTGAGCAGTATTTGGCGTTAATGCTAAGCTAAAGTATGTACATAGTACAAAAGTTAGACACACTTAAGACTCCATTAGTAAATAAATTTTATGCACAGAACAATGTGAGAGGGCGTGCTAATAAGCAAGACCAAGTTTGGGTTGTTTATAACAAAATGCAGGTAGTGGCAGCGTGTAGAATACAAAATAAACATGATTTTTTATTTTTATCAACCGTGTTTGTTGACCCACAGCACCGTAAAAAAGGGCTGGCAAAGCAACTCTTATGCGCTGCAGTTAAACAGCAAACCATGCCGCTTTATACCTTTGCTTATACGCATCTTACAAGGTTATATATGGCACTTGGTTTTAACCAAGTATTAACATATACTCCTGGTTTAAAAGCACTTTTTGATATTTATGCTCATCGAAATATAGTTGCTCTTGAATATCTATAACAAAAACAACGGATCAAGCCATGCGTAGAGGCATTAACGGGATCATTAGTTGCTTTATAGCTTTAATCGCTATAGTTAGTTGCCAAGTTGGCGCACAAGTTAAGCGTTTATCCCCAAGTGAGGGGCTTTCGCAAAGTTATGTAAACACAATGCTGCTTGATGACAATGGTTACTTGTGGCTCTCTACTGAAGGGGGGCTAAACCGCTACGATGGATACCAAGTTGTTGCAATTAATGGCCCGAACGGCGAGCTTGAAGAAGCAATTATAGATTGTATTTATCAAGACCCTGCAGGGAATATTTGGATAGCCTCGCTCCTTGCAGGATTATTTAAGTATGATCCAAGTACAGATACCTACCAGCAATTTATCCCTCAACCTACCAGCGAAAAACAAATCTTAAGCCAGTCGGTGTTTAGTATGGTCGCGATTGACGACAAAACGCTATGGATTGGCCGTGGTCGTGACTTTGCAAAATTAGATATCAAAACAGGTGAAATAACCAGTTTGTTTGAGCTACCTAAGGAGTACGAAAACACCTTAGTGCGTGAGCTTTTTCATCATAATGGGTATATTTTTATCGGCACTAGCCATGGAGCGTTTGTATTTGATATTGCCTCAGAACAAATTAGGCCGCTGCAACATTTAAAAAGCAAAGCTGAACATATTTATCAAAACAACGTTAAATCGTTTTCGGTGATCGACAATAACCAGTTGCTGGTTGGTACTGTGAAAGGGCTGTACCAAGTAGATATTAACGATTTACCGGGTATGTTCGAGCGTCCCGACTTAGCATTTAAAAACCAAGCTGTTATTGCTGATTTAAATGTATGGCGCATTATCAACGAAGGTGAAAAGCTCGATCTGGCAACGAATAAAGGGCTCTTTAAATTTGATCTAAATACCAAAGAGTTAGTA
Organism: uncultured Pseudoalteromonas sp.; assembly: GCF_963922945.1. Lineage (GTDB taxonomy): Bacteria > Pseudomonadota > Gammaproteobacteria > Enterobacterales > Alteromonadaceae > Pseudoalteromonas. The sequence goes on along the minus strand of NZ_CAWUKC010000016.1, from coordinate 49,623 downwards.
AAAAACACACGCATTACACAAAGTAAATACAGCTTATCTGATACCAGTATGATAGACATGGTAAAAGATAAGTCGGGGGGTTATTGGTTGGCTACAAAAACTGATGGCGCATTTTATCTGTCTAATAATACTTACCACTTTAGCAATATAGATGGCACTCAACTAGGCGGTGATGGGCTTTCTCACCCTTCTGTGTGGGGGATCACTGAATACGAGAACAGCTTATGGCTGGCAACACACAATGGCTTAACTGAAATTGATTTAGCCACAAATACTAGTCAGGTTTATTTGAAAGACTACAAAGTTGACTTGCTGACTACTGAATTTAGCATTTATGAAGCTATTCCCTACAGAGATAAGTTATGGTTACATACAAACAGAGGGCTATTTGAGTTTGACCCTGTAACCCATCAAATTAACGAGCCAACCTTAAGTAATCCTAGCAATAGAGATTTTATTCAGGGTTGGGTACATGGTGTTACTTTAATGCCAAACGGTGATTTATACTATGTGCACTCAGATCATGGCATGTTTAGATACAATATCGACACCCAGAAAGTCACCCGATTAGAAGGGGCTTTTAGCAAAATAGAACCGTTTTTGGCGCATGGTTTTTCGCCAGCGCTGGCAACCAAGCCCGATATGCCACTGTTTTTTAATGCAGGTATTTTGTATCAAGTAGACCCAAGTACGTTAGCATTAAACACTATTTATAAAGTACCAAAACAGCACGATAACGTGGCAATTAACGTACTTTCTTACGTGGTAGATAATAACGATATCTTATGGATTTCGTTGTCTAATTTTGGCCTGATAGGGCTTGATGCTAGCAGCTATAAGCTCGTGCACACGATTGACTTAGAGAAAAACAAATTAGGAACTCTGCTTTACGACATGGTGCTTGATGATGATGGCATGATCTGGATGAGTAGCCATAAAGGGATATGGCGATTAAACCCAGAAACGCTACATTTTCAGCAGTTTACCACATCAGAAGGACTACTTTCAGCAGAGTTTAACAGCAGTGCTATGGCACACCTAAGCGACGGTCGAATTGCCTATGGTAGCCTAAAAGGCATTACTTATTTTCACCCCATGGAGAATCAAAATTACCACTCTTTAATTGACCATGTAAATATCACACGGGTTGATTTGATGTCGCGTGATTTATCTATCGATTTAAAACAGCCACTCAATGAACTTGTGATCAATCATGATGATATTGGCCTAGAAGTCGCATTTTCGGCGATGGCATTTAGTTACCAAGAGCGAATAATCTATGAATATCAGCTCGATAATGGCCAAAAAACCTACACTCGTAATAATAATCGAGTGCTATTTCCTAAACTAAACCCCGGTAATTACCAATTAAAAGTTTGGGCAAAAGACCCATTAACAGGTCAATACACCCCGCCCGCCGTACTTAAAATTCGTGTTAAGTACCCACTGTGGCGAGCACCTTATTTTATGGTGCTTTATGGGGTTTTATTAATTGGTGTTATTGCTATTTGGGTAATGCGTCGAAACAAAATTCAGCGCATATTACTGGCCGCTCATAAGGAGAGTAAAGACAGTGAAGCGCGATTAAAGCTAGCCTTAGAGGGCAGTGAGTCGGGCATGTGGGATTGGCAGTCTACATCGAGTAGTATTTACCAGCCGCGCTTATGTAATGAGCTGGGGTATGATCAGGAAAGCGTGAGTTTAGATGATTACCTAGCTAAAATTCACCCGCAAGATAAAGCACTTTTTAGATTAGAATGGTTAGAGTTTTTATCAACCGATAAAGGCTACTTTAATTGCACGTATCGTTTACGCCACGCCAAAGGTTATTGGCGTTGGTATAAGGACTTTGGCAAAGTAGTCGAGTGGCAAGCAAAACTCCCTAAAAAAGTTGCCGGTACGTATACTAATATGACCCGCGAAATGGTGTTTGAAGAACATGCTCGTTTATTTACCGCTGCGTTTGAGCAGACACGCGATTGGGTATTTATTCTTGATAAAAACTTTACTGTTCGCGCCTCTAATAAGTCATTACAAACGGCATTTAACTTCCCGAGCGAGCCGCGTTCCAGCCGGGCTCTTAATTTAGGCATATCACGAAGTAATCGCTTTGATTACTTGCGGATAATGCAAAAGCTGAATGTTGGTGAGCACTTTTCCTGTGAAGACTTAGTCACCCTTGCCAGTGGTGAGCAGCGTCATGTGTTAGTAAAAATAAGTGCTGTGGCCGATTCTGAACAGCGCTTAAGTAGTTACGTGATTATTTTAACCGATATTCATGCGCAAAAATTGGCTGAAAATGAGCTTCATATCTTGGCCAATTATGATTCATTAACAGGTTTACCTAACCGTATGCTGTTTAACGACAGAGTTGAGCATGCTATTGAGCAAGCGCAAAATCATCAATGCAAAGTGGCTTTGCTGCATATAAATATTAAGCGCTTTAAATACTTTAACGATTCATTTGGACGAGAAGCGGCTGATGAGATAATAAAGCAAGTAGCTAAGCGTATTAAGCGCTCTTTGCGTCCATCTGCAAGTGTTGCGCGTTTTGGGGGCGATGAATTTGTCGTGCTGGTGGAGGATGTGCAGCAAATAGAGGAAGTACTACTAATTTGCTCTAAATTAATCGATTCTGTAAGCCAAAATATGGAATTTAATACTCAAGTGGTAAACGTTAATGTAAGCATAGGGGTTGCCATCGCGCCTGATGATGAAGTGGATCATGTTGGACTACTTAAAGCGGCAAGCATTGCTCTGTACCATGCTAAAGAGTCCCTCGAAAGCAGTTATAAGTTTTATAAGCAGGAGATGAATCAACATGTACAAAAGGCCCTGCATTTAGAGTCATTGCTTACTAAGGCATATCAAGAAGAAGAGTTTTGTAATTACTACCAACCTATCGTGAGTGCACGTACTCAACAAACAGAAGGTTTTGAGGTGCTATTGCGTTGGCCAGAAAACACGTTAGTACCTACTCAAGAGCTATCTTTAGCGGCTGAGAGTATTGGGTTAATTACAAAAGTTATGTTGCAAACTTTTGCTCGCGCATTGCAAGCGCTTAAGCAGTGGCGCGAGCTTTCGCCACAGCTGTATTTGTCGATCAACCTCTCAGCACTCGATTTTGAATACGAAGAGCTTGTCACCGAAATTCATAAAGCCCTTACAAAAGCCGATGTTCCCTCCGATGCGATAGTGTTTGAAATCACCGAATCTATTTTAATGCGTGACTCTAAGCATGCGCTGCACAGTATGGAAATGCTGAAAAAATTAGGCTGTAAGCTCTACATGGATGACTTCGGAACAGGCTATGCCTCGTTAACCTATTTAAAGCGCTTCCCAATTGATGTACTAAAAATTGATAGAAGTTTTGTGCAAGATATTGGTGTAGATTCGGATGATGAAGCCATTATTCAATCAACACTTACTTTGGCCCATAGCTTAGGTAAAGAGTGTGTAGCAGAAGGTATTGAAAACAAACAACAATTGCAATTTTTAAAGCAATTAGGGTGTAAGCATTTTCAAGGGTATTTATTTAGTGAGCCAGTACCTAAAGAAAGTGTCCCCGCATTGATTAAACATGATTGGGTCGCCTTATTTAACACTCAATAATAGGACTATGGGCGCTTTCCACAATGGCGGCAAAATAAATGACTATTACGTTGGTTGAGCTGCGTTTTAATTGCTTTATTAGCTTCAAGCTTACTTAGGCCTAATTTATAGCGTAACTCCTCTAAGTGTAAGCGTTGTGAATCATCTAAGTGGCCGTCATGGATCTGTTCGTGCACAGCGTCTTCAAAAAATTGCCGGCGCTTGCGTATTTGCTCCGAAAAACTAGAAGCAAGTAGACCTGTAGGGATAGCGACCATGCCCATACTTACCAGAGTTACTACGCCACCAAATAACTTGCCCAGCGGCGTAAGTGGCACAACATCGCCATAACCCACGGTTGTAAGTGTGGCCATAGCCCACCACATAGCCGCAGGAATAGAGCCAAATTTATCGGGCTGTATGTCATGCTCTAATAAATAAATGCCGCAAGATGCGAGTATAAGTAGCACCGACATAATAAAAAATGCGGCCAAAAGCGAGCTCGCCTCATCTTTAAATGCTTGTAATAGCAACTGCATTGCGCGTGAATAACGGGTCAGTTTAAATACTCTCAGTAGCCTGAGCACTCGTAAAAAACGCAAATCCAACGGAAACACAAACATTAATAAGCTAGGCAAAATGGCAATAAGATCGATAAGTGCTAACGGTGATAAAAAATAGTGCAAGCGGCGCTTAGCGTTCGACCCCTTAATAGCAGCGTACTTACTTTTATCGACACTAGCCCAAAGCCTTGCTAAGTATTCAAGACTAAAAATAGCCACCGAAATCACTTCTAATAGTAAAAACTGTGTGTAGTAGCGCTCATTTATACTTGGCACTGATTCTAAAACAATAGCAATTACATTGATCATAATTAAGCTAATAAGCGCAATATCAAGCCTGTGACCTGCTTTTTGATAATCGCCAGTGCCTTCAAACAGGCGTGCCATTTTTTGCCTAAGCGTGATATTCATTATTTTAAATTTAACACCATGTTGATGCTGCCTTCTTCAAAATCTCGGCTAATGGTAAAGCCTAACTTACGTGCCAATTCAATCATGCCAGTGTTCTCAGGCAGTGTAATACCTTCAACAACCTCAACACCTTGGCGTTTACAATGATTTATAGCAGCACTCATCAGTAACCTGCCAAGACCTAAACCTTGGTAGTCAGAGCGAACCACTGTGGCAAATTCCGCATGTAAATTATCAGGGTCCATAATAACCCGCGCTACACCGAGTGTGCGGCTTTTACCTTCAAAGCGTTGGCAAACAATAAATGCCATTTCTCGGTCGTAATCTATTTGTGTCATTTTTGCGAGTTGATCGTGATTAAACTGAGGGAGTTCGCCAAAAAAGCGTTTGTAGCGATCTTCTTTATTAAGTGATTGATCAAATTCTTGGTGGGCTTTTTCATCCTCGGGGCGAATAGGCCTTAATGTAGCGCGAGTATTATTTTTAAGAGTCACCTCTTCAACAAGGTCTATAGGGTAAGGGCGTATACATAAACGTTTACGATCGCTGCGCGCTTGATAACGATTAACACTAATGGTGGCATCAAGCACTAAAAACTGACCATTGCTAGCAAGTATTGGATTTAATTCCATAGAGCTTATGTCGGGCTGATCAACAACGAGCTGAGATATACGCGTAAGCAGGGCGCATAAACGGTATTTATCGACTTTTTCTGGTAAAACACGTTCTTTTAACACGCCTTTATCGTGAGCTGCTGCAATAAGGTATTTAGCTAAGTTCATATTAAGCGGCGGCAAAGCAACGGCTGCTTGGGCATACTCTAACCCATTACCTGCTTCACCAAGTAATATGACAGGGCCAAAATTAGGCTCGGTTTTAATGGCTATTCTGAGCTCATTAGCACCAGCACGGGGCGCCATTTTTTGCAATGAAAACCCTTCAATAACCGCATCTGGATAGGTGTTTTTAATTCGTATCAGCATGGCAAACGCGGTTTGCTCAACCTCGTTTGCATCGTTTAAGTTAAGAACCACACCCCCTACTTCTGATTTAGAGGCAATACTTGGGCTAATCAACTTTAACGCTACCGGAAAGCCTAATTCAATTGCTTGTTCACGCGCTTCTGTGGGCGTGTAGGCCACTTCTGTTTTAATACACTCAACACCATAATGGCTAAGGATTTGGCTTGCTTGATGCGTGGGCAAGTAGCTTTGCTCTTCATCTAAAAATTCGTTAATTAGCGAAGTGGCCGCAGTTTTATTTATTTTGGCATCGTCAGTATTTGATTCCGGAGTTTGCGTTAAATGCTTTTGGTTACGACGATAGCTGACCAAATGCATAAATGCGCCAACGGCACCCTCGGGCGTGCGATAGGTTGGAATAGTATGGTTAGAGCAAACACGCCTAGCGGCATAAGCCGCATCTTCACCCATAAAGTTGGTCATTACATAAGGGCGTGCCATTTTGGGTATTTTTTGTAAGGTTTGCACTATCATATCGGCGTAATCTTCACTGGGTGCCAGTGCTGATGGGGTATGAATTATAAGTAAATTTTTAACTTCCTCGGCACGTAGTAAAATTTCCAGCGCTTGTTTATAACGCGCGGGGGCAGAATCACCAAAAATATCAACGGGGTTGGATGTGGTGTCTGATTGTGGGATCACCCTATTTAGCGCTGCTCGTGTTTGCTCGCTTAGCTGGGCAAGTTTGCCGGAATTTAAAATAAGCTCGTCGACTGCCATGACCCCAGGGCCGCCGCCGTTAGTTAAAATGGTTAACTGCTCAACTTTTAACAGTTTTGGATGAATGGCGAGTGTTTGCGTGGCCGCAAAAAGTTCGCGCAGGTCACTCACCCGAAGCATACCAGCACGTTGAAAAAGCGCATCGTACACCGCATCTGAGCTTTGTTTTCCACCGGTATGGATTTCGGCGGCTAATGCACCTGCACCAGTCTTACCGGTTTTAATAGCTATAACAGGTTTACTAAATGCAGCTGCGCGTGCTGCAGATATAAACCCGCGGATATCCTCAATATTATCTATGTAGAGTAAGATGGCTTTGGTTTTGGCATCGCGGCCTAAAAAATCCAATAGCTCGTCAAAATCAATATCTAAGCAATCACCGACTGAAACAAAATACGAAAAGCCGATTTCTTTATTTTTAGCCCAATCTAAAATGGTGGAGCACACCGCTGCTGATTGCGATATAAAAGCCAGTTTCCCTGGGGCGGCTACTGTATGTGAAAAGCTTGCATTTAAACCAATATGCGGAATAAGCAGGCCTAAACAATTAGGCCCAAGCAAAGTAACGTGGTGGGTGTCGGCGGCGTGTTTTAACGCTGTTTTTTGGCTTAATGAGAGTCCATCGGCAATCACAATCGCACTTTTACAACCAAGCTGGCCAAGCTGCTCAATTATAGTCAGCAAGGTATTTTTATTAGTACAAATAACAGCTAGGTCGGGCACTTTAGGCAGTGCAGTAATATCAGGATAGGCCAGCACACCGTGGACCGCGCTATGGGTAGGGGTGACGGGCATAATAGGCCCTTTAAATCCACCTTGTAATAAATTGCGCATAACCACAAATCCCGCGCGAGTAGGGGTATTCGAGGCACCAATAACGGCTACCGAGGCCGGATTAAAAAATTGGCTAATACGCTTTAGGCTCATGGCATATCCTTGGCTGATAATATTTTGCGTTATTTATACTCACAATGTACCCTGTTTGCTGTGTTATTTCGAGCGCGTAAATGCTTATTATTGATATCAATCAAGGAGGTTTTTGTGAATAAAACACCTAACTTTTACACTGTTGTAGCTGCTATTTTCTTAAGTATAGGCTTAATTTTATTAGGTTTTATTATTAAAAGTGCAGCCGTTGATGTAAAAAGTATGGATCGCAGCGTACAGGTAAAAGGATTAGCTGAGCGTGAGGTTAATGCCGATACGGTTATTTGGCCGCTACAATACTCTGATGCCGATAACGATTTAGAAAAATTGGTAAGCCGGGTTGAGCAAAAAAACGATGCCGTTATTGCTTTTTTAAAGTTACATGGCTTTGATGATGACGAAATAAGCACCGGCAGCCAATCGATTATTGATGAACAAGCCCGTGAATATGGTGACGATAATCAAAAATTTCGTTATTTAGCCCGTGCTAACATTATTGTTTATTCTACTGCGCCCGACAAGGTGCAAAACGCCTTAAGCAAGGTAAGCCAACTCGCTAAGCAGGGTATTGCAATAGTACAGGATAGTTACGAGACCAAGGTTGAATATTTATTTACCGGCCTTAACGATATAAAACCAGCCATGGTGCAAGAGGCTACAGAAAAAGCCCGAGAAGTTGCCAATAAATTTGCAAAAGATTCAAACTCAACGCTAGGTAAAATAAAATCTGCACGCCAAGGGCAATTTAGCATTAGCAATCGCGATTCAAACACGCCACATATCAAAAAGGTGAGAGTAGTCACCAGTGTTGAATATTATTTAAGTGACTAAATAGCTCTGATCAAGTGGGCTATTTGAGCCGTGGGGCGTTGTAAGTACGCTGCACTAAGTAAAATACTAGGTTCGTTTAAATTTGCGCCTTTTAACGTATTTGTTAATTGCTCTTTAGCCATTGGATTTTGTTTTTGCTCTATTTCCATAAGGGCCAGCAGTGCTGAAAATTCGTGCTTAACAGGTGTTGTGGGCTTTTTGGCATAGGCAATATAACAAGCCACAGGGGTGAGGCCGCGCGCATTGGTTTGTGCAAGGGCTTTTGCTAGCTCATCGTTAGACTCGAATAGCATAAGTGAGCGCACATAGTTAAACGGTAGCTTTAGAGCATGGGCGTGTTTAAATACATTATGAAGCACATTATTGCCTTGACTATCTTGTGCTAAAAAGCCTTTATTTGCTTTTAATGCCGGCGTGAAAAATGTGAGAGCATCTATGCTTGTTAGCCCACTTATAAAGGGCGCGGGTGGGAGGTTAGTTGTTAAAATGCGAGTTGCTACATTTTGCATAAAGTCATATTTAATACTCATTCGCTCAGCACTTTGAAATAAATGATTAAGCTGCAACGTTTGCTGAGCGGGGCTTAACTGTTTAAAGTCGTTATCAAGCTCATTTAGTTGATGTTTCGCTATTCGCGCATTGAGTAACTGTATGCTTAAATCCATTCTTCACTCTCCCTCTGAGCGTTTTAATTACTATAAAACAAAAAAGGCCGCATCAGCGACCTTTTTCTATTTATAACCAAGCATTAAGCTTTTTTACTGGCTATCCAGTCGTTTACAAAGCTCTCTAGTACGTTAAGTGGTACAGGGCCGTTTTTAAGAATAACGTCGTGGAATTGACGAATATCAAACTTGTCGCCTAGTTGCTTTTTAGCATCTTCACGCAGCTCTAAAATCTTCAACATACCCACTTTATAAGCCGTCGCTTGCGATGGCATTACAATGTGACGCTCAACCATTTTAACACCGTCAGATGTTGCGTTAGGCGTATTATTTACGTAGTAATCAATACCTTCTTGACGAGTCCATTTCATGGCATGGATACCCGTATCAACCACTAAGCGACACGCACGCCATAATTCCATAGAAAGGCGACCAAAGTCTGAGTAAGGGTCTGAATACAGGCCCATTTCTTTAGGAATGAACTCCGAGTATAAACCCCAACCTTCAATGTAAGCGGTGTAGCCACCAAATTTACGAAACTTAGGTACACCTTCAAGCTCTTGCGAGATAGCAATTTGCATATGGTGGCCCGGAATACCCTCATGGTAAGCTAGTGCTTCCATTTGATATGTTGGCATTGCTTCCATGTCGTAAAGGTTTGCGTAGTAAATACCAGGGCGAGAGCCATCTGGCGCAGGTTGTTGATAAAATGCTTTACCCGCTGCTTTTTCGCGGAATGCTTCAACGGCTTTAACTTTTAGATCAGCCTTTGGCTTAACAATAAATAGCTCATCTAGGCGAGTTTTCATCGTGTTAATCAGACCTGTTGCTTCATCTAAGTAGCGCTGTTTACCTTGCTCGTCATTGGCATAGTAAAATTGCTTATCCGTTTTCATAAACTGCATAAACGCTTTTAAATCGCCTTTAAAGCCTACTTTATCTTTAATTTCACGCATTTCGTCATGAATACGCTTTACTTCAGCAAGGCCAATGGCATGAATTTCTTTAGCCGTTAACTCAGTTGTTGTGGTGCGCTTAAGTGCGTTATTGTAAAACGTTTCGCCATCAGGCAGTTTCCATGCACCATCGCGATTATCTGCACGTTTTTCAAGCTGTGCTAAGTAATTAATTAGCTTAGAGTAAGAAGGCTTAACCGCTGATTTTAGTGCATCAGTTGCATCGCTAATTAAGGCGTCTTTTTCATCTTGGCTAATTTCAAGCGCGCTTACTTTACGTTTAAAGTCGGCTAATAGCGTTGAGTCTTCACCTTTTTCAAATGGTGCGCCGTGAATAATGTTTTTGCTCGAATCAATAACATGTGGGAACACAAATTTAGGCGCAATAATACCTTTATCAGCACGGGTCTCTAAATCAGTAATTAATTGATCAAATACCGTAGGTACACCATTTAAACGCGCAATGTAATCTTTTGCTTCTTTTACATTACTAATTGAATGTTGGTTAATTAAAAACGCAGGCACCATAGAGTGTGTACCAAACATTTGGTTAACTGGGTAATTATGGTAACGCCATTTAAAATCAGCAATTGAGCTTTCTAAGTCTTGCTTTTTTAAGTCGTAACTTACTTTAGTGGCATCATCGAGTAGGTCGCGATTAATGGCTTTTAGCTCAACTAGATCAGCTTTAGCTTGTGCTAAATCTTTAAGTTTGCGCTCTTCGCTGCCGTCATCCCATTTATCGTAATCTTTTTTAATACCCATGTAGGTTTGATAAACCGGGCTGCTCATTACGTCACGGTTAAAGGTATCTTCAAAAAACGCGTTGGCTTTGTCGATTTCGCTTTGCACAGGTTGCGCTTGCACTGCTGGCGCTGGGGTTGTTTGTTGTGGCGCTTGCTGGCAGCCAGCTAAAATAGCAACGCTCACGGCTGCTGCAATAAAGGTAAGTTTACGCATTGTTTTCCCTTTTGTTGTTAGAAACCCATTAGGGTGCATTATATTTATTTGCTTGTGTTTTTATTTATAACGAGCGTGGTTAAAAACCACTACACGAACAATTCTAGCAGGTCATTTAAAAAACGATGCCCTTTAAGGCTTACCTGCCAGTGGCCGTTTTCTTGTATTAATAACCCTGCGTCTATCGCTTTTGTTAAAGCCGCTTGTTGGCTTTGCAGTGGCTGGCTAGTCAGCGCGCTGTAATCATCAATAGGGCAAGGCTCGACTAAGCGAAAGCGATTCATAAAAAATTCAAAGGCTAAATCGTCTTGCTCTACTTGCCAGCTTTTATACAAGTACGGCTTAAGCATATCCATGTAACCGCGTGGATGCTTAATTTTTTCAGTACGGGTAATCATGCCGGTTTTTGCATCAGTTACTTTACCATGAGCGCCACAGCCAATACCGAGATAATCGCCAAAACGCCAATAATTCAAGTTATGTTGGCATTGAAAGCCTGGCTTTGCATAGCCCGATATTTCGTATTGACTGTAACCGGCTTGAGCAAGTAGTGCTTGGCCTTGCTCTTGAATATCCCATAGGGTTTCATCTTGTGGCAAAGTTGGCGGCTTGGATGCAAACTGTGTATTTGGCTCAATAGTAAGTTGATACCAAGATATATGTGGCGGGTTTAAATCAATTATTTTTTTTAAATCGCTCAGCGCATCGTCAAGGCTTTGCCCCGGTAAGCCATGCATTAAATCAAGGTTAAAGCTATTTAATCCGGCTTGCTTAGCTTGCTCTGCAGCGTAGTGCGCTTCATCGGCGCCATGAATACGGCCAAGCGCTTTTAACTTGTCGTTTTGCATGCTTTGCACGCCAATAGAAATTCGGTTAATACCCGCTTTTACATACTCTTTAAAGCGATTCGTTTCTACGGTGCCAGGGTTTGCCTCAAGGGTTATTTCGCAGTTGTCGCTTAGGCCAATTAGGTTATCTACTTCGTTTAATAAGCGGGTATATGCATCGCCTGTTAATAAGCTTGGCGTGCCACCACCAATAAAAATGCTGTGAATTTTGCGCCCTTGCACCAAGTGTAAATCGGCTTTTAAGTCGTCAATTAAATGCTGAACATATTCAGTTTCAGGAATGTCGCCTTTTTGTCCATGGCTATTAAAATCGCAATAGGGGCATTTTTGCACGCACCACGGTACGTGCACATATAAGCTCAGTGGTGGAAGGTTCACAGGCCGCCTTTGCTTTGTAGCTCTAGTAGTAATTTTTTAAGTGCTTGGCCACGGTGGCTCACTGCATTTTTTTGCTCTTTGGTGAGCTCGGCGCTGGTACAGTTTTGCTCTTTAACAAAAAATACCGGGTCGTATCCAAAGCCACCTTCGCCATTTTGGGTTTGTGTAATTTCTCCCTCCCAACTTGCGCTGCAAATAAGCGGGGTAGGGTCATCGGCGTGGCGCATTAATACTAATACACACCAAAAACGCGCTTTACGGTTAGGGTTGTTACCTAAATCATTAAGCAGTTTATCTATATTGTCTTGATCGCTTGCGCTTTCACCGGCAAAACGCGCTGAGTACACCCCAGGTGCACCATTTAAGCCATCTACTTCTAGACCTGAGTCATCGGCAATAGCTGGCATGCCGGTAATTTTAGCTGCATGGCGAGCTTTAATTATCGCGTTCTCTACAAAGGTAGTGCCGGTTTCGGCTACTTCACCTACGTTAAAATCGCTTTGCGGAACGACGTTTATACTTAAAGGGCTGAGCATGTTTGCCAGCTCATTTACTTTACCTGGGTTGCCTGTGGCAAGCACTAATGTTTTAGTCATGTTTTTTAATCTACGTAAAATTTTTGCTGAAATTGTAATTTTTGAAATTGATTACTTTGTTGTATTTCAATTTCAAAACGTAAAATTTCTTCGTTGGTGTAGTCTACTTGCGCAAGGTAGTAAATTGAGTCACCTTCTTTTACTTCTTTAAAAGTAAGGGCTTGTTTATTACCAAGTAGGTTTTTAGCTGTGCCGCTTAGCTTTACAGTTTGCGCGGTTTTATCGCTGTTATTTTTTAGCACTGAAATATTAACAATGCCTTTATAACCACTACGCTCAAGGCCATAGGTTTTTGCTATTTGTGGCTGAATAAAAGTAGATGGAAAAGCAATATAATGCACTTGCCAAGGGCCCAGCTCTTTGTATTGTCCACCTTGCATGTCTTCACTTTGCGCATTAAAGGCAAAGGCTAAAAAACTAATAAAGCAAAATTTAATTAAACGGTTCATTGTGGTGTCCTATATAAAAAAGAGGCCAAAGGGCCTCTTTTGCTTAAAACAAAAATTTAGGCTAAAAAGTCCATTAGCAGCATTTGTAAAAATTGAATACCAATAATTAGTACAAGCACCGATAAATCTAAGCCACCCATTGGTGGAATAATTTTACGAATAGGTTTTAACATTGGCTCAGTAAGCTGATGGAAAACCGCTTCGATAGGGTTATAGCCTTGACTTACCCAGCTTAAAATAGCGCGAATAATTAACACCCAAAATACAAGGTTTAAGCCTTCTTTCAATACAGTAATAAGTGCTTGTATAAATACAGGTTGTGCAGCCCATGCACCGTATATTACCAGCATTAGAGTACTAATCTTGGCAACGGCTACAATAAATGCCAGCAATAGAGAGGCTAAATCGAGCCCGCCTAGGCCAGGTATTATTTTACGCAAAGGGTTGACCGCAAACGAGGTTGCTTTAACCACAAATTGGCTCATTGGGTTGTAAAAGTCGGCTTTTGCCCACTGTAGCCAAAAACGCAGTAGCACCACCATTAAAAATAAATCAAACAGGGTACTGATCAAAAATTGCATGGCATTCATAGTGTAACCTTCAATAAAAAGTAATTTTAAAGTTCTTTTTCCATTTGCATTGCACGCGCTATACACGCATCCATTGCATCGCTAACTGTTTGCACTAGGCCTTCGCTTTTTAAATGCTCAACCGCAGCATGGGTGGTGCCGCCTTTAGATGTTACATTAGCGCGTAATTGCGAAATGCTTATCTCTGGTTGGCTCAATGCCATTTCGGCTGCACCTAGCGCAGTTTGCTGTACTAAGCGACGCGCATCTTCATCGTTAAAGCCAAGTGCTTTTGCTTTTTCTTCAATGGCTTCCATAAATAAGAAAAAGTAAGCGGGCGATGAGCCGGTTACTGCAATAATATCGTTAATTTGCGACTCTTGCTCAACCCACACAACAATACCTGTGCACTCAAATACTTGCTGCACAAAGGCATGCTCATCGGCTGTTTCATCTGCGCCAAATAAACCTGACACACCTCGGCCAAGTAATGATGGGGTATTTGGCATACAACGTACCATTTTAACGTTTTGGCCAAGCATTTCACGCAGGCGCTTAACGGTTAAGCCCGCAGCTACCGAAATAAATAGTTTATTGCTAAAGTCGATACCCGATTCTTGAAACGATTTACATAAATCGCCCATCATTTGTGGTTTAACAGACAATACAATGACATCAGCATCGCGTAAGGCTTCGTTATTGTCGCTGGTTGTTTTAACCTTGAAATCGTCTGCTACCTTGGCAAGCTTTTCTTGGTTGCGGTTTGTAGCAATGATGTTGTTTGCATTAAAACCGTTTTTTACCATGCCACCAATAATGGCGTAGCTCATGTTACCTGTGCCTATAAATGCGATTGTTTTATCTGACATATGTCTGTTATCACCTTTTAAGTTCGAGTTCCAAAAATATCTGTGCCGATCCTCACCATGGTTGAACCTGCGCTAATGGCGGCTTCAACATCATTGCTCATCCCCATCGACAACGTATCTATATGAGGATATTGGGCCTTTAGTTTATCAAAGCAAGTTTGTAATTGCTCAAAAGATTGACTTTGTTCACTCGGATCGTCGCTTTTAGCCGGAATGGCCATTAAACCACGCAAAGTAAGTTGCTCACATTGGTCAATAAACTCAGCAAGTTCAGGTATTTGCTCAATACTACAGCCCGACTTTGCTTCTTCGGCGCTTATATTTACCTGAATAAGTATATTTAAAGGGGCTTTATCAGCGGGGCGTTGCGTGTTTAAGCGTTTTGCTATTTTTATTCTATCTACACTTTGTACCCAGTCAAAATTAGTGGCAACAAGGGCGCTTTTATTTGATTGAATTGGGCCAATGAAATGCCAAATGATGTCGCTAAATGTGTGTAGTTGCGCTATTTTATTTACAGCCTCTTGAACATAAGACTCGCCAAATTGGCGTTGGCCTTGCTCGTAAGCAGCAATAATATCGTCGCTTGGTTTTGTTTTTGATACTGCAAGCAGCGCAATTTCATCGCTATTACGCTTAGCATTTTTGGCCGCGCTGGCAATTCTAGCGTAGGCGGATGTGAGTCGTTCTGCTATTGTAACCATATAATTATCAGTTAGTTGTGGAGTCATAAATGGATATTACCGAATTATTAGCGTTTAGTGTGCAACACAAAGCATCTGATTTACACTTATCGTCAGGTGTTTCACCTATGATACGCGTAGATGGTGATGTTCGCCGCATTAATATACCTGCCCTTGCAGATAAAGATGTAAACAGCCTAGTTTACGACATTATGAACGATAATCAGCGTAAGGACTACGAACAAAACCTAGAAGTGGATTTTTCGTTTGAAGTGCCTAACCTTGCTCGATTTCGTGTTAACGCATTTAACTCAAACCGCGGCCCTGCAGCGGTGTTTCGTACCATCCCAAGCGATGTACTGACGCTTGAGGATTTAGGCGCACCTGATATTTTTAAAACAATATCAGATAACCCGCGTGGTTTAGTATTGGTTACCGGTCCAACCGGTTCGGGTAAATCAACAACACTTGCGGCTATGGTCGATTATATAAATCAAACAAAACATCACCATATCCTCACCATTGAAGATCCTATCGAATTTGTACACGATAATAAACTCAGCCTTATTAACCAACGTGAAGTACACCGTGATACGCACAGTTTCTCAAATGCTTTGCGCAGCGCGCTGCGTGAAGACCCCGATGTAATACTCGTTGGTGAGCTACGTGATTTAGAAACTATTCGCCTTGCAATGACCGCAGCAGAAACCGGTCACTTAGTGTTTGGTACGCTACACACCACCTCAGCCCCCAAAACTATTGACCGTATTATTGATGTATTCCCAGGTGAAGAAAAAGACATGGTACGCTCAATGCTTTCTGAGTCACTACGTGCTGTTATTTCACAAACACTACTTAAAAAAATTGGCGGTGGTCGAGTGGCTGCACACGAAATTATGATTGGTATTCCTGCTATTCGTAACTTAATTCGTGAAGACAAAATAGCGCAAATGTATTCGTCTATACAAACAGGTGCATCACACGGCATGCAAACGATGGATCAATGTTTAAATAATTTAGTTAATCACGGTATTGTGACAACCGCAGCCGCAAAAGAAAAAGCCCAAGACAAAACCCAGTTTGGTGGCTAAGGACATAATATGAATTTATCTTTAAATCACTTTTTGCAAATTATGATTGAGAAAAAAGGCTCGGATTTATTTGTCTCTAGCCAATTGCCAGTCAGCGCAAAAATTAATGGTGAGCTTATCGCGCTTAGCGACGATAAGCTAACTGATGAGCAATCGCTCGCGCTTGTAGAATCAGCGATGAGCGATAAACAAAAAAGTGAGTTTCATACCACGAAAGAGTGTAATTTTGCGATAGCCACAGATGAAGGGCGATTTCGTATCTCGGCGTTTTGGCAACGCGATAGAGCGGGCATGGTTATTCGCCGCATTGTAACGCAAATACCTGAAGTAAGTGATTTAGGGCTACCCTCTACACTTACTGATGTAATAATGGCAAAACGAGGCTTGGTGCTGTTTGTGGGTGGCACGGGTACAGGTAAGTCAACCTCATTGGCTGCTTTAATTGGCTACAGAAACCGCAATCAACGCGGACATATACTCACTATTGAGGACCCAATTGAGTTTGTGCATGAGCACCGTAAAAGTATTATTACTCAGCGCGAAGTAGGGCTTGATACCGACAGCTTTGAATCGGCACTTAAAAGCTCACTACGCCAAGCTCCCGATGTTATTTTAATTGGTGAGATACGCTCACAAGAAACCATGGAATACGCACTGAGCTTTGCCGAAACTGGCCATTTATGTGTGGCTACACTGCATGCTAATAATGCCAACCAAGCTATTGACCGTATAATGCACTTAGTGCCTAAAGAGAAGCACGATAAGCTCAAGTACGACTTAGCGCTAAATTTACGCGCCATTGTTGCTCAGCAACTTATTCCTACGTCTGATGGTGAAGGGCGTGTAGCCGCCATTGAAATATTATTAAACTCACCCATGGTGGCAGAGCTAATTAAAAATGGGGATATTGGCGGCATTAAAGAGGCTATGTCTAAGTCTAAAGAAATGGGCATGCAAACCTTTGATCAAGCCTTGTTTGAGCTATATAAACAGCAACGTATTAATTACGCTGATGCGCTGCACCATGCGGACTCGCCAAATGATTTACGCTTAATGATTAAGCTGCGCAATAACGAGCAACAAGGCGCAGGCTTTTTACAAGGTGTAACCATTGATGGGCTGGATGATAAAAATAGTAATTAACCTACAGCAGTGTAGGCTGAGCACTCGTTTGAATAATTTAGTGCATAAAAAAAAGCGCCTATTGGCGCTTTTTTTAAGCCGGTTACTCACCATAACTGGCTTCAAAAAAACTTTCTAAAATAATCACTGCCGACATATTATCGACATTGCCTTTTCCTAATTTTTTATAGCCACCGTGCTCAAATAAACGGGCTTTTGCATCGGCAGTTGTCAGTCGCTCATCTTGTGTTTGCACTGGTATACCGTAGTGATTGTGCAAGCGGTTAGCAAACTTCTTAGCCTTAAAGGTTACCTCTTGCGAGGTACCATCCATATTAAGTGGCAAGCCCACCACCATTAAATCAGGTTGCCACTCTTTAACTTGAACCGCAATATGATCCCAATTAGGGATGCCATCTTGGGCTTTTACTGCTTTAAGGCTAGACGCACTGCCTGTGAGCTCTTGTCCTATGGCAATACCAATGCTCTTGGTACCAAAGTCAAAACCCATTACGGTGCGCTGGCCTTGCGGTTTAAGATTTTTTTTTGTCATTATCGTTCTTTAAGCGTGTCCAGCCTCACTGCTAAGCTGGCTAACATCAAAGCCCAGCATTGAAACTGCTTTTTCCCAGCGTTTTTCTACCGGCGTATCAAAAATGATCTTCGGATCGGCTTTGATGATCAACCAACTGTTATCTAACAGCTCTTGCTCAAGTTGTCCTTGCTCCCAGCCAGAATAACCAAGCGTGATAATAAATTGCTCAGGTGCGTGGGCGGTGGTTAGGTTGGCAAGTACATCTTTTGATGTGGTGATCATAATATCACTGCTGAGCTTTTGGCTTGCAGAGTAACCAGGCTGAGGTGAATGAAGTACAAAACCCCGGTCGGTTTTAACCGGACCACCTGCAAATACAGAGACTTGCGCAGCTTGCTGAGTTTTGTCGTTGTCTATTTCTATTTTATCTAAAAGCTCACCAACGGTTACATCAATAGGCTGGTTGATCACCAATCCCATAGCCCCATCTTCATTGTGCTCACAAATATAGGTAACGGCACGTTTAAAAAAAGGGTCTTGCATCGACGGCATAGCGATTAAAAAATGATTTTCTAATGATTGCATAGATTTCACCCTTTTAGTTTATGAATACTTATTGAACTTTGAGTATGGCATAGATATATACGTAGCGTATAAAAAGTCCATTAATTGTATGAAATACTTAAATTAATGGACTTTTAAATGGTATTTATTTAGCTAGCTTACGCTCAATGGCGTCAAACAAAATACCGGTAATTGAGATATCGTAAGCGGCTTCAATTTCACGTACACAGGTTGGTGCAGTTACGTTAATTTCGGTGAGCTTGTCGCCAATAATATCTAAGCCAACAAACACTAGCCCTTTTTCTTTAAGTGTAGGGGCAACTGCTTGCGCTATTTTAAGATCTGACTCGCTAAGTGGGCGGGCTTCACCACGACCACCCGCCGCCAAATTACCGCGAGTTTCACCATTTTGTGGAATACGCGCTAAACAATACGGAATTACTTCACCATCAACAACCAATACGCGTTTGTCGCCTTGTTTGATCTCTGGAATGTAATTTTGCACCATAGCAAAGCGGCTACCGTGCTCAGTGAGCGTTTCACAAATAACACCAATGTTTGCATCATCTTCTTTGATACGAAAAATAGACGCGCCGCCCATGCCATCAAGTGGTTTTAAAATAATGTCTTTATGCTCAGCTAAAAATGCGCGTATTTGCGCTTGGCTACGTGTTACTAATGTATCGGGCGTATGCTCGCTAAACCACGCTGTAAAAAGCTTTTCGTTAGCATCACGCAGGCTTTGTGGTTTATTAATAATTAACGTACCTTCTTGCTCGGCACGTTCCAGCATATATGTGGCGTAAATATATTCCGTATCGAACGGTGGATCTTTTCGCATTAAAATGACGTCTAGATCGGCAAGGGCTATTGTGGCTTTTTCTTCAAGCTCGTACCACTTTTCGGTGTTATTAAATACCTGCGCTTTAGACGCCGTTGCATATGGTTTACCTTGGCGAAGTGATAAATCATCCATCTCCATGTAATAAATTTCGTAACCACGATCCTGCGCTTGCATCATCATTGCAAAGCCGGTGTCTTTTTTGATGTTAAATCCACTAATAGGATCAGAGATAATTCCTAACTTAATTGCCATGCGCTGTGCCTTAGTATAAATATTAATGTTTATATGAGGGTGCTTTTAGTTATTTCAATTAGCTAAATCGCCAAATTGTAACTGTAATGCACTTAGGACCGTTAAAGCGGCGGTTTCTGTTCGTAAAACACGTGGCCCTAAGCGAATATCTACAAAGTGCTGATCTTTAGTTTGTGCCATTTCTTCATCGGTAAAGCCCCCTTCAGGGCCAACTAAAAAGCGCACACCGGCGCTTGGAACGGTTATTGTTTTAATACTGTGCTCTGCACGAGGGTGCAAAGTGAGCTTAATGGCGTCTGATTGTTGCTCAAGCCATTGTTTTAAATCAATCGGTGTGTGGACAATAGGCACAAAGTTACGCCCTGATTGCTCGGCAGCTGAAATTGCAATTTTTTGCCATTGTTGATGTTTTTTCTCTAAGCGATCTCCACTGAGCTTAACGCCACAACGTTGGCTAAAAATAGGGGTGATTTCAGTAATACCCAGCTCAACCGATTTTTGGATAGTAAAGTCCATTTTATCGCCGCGAGATACGCATTGCCCTAAATGAATGTTAAGCTCAGATTCGACATCATGCTCATCAAAACGTAGTGGCATAACAACAACTGATTTTTTTGATACCTCAATAATCTCACTGAAGTACTCACCACCTTCACCATTAAAAATAGATATATGTTCACCAACTTTCATACGTAATACTCGGCCAACATGGCCGGCTGCATCATCGTTTAAAGAAACCGGGGTGTTTAAGGCAATATTTGATGCCTGATAAATATGAGGTACTCGCATGAAGGTCGCTTATTTATAACGTAAATAATATATAGCGCTATGGTAAGTAAGCAGGGCGTTGTTCGCAATTATTTATTTAAGTGACTTGGCCGCTGCGATTAAATCTTTGGGGGTCTGGGCAATATCAGTATCGCACGATAAATGGTTTTTAAAGCACTCGTCAGTAATGCGATTAAATGTGTAGCCGCTCTCATCAATACTGACAACATAGCGTTTTTCATGTAAGGAGTTGTATATAAACCGCTGCTTGTCGTCAGCTAGAAGGTAGTCGGTGTTATTAAATAACACTCCTTGAATATCATGATGTTCGTGCAGGTAAGTAGCGAGCTCAGATACGCTAATTTCGTTTTCTAAGTCGCAATAGCAATAATCTTTGATCAGTTCGTCAAACATCATTTTAACGAGCTTACGGGTATTACTACCCGCAACGATTAAAGTGCTGGGTTTATCAGGTGGCGCATTTTTAAAATAGTGCTCGGCAAAAGTACGACTAAACTCGTTATCTACATCAATTAACAAATAATTAGTTACTTCAAACGCCATAGGACCCCGTTGCATTTAAGCAATATGTTGTGCCAGTAAACTAAATACGGGGCGCTTGGCAACTGATTTAATTGTGTGGCGTTAAAGTGAAAACATGCTAATAAGTAAATAGCCTATAGCACAAAAAACAGCAAACTCGATGCATGCTATACCTATATTGTCTTGGTGATCTACCTCTAATGCGGTATCGATATTTGGTAATGAGATAGCTTTAATTACAAAACTTAAACAATATAATAACACCCACATTACACCGCAATGCATAACCAGTGTAAATATATTTTCGACCATTTTTCCATTTTGAAACGCAGCGCTCGATAATCCAGCATACACTGCTAGGGCTAAACCTATAGATTTTCCAGCATACCTAATGCCTATAGAGGTATTTTCTAGATTAAAGTTACTTTGCAATGAGGCACCTTGATTCGCTTTGGCAAAGCGGTGTTCACGGATTTTACTATCTAACGCAAACATCCCTTGTAACGTAAAAAAGCTAACAAAAGCAATAAGTAAGTTGCTAAACCCTTGCGCATGAGTCCACGTGTATAAACCAAGTGCAATAATGCAGTTAGCTAACAACATACCAGAATCAACGAGTGCGGCGCATACATTTTGCTTTAAAATGGCTTCCTCTTCATTAAACCTGTGTAATATCCATTTTCGATGAATTAAATGTCCCGCTTTTATAAATGTAAATAATAGTACAATTAAAATGACCACTTTTAATGGATTGTGCTGCGCTGTACTTATACTTATTTCGTCAAATAAAAATGCCATGGTGGCAATAACCACTGTAATCTCTGAGGCAAAACTAATGCCCATAGCAAAATTATCATGCTGTGCTAATTCATCTTTAAGTGCTTGTTTAGCTTTTATTTGAGCAATAACTCTTAGGCTAAAAATTGTCATGCATATCACCGCAAAACTAATGGCGATCGCAATTAAACTGGTGTTAGATAATGATAAATATGACATGCTGATCCTAAGTAGAGATAACCTTTCTTGGTTTTAGTTATTCTAGTATGGTTAGTACATATATAAAAGAGAGGATTGATGAGTAATAAAATGCAACTTCCTATTCAATTACAAAAACTTGGCTCAACACGCTTTGCACAGTTGTATCCACAGCAACCTATACAAGAAGAAGTTGTAAAATTATGTGCTTTGAGTGACTTTGCTTTTCGAAGCTTAGAATCCCAGCCTCAATTAAAAGACTGGCTAATACAATCAGACGAACAATTTAGACGAGACGTTCCTGCACCATTTGAGGGTCTTGATCTGCAACAGGTTGATGAAAATCAGTGTAATAAGATTTTAAGACAGTACCGCGAAAAATATTGGTTAAAAGTTGCCTACCTTGATTTATGTTGCGATAACCCAATTAGCGACAGCATTAAATACATAAGCCTTCTAGCTGATATGCTAATTAATAGTGCCAATATGTGGGCACATGCACAAACGGCAAAAACAGCTGGTGAGCCATTAGATGATCAAGGTAACTCTTTACCATTAATGGTACTAGGTATGGGGAAATTGGGCGGCCACGAGCTTAATTATTCATCGGATATAGACTTAATTTTTGCCTATCCGCGTAATATACCTACCCAAGGCGGGCGTAAAGCTGTTGAAGCCCAAGTGTTTTACACCAAAGTTGCGCAAAAGTTGATTAATGCGCTCAACCAAGTAACTGGCGATGGACAAGTATTTAGGGTTGATATGCGCCTTCGCCCATTTGGTGAAAGCGGGCCGTTAGTAATGAGTTTTAACGCTATCGAAGATTATTATCAAGAGCAAGGGCGCGATTGGGAGCGTTACGCTATGTTAAAAGGGCGTTTAATTGGCACGCCTAATGTGTATTGGGATGAATTTATACAACTTTTAAAACCCTTTGTGTATCGCCGCTATATCGATTTTTCGGTGGTCGAGTCGCTTAGAAAAATGAAGCTAATGATAGCCCAAGAGGTACGCCGTAAACGCTTAACGAATAATATAAAACTAGGTGCTGGTGGTATCCGCGAGGTTGAATTTATTGTACAAGCTTTGCAAATGGTGCGTGGTGGGCGAGAAGCTAATTTACAAACTCAGTCGTTATTATATGCCCTAGAACAACTTACTTTAAATCAAGCAATAGATGAAAAAGAAGCAAATGAATTAAAGTGCAACTATTTACACCTACGTAAAGTTGAGCAGTATTTGCAAATCTTTGATGACCAGCAAACACAGACTCTGCCAGATGATGAGCTTAATCAAGCTCGGTTAAATTACCTGCTTGAGAGTGAAAACTTTAACCATACTATGGCCAATATTGAACAAATAATGGCTAAAATTCATGATGAGTTTTTATTAGTAATAGGAGAAGAAACCGTTCCTCTTGATACCTGCGAAGGCGCGTTTATAAGTGCTTGGGATCATGGTGATGTGAGCTTTCTGAACGAAGTTAAAGAGCATTGGCAAACACCGCTTCGCGATTTTAAACAGCGTCTAAATAAAGTAAATATAGGGAATCGTGGTCGCGATATTCTTGATAAGTTGATGCCTTTGTTACTCAAGCAACTCAGTGATTTTAATGCCAGTGGCGAAACATTTACCTTAGTGTGTCAAATTTTAAATAAAATTGTATCGCGTACTGCTTACCTTGAATTACTGTACGAAAACCAAGGAGCGCTAAAGCAGCTTGTTTTATTATGCTGCCATAGTAAATGGATAGGGGAGCACATTTCGCGTTACCCTATTTTGCTTGATGAGCTAATAGACCCTGCTGCGCTTTATAAACCTACGCCATTGACGGCCTATAAAGATGAGATACGACAGTATTTTTTACGTATAGAGCACGATGATTTAGAACTGCAAATGGAAGCGCTTAGGCAGTTTAAGCAAACACATCAATTACACATTGCGGCTGCGGATGCCACTGGTGTGATTGATGTTATGAAAGTAAGCGATCACTTAACTGCGCTTGCCGAAGCTGTGGTAGACCAAGCAGTTAATATAGCCTGGTATAACACGGTTAAACGCTTTGGTATGCCGCCAAACACAGATGATGAACACAAAGGCTTTGCGGTTATTGCGTACGGTAAAACAGGCGGTTTTGAGGTAGGGTATGATTCTGACTTAGATCTTGTATTTGTTCATAATCACGACGGTAACAGCAGTACTAACGGTGAAAAATCGATTACCTCAAGGCAGTTTTACTTAAAGCTTGCGCAGCGCTTAATGCATTTATTTAACACCCGTACCGCCTCGGGCATATTATATGAGCTGGATACCCGCCTGCGCCCAGAGGGGGCTTCTGGGCTATTGGCTATTAACTTAGAAAGCTTTAACCATTATCAGCAAACTCAAGCGTGGACTTGGGAGCATCAAGCGCTCGTGCGTGCCCGCATTATACTAGGCCAAGATGAGCTAAGAGCGCGCTTTTCGCAAATTCGTAAAGATATATTATGTACCCCACGCGATGTAGATACGCTTAAGCAAGATGTGCTTAAAATGCGCGAAAAAATGCGCACGCACTTAGCTAAAGGAAACGCCGAGCAATTTGATTTAAAACAAGATGTAGGCGCCATGACCGACATTGAATTTATAACTCAATATCTCGTGCTTAAAAATGCCCCTCAGTTTAGTCAGTTAACGGCTTTTTCTGACAATGTAAGAATATTGACAGACGCTGCCAACATTGGCTGTATTACTACAGAGCAAAAGCAGCAGTTAATTCAAGCCTATATTGATTATCGCTCACGTTACCACGTACTGAGCCTAAATCAGCAAGGTCGTTTGGTGTCGCGTAAAGAGTACCAAACAGATATTGAGAGTGTATCAGCGTGTTGGCACAGTATATTTGAACTTGAGGCGTAAATATTAAAAACCCAAGCTAAGCTTGGGTTTTTAATAAATAGACGCTGTTGCGCTTTTAGCGAATTAGTTGGCTTTATTGGTTTATGTTTTTAGCTTTAAACAATTACTGCGCACAAATTCAGAAGGTAGCTCAGTGATCACCGCAGCGCGCTGCTTATAGCAAAAAAAAGTATAAACTTTATTTTCAAAGTCATCATTAATAGCGCTTCCAACTTGATAAAGCGCTGAGGTAAAGTTGCTATCAACCCTAAAATGATCTTTTACCACATAGTCTTTACTCAAGTACCAATATAATTGAATGCCTTCGTTTTTGGCGTATTGGTCAAGCACGTCTTTTAATGTGGAACCGTTTTCAAAGCGTCGTGGTTCACTTGTTCCTGTCCAGCTTGCGGGCATAGGGTCAACGGCTCTGCCGCGCTCGGCTAAAACACGATCAAGCGTTTGCTCGGGCTTTTTAAGCTGCAGTACAAACTTATCTCGCTCTCTATCTGATTTAACTTGATTACGGATAGAAGAGTAAAAGCGAGAAAGCCCCTCGGCAGCTGCGTTTTTACTCTCTTTAATATCAAATAGCGGCCCTGTACCTACTAACACATAAATAGCCAGTAGAATTAATGCAACAGCTAGTATTAAATGCTTAATCCAAAACCACATAACTCATACTCATTTATTATCATTACGTATTTATACCACTACTTTTTATAAAAAGAAGGAGTATTTTTATCAGGACGTGTTTTAAAGCGACGGTGCAGCCACATGTATTGTTCAGGCGCTGCATTAATTGACTGCTCTACGCGCTGATTGACTCGCGTTACATCGGCTTTATCATCGCCGCTTGGGAAGTTTTCAAGCTCAGGTACAATTTCTAGGTGGTATTTACCGTGCTCATCACGACGACTTATTAGGCTCATGGTTTCGCAGTGTTTACTGGCAGCGAACAGTAATGTACCTGTGGTGGTGGCTGTATCTGGCACTGCGTAAAAAGGCACAAACTCACAGCGGTTGCGGCCGTAGTCTTGGTCAGGCAGGTAATAACACACTTTTTTATTTTTAAGTGATTTTAACAAGCCTTTCACGTCTTTTCGGCCAATCAAATATTCGTTAGAACGAAGGCGCCCATTAGTTGTAAAGTACTCCATAAGTGCATTATTATGCGGGCGGTAAAACCCAAGCCCTTGGCATTTAGTGCCCATCACTCGACTCGCCATTTCTAAATGCAAAATATGTGGCACCAATAATAACACGCCTTTGCCTTGAGCCTGCACGCGCTCAAAATGCTCTAATCCTTTAATTGAGCCATAGGCTTTATTAACGCGCCATTGTGGCCACCACCAGGCCATACCTGTTTCCACCATGGCAATGCCGGTATTTTCCATATTTTTTAGCACAAGTTGTTGTTGCTCAGCTTCGCTCATATCAGGAAAACACAGTTTTATATTAACCTCAGCAATGTGGCGACGACGTTTCATGAATTTATGCACTAATCGCCCAAGCAGCTTACCTAAACTAAGCTGAATTTTTTGAGGTAACCATGAGATCAAATACAAAAAGAAAACGCCAATCCAAGTTAACCAATAGCGAGGACCTAAAAACGAGGCTTTAAACGGAGATGAGGTGACCACAAAATACTCTCTAAAATAAAAACGCTAGTTTAACGCTTAGCGCCATAAAATACAAAAAGCCAGCAATGGCTGGCTTTAAGGCTTATTATTTAACTACTTAGGCTTTTTTTAAGCCTTGGTTAATACCCAGTAAATCGGCACTGGTTAACGTACCTGCGGCTTGTTTTAAGCGAAGTGTTGATAACACATAACGATAACGTACATCGGCTAAGTTACGCTTAGCATTGTATAAGTTTTGCGTGCTTACAAGTACATCGACAATTGTGCGTGTGCCCACTTCAAAACCGGCTTCAGTTGCTTTAAGTGCACTTTGAGCAGATACAACAGCTTGTTCAAGTGCTTTGTATGTCGCAATATCTGAAACAACTTGATTGTACGAGGTAATAACGGTGCGCGTTACGGCGCGGTAATTTGTTTCGTAATCTTGACTGGCTGACACATAAAACGCACGAGCTTGTTTAGTTGCTGCCACGGTTGCCCCACCTGTGTACAAAGGTACACTTAAATTAACGGCAACCGATGTTGAGTCGGCACGTGGTTGGTCGTTAAAGCTCAAACCATTTACACTTTGATCTGTTAATGAATCACCGTAGCTGGCATTAAGTGTCAGTTTTGGGTAGTGACCCGCTTTAGCAAGCTTAATTTGGTCTTTAGCAATATCAACCGTGACTTTTGATACCTGTAGGCTGATATTATTATTCTCAGCTATTTTTACAAAGTCAGTCGATTTTTTAACCGGTTTTACTGTTGAAAATGTTTCGGTGTTTAAAAAATCAAGTTTAGCGTGGTATTTACCAGTTATCTCACGCAGTTGCTCGCGAGCGGTTTCTACGGCATTAGTAGCAATAATTTCTTGTGCTACTGAGTTATCGTATTGTGCTTGTGCTTCGTGAACATCTGTAATCGCTGTAAGGCCAACTGCGTAGCGTTGTTTTGTTTGCTCTAATTGGCGTTCAATGGCGCGTTTTTCAGCTTGCACAAATTCAAGGTTATCAATTGCGCTTAATACGTTAAAATAGCCCTCAGCAACGCGCACAATTAAGTCTTGTTTTGCGTTATCGTATTGTGCATTGGCTTGCAGTGCTTGTTTTTCGGCTATATCAAGCGTATTCCATGCGCCTAAGTCGAATAAGGTTTGGCTTAAGCTAACGCCACGCGTGAATTGGTCTGTATCGCTGTTTATTTTAACTTGATCCGCTAAATCACCAACACTTTGAAATGAGGTTGAATCGCTTTTTTCATAGCCCATGCTAACGCCAATTTGTGGTAGCAATGCACTCATGGCTAAATCGTTTTCGTAAGATTGTGCATCTGCTTGCGCTTTTGCTTTTAAAACGGTGGGGTCGTTAGCTGTAGCAATTTCAAAAACTTGCATTAAATCTTCAGCACTTGCTGTGGTTGCGCCTAATGCGCAAGACAAACTAACGAGCGCTGCAAGGATGTTCTTTTTCATGTTAGGTTCAGTCCTTAGACAAATTTTGTACTAAAAGCATGGTAACGTGTTTTGCTCAATAACTAAAAAAGAAATTGGTAAAACAGTATGTTCAAATGTAACAGAATATATTAAAAAATTTTAATCGGTTAAATAAGCGGGAAATATAATATGGCAGATAAAAGCTTGGTGCAATTTACACATAAAGATGTGAGCTTAAAAGCGGTAAAAAGTCTGTATAATGGCTTTTTTAAAGTGGATATGTATGAGTTTGAGCACGCGTTGTTTAATGGTGGTACATCGCAGCTTATTAAGCGCGAAATACTAGAGCGGGGCGATGCAATTGCTGTTTTACCCTATGATGTAACCACGCAAAGTGTACTTTTAGTAGAGCAAATACGTATTGGCGCTATTAACAGCAAACACTCACCTTGGCTGCTAGAATGTATTGCTGGTATGACCGATGGCAGTACTGATTATGAGAGTGTAGTAAAAAAAGAGGCACATGAAGAGGCTGGGCTTGAGCTTACAGAGCTAGAGTTTATGCTCTCTTACCTTTCAAGTCCAGGTGGTACAACTGAGCGCTTACATTTATACCTAGCACGGGCAGATTTAAGCCAAGTACAAAGTGGTGTTTACGGCCTTGAGAGCGAAGGTGAAGATATTAAAACCCATATTTTAACCCTTGATGATGCGCTTGCGCGCCTCAATAACGGTGAAATAGATAACGCGGCAACGGTGATCTGTTTGCAGTGGTTAGCGTTAAATCGTGAAAAAATAAATAGTCAGTGGACTTAATTTTAACTTTTAATACGGCGGTACTTTGACAGCACTTTTAGCAACCCAACGATATATCCAAAGCCTCCCAAAGTATATGACACTTTGTGAGCACAATTACGTACGTCTTTCAAAACTATTACCTAAAGAGCGCAGTGCAAATAGCGTGCGTGAAATTAAGTTAGGTCAAAGCGAATTTGCAATTATCATAGACGATAGCGCTAAGTACACACTGGATGTTTCTATTAAGCAGCTAACAGGGATGGTTAAAGGCGTTTCTCCTTTGTATTTAACGGTCAGGCTTTATCAAGATGCAAAAGTGGCGGAGATTGTTCATCATGATTATCACCAACGTATAAAGCCATCGTATGGATACCCAAACCCTAAAATGCATCAAAAGGATGAAAAATATCAACTAAATGCGTTTTTATATGACTGGTTAGTTGCCTGTGTTGAACACGGCCAAGCAGTACTAAACTGGGATATAAAAAATGGCTTGGTTTGATGAGCAGTATCATTTTAATAGCTCATCGCTGCGTATAGCGCATATAACTGATAGCCATTTATTTGCAAACCCTAACGCAGAGTACTTTAGCGTAAACACCGCTGCGCACTTTTCCGAGGCCTTGGCGCACATGGCTACGCAGTCATTAGATGCGGTTATATTTGGTGGTGACTTAACGCAAGATCATAGTTTTGAGTCCTATTTATTATTTGCCGAACTAATTCATGAGTCAGATTTAACTTGCCCAATATTTTGGGTGCCAGGCAATCATGATGAAATAGCTATGCTTAATCGCATCAGTGGTGGGCAAATTGTTTCAGCTAA
This sequence comes from uncultured Pseudoalteromonas sp., assembly GCF_963922945.1. Lineage (GTDB taxonomy): Bacteria > Pseudomonadota > Gammaproteobacteria > Enterobacterales > Alteromonadaceae > Pseudoalteromonas. The sequence continues at coordinate 20,333 of NZ_CAWUKC010000016.1, read as the reverse complement.
ACGAGTTATTGCACAAGGGTTTGAGCTGTTACTCATAAACTCAAAAGGCCCTACACCAGCAGGGTGGGTGTCTAGCGAGCACTTAAATGAAATTACCCATTATTTAGCAAGTTCTCAATCGCCGCATGTGGTGTTTTGTCATCACAATCCGCTTGCTATTAACGGCTACCTTGATAAGCATATGCTTGAGAACGGCCCACAATTACTCAATGTACTGGTCAACAGCGAAAATGTAGCGGCGTTACTGCATGGTCATGTACATAATGATTATACGCAAATGTTTAGAGGGCTGAGCATTTATGCAACGCCCGCCAGTTCGGTGCAATTTACCAAAAATAGCCCACAATGGCTTCAGCAAAACTGCGGCCCCGCTTATCGCATGGTACATTTAACTTCGCAGGATGGTGCTTTAACAGTTAAAACGGATGTTGTATGGTTAAACGGGTAATTTATATTCACGGTTTTAATAGTTCTGAAAAATCATATAAAGCTGTGCGCTTTGGCGAGCTTATGGCAAACTATGACGTTGATTATTGTGTACCGCGTTTAAATCATGAGCCCTTACATGCTATTTTACAGCTTGAGGATTTATTAACGCCAGATACCGCGCTACTTGGGAGCTCTCTAGGTGGCTTTTATGCTACTTATTTGTCGCAGCGTTATAATTTGCGAGCAGCATTAATAAACCCAGCAGTAGCACCATTTAACTTATTAGCGCCGTTTATTGGCCACAACTATAATCCGTACCAAGATTATCATTATGAGTTAAATACCAGCCACATAGATGCATTAAAAGCATTGTATGTGCCTAAACTAACATCTCCTGAGTTGCTCTATTTATTGCAACAAACGGGTGATGAAGTGTTAAATTATCAACACGCAGTAAATTATTTTTCACAATGCAAACAGTTAGTTGAGTTTGGTGGCGATCACAGCTTTGTGGGCTTTGAACGCACCGTAGAGAGTATTGTAGAGTTTCTTAAATTACCTAAAATAAATTAGCCTAAGCGCATATAAAGATAAAAATTATGAGTCAGCAAAATTATAATGCCGAAGCCATTGAGGTTCTTAATGGCTTAGAGCCGGTAAAACGCCGTCCGGGTATGTATACCGATACGGTACGCCCAAACCATTTAGGCCAAGAGGTTATCGATAACAGTGTCGATGAAGCTATGGCCGGCCATGCTAGTAAAATTGATGTTATTTTACACGAAGACAATTCCCTTGAAGTAATTGATGATGGCCGAGGTATGCCTATAGATATTCACCCGGAGGAAGGCATTCCGGGTGTGGAGCTGATTTTTACCAAGCTACATGCTGGTGGTAAATTCTCAAACAAAAACTACCAATTTTCGGGTGGTTTACACGGTGTGGGTATTTCGGTTGTAAATGCGTTATCGACCCGTGTTGAAGTAAGCGTAAGACGTGACGCACAACAATTTAGAATGGCCTTCGAAAACGGCGACAAAGTTGAAGACTTAAATGTTATTGGCACTGTAGGTAAGCGCAATACAGGCACAACCGTTCGATTTTGGCCTGATGCCAGTTACTTTGATTCAGCTAACTTTTCAATTACTAAATTAAACCACTTACTCAAAGCTAAAGCGGTTTTATGCCCAGGCTTGCGCATTAAGTTTGTTAATAAGCAAACAAAAGAAACTCAGGAATGGTTTTACGAAACGGGTTTAAAAGATTATTTAATCGAAGCCGTTAAAGGTTTTGAAGTATTACCAAAAGATCCGTTTGTTGGTGAGTTTTCAAGCTCGATTGAAGGGGCGGATTGGGCTGTTGTATGGCAACCCGAAGGCGGGGAGTCAATTGCCGAGAGCTATGTAAACCTTATTCCTACCGCACAAGGTGGTACGCATGTAAATGGCTTACGCCAAGGCTTACTAGAAGCCATGCGTGAATTTTGTGAATTTAGAAACTTACTGCCTCGCGGTGTAAAGCTCACCCCAGATGATATTTGGGAACGCTGTAGCTATGTGTTATCGGTAAAAATGCAAGACCCTCAATTTGCCGGCCAAACCAAAGAAAAGCTTTCTTCTCGCTCATGTGCAGCGTTTGTATCGGGTGTGGTTAAAGACTCATTTAGTTTATGGTTAAACGAGCACACAGATACCGCAGAGCTGCTTGCTGAATTATGTATTTCAAATGCACAGCGCCGTTTACGAGCGGCTAAAAAAGTAGTGCGTAAACGCGTTACCTCAGGCCCTGCACTGCCTGGTAAGCTGACCGACTGTAGTGCAGCCGATAACGATCGCACAGAGCTCTTTTTAGTAGAGGGTGACTCAGCAGGGGGCTCGGCTAAACAAGCGCGCGATCGTGAATTTCAGGCAATAATGCCGCTTCGTGGTAAAATATTAAACACGTGGGAAGTTGAGTCTGGGCAAATATTGGCCTCGCAAGAGGTGCATGATATTTCGGTAGCGTTAGGTATAGACCCAGATTCAAGTGATCTATCGGGTTTGCGTTATAACAAAATTTGTATCCTTGCGGATGCTGACTCTGATGGACTCCACATTGCCACTTTGTTGTGTGCTTTATTTGTGCGTCACTTTCCTCAGCTGATTAAGGCAGGGCATGTATTTGTTGCTATGCCACCTCTATTTAGAATAGATATAGGTAAAGAAGTTTATTACGCCCTCGATGAAGAGGAAAAAACAGGTATTTTGGCCCGCATAGAAGCAGAGAAAAAACGCGGTAAAGTAAACGTACAACGATTTAAGGGGTTGGGTGAGATGAATCCGTTGCAGCTACGCGAAACCACCATGGACCCAAATACTCGCCGCTTAGTACAACTTACGCTTGACGAAGAAGAGCAAACAATAGAAATGATGGACATGCTACTTGCTAAAAAGCGCTCATCAGACAGGCGTCAGTGGCTAGAAAATCATGGTAATAAAGCACAAGTATAATGAACTTGCGTTTAACACTTGGAGAGGCAAATGAATAAAATACTAGGAAGTTTATTATTGCTGGGCTTAACATCAGCCCCAGCAATAGCAAAAGACATACTAGATAAACTTACCGTCGCACCGGGATTTGAGGTGAGCTTATTTGCTGATGATGTTGAAAATGCGCGCCAAATTGCAGTATCAAAAAAGGGGATTGTTTACGCAGGCTCGCGCAAAGCGGGCAACGTGTATGCATTAATCGACCATAACAGTGATGGCGTAGCGGATAAAAAAATGGTGATTGCTGAGGGGCTAAATATGCCTTCAGGCTTAGCCATTAAAGACGGCGATTTATACGTAGGTGAAGTACATCGTATTATTCGCTTTAAAAATATCGACACGCAATTAAAAGACCCAAAGTTTGACGTTGTTTACAACGCACTGCCATCAGATCGTCACCACGGCTGGAAGTTTTTACGCTTTGCGCCAACTGGTGAGCTTATTATTCCGGTTGGTGTACCGTGTAACATATGCGCTGAAGATGAGCGTTACGGGCGCATATTTGCACTGGATGTAGAAACCAAGCAAATAAAAACAATTGCCCAAGGCGTTCGTAACTCTGTAGGATTTGACTTTCATCCAAGCACGCAAGCATTGTGGTTTAGTGATAATGGCCGCGACATGATGGGCGATGATATTCCACCAGATGAAATTAACCGTGTAAGTAAAGAAAACGAGCATTTTGGTTTTCCTTACGTTCACGCTGGTGCCATTGTTGACCCGGAGTTTGGTAAAGGTAAAAATATTAGTGATTACAGTGCGCCAGCGCTTGCGTTAGGTGCTCACGTTGCACCTCTTGGCATTCATTTTTATAACGGTAAGCAGTTTCCAGCAAATTATAAAGAGCAACTATTTGTTGCTGAGCATGGCTCATGGAACCGCACAAAAAAGTCAGGCTACAAAGTTGCAATAGCCAATATAGAACACGGGCGCATAACTAAATACACGCCATTTATTACAGGCTTTATGCAAAACGAAACAACCTTTGGACGCCCAGTTGCATTTGCACAATTAAATGACGGCAGTCTGCTAATAAGCGACGATTACGCAAATGTGATCTACCGCGTAAGCTATAAGAAAAACTAGGTAAGCTTTAATGAGTGATACAGATACTTTGCTAATGCAAGGAATTGAACAACAAACAATGGGGCGTTTTACCGAAGACGCCTACTTAAATTACTCTATGTACGTAATTATGGACCGCGCATTACCACACGTTGGTGATGGGTTAAAACCGGTTCAACGTCGTATTATTTATGCTATGAGCGAGCTGGGTTTATCGGCCGCCGCTAAATATAAAAAATCGGCGCGTACAGTAGGTGATGTGTTAGGTAAGTACCACCCGCATGGCGATAGCGCTTGTTACGAGGCAATGGTATTAATGGCACAGCCATTTTCGTATCGCTACCCGCTGGTGGACGGCCAAGGTAACTGGGGGGCAGCAGATGACCCTAAATCGTTTGCGGCTATGCGTTATACCGAAGCGCGTTTATCAAAGTTCTCAGAGGTATTACTTAAAGAGCTAGGCCAAGGCACGGTTGATTGGACGCCAAACTTTGATGGCACCATGGACGAGCCACTCGTGCTGCCCGCGCGTTTGCCGCATATTTTACTTAACGGTGTAACGGGTATCGCGGTAGGTATGGCCACCGATATTCCGCCCCACAATGTGCGTGAAGTCGCCAGTGCGTGTTGTTTATTACTTGATAAACCCAAAACTGAAATTGATGACTTACTTGATCTTGTACACGCACCTGATTACCCAACTGACGCTGAAATAATTACCCCAAAAGCCGATATTCATAAAATATATAAAACTGGCCGAGGCTCAATAAAAATGCGTGCGGTATATACCGAGGAGCATGGCGATATTGTTATCACTGCGCTACCGCATCAATGCTCTGGTGCAAAAGTACTTGAGCAAATAGCAGCGCAAATGAATGCTAAAAAGCTGCCAATGGTTGCTGATTTACGTGATGAGTCTGATCACGAAAATCCAACGCGCATTGTGATTGTACCGCGTTCAAACCGCATTAAAGCTGAGCCATTAATGGCGCACTTATTTGCCACCACAGATCTTGAGAAAAACTACCGCGTCAACTTAAACATGCTGGGCCTTGATGGCCGCCCGCAAGTAAAAGACTTACGCAGTATTTTAACCGAATGGCTAACATTCAGACGCGAAACAGTACGTCGGCGTTTACAGCATCGCTTAGATAAAGTATTAGCCAGGTTACATATTTTAGAAGGTTTACTCGCAGCCTTTTTAAATATTGATGAAGTGATTGAAATTATTCGCACAGAAGATAAACCAAAACCTGTGTTAATGGAGCGCTTTGATTTAACCGAAATTCAAGCCGAAGCCATTTTAGAGTTAAAACTTCGCCATTTAGCAAAATTAGAAGAGTTTAAAATACGTGGCGAGCAAGATGAGCTGGCCAAAGAGCGCGACAAATTAGAGCTAACCTTAGGCTCAGATCGTCGTATGTCAACGCTTCTTAAAAAAGAAATTCAAGAAGCGGCCGATATGTATGGTGATGAGCGTCGCTCACCCGTTATTGAACGCGTAGAAGCCAAAGCACTGAGTGAAAAAGATTTAATTCCTTCAGAGTCGGTCACAGTGGTGCTTTCTGATAAAGGGTGGGCACGTGTTGGTAAAGGCCATGACATTGATGTAGAAGGGCTTAATTACCGTGCTGGCGATGAATACAAAGCATCCGCAAAAGGGAAGAGCAATCAGCCAGCAGTATTTTTAGACTCTGCGGGGCGTGCATTTGCAACGGATGCACACAGCTTGCCATCGGCACGGAGCCAAGGCGAGCCAATGACAGGGCGTTTTAACCTCACCACTGGGGCTAATTTTGAACATGTGGTAATGGGTGAAGATAATCAAATGCTGCTTATGGCATCGGATGCCGGTTATGGTTTTATAACTGACTTTAAAGACCTAGTCAGTAAGAACAAAAACGGTAAAGCTTTGGTAAGTGTACCTAAGGGAGGAATCTTACTATCACCCATAAGAGTGAACGATGTAGCGAGCGATTACTGCATGGCTATTTCGAACGAAGGACGAATGCTGTTATTTCCGCTGCGTGACTTACCAAAACTGGGTAAAGGTAAAGGCAATAAAATCATCTCTATACCTGGCGCTAAAGTGCAAGCACGTGAAGAGTTTGTAAAAGTACTTGCAGTAGTACCACAAGGCAGTAGCGTTACGCTGCATGCTGGTAAACGAAAGCTCACACTTAAACCGAGCGATTTGGAGCATTATCATGGCGAGCGTGGACGCAGAGGTAACAAATTACCAAGAGGTTTACAACGTGTTGATGAAGCGGTTGTTGAATTTACACCGGCCGATGAGCAAAGTGAAGACTCGTTAGCTGAGGAATAAGCCCGTAATATATACCTCTAACGGCCTGCTTTTGCAGGCCGTTTTTGTTTGTGGGTGAAGTTCAGCTTACAGCTGTTCGCTATTGCCTCGTGATCGTCATAAAATCGCGTTATAATAGTTTAATATGCGTGGCTTTTAGCGCATTGCACACACATTTTGGAGAGTAGTTTGTTAGCTGTTATACGTATTTTAATTATAGTGCTGTTTATCTTTTTCAGCTGCGTGTTTGGGTTGTTGTTGTCGATAGTGAGACCGTTTCATCCTAATAATGTACATGTAATAGCTGGTTGGTTTGGCTCAATGGCTAAAATGTTAGGGGTTAAACTTGTCCTTAAGCGCCACCCTAATGCAGAGGGTATTGGTCCTGCGGTTTACATATCAAACCATCAAAATAATTACGATTTATTTACTGTTTCGGCCATGGTACCTAAAAACTGCGTGAGCTTAGGCAAAAAAAGTTTAAAGTGGATCCCATTTTTTGGTCAGCTTTATTGGTTGTCTGGAAACATACTGATTGATAGAGCTAATCGTTCTAAAGCGGCGGGTACAATTTCAAAAGCGGCTGAAAAAATTAAACAAAATGGCTTATCTATTTGGGTATTTCCTGAGGGCACGCGAAGCTATGGCCGTGGTTTACTGCCTTTTAAAACTGGCGCATTTCACACCGCGCTAAGCGCAGATGTACCCATAGTACCAGTATGTATGAGCACAACCGATAAAACTATTAAGCTAAATCGCTGGGATAATGGTACAATTTACATTGAAATGTTAGCGCCTATATCACTAGATAAAAACGCAGGTGCCCGTGAACAGGCTACCCAAGTGCATAGTATTATGGCCGCTAAAATAACTGAATTAGATGCTCAAGCGAGAGATAAATAATGGAAAACTGGCGTGAAATAAGTGAAGACATCGTAAGTTCACTACTTGAAGATGGCTCTGATCCTGAAATACTTTATGAAGTTGAGCATCATTTTGTATGCGAAGATTTTAGCAAATTAGAGCAAGCGGCACTGGCTGCTTTTAAATTAGGCTACGATGTTGAAGAGCCAGCAGAACTTGAGCTAGAAGATGGCGGTAAAATTTGGAGCTTTGACATTGTTGTTGAAGCAGAGCTCGACGTTGAAGTTATAATGGAAGACGTTGATAAGCTAGCAGCGCTTGCTGTTGAGTGTGATGTTGAGTACGACGGTTGGGGCACTTACTTTCAAGAGTAAGGCGTTAGCTAGTTGATAAAAGCGAGCATTTATATGCTCGCTTTTTTGTGCATTAAACTATCGCACTGTTACTTAATCATCTGGCAAGCTTAAACGTGACTACCTGTGTTAAAAAAGCTAAGTTGTCATTTATTTACAGCCATTTCTTACTTTTAAAATACACCCCAATCCCACCAGTAAGTACCACTAAAAAAATCACAAATGCACTAAATGCATAAGGGTTTTCAGTGCCAGGTATACCGCCAACATTTACCCCTAAAAGGCCCGTTAAAAAGCCCAGCGGTAAAAAAAGTGCTGCTACTACCGACATTACATACATGCGTTGGTTTAATTGCTCAGACACTTGATTGGTAATGGTTTGCTGAATAATTTGTGCACGCTCTATTGCGCTATCTAGCTCTTCTAAATAACGAATAAGTAAGTTAGTGGTTTCGTTTAATTTTGCTTTATCTTCACTTAAAAGCCATGGAAAGTGGTTATTTACCATTAGGCTAAGTGCCTCTTTTTGTGGCTTTAAATAACGCTTTAAGGCAATAGTTTGGCGGCGCAGTTGAGATAAACCTTGGTTATCAAACTTTTTGCTTGGCTCATCTATTTCTTCTTCAAATTCGTCGAGTGTTTCATCGAGCGAATCAATAATACTTTGCATTCGTGATGTCAGCTTTTGGGTAATAGAACAAACGAGTTCAGATATAGAGCAAGGGCCATGACCAGCATTGAGCTCTGCTAATATATCTTGAATTGACAGAAGTCGGCGTTTGCGTGTTGTAATAATCACAGATTCATTAATAAATAAACGAATCGACACCATGTCCTCAGGGCTTTGCTGCGGATTTAAATTTACACCACGTAAAAACAGCATATGACCATGTGTGCTTGGCGTTAATCGCGGGCGAGTTTCATCAGCAATCAACGAGTCAAGTTCAAACTCGGTAAGGTGCTCTTGGTTTTTTAGCCATGTAACCGCTTCGCTTTGGCTATAGTCCATGTGTATCCAAAGTTTACCTTGGTTTGGCTGCCAATTATTTAAATCGCGGGTGTTTTCTATGGCGCGAGCGCCGCCTTTTTCATCAAGCACCAGTGCATGCAGTAAACCATTAATCATATTTAAAACTCATATAATAGTGTATTTTTAATACAGTTAACTATAGTGTATCTGCACAGTGCTTTACAAACTTGCCTTAACTTTTAATAAGTTAAGTTTATTTTATAAAACATACGCAGAGTATTTATGCGTAATAAAGCGGCTATAAGCTGTAATTAGCAAGGCGCGCATTGTGTGATTAGTTCCTATGAAAGATCAATTTAATTTGCTAATCGACTAGATAAATTTATTTCGTTGGTGTTTTTTGACCCGTAGCGTATAAGTCACTTTTTTATTAAGGGCACATTTATGACAGCAAAAATCACAGTTGGTTGGCGTGAGTGGTTAAGTTTACCTGAGCTAGGCATTGAGAAGATAAAAGCAAAAATTGATACTGGCGCCCGCACTTCATGTATTCATGCAATTAACATTGAAGAGTACGAAGTTAGCGGAGAAAAATGGGTAAAGTTTTTAGCCCAACCATTGCAAGATGATGAGCAAACGCAAATCACTTGCAATGCAAAGGTTAAAAAAATGAAGCACGTAACCAGCTCAAGTGGACAAAAGGAGTTACGCTACTTTATAGAAACAACATTGTATGCAGGGCAGCATAGCTGGCCAATAGAAGTTACTTTAACAAGTAGAGCAACAATGAAGTTTAGAATGTTATTAGGGCGTACTGCCATGGAAAATCGTATAGTCGTTAACCCGGCTTTATCACATTTATTAGATAGTTAAGGTTTTAACTATGAAAATTGGTATTTTATCTCGTAGCAGTAGTTTGTATTCAACCCGTCGCTTAATTGAGGCCGCTGAGGCACGTGGTCACGAGGTTAAGGTGATCGATGCGCTTCGTTGTTACATGAATATAAATTCAGAGCAGCCAGAAATTCACTACCGTGGTGAAAACCTTAAAGATTTTGACGCCATTGTTCCACGTATTGGGGCATCGGTAACGTTTTATGGCTGCTCAGTGTTGCGACAGTTTGAAATGATGGGGGTTTACCCGGTTAATGAATCAGTGGCTATTTCTCGTTCGCGCGACAAATTACGCTCACTTCAACTTTTATCACGTAAAGGTGTAGGCATGCCGGTAACAGGTTTTGCCAGCAAGCCAGATGATGTAAAAGACCTACTAGAAATGGTAGGGGGTACACCTGTAGTTATTAAGCTACTTGAAGGCACACAAGGCATTGGTGTTGTACTGGCCGAAACACGTAAAGCAGCTGAAAGTGTGATTGAAGCATTTATGGGCTTAAAAGCCAATATTATGGTTCAAGAATACATTAAAGAAGCTGGCGGTGCCGACATTAGGTGTTTTGTATTAGGGGATAAAGTAATAGCGGCCATGAAGCGCCAAGCGCAAGAAGGCGAGTTTCGCTCAAACCTTCACCGTGGTGGTAGCGCTACATTAGTACGCATTACCCCTGAAGAGCGTAAAACAGCTGTTGCTGCAGCAAAAGCAATGGGCTTAAATGTAGCGGGTGTTGATTTACTTCGCTCATCACGTGGTCCACTGGTTATGGAAGTTAACTCTTCACCAGGGCTTGAAGGGATTGAAGTGGCAACTGGTAAAGATATTGCTGGTATGGTCATCGAGTTTATCGAAAAAAACGCTGCTATTAAAGGAACCGCAACCCGTGGCAAAGGTTAAAATTAATCGCCCTTTTACTTTATTAGAGGAAAGTATTGGGGTGGGCGAGCGCAAAACTCTCGCGTTGGAGGCCGCTAAACTTTACACCCATTCACCACTTAATATTCCTATTGAGGTGGTTAATGGTGTGATGGAAGGCCCTGTTTTAATGATATGTGCAGCTATTCATGGTGATGAGCTAAATGGTGTAGAAGTTGTGCGCCAGTTGCTATCTAAAATAGATGCAAGCCAATTACGCGGAACCATAATTGCCGTGCCAATTGTTAATGTGTTTGGCTTTATTCATAAGTCGCGTTATTTACCCGATAGACGCGATATGAACCGCAGCTTTCCGGGCTCTGAGCGCGGATCGCTGGCGGGGCGTATGGCGCATATGTTTTTTAATCAGGTGGCGGTACATTGTACCCACATTATTGATTTACATACCGGGGCTATCCATCGTACTAACTTACCGCAAATACGCGCTAACTTAGATGATGAAGCAACCGCTGAGATGGCTAAAGCATTCGGCACACCAGCGGTTATTAACGCATCTCTTCGTAATGGCTCATTACGAAGTGAAGCCGCTAATTTAGGTATACCGGTTATTACTTACGAAGCGGGTGAAGCCTTACGCTTTGATCCTATAGCCATTGCCGCAGGTGTACAGGGTGTGGACTATGTGATGCGGCATTTAAAAATGATCCGTGGCAAACGTCCTAAAAAACTGCCCGATCCTATTATTGCGGGTTCTACAAGTTGGATACGCGCTGAGGTAGATGGCATTGTACGCGCGCAGGTATCGCTGGGTGAGCATGTAGAAAAAGGCCAAGTGCTGGCATATATAAGTAGCCCATTAGGTGATGCCGAGCTTGAGCTTTTAGCGCCTAAAGGCGGTATTGTAATAGGTCAGCAAACTATGCCACTGGTAAACGAGGGGGATGCGGTATTTCACCTTGCCTACTTTGCAAATGCAAATAGCCTAGTAGAGCAGCAGTTAGAGCACTTTATTGACGAAATAAATGATTTAGATGAAGAGCTTAAAACAGCTGAGCTAAATAATTAGCATTGTGTTAGCTAGTAAAAAGCCGCAGTAGGTAATTTATCTACTGCGGCTTTTTTGTGAACATGACTTTTTAAACTATGTTTTTTTAGGGCCAATTATGCGTTTTATTACCGGCGCTTTAGTAGGCTTTGGTTCCTTATTTAACACCATAACAGGGCGGGTAACAAACAGGTTATTAGGATAAACAACTCTATGCCCATCTACATGTTCAAGGAGTACGTTCATTAAACCTAATTCGACTATGCGGCCTTCTATGTGGTTTGCGCCATCAATAATACGTACCCAATTACCTACATGAAAACCATTTTGAATAAACATAAGTAAAAAAGCGGTAAGGTTACTCAATAAAGACCAAGCGGCAAATAAAGCGACCCCAAGCATAGCAAATAATGATGAGCCAAGTACTAATAAGCCACGCAGCTCAATGCCCCAAAATATCAGCACTAAACACAGTACAACAAGCGCTAAAATAATTTTTAATAAAAGCTCAGCCCTAAATTTGCGATGAATATCTACTTTGCCTTTAATGGCTTTTTCGAGCAGTTTTTTTGTGGCTTTTAATAAAAGTGGAAAAAGTAAAATAGCAATAAGGGTAACAATTAATTTATATTGCGTACCCATTAGCTCTAAAAGCTCGAAAAATTCCAAAGTGTGTTCCCGTACTATTTTTAAGTAAGTTTAAAGCGCTAGTGTAGCGCTTTCGTTTATTACCCGCTATTTAAAAAGTGTTTTTAACACTCACAAGCCATTGCACCGAATCAACATCATCGTAGCCATCTAGTGGGGCGGCAATATCAAGGTGGATCATGGTGCCAGAGTTCGCTCTGCTTGGCGCTAGGCGCAAACCCACCCCAACATTTTTTAAAACATGATCGTTCTCGCCATTGTCTTCATTGTCAAACCAAGCGCGGCCAACATCAACAAAGCCCGCTGCACCTACTTTAAATAACTGCAGTAAATCGTACTCCCAGTAATAGCGTTTTTCTAGGCTGACTAAAAAGCTTCGGTCGCCGTGCTGGTAATCCATGGGATAGCCACGAAGGCCTGTTTCGCCGCCAAGTGTTAGCTGCTTATCGGCAGTTAGGTTTTTAGCATACTGGGCGCGGGCTTTAACAAACCAGGATTGGTTTTCGCTGGTATTTAAGTAGTACTGCACTTCGCTGGTGGCCAAAAAGTTTTCAAGCTGTTTTTGCTCTTTATTCCAATAACCACCCACTTGTGCACTAAAACGCCACAGCGTTCTGTCGGTAGTAAAGTGCGCTTTTTTAGCTTTTAACGAATACACGGCTCTGCTGTCATCATTACTAAGAGACTCATCGGAGTAACCTAAAAGCGCTTTAATGTTCCAGCCTAAATTTAAATCTTCTGTGCGCGAAATACTGTCAAAATTACGTACTTTTATATAACTGTCTTCAAACCAATGACCGCTAACATAGGGGTAACTTAGCTGTCTATCTTTGGCTAAGGGAGCAAAGGTTGTTTCTATTTCTGCAAAGCTGTCTTCTTGGTTTACATAGCCAAGTGTCAATCGCTGCGTCCAGCTATCAGATAATGCTTTAGAGTGACCTAAAAAAGCGCTAAAAAAATTGGTTGTTTGATCAAACTCGCTGTATTCGTCACCCCGGCGATACAGCGCCTCTTCTCTTTGTTCAGAAAAGCTTTTAATACCATAGCTATAGGGCGTATCTATGGCATAAAACGGGTAAGTTAACTCTAATAAGTGGCGTTTACCATCGCTGTTATCGGCATATTCTAAGCGCCCGCGATACCGGCTTGATAATATATTAGGATCGTCATAAACAAATAAATAACCATTACGATCGCTGTCGGTGGTGCGAGAAAACGATAAACGCTTACCCCAACCTAGTAAGTTCGACTCGCGAAAACCTATGCTGGATTTATTTTCGCCACCGCTGCGGCTAAAGCTTATTTCGGGTAGTAAGGTCCATAAATCGCGAGTTACTACGGTTACATCTACGTTGCCGTCGCAGTTTTCAATCGCGCTTATTTGCGCATCGTATAAATAGTTTTGTTGGCGTAATAAACGCTCTGACTCAGCGAGTTTTCTGGCATTGTAATTATCGCCTTGTTTAAATAACAAAATATTACTAATTACATCTGGCTCTGTTTGGATATGCGCACGGTTAGCAAAACGAAAAAGCGCGTTATTTTCCTCTTCCAGTTCGGTATTAAACACATTGAGTTGTTTAAGGGTAATTGACGCTATTTGAGCATCGCTGCGGCTATTAACGAGCGTGGTTGTATCTTCAACTTCGCGGCGTAAATTATTGCTTTTGTTTGAGTGCGATTGCACTGTGGGGCAGCTGCTAGTTTTATTGCTTGGTTGTTGTGCAAAGGCCTTAGGCGCACTAAAGCTTACGAGAGCTAAGCTTATACAACAGTGTGCAATCCATTTTTTATTCACCATTGAACCTCTTCAATACTACTGCCAATATGAGTCGTAATATCAGCTTACATCATTGTTATTACAATGTAAGTAAAAGGTATGGATTTTGAAACTAATTAATTGTTACCGTTACGCACCTTTGTTAATTAACCTCAACGCTGCTTGTTTAGAACATAGGGATGCGTTTTAGCTTAAGTAAAAGGCTAGGGCAGCTAATAAGTGCTCGGCTTCATGGCCTTCACCATTAATCCAAATACTTTCGCTGTAGTGTTCAAAGTTTAAATTAAAGGTTTGCTGTTGATAGCTAAAACGTAATTGATGACGATCAGCCCCTTCTGCGTAATCAATAATGGTTATCTCATCAGCGTGTAAAAACAGTGTGCTCCACAGCTCAAAGTCTTCATCATGAGGTGCCTCTACGGGGCTGATAACAATGCATTTATGGGCGTGATTGTATTCAATTTTGGTCATGATTTACTTAATTATTAGCAAGGTAGTTACGAATGGCCGTTAAAAATTCGCCGCCATATTTATTGAGTTTGGTAAAGCCAACGCCCGACACCTTTAAAAACTCGCTGTCGCTGGTGGGCATTAACTGCGCCATTTCGGCGAGGGTTTTATCGTTAAATACAACGTACGGCGGCACATCATCGGCATCGGCAAGCTCTTTACGCAGAGCCCGTAAGCGGGCAAATAGTTTTTTGTCGTAATTAAACTGCGCCAGTTTATCTTGGTATACGTGCTTAGCTTGCAAGCGCGGCTCGGCAAGTTGTAAGGCATACTCACTTTTAAGTACTGCGCGTGCTGCTTCGGTTAAGCGCAGCGAGGCACCTTGGGTAATGTCTTGGCTTAATAAACCTTGGTGTATAAGCTGGCGTAAAATACTTAACCAAAATTCACTGCTTTTATCTTTACCTATACCATAGGTGCTGAGCTCGTGGTGATTATTATCGCGGATACGACTGGTATTGGCACCACGTAAAAGCTCCACAATGTAGCCTAAGCCAAAACGCTGCCCTGCTCGGTACACACACGAAAGCGCTTGTTGTGCTACGAGCGTACCATCAAAGCTTTTTGGTGGATTAATACAAATATCGCAGTTACCACATTGCTCACGCTTATATTCGCTAAAGTAGTTTAATAATATTTGGCGGCGGCATGTTTGTGCTTCGGCAAAGCTGGCCATTGAGTTAAAACGTTGCTCTTCTACCCTACGGCGCTGCTCGTCATCTATATCTTCAAAAAAGCGCCTAACTCGACCTATATCGGCAGGATCAAAATACATAATGGCTTCTGCCGCTAAACCATCACGCCCGGCTCGCCCTGTTTCTTGGTAATAAGCTTCAATACTTTTTGGAATATCGTAGTGCAATACAAAGCGCACATTTGGTTTATTTATACCCATACCAAAGGCCACGGTGGCAACCACTATTTGAATGTCATCGCGGGCAAACCCAGTTTGCACAAATTGGCGTTGTTCGTTGCTCATACCTGCATGATAAGCGGCGGCATTTAAGCCTGCATCAGCGAGCTTTTCGGCAATGTCATCAACGCGTTTACGACTTGTGCAGTAAATAATGCCACTTTGATTTTTTTGCTCTTTTAAATAGCGCAGTAGTTGCGCCATGGGCTTAAACTTTTCCTCAATGGTGTAACGAATATTAGGTCTATCGAAGCTGCCAGTATGGATATAGGGCTGTTGTAATTTTAATTGTTCAACTATATCAAAGCGTGTCGCTTTATCGGCCGTGGCGGTCAGTGCCATCATAGGTACATGCGAAAAGCGCTGTTTAAGCTCATTTAATCGATAATAATGAGGTCTAAAGTCATGCCCCCAATGCGATACACAGTGCGCTTCGTCAATCGCAAATAAGCTTATATTTAAGTGGCTGAGGCGCTCGGTAAATTCATGCTGAAGTACTTTTTCAGGAGCAACGTACAGTAATTTAATTAGCCCTTGGTGCAATTGCTGATACACCAATTGCTGCTCTTCGCGAGCCAGGCTATTGTTGATGTAAGCCGCTTTAACACCTAATGCTTGAAGCTGTGTTACTTGATCTTGCATGAGCGAGATAAGTGGAGAAATAACCACGGTAACCCCTTCAAGCACTAACGCAGGTACTTGATAACAAACAGACTTTCCGCCGCCAGTGGGGAGCAGGACTAATGAGTCTTGGCCATTTATGGCCGCGTCAATCACAGCGCTTTGGCCATCGCGAAATTCGCTGTAGCCAAACACTTGCTTTAGAACCGTATCGGGCTTTCGGACCAATGTACTAGGAGTAGGGGTTAGAGTATTCATTGGCGGCTATTTTAGTGTTTTTTTTATAGGATGTCTTTAGCTTAACGATAAATGATTTAATTAGTGCCTGGTTTGTATACTTGAGGTATGCTTAACTCATCGTACCAGTTTAACATGGAGAATAATAATGAACAAAGAGATGTTAACTCAGCAAGTTGGCGAGTTATTTGTAAATGGTATGCCATTTAACCAATTTTTAAACATTTCAGTAAATGCACTGAGCGCTGAGCAAGCTGCAATTACGTTTCCGTGGCAGGATGTGTTTATTGGTAACCCTGCGCAAAAAATCTTGCATGGCGGTATTATATCAGCGGTACTTGATAATGTAGGTGGTATGCTTGCTGCGGCGAGTGTTATAGATAAACTTACCGAGCTGGACATAAAAAGCGTACAGCAAAAGCTGGCTACTTTAGGAACCATTGACTTACGTACAGATTATTTACGCCCCGGTAAAGGGGAGGTATTTACTGCTAGTGCAACATTGATCCGTTCGGGTAACAAAGTGTGTGTTTGTAGAATGGAGTTGCACAATGAAAAAGCAATTCAAATTGCCTTTGGTACAGGGACATATTTAGTAGGATAAGGGCGCACAAATAAATGAGCTTACGTTTAGGCTTACTCGCCTCAAATTAAATCACGTAACAGCTCGAATTGGTATACACTGTCGACCTTTTAGTATGTGTAGGTAGTATATATGTCGATTGCAAACGAGCAGCGTAAAGGCGGTATTTTTGCCTGTTTAGCTTTTTTAATGTGGGGCCTTGCGCCTATTTATTTTAAACAAATACAACATGTTTCTGCCTTTGAAATTTTAACTCACCGTGTTGTATGGTCTGTGGTTTTTTTAGTGCTGGTCGTCAGTGTGCTTAAATACTGGGATAAAGTTAAGCGCATAGTCGTGCAGCCTAAAATTATTTTAATGTTAGTACTTACTTCCTCAATATTGGGCTTTAATTGGGGGTTGTTTATTTGGGCAGTAAACAACAATCATATGCTTGATGCCAGCTTAGGTTATTATATAAATCCATTACTCAATGTTTTATTAGGGATGCTTTTTTTAGGTGAGAGGCTGCGCAAGTTACAAGGGGTCGCCGTATTTTTAGCATTTGCTGGCGTATTGCTGCAATTGGTCAGTTTTGGCTCGTTTCCGGTGGTGGCTTTTTCGCTTGCCACGTCATTTGCGATTTATGGTTTACTTCGTAAAAAGTTACCTGTTGAAGCGCTGCCAGGTATTTTACTCGAAGCCCTAATATTATTGCCGGTTGCTTTAATTTACTGGTGGGTAATGGCACCAACGCCTACCTCAGACTTAGCTCTAAACGATTGGCATACCAATGCATTGTTAATTAGTGCTGGCATTATTACTACCTTGCCGCTGCTTTGCTTTACTGGAGCGGCTAAGCGTTTGCAATACACGACCTTGGGCTTTTTTCAGTACATAGGCCCAAGCTTAATGTTTATGCTCGCCGTGGTGTTTTATGGTGAAGTGTTTGATGCAGAGCGGGTGATTACGTTTGCTTGTATATGGAGTGCGCTGGCGATATTTACCTGGGACTCTTATCATCAATCGCGTAAACGTAAAAAAGCGGCAATCACAGCTGCTGAGGTGTAATCAATAACTTAACTTACCACTTTGTTACGGCCGGTTTCTTTTGCGTTATATAGCTTTAAATCGGCCTGCTTAAGTAGCTCATCTATTTGGTAAATAGGGCCACTGGCAAAGCCAATAGAGATGGTAAATTTAATTTTTTCTTGGCTAAATTCTTGGCTGTTAAGCTCTATAAATTGTCTAAACCCGTCTAAGCGTTTTAGCGCTTGCGCTGTGGTGACATTAGCAAAGTAAACGGCAAATTCTTCACCGCCTAAGCGAGCAACTAACTGCTTTTCAAAGTACTTTTTAAAACACACCGCCAACCCTTTTAAGACTTCATCGCCCGCATCGTGGCCGTATGTATCGTTAATTGATTTAAAATGGTCGACATCTAGCATAGCCAGTGCCCCATTTTGCTGCGACATTTTTAAAGCCTTGAGCGACTTGCTCGACTCTTCAAAAAAGTAGCGGCGATTAGGTAGTTTTGTTAAGTAATCAGTATTTGCTTGGCGTTTTATTGTGGCTATTTGTTCAAGCATGTCGACGTTTTGGCTCAGTCGACAGTAAAACTCTTCGCTATTAAAGGGTTTGTGTAAGTAGTCATTAGCTCCATTTTTTAAAAATAAGCTCGAAAGGGCTGATGAATCAGCACCCGAAATACCAATAATGGCTTTTTCGTCATTGCTGTAAAGGCGGCGAATTTCAGCGCATAGCTCATCGCCATTCATGTTAGGCATCTCGTTATCGGTAATGATTACAGATACGTCTTTTTGGTTTTCGAGTATCTCAAGGGCGTGTCTACCGTCTTTTGCTTCGAGTGTTTGGTATTTGTGGCGCTTTAGTAAGCTGCAAATGTATCTGCGGGTAGAGGTTGAGTCGTCAACAACAAGTACTTTTACGTTTTCGTTACGGGGTAAACGGTTAAGTTGTTTTTCTAAATATTGGTAAGCTTGTTTGTTTTCTTTGATTATGTAATCGATTATTGGGTATTTTTCTACAGTGTCGCGTGTTTGCTTATCTATGTTGCCAGTCATAACAATAGTTGGGATATCGGCTTCTATCGTATCCGCAATAGCCTCACCGTTAGGGGCATCAGGAAGAATAAAATCAACAACAGCACAAAAATAGCTGTTGTGTTTGATCAACTCTTTTGTTGCCTTTAAAGAGTCGGCTACATCTACATCGTAACCTGCTTTAAGCGCGATATGCTTTTGCACACGCGCTATTGTTGGCGTATCTTCAATGATGAGTATTTTTCGCGTCACGTAACAACCTTGTATGATATTTTGCAAATATGTTTGCTAATACAAGTTTTAACTGTTAAAACGCAAAAAAGCAAATATCTTAGTGGCTTATACGGTATCTGACTCGCTATAGTCTTCTTGGTTTATAGGTAATTGGCTCGATATTTTTGAGCGCCCAAACAGCGTATGAAACTTACTTTTACAGGTTGTGAGTTTTAAATATTTAAGCCATGTTTTTTCTATGGGGTTAGTCGGTTCTTTGGCGCTACACACCACGTCAACAAACTGCTCTTGTATGGCGTTTTGTGGCGCTAAAGTTTTGTCAAAAAGCGCTTTTAGTACAACGCCGTGCTGCTCTAATATACTGGCTTCTAATAAGGTAAAGTTTCCACAGCGGCTAAACCCACGAGGAAAATTGTTATCATCATAAAACTGACGTTGGCTAACAAAAGCTTGGCGAAGTAGTGAAATATCATTGCTCATAATAGTATCCTCATACCCATTTATTGCTGGAGTATGATGCAAGTTTGGCAATTTATTAAACAAGTTATTTTTATCGTGAGGATAAAAAATTGGATATAGATTTATTAAAAACATTTGTAGAGGTTGCGCGCACAAGGCACTTTGGTAAAGCAGCCGAAAACCTGTATATCACTCAATCAGCGGTCAGCTTTCGAATTCGCCAGTTGGAGCAAGGGTTGGGTGTTAATCTGTTTATTCGCCAGCGTAACAATATTCAATTAACAGCACCTGGTGAGCGTTTACTTCCGCACGCTAAGATGATTATTACAGGTATGCAGCGCGCCAAGGTAGATGTAGCACTTGCCGATAACATGCATAAACAAATAAGTTTAGCGGGTACGCCCAATATATGGGATGCTTTTTTGCAATTTGGTATTACTAATATTGTGTCAGCTATGCCTGGGGTGTCATTGGTTGCAGAGGTCAAGGCTCAACAAGAAAGCACTCGTCTACTCTTAGAGCGTACGCTTGATTTAGCCATTTTATTTGACCCCCCTAAAGTTGATGAACTCGTAGTTGAGCGAATTTGCGAGTTACCTATTATTCCGGTAAGTGGTTATGACACGGCTACCAACGAAAACTTTTTTGACAATCAATATGTTTACGTAGATTGGGGTACTACCTTCTCGCTTTGGCATGCGCGTCAGTTTACAGGTAAAACGCCGCCTTACTTTAGAACCAGTACAGGTCGTATTGCGCTTGATTTAATTCTGCAGTGTGGCGGTAGTGCCTTTATACCTGAGGTGCTTGTTGAGTCTCACTTAGAAAAGGGGGAGTTGTTTCATGTAAAAGATGTAGAACATACTTCGCGTGATATTTTTGTGGCCTATCATAGAGATAATGAGCAAAAAGAGTTAATAGAAACCCTAATCAACTTGTTGCCTAAAATAAATGCTTATCAGCCTATTGATGAACACTA
>NZ_CAWUKC010000015.1:0-55002 GCF_963922945.1 uncultured Pseudoalteromonas sp. | reverse complement strand
GTTACTAAATTTAGTAATGATTGAGCCAGCTATGTTTTAGCTGGCTTTTTTTATGTCCAAAATTTATCTTATAAATTTTTTAGTTTTATTGGAACTTAATTAAAGCATCGGCGTCTACTATTATGCTTGTTGAATAATTGCAGTTATCACAAGCTTCATGTTGATTTCCCTGATTGGTTACTAAATTTAGTAATGATTGAGCCAGCTATGTTTTAGCTGGCTTTTTTTATGCTTGTATTTCTCCTCTACCCCACACTACTATTATTCGTTATGATGGCATGTCTCTAAATTTTATAAGTTTATTTTATGTTTACTCAGTTAATAACACATATTGATTGGTTAAGTGCCAGCGCAGGGCTCGCAACAGGACTAGTACTATATGTCCTTGTGTCGCTCCCTTCTCGTAATAAGTTAAAACAACACCTTAGTGAGCAGCAGCAACAAGTGTCGTTATTACAAAACCAGTACGACAATAAACAACAACAATACGCGGCTTTACTTGATGAGCACGAGTTGCTCGAGCAATCACATCAAGAACAGCGCGACGAAGCGCAGCATTTTAAAACCCGTTTTAGTGAGCAAGAAAAACAAAGTGTTCAATATAACCACTTTTGGCGTAAAGCCGAAGGCGAACTGACAGCCTTGCGAGAGCAATATAATCAGCGCGATATTGAGCTTAATAATATGCGCACTACGCTTGAGCAAAAACAGCAAAACTTTACCGAACAGCTTGCACAAATTGAGCAAAGCAAAAATGTGTTAAAAAAAGAGTTTGAAAACCTCGCAAATAAAATTTTAGAAGAAAAATCGCAAAGCTTTAAAACCTTAAACCAAGAAAGCATTGAGCAACTATTAAAGCCAGTGCAAGGGGAGTTAAAAGGCTTTAGAGATAAAATGGAGTCTATTCACGTTGAAGATTTAAAACAACGTGCAGCCCTTAAAACCGAGCTTTTACATTTGCAAGCTAAAAGCCAAGCTATTACCGAACAAGCTGATAAGCTCAGTAATGCCTTACAAGGACAAAAAAAGACGCAAGGCAATTGGGGCGAACTAATGCTCGAAAACGTACTCGATAGCGCAGGCCTTCGCGCAGGCACCGATTATAAGCGCGAAGTATCGTTTAATACTGAAGAGGGCCGACTGCGCCCCGATGTAGTGGTGTATTTACCTCAGGACCGCCACTTAGTGATTGATGCTAAAACATCGCTAAATGCTTATACCCGCTACGTTAATGCCGAAAACGAGCTAGAGGCTAGCCAAGCAATTAAAGAGCATGTAAATGCTGTTACCGCACGTATTAACGAGCTTGCCAGTAAATCGTACGATCGCCTCCCAGGTATAAACTCGCCCGAAGTGGTTATTATGTTTGTGCCAATAGAGTCTGCCTTTGTTGAAGCCCTTAAATACCAAAGCGATATTTACCAACAAGCTATCGAAAAAAATATTTTAGTAGCTACACCTACTACCCTGCTTACGAGCCTTAATATTGTTAAACAGCTATGGCGTTTTGAAGAGCAAACAAAATACTCTAAAGAGCTGGCAAATCGTGCTGAGCGCTTTTACAACAAGCTCAATGGCTTTTTAACAAGTATGGAAGGTGTTGGTAAACAGCTTGACCGCGCAAAAGATAGCTACGACAAAGCATTCTCTCAGTTATACCGTGGTAAAGGTAACTTAATTAAGCAAGCGTCAGAATTTAAAGAGTTAGGTGTATCGGTTCAAAAAGAGCTACCTAACGAAAGCGTAGAAAAAGCCCAATTAGAGCTGGAGTAGCTCGACTTTTTACAAGCAAAACTCTTTGCTTAGGCTGCAATTAATTGAGCTCACGGTAAAAATATGAAAACGATTTTTAATTTGTTAGATGAAATCATTACTCAATTCCCTGAAGTTAACGCGTTTATGAGCGTCTATGATGAAGATGAAACCTCGTTTAAAATGGAGGCGTTTTCTAAAGCCACAACACACGCTTTTGCGCTTGGTAATGAGGAGCAAGCCGTGCGTTATTTAAATTACATGGCTGAAAAACTAATAAACGCTGAGGCAAAAGTAATTGAGCACATAGACGTATATTACGTAGAAACATTATTTTGGGGCGCAAGCCCCCACACTATTGCGCTTGGGTGGCCCTTGGTCCCGGAAAGTTTACAAACGCTTTATATTCGTTTTCATGGTAAAGCGCCGCTGAATTAAAAGCGGGTGCCTTTAATACTGTACCTCATTTAAAAGCTCATTGATTTTTTCATCACCAATGCACTCTCCATCCGACCAATTTGTGTTTAACAGGGTAATTAAACTACCAATACGATCAGACTTTTGTTGAAGCTGCTCTATTAGAGCATTGGCCTCTTGTTGCTTTTCAGTGAGACGCTCAATAATCGCTGTGTGATCAAGCTCTTCATTAGGTTTACGTAAAGTGGGTATTTCTTCAAGTGAAAACCCTAAGCTTTGCGCAAATTTAATCATTTTTAGTTGCTCAACACTAAATGCAGTGTATTGACGGTAGCCATTACTATTACGTATGCCTGCAGGGAGCAAACCTATGCTTTCGTAATACCTTATAGTGCTTGTTGCAATACCCGATTGTTTAGCAAGTTCACCTATTTTCACTATTGCCTCTACTATAAAAAGCGGCTTGACCTTAAAGTTGACTTTAAGGTTATAGTGCCTGTAATGTCAATTAATGGTTTATCTCATGTCTAAAAATAAACAACACTACGTATTTACTCCTTTTACTTTACCAAGTGGTTTAACACTTAAAAATCGAGTAGTAAAAGCAGCCATGGAAGAAAATCTCGCAGAGGCTGACTTAACGCCATCGCAGGTGCTTAAAAATACTTATAGCGAATGGGCAAAAGGCGGCGCAGGATTACTCATAACCGGTAATGTTATGGTCGACCACCTTGCAATGACAGGGCCAGGGGGCCTTGCACTTGAGCAACAAACAGATATAACGCCTTTTGCAGACCTTGCACGTTTAGCACAGCAAAACGACTGTAAAGTGGTAATGCAAATAAATCACCCTGGCCGCCAAGTGTTTAAAAAAATGGGTGGCAAAGCACTTAGTGCCTCTAATATTGCGCTTGACTTAGGTAAGCACTCGTACTTATTCGCACAGCCAAAAGCGATGGATAAGAGCGAGATTAATGATGTGATAGCCCGATTTACTCACACGGCGCAACAGGCTGAAAAAGCAGGCTTTAATGGCGTGCAAATACATGCAGCACATGGCTATTTACTCGCACAGTTTTTATCTCCTCTTACTAATAAGCGTGAGGACGAATGGGGTGGTAGCCTTGAAAACCGTGCCCGCTTATTACTCGAAATTACCAAAAGCGTTAAAGCACATTGTAACGAGAGTTTTTCGGTATCAGTTAAGTTAAACTCTGCTGATTTTCAGCGTGGCGGTTTTGAACCAAGTGACGCGCAAGCGGTTGTTGATATGCTAAGCGCATTAAAAGTTGATTTTGTAGAGCTTTCGGGGGGCAGCTACGAAGCACCTGCTATGCAAGGCCAAACCGGGGATGAGCGAACACTTGCGCGTGAGGCGTACTTTTTAGAGTTTGCTAAAGCCATTAGCGAGCAATCAACCATACCGATTATGACTACCGGCGGTATTAGCCGTTTAGATGTGGCAAATAAAGTTATTAGTTCAGGCGTTGCGCTCGTTGGTATGGCGACAGCACTGGCCTATCAGCCACAATTAGTTAATTGTTGGCAATCACAACCAATGCAAAACCCGCTTATGCCACGTGTTACTTTTAAAGACAAAACACTTGCTGGGCTTGCCACTATGGCGCTGGTAAAAAGGCAAATACGCCGAGTAGGCCAAGGCAAACGCGTTAAAACAAATGCCTCGGCTATTTTTACTTTAATAAGTGAGCAAATACGCGCTACAAAGCTTACCAAGCGCTATCGAAAACACTTTGCTGAAGAGCTTAATTAGCTTTACCTAGATTTTACTTATGCCACACTTGAGAGCGTTGATTGATGGGCGTTTGCATATGCCCAGTTAACGCACTCTTGCGCTAAAATTGCAATGGTATCTAGGCAGGTGTCTGGCGAGTGTTTGGCTTGTTCATTTAACACAAGTGGTATTTCTGTACAGCCAAACAACACGCAGTCAGCACCTTGAGCAAGCATTAAGTCGTATGCTTTGCTTAACAAGTGGCGACCTTTATTTAAATCGCCCGCTTTTACAGCGGTTATACCATCCATTATGGCTGCTTGTTGTTGAGTGTTTGGCTCAACAAAATCAATATTGTGCTGCTTAAACGCATTTTGGTAAATGCCCATATTAAGCGTAGCGGTAGTTGCAAGAATACCCACCTTTTGTTTGCCCGTGGCTTTTACTTGTTTTATAACACTTTTTACTATGCTGATGGTGTGAACATCGGCATTTTTAGTGAGCGCATCGTACCAGTAATGCGCAGTATTACACGGAATAACAATACAACTTACACCTAAGCTTGTTAGCTCTTTAAAGCCTTTTTTAAGCTCAAAAAATGGGTTTTCATCTTCAAGACCCATTAAAAATTTTGTTCTGTCAGGAATTTGCGGGATATTCCTTATAAACATAGGTATATGCTCTTGATCATTCTTAGCTGGCGATAGCGCGATGACCTGATTCATAAATGAGGCGGTAGCCAAAGGCCCCATTCCGCCTAATACACCAAGGGTTCTGAGCATGATTGCATTCCGGTTATTGAATTTATAGACTTAATTTATAGTGTTTTATTTAGTTTGAATAATGCTATTATTTTACTACCCATGCATAACTTGCATAACTAAGTAACCGCTATGAATATTGAAAGTAAATGGTTAGACGATTTCTTAACGCTCTCGCACACAAAAAGCTTTTCGCAAGCGGCAAAGCTTAGGCATGTTACACAACCTGCATTTAGCCGGCGTATAAAAGCCCTTGAAGATGCCCTTGGCGCAGCCTTAATTGACCGAGAAAACCTGCCCATTACCCTTACCCCAAGTGGTAAAATATTTCATATAACAGCGCGTAACTTAATTAACCAAATGAATACCTCAGTTAGCATGCTTGAGGAGTTGTCGGTGCAACAAAACTACTCGGTAAAGGTGGCGGCTGCACACTCTTTAGCGAGTTTTTTAACCTTAAAACTCGCTAATTTTCAAACCCAAGATGAGCGCAACATTGTGCTTAATTTAGAAGCTATTGATGTAGATAAAGCCACCGAAGCGCTAGAGCAAGGTGAATGCGACTTGCTCATTGCTTTTGATAACGAGCGCCTTAAACTCCCCCCGTTTAGCCATCAAAAAATAGGGAATGCTAAGTTATTACCTGTTAGCGCCTGTGATGAGCAGGGTAACGCTTTATATAGTTTGGATAGCGATGCGACAATACCGCATTTAGCCTATAGCCTAGACTCCTACATGGGAAGGCAATTAGAACCTATAATATCGGGCGCTAAGCTTAATAAAGTGTTTGTTTCGTCCATGACGGAGCTTTTAAAAGTGCATGCTGTTGCGGGTAATGGTATTGCCTGGCTACCTGACTACGTTATATCGAACGAGCTTAAAAATAATACCTTAGTAGTGGTAGGTAGCAAGCACCACTGCGTGCCAATCACTTACTATGCTTATAGATATCATGCGGCTTTACACCCCGGTGGCGAAAGCGTATGGAATAAATTAACTGAGCTTAATATAAGCTAACTGTAAACCCCCGTTACAGTTAAACAGGCGCTGCTAATTTAAAACGATAACAGCTATGAGTATTGTTATTTTAATTATTTACCTATTTTATTATGGAATTTTATTTCCATAATAATTGGGTGTTTTGTCTCTTTTTTAATAGCGTTGGTAAAGCCAAAATAGCGTCATCAACACAGAGTATTAACTAGCTAAAGAGGCAACTCCCATGAAAGCAATTGGATATCAAAAAAGTTTACCTATCGAAAACGAATTATCACTACAAGACATTGAACTTGAAGCGCCAACAGCACATGGCCACGATATTTTAGTAGAAGTTAAAGCGGTATCGGTTAACCCGGTTGATTTTAAAATTCGCCAAGCAATGCCAGCAGCAGATGGCGAATATAAAGTAATTGGTTGGGATGCAACGGGGGTTGTTAAATCGGTTGGCGAAAACGTATCGTTATTTAAGCCAGGCGACAAAGTATGGTACGCCGGCGACATTACGCGCTCAGGCAGTAACGCGCAATTTCAATTAGTTGATGAGCGTATTGTTGGCCACATGCCAAGCTCGCTTTCTTATGGTGAAGCCGCTGCTTTGCCGCTTACTAGCATCACTGCGTGGGAGCTACTGTTTGACCGTTTAAACGTAGCTAAAAACGATAGCTCTAAAAGCATTTTAGTTATTGGTGCCGCCGGTGGTGTGGGATCAATTATGGTGCAGCTATTAAAACAGCGTACTAAATTAAATATTATTGCCAGCGCTTCTCGCCCTGAAACTATATCGTGGTTAGAAGATTTAGGTGCCGATACGATTGTTAATCACCGTAACCCGTTAAGTGAAGAATTTGCAGCTAAAAACTTAAGCGAAGTAGATTACTTAGTAAGCTTAAACAATACAGAGCAACACTTACTTGAAATTGAAAAAGTGATAAAACCACAAGGCCAATTTGCACTTATTGATGACCCTGAAACACTTAATATTGTGCCATTTAAAAATAAAAGCGTGTCAGTACATTGGGAGCTTATGTTCACTCGCTCGTTATTTAAAACCGACGACATGCAAGAGCAACACGTTATTTTAAACAATGTCGCGACTATGATTGACCAAGGGCAAATTAAAACCACGGTAGGTGAGCACTTAGGTAAAATTAACGCTGCTAATTTACGCAAAGCGCATCAGCACCTTGAAACACAAACAGCTAAAGGCAAAGTAGTGTTAGAAGGTTTTTAAGCTACCTTGCTTATAACATTTTTTTGAGTATACAGGCCCCTAACGGGGCTTTTTAGTGCCTGTTATATCAATCTGCATAATTAAGTATTAATGCGGATTAATGGTATTAATTATAAAGCTGTTTGTAATTAGGAATATGGCTTACCCAAAATGGCGGGCTGCCAATATACTCTTGTACGGTTTTTATAAATTCGCTTACCAGTGGCGTTTGTTTACGGTGCGGATACAATGCATAAATGCCCGCGCCAGAGGCCGAAAGCTTATAATTAGTTAACAGCGGCACTAGCCCCATTTCGTCTATGGGTTTTTCTAGGTTAAATAAATCAAGCATTACATACCCTACCCCCGCTTTTGTGGCATCAAGCATAGCGCGTACATCGCTTACTTTATAATTGCCCTTCATTTTATGGGTTTTGTATTCATCCCCATGAGGCTGGGTACTTAACTTAACTTGATCTAAACTTACATCGCCATTGCCGTAAACGACAGCAGGTAAAGCTAAAAGCTCCTCAGGTGTGTTTGGCATACCATAGCGCGCTATAAAATCGTGCGAAGCAACTAGTGCAAAGTGCATATCAGATATTTTTTTTGCCATTAGGTTTGAGTCGTCAAGTTTGCCAATTCTAAACGCTAAATCGTAATGGTCGCTAATAATATCGTTGCGCTTATCATCAAGCATCAGGGTAATTTTTACCTCTGGGTACTTTTGCATAAATATATTAATAACAGGCTGAATATATTGCTGCCCAAAAAACATGCCCGAGGTTATGCGTAAAATGCCTTTAGGTTTTTGTTGGTATGAGTCGGCAATATTGTGAATATCACTAAGGGTATCTATAAGAATGTGCGCTTGTTGGAGTATTTCATCCCCTGCCGAGGTAAGCGAAAACGAGCGCGTAGACCGGTTAAGTAATTGCACACCTAAGTGGTTCTCTAGCTTTTTGATTTGCTTAGAAAGTGATGAATTATCCATGTCGTTTAATGCGGCGGCCTTTGCAAATGAGCCTTGTTGCACTACATCTACAAATAACGCTAATTGATTGGTTATCGACATGTCATTCTCCTAAATCCCAATACGGTGTATCGGTGTAATAATTACTTGCAAAATCAACAAATGCGCGCACTTTACTGGGTAAAAACTGCCTGTTTGCATACACCATATAAAGCCCCATTGGCTCGGGTTCATACTGTTGTAAAATACGTACCACTTTACCTTGCGCGAGTGCCTCACCAGCTATAAACGTTGGCTGCATAGCAATGCCGCCGCCAGCTATGGCGGTATTGAGAAGTAAGTCGCCGTTGTTAGCCACTAAGTTACTTTCAAGTTTAAACTCGCTTTTAAGTTCATTAACCCCTGTAAGCCTTTTAGCCGGCTCTGCGTTGGCGTAGCGTAAATAATTATGTTGTTGAAGTTCTTGCAGTGTAGTGGGTGTACCGTGCTGCTTTAAATATGCAGGCGATGCAAAGACCGCTAAGCGAATAGGGGCTATTTTTTTAGCAATAAGGGATGAGTTTTTTAACTCGCCAATGCGAATCGCAATATCAATACCTTGTTCAACAATATCAACAAATTGGTCGGTAAGGTTTAGATCTAATTTTAAATTTGGATAACGTTTTTGAAACTCAACCAATAGCGGTGCTAAGTGCCTAACCCCAAACGACATAGGTGCACTAATGCTTAGCACTCCAGAGACATTTTCGTTTAGGTTATCGAGCGAGTTTTCCATATCATCTATGTCGTCTAGCACCTGTAAGCAGCGGGTAAAATAGTGATCTCCCGCCTCGGTAGTGCTTACTTTTCTTGTGGTACGGTGCAGTAAGCGAGTAGCAAGTCCCTCTTCTAGCGTAGACACATACTTGCTCACAAGTTGCGGCGATATATCGAGTTTATCGGCAGCTTTAGAAAATGAACCCTCTTGCACTACGCTCACAAAAGTTTTCATGGTGGTTAGCTTGTCCATAATTAACAATACGTTGTTTGTAATTTATAAATAAATAGCATATTTATCACCAAATTAAAAAGCAATAAAATGGCTATATCAAAATAAACTAATACCAATTCGCTTAATTAAGTGATCTATTTTTAGGATGGAAAAACGTGTTGATAGCTAGGCAAAAAATTTGCTATTTAGTTGTTCTCGGCAATTGCTCCTGCATTGCTCTACCTTCTGCATCCATGCAGTCGTAAATGAGAATTTTTTAACACAGATAGCGGCACGTTTAGCCCCGAAAAATAATTAAGTATTATTGCGCATTGGTATCATTAGGAAATAGTATGGTTCAGCCCACTTTATTTATTTCACATGGCTCGCCAATAATGGCAATTAAGCAATCTCCCACTTCTGATTTTCTAACATCGCTTAGTAAAATACTTAAAACACCGAGCGCTATTATTATTTTTTCGGCCCATTTTGATGTTGCTAACAATGACGCAAGCAACAGCATAGTGATTACTGCAGGCAAAGCGCCCAAAACCATTCACGACTTTTATAATTTCCCTGCCCATATGTATAACATTAAATATCCCGCACCGGGCGAGCCTTCACTTGCTAACGATATTGCAGCGCGCTTTAAAGACAAAGGTATTGAGGCCGAGCTTAATGCAACCCAAGGTTGGGATCATGGAGTTTGGATACCTCTGCGCTTAATGTACCCACAGGCTAATATTCCTATAGTGCAGGTGTCTATAAATACTCGCTTAGGCGCAAAAGCCATGTATGAATATGGGCAATTAATAGCTCCACTTCGCGAGCAAAATATATTAATTATTAGCTCCGGCGGCATTAGCCACAACCTACCCGAACTATTTAAAAAACCACCTACGCCTAATCGCGTTCAAATGGTTAATGAATTTACTCAATGGGTTGAACAAACGCTTTTAGCGCAAAACACAGCCGCCCTGTTAGATTATTTAAACCAAGCACCGCATGTGTTATTTAACCATCCTACTCAAGAGCACTTTTTACCATTATTTGCCGCAATGGGTGCAGGCGGTGCGCAGGTTGAAAAACTCTTTAGTGATACCGAAATGGATATTTTAGCGCTCGATGCATATAAGTTTTATTAATCTTAAGCAGTACAATGCAAGCACCTAGTCGTTTATTTAATCAAAGTGTAATGGGGGTTTACAAGAGTGGTTAATTTAGAGTAACTAAACGAAGGTATAAAGCTAGGGGGGGCTCTTAAGAAACTAGGACTTTGATTTTATATTTTTAAATTACAATTTGTTTAGTTATCAAAAGAGTCATTTAGTAACTTTTTTTCCTCACTTATGTTTTCTAATTGTTTAAGCGTAATTCCTTCCATTATAGGAGCTATAGCTGCATTGGCATCTTTATACCAAGGTTTATCATTATGGGACATATTTAGATCGAATGTAAAATTAGCCATAAGGTAGTGTTTTTTATCTAATAACGTTGCAAAAACGTATTTTTTCTTTGTTTCATTAGAACGAAGCTCAGTATATTTTATCCACTCAATATTATTAAATTTATATTCATTAAATTGAGATATTTCAGGGAAGCCGGCATTAAACATATGAGACTCTATTTGCTCCTGCTTTTCTTCATCTGAAAATGGTGTGGCGCGACGAGCAGAATGAGCTTCTATTTCATTAACTAGTTCAGTGTTATGTCCTTTAAAATATTTTCCTATTGAGGGTGAATTATAATAGTCGTTATATTCTTTCAGAATGGCAAGACCAAGTTCTTCACTACTAGCAACGGGAGATAATAGCTTTCCAAGGGTAATATTTAGACGCAAGTTTCCTAACTCACCTGTCATTGGAGTACGAAATAGAGGCCAGTAAAACCAATAAGACTCGTGAATTGGAATATATTTCGAGTGACGAATTTGACTATGATGATTCTCAAACCAGTTTGGTTCTGTATAAGGATAATTTATAATTTTTGTTCTAGGTGGTTTTAATGGGTTACAAACTGGAAGTGCAACTGTTAATTTAAACTCACCGTCAAGGTAATAATAATCTTCCTGAATATTTTTAAAATCAGGGCCTCCGCGGTAGTTCCTGAGTATTTTTTTCAATAGCATCTAAATATCCTTCTCAATACAACCGCTTTATGTATTTTTTTCTATATAGTTTAGTACATCTTGTGCTCTACGATGATTGCCAGCTAAGCGTAGTTGAGTGTGGTAAGACTCGAGCCCCAGATATGGTAACGTATGGGGACTAGTTAATTCTGTACCTAAAAAAGTTAACCCCATAAACTTTAAGCTACGTACCAAACTGCTTGGGGATAAATTATTTTGTCCTGCCAGGTTAGGTACTAAGTCAAACGGGTTACTATTAGCTTGATGCACTAACATACCTAACCTCGCAGCTGCGGATTTTAATCGTGGAAGGTACGCTCCAGGAGAGTGAACGGCTACTTGTTGGGAAGTTAGTTTAAAAGTGTGGGTTTTAGCATATTCTTCAAGTGCCGCAGTAAAGATAATAGCACCTTGACTGTGCACGACCCATTTTATTTTTTTCCCCTGTTGCTGAGATTGAAAAAAAATAGCCGCTAAATGTTGTGCATTTTGTGATTTAGTCCCTTTACGTTTATCAAATATGCACTCAACAACGTCATAGAGCATGCGATCCGTTGGGTTGTGAAATAAAGTGTATGTATCAAAACTATCCTTAGGGTAAGCTACATCTAAATGAGCACCCATTAACCAAGTAGCTTTATTTAGACTATTCTGCATTCCATTAACTGCGGCATGCTGATTAGATACTTGAGTGGCGCCAGAACCAGATAATCCCCATGAATCTTTACTTTGCTGTAACTCATCACTATCCCAAGCCCCATTAAAGCGTCCACCTTGACGTTTGACGTTATACAGCATGTTACGCTCTAGACTTTCTCTTGGCTTTGGTCCAGTGGCATTAGTATCGAAGTATATATCGTGAATCACAACTTGATTATCTGCAGTGATTTTAAAGTCAATTAAATAGTGATAAGACTTGAACTGATTTTTAGAGCGAAATAAGCGTTTAAATGGGAGAGTGCTGTGTTTAACTGAACTACAACTATTGGGGTTATTGCAAACAAAAGTAATTTCTTCGATAACTTTTTGTTGATCAAATCGATTTAAACTGCCAAGCATAGCTAAAGCTTGTTTCGTTATTAAAATCCGAGTACTTTTTAGTTCTACTGGGTTATAAATCAAGTTATAAGATTGAGCTACACTTTCATCTAAGGCTACATATTCAAAAGCCGATGCTTTCCCTGAGTGCTTCCAAGTCATAATGTTCATCCTTTTACATTTTACAGGAACAAATAATATCTATTCGTAAACATTTCGTCTAGTGTATTTTTAAATCAAATTATAATACTGAAAAATAGTATCCTGTGGTTTTTAACTAGCTAAGCTCCACTCTTTTTTACTCAGCTATCAAAGTAATCAACAACAAAGATAGCCCCTTTTTACCAATATGATAATTAACACTTTAGCGCTTAAAGCAAATAAGCTTTATTAATTTGAGCAATCGTTCAAAGTAAGTTAAGCTCAGAGCGACTAACCTACAAGTAATTTAAATTTATTGGGAGTAAACATGGCAACCACACTCGCATTTGACGTATACGGCACGCTTATAAATACCCATGGCGTACTGACCTTAC
Source organism: uncultured Pseudoalteromonas sp. (assembly GCF_963922945.1). Taxonomy (GTDB): domain Bacteria; phylum Pseudomonadota; class Gammaproteobacteria; order Enterobacterales; family Alteromonadaceae; genus Pseudoalteromonas. Next base: position 42,483 of record NZ_CAWUKC010000015.1, on the reverse strand, counting down.
TTGAAGATATGATTGGCGATAACGCGCAAAACTTTTCAAATACATGGCGCGAAAAACAGTTGCAATACTCCTTTAGGCGCGGATTAATGCAAAACTATATACCGTTTTCGTTATGTACAAAACAAGCTCTCGATTACGCGTGTTTAGCGCATAAAACGCAGCTGAGTGACGATCAAAAGCAGCAACTGCTTGAGCAATATAAAATTTTACCCGCCTTTGACGATGTGAAAAAAGGCCTTGAGCAACTTAAAGCACAAAACTACCGATTGTTTGCGTTTTCTAATGGCGCTGCTGATGCGGTAAATAAATTGCTCGAAACCGCTGGTATTAGTGAGTTTTTTGAAGGTGTTGTAAGTGCCGACGATATAAAAACATTTAAGCCAAACCCAGGTGTTTACAGCCATTTTTTACGCGAAACCAACTCAATGGGTGTAAACACGTGGCTTATTTCGAGTAATCCGTTTGATATAACCGGCGCTATTTCGCATGGTATGCGCGGTGCGTGGATAAAGCGCTCAGAAGATTCTATTTTTGATCCGTGGGAAATTCAGCCTAATACGGTTGCCACTGATTTAGTGGGTTTGAAAAACAAGCTCGAAGAGATCAATTAAGCTGCATTTTTACTTTGATACCCCTCTTTAATACTTTAGCTTTAACTGAGTTGTAAAGGGGCTTACTTTTTATCGTGGTATTGCCCCTTTATAGTACGTTAGCTTTTAGCTCTCTTCTCCCCATTTTTTCAATTCTCAACTTTTGTATTTCACCCACCACACTTATTTTACAAACTGTAATTATTTAGCACACGCTTTTACGCTTTCACATAGCTCATTTTATACACTTTGTTAGTTTTGAATGTAATTACTTATAACTAATCAATCACTTATAAATGCGAAAATAAACCGATATCTAACCCTTAATCATTATTGTAAATGAAAATTGTTACCATTAAGATCCTCAACCCCAATATAAGTACAACCAAGGAGCGAATATGTCACAATTACAATCGGCGCAGCTCAGCCCTATCGAAAATCAAGCAATATTTGAGCAAAACGGGTTACCTCCTCAATTTAATCTCGATCAATTTATTAACTACCAAATAGCGTCTTTGCAGGGGCTTTCGGCTGTACAACAAGCTATGGCTAAAGCGCAAAAGCCGTTTTCTGGCGTGTCGGTTAATACACTTGCCACCACTGTTAACGATGTAGATTTAGCTAAACCTCTTGCTGATTTCCCGGCGGTATTAAACGAGCTTAAAAGTGTGTATTTAGATCACGCTGTGTATTTTCATCACCCGCGTTATATGGCGCATTTAAATTGCCCTGTTACCTACCCAGCGGTTGTGGCTGAGCACATCATTGGCGCAATCAATACCTCCGTAGATACTTGGGATCAAAGCGCTGGCGCGACTCTTATTGAACAAAAATTAATTGATTGGAGCTGTGAAAAAGCAAAGCTGCCAAGCACTGCCGATGGCGTTTTTACCAGTGGTGGTACGCAATCGAACTTAATGGCCATGTTAGTTGCACGCGAAGTAGCTGTGAGTCGTTATGCACCAAATCATGAAGTAAAACTACAAGGTTTGCCTGATGTAGCCTCGCGTTTTCGTATTTACTGCTCAGAGGTAGCGCATTTTAGTATTCAAAAGGCTGCGGCGTTATTGGGCTTAGGTTATAACGCGGTAGTACCTGTGACCACAAACAATAAAATGCAAATGGATATGGATGCGCTTAACCACGCAATTGCCGATTCTAAAGCCAAGGGCGATTTACCTATTGCCGTAGTTGTTACCGCCGGTACAACCGATTTTGGCTCAATTGACCCAATTGAAGACATAGCAAAACTTGCTAAAAAAGAGCAGCTTTGGTGCCATGTTGATGGCGCATACGGCGGCGGATTATTGGTAAGTGAGCATCACCGTAGTGCTTTAAATGGCATAGAACAAGTAGATTCAATTACCATTGATTACCATAAATCGTTCATGCAACCGGTTAGCTGTAGTGCGTTTTTATTAAGTGACAAACGCCACTTTAGCCATATTACCCTTTACGCCGACTACCTAAACCCATTAGCTGAGGCCGGCAATGGCACGCCAAATTTAGTTGATAAAAGCTTACAAACCACACGCCGTTTTGATGCCCTAAAGCTTTGGTTAACACTGCGCACCATGGGCGAGGCGCCACTTGGGCGAGCGTTTGATAAAGTAATTGGCCTTGCTCGTCAAACCCACATTGTACTTAACGACCACCCTGATTTTGAAGTTATAAATTACCCAGAGCTTAGCGCACTGGTATTTCGGTTTGCACCAGAGGCGCTAAAACAAAATCCCGATTTACTCGACTCCCTAAACCTGCACGTGCGCCAAACATTTTTAAACACCGGCGACGCAATGATTGCACGCACCAAAATTAACGGCCGTCATTATCTTAAATTTACGTTACTTAATGCCCAGTGCCAATTGAGCGATGTGCGCGCTGTACTTGAGCAAATTAGCACTATTGCGTGGCAAACGTATAAGGAGCAAAAATAATGAGCAACCAACCTTATGATTTTATAGCCATTGGTCTTGGCCCGTTTAATTTATCGTTAGCGTGTTTAAGTGAGCCACTAGAGGGCGTTAAAAGCTTATTTTTAGAGCAGCGTAGCCAATTTGATTGGCACCCCGGCATGATGCTAGAAGGTGTTACTTTGCAAACGCCATTTATGTCTGACTTGGTGACTCTTGCAGACCCTACCAGCAAGTACAGTTTTTTAAATTATGCCAAGCTTAATAACCGCTTATACCCATTTTATATTCGCGAGAGCTTTTTTTTACTGCGTAAAGAATACAACCTCTATTGCCAGTGGGTGTGCTCGCAGCTGAGTAACGTAAGCTTTGAGCAAAGTGTAACTAAGGTTGAATTTTGTCAGCAAAGTGAGTGCTATACCGTTACCTGCAACACCCCAAATGGGGAGCAGCACTATGTTACGCGCCACTTAGTGCTTGGCACCGGCCCTGCCCCGTACATTCCTGATTGCGCAGTGCAAAGTAACTCAAATAACGTTCTGCACAGTAGCGACTTTTGCCACCGCCTAGATGAGCTAAAAGCTGCTAAACGCATTACGGTTGTGGGTGCTGGGCAAAGTGCTGCCGAAATTTATCACACTTTATTACAACAAGCCGTGCCACAAGGTTTGCAACTAGATTGGATTGCCCGCTCGCCGCGTTATTTTCCATTGGAGTACACCAAGCTTACCCTTGAGATGACCTCTCCTGAATATGTTGATTACTTTTATAATTTAAAAACCGAGCAACGCGACTGGCTTAATCAAAATCAAAAAAACTTATTTAAAGGCATAAATGGCGATTTAATTAACGACATTTTTGACACCCTTTACGCGCAAAGCTTAGATGGGCCCATTTCTACTACGTTTAAAACTAACAGCAAGCTTACTAATACACGTAAAAGTGCTGGGCGCTTAGTGACTGAGTTTTACCATCAAGAGCTAAATGAAGCCTTTGAAATAAAAACCGATTATTTAATTTGTGCCACGGGCTTTAAATACAAGCGCCCCGCTTTTTTAAACCCTATTTCGCAGCAGCTCCCAGAAGATGAACAAGGCCGTTATATAGTAAGCCGTGAATACGCAATAGATACCGACCAAAAGCGTATATTTGTGCAAAATGCAGAGCAGCACACCCATGGTTTTGTAACGCCCGATTTAGGCATGGCGTGTTATCGCAACAGTATAATTTTGCGCGAAATACTCGGTTATGCGCCGTATCAGGTTGAGAAAAAAATTGCTTTTCAGTGTTTTGATTTAAGCGATGTAGAAACCCATTCACAGCAAAAGAGTAACGCCGCATGAGTTTACGTTTAGCGCTTATTTTGCTTACGGTTATTTCGGTGGTGTGCGACACCTTATTACTGCCGTTTTATCCGCAATTTTTTGCCAGCGAATTTTCTGTAAGTAACCCCACGCTTATTGGTGTGTTTGTAGCTAACTGTTGTATTACGGTTATGCTGGCATTACCGATGTGGGCAAAGGTTGCCAAAAAATACCACGAGCTGGCTCTTTGGCTTGTAACCCAAGTAATTGCCGCCTGCTTTGGGTTGCTTTGTTATTTTGCTACTAATGTGTGGGAATTTTGGTTTTATTATCAACTTATGTTGGTGCTTAAAGCCAGTTACCTGCTTATTTATCCGTTTGCACTGCGTTTAGAGCAGCAAAGCAAGCACCTTTCTATTATTGGCTTGTTTTCGGTACTTATGCACTTCGGTGCTATTGGTGGCGCGTTAGTGGGCGGGTACTTTTTTAGCTTAAACGAACCGCGTTATGCATTGTTATTAAGTGCGGCCGGTGATGTAGTACAAGTGCTGCTGTGCGCCTATTTAATGGTGAGCTTAAAGCTAGGTATTTACCAGCAAGCGATTGAAAGCGAAAAACCACGTACTCGCACCCCCTATTTTATTTGGCAATTTTGCTTTATAAGCGTGGTGGTTCACTTTAGCGCGTTTTTAATTAGGCCTTTTTTTACGACCCATTGGCAGGGCATGAGCGCGCAAAGCAGTACGTTTGTAAGCGCGCTTGTGTACGCCATTCCGGCTTTTGCAGCCCTACTCATGCTGTTGTTTAATCACTTTAGGCAGCACTTACCTCTTCCTACATTTAGCCGCACAAGCACATTATTGTGCGCGCTTATTTTTGGCGCTATTGGGCTTTATTTACAGGCGCAAGAGTCGGTGTGGTTAGTTGTCAGCTCGCGCACTCTATACGGTATTGCGCTGTTTCAAGTCATGGTTTTATTAGAGGTTATGTTATTTGCCAAAAGTGAGCCTGCTCACTACGGCAGTGATTTTGCCAAAGTGCATGTTGCGCAAAATATTGGCGTTATTTTAGCGTCGTTATTGGTGGGAATGAGTGTGGAATATTTTAATACCACCGTGCCTTTTTACTTTGCTGCCATTGGCTTTGCAAGCCTTGGCGCTATTTTGCTCTGGCGCGTTAAATTTGTTAGCCAAGCCGCACACACAGCCACTTAATAATTAAATAGATTTAGGAGTTTTTATGTATTTTTCATCTTTTGTAACCACGTTACAACACTCAGGTAATGTGACTATGCGGTTACTAAAGCAAAGCGATATGCCTATTATTTGTCAGTGGCTTACTCTGCCTTATGCGCATTTTTGGGGGATGAGTAAACACACACCCGAGCAAATGTGCAGCGCCTACCAAGATATAATAAACAACCCGCATCATCATGCGTATGTTATTGAGCAAAATAATGAGCTACTAGCCCTTGTTGAGCTTTACAACCCCGTGTACGACAAGCTACTTGCGGCTGCCTATGAGGTAATGCCAAACGATACCGGCATGCATATTTTACTTGCCCCAAATACACAGCCAAAACGCCATTTTAGCTTTGAAATAATGCAGTGTGTATTACACAGTATTTTTACCCATAACGATAATGCGCGCGTAGTGGTAGAGCCCGATATTGCCAATAGTAAAATTCATACCTTAAATAAGCGTTTAGGCTTTGTGCATACTAAGCAAATAACCCTTGGTGAGAAAAACGCCTACCTTGGGTTTTGTAATAAAGCCGCGTTTGAAACGCACGTTAATTTACACCACAAAATCCAAGCCCCCATAAACACCGACTATGTAAAGTTTGATCATTGGCAGTGGGCAAATAGGCACTTACAAAGTAAAGCCATTAGCGAACTTGTACACGAGCGCTTATTGGTTGCAAAGCAAACCCCGCACGGTTTTAAAGTAAATATTGAAGGGGGTTACTTTTTATTTAACGGCCGCGCGATGGCGCTTAACCACATAGATATAGACGAGCCAAGTTTATGCTTTTATAACCTGAACAATGAGCAAGTAGCGCTTGATGTGCTGCACTTTTTTAGTGTGCAAGGCCCTGCGCTGGGGTTAACTGGCGAGCGTTTAGCCACCTACCTTGAAGAGCTTAATGCCACCCTTGTCAGTGCCTGTTATAAACGCGAAAATAACACCCTTAGCGCAGCCGAACTTGCGAAATTAGGGCTGCAACAAATAGAGGCGGCAATGAGCGAAGGCCACCCTGCGTTTGTGGCTAATAATGGCCGAATTGGCTTTAGCAAAAGCGACTTTTTACGCTATGCGCCAGAAGTAGGCAAACCGTTTAAAGTACTTTGGTTAGCGGCGCACAAAACAGTATGTGATTTTGCCCACAGTGAATATTTTAGTGACTACCCAAGCCACATTAGTGACGAGCTTGATTTAACGACTCGTGATGCGTTCAACAAAGCGCTACAAGCGCAAAACCTAAACCCTGACGACTACCTATTTATACCTGCCCACCCTTGGCAGTACCAACATAAATTAAGTGTGGTATTTGCCAACGAGTTTGCCAATAATCGCTTAGTGTATTTAGGAGAAGGCGAGGATTTATATCAAGCGCAGCAATCTATTCGTACGTTATATAATTGCTCGCACCCGCATAAACCGTATTTAAAAGTGGCGCTGTCTATTTTAAATATGGGCTTTATGCGCGGGCTTTCGCGCGCTTATATGGCGGTTACTCCGGCCATAAACGATTGGGTGTTTAATAAAGTAAACCACGACCCAACACTTAGCGCGTGTAACTTTACAGCGCTTAGAGAGTACGCCACGTTAGGGTATGCGCATCACACCTTTGAGCAAAGCGCATTAGGCGATACGCCGTACCGTAAAATGTTTGCGTGTTTATGGCGCGAAAACCCAAACCATAATTTACAAAATAATGAGCAGCTCACCACCATGGCCGCATTGCTGCACCTAGATAACAGCGGTAAAAGTATGGCAGGTGCATTAATAGATCAAAGCGGTTTAAGTACTTACGCTTGGCTACAAAGCTATTTTAATGCCTATCTTATTCCGTTAGTGCATTGTTTTTATGCCCATAAATTAGTGTTTATGCCCCACGGCGAAAACCTTATTTTAAAGCTTAAAAATTCAGTACCTGTAGGCGCTTACATGAAAGACATAGGCGAAGAAGTCGCGCTGCTTAATAGCACTGAGTCTTTACCTGATGAGGTTTCGCGTATTCATATTGCTATGCCAAAAGAGCTTGAATTACTGAGTATTTTTACCGATGTATTTGACTGCTTTTTTAGATACCTAGTCGCTATTTTAGTAAGAGAAGAACGCATAACCGAGCACGAATTTTGGCAAGGCGTTGCGCAAAGTGTAAAAGTGTATCAACAAGCCAACCCAGCCTTAAATGCGCGTTTTAAAGAGTATGACTTTTTTAGTGATGAATTTGCGCACTCTTGCTTAAACCGCTTACAGCTTGGCAATAATAAACAAATGGTTGATTTAACCGACCCCGCAGGCAGCCTACAGTTTGCCGGAAGTTTAAATAACCCGGTATCGGCAAAGCTGTATGGCTAGGCCCATAACCCTTGCGCACTTTTTATTTAGCCCAAATGAGCCGGTTGCAGCGGCTTACCCAAGCTTAGATTTTGTGCGCAAATTAGCGATTTATTGCAAGGTGCATTACCCACATGCGCCTGGGCAATTTATTAGCCGGCATTTATATTTGCAGCTTTGTTGGCAAGCTATTTATGCCTATTGTTATTGGTATACGTGCAAACACAACGCGCATGATCCCATGCAGTTACAGCTCAAAATTAATGGCGCTTATAGCCGAGGGTTTACCCTTACAGGCGCGCCTTTATTAAGCAAAACTGAGCAAAATAATGCGCTTATTGAGTTTATAAGTGTTGCAGGTAAGTGGATAAATACCGATTATGCGCTTAGTAAAAAAGAGCAAGGGCGCTTATTACTCGACACCCTAAACAGTGCATTTGCGCGCGCTCATAGCTTAAATTTAGCAAGCGCTGGGCACATTACACATTGCCATCAACAGTTACATAACTTAATCAGTAATCACTTTAATTTAAACACCTCATTTAAATTAACGGCCGAGCGCTTAACGTGCTGCCGCTATTATTTAGCAGGTTACAACAAATGCCAAACCTGCCCAAAAAAGGATATTAAAACCAATGAACACACGTCTTAAAACGATTGACCTTGCCCGAGGTGCGAGCGTTTTTATTATGATTTTAGTCCACACATTATGGATGTACTCAAACACAACGCTTCAAAGTGAAAGCCTATTTGGCGCTATAATTCATATACTTGGTAAAGGCACCGCCTCGTTTTTAGTGGCTATGGGGCTATCGATGGCGCTTTCGCGTAGGCAAACCCCTTTGCTGTTAATTAAGCGCGGCATACAGCTTTTACTGCTTGCGTATTTAATGAATGCAGCAAAGTTTTGGCTACCCATTGAGGTATTTAATACCATGCCCGAGGCGTTTATAAATGCGTACGGCTGGCAAAGTCCATTGAGTGCTGGGCAGTTACAATTTATGGTGTTAACCGGTGATATTTTACAACTTGCTGGGGTTAGCTTAGTGCTGTTTGGTGCGCTTAATATTGCCCGCTGGAAAACTGCATGGATTGCTTTTTTGGCCGTTGCTATTGCACTTGTAAGCCAGTTTGTAAGGGGGCAGCAGTTTGCGCTTTCGCCTTATATTAGCGATTTGTTTTTTGCTAATAACTACCAAGTTTACTTTCCGGTATTTCCGTGGGCAAGCGCTATATTAACCGGGTACGTGCTTGGGCGTTTATACATTAATAGCCAGTATAATGCTGCGTACTTATTTAGCGTGTGCGCAAAGTTAGGAGCTGCATTATTAGTGATTGGTTCAGCATGGTTATTTATTGATTTTAAAGGTCAGTTTGGTAACTTTTTTCACCTAAATGGCGGCGGTATTATTTATTTAATCGGTTTAAATTTATTTGGATTAGCGGTAATAGAGTATCTCTTTGCGAATAAATTCAACGGTCCTATTACACGGGCTCTTTTGTATGCGAGCAAACATGTTACCGCTTTGTATGTTATTCAATGGGTGCTTATTTGCTGGTTTATGGGTGTGTTTGGTTATCATACGCAGTCGCTTGTGCCAACGTTGTGCCTAATGGCGCTTATGAGTTTACTCACTTTTGCAGTTCACAAAATGTATTTGCAAACTAAGTTAACCCTACTTGGTTTTAAGCAAAAATCTAAACGTGCAGCATAAACTGTAAAGGGGCTTTACGGGCGCAGTTATACGCGCCCTAGCCTGTTTTGATTGCCTCAATTACCGTGTGCATGCGCTTTGCCATTGGCCTATTGCGATGATGACACACATAAATATTTTCGCTGATTGGATTAGCTAAATGGTGCGTTTTAATAAGCGCAGGTTTATTAAAAGCACTTACTGCGTGCGCAGGTAAAACCGTAAACCCCAGCCCTAAACTTACCGGTTCCAGTATTAAACTTATTTGGTTAGAAAACCCGGTACGCTTTATTTGGTCAACATGTTCAAACTCATTGTAGTTTTCGCTAAGTAATAGCTGCGCGTGGTGCTTTGCATCGGGGTGGCCAATAAAGCCAAGCTCACACAAAACCGCCCACGTTGGGTTTTTAATATGTGCAGGGGTTACTAATAATAAAGATTCTTTACCAATTTTATGGCTGGTCACTTCGCTAAGCGTGGGAGCTTGGGTTAAAAAGCCTATATCGGCACTGTGGTTTGCCACGGCTTGCTCTACACTGGTATTGGGTGCAAAGCGATAATCAATATTAAGCTCGGTATGTTTAGCCTGCAGCGCTAACAACTGGCTATAAAATTGCAGCCCACAACTACCTGGCGATTGTATTTTTACTAGGCCACTGTATGGCGAGTCATCTTTTAATTGCTGCTCTAAAACTTGCCATTCTTTTAATAACAAGCTGCCTTGTTGATACAAATTTTGCCCATGTACGGTAAGGGTAAATTGTTTGCCGTGGCGCTCTAATAGCGCGCAGTTTACTTGCTGTTCTAGCTTTTTAATATGCTGGCTTACGCCTGATTGGGTCATAAAAAGGCGCTCGGCGGTTTGGGTAAAGTGATTTACCTCAACTAACGTACAAAACGTGTTTAACCATGTCGGGTTTATCATTACAAAACATACTCAAAATGATGATTAATGATAATTTTACTTAATAACGGCTAATTCGTAAACTAACTCCATCAACTAATCACAGTTAAAGAGGGCATATTATGAGTCATACATATCCACGTAGTTTTTCGCACATTGGTATTTCGGTACCGGATGTTGAAAAAGCCGTAGAGTTTTACACTAAGGTGATGGGTTGGTACACCATAATGGAGCCTACCGTGATCACCGAAGATAACAGTCCAATTGGCGAAATGTGTACCGATGTATTTGGTCCAAATTGGGAAAAATTTAAAATAGCGCACCTTTCAACAGGCGACCGTATTGGTGTAGAAATTTTTGAATTTAAAGACCAAGAAAACCCTAAAGACAACTTTGAATACTGGAAAACCGGTATCTTCCATTTTTGTGTACAAGACCCAGATGTAGAAGGCTTAGCGGAGCGTATTGTTGCTGCAGGTGGTAAAAAACGTATGCCAGAGCCACGTTACTACTACCCTGGCGAAAAGCCGTACCGCATGATCTACATGGAAGACCCGTTTGGTAACATCCTTGAGATTTACAGCCACAGCTACGAGCTTATTTACAGCGCAGGCGCTTACTAAACTGAACTAGTTTAAAAAGGTTGAGCTAAAAACAAAGGCCGCAGAATTTATTACTGCGGCCTTTTTGTTTAGTACGTGGTGCTACTTTTAAAGGGGCTAACTTTTAGCGCCAAGCGAACTGTGCAGGGCATTTTTATAGGCCTCATACGCGGGTATAGCTGAGGTAATAATAGCCGCAACAGTAATAACGGCGATTACTTTTAGCGTTTCAAGGTTAAGCATGTTTGCATTTAAAAATAAGCCATAAGTAGCCCCTAGCCAATCACCTAAAAGCCATAAGGTTAAACTCAGCAAAGCCGTTGCAGCTGCGCTTGCAAGTAGTACTAAAATTAACGCCTCTACCAGTACTAAGCTAAAAATAACGCTTGGCCCTGCGCCCAATACACGTAGCACGGCAATTTCGTTTTTACGCTGAGCCATAGAGGCAAGTAACATGGTTGATAAACCAAATAACGACGATACCAGCACCAAAATACCAATAATGCGTAATAGGTTTTCAACCGTTGCCATCATTTGCCAAAGCTCGGCCATGGCTACACCGGGTAATACGGCCATTAACCTATCGGCTTTATAGTTGTTTATATCGCGCTGTAATTTAAAAGTAGAAAACTTAGATTTTAAACCCAGCATTACTGCGGTAATGCTCTCGGGTGTGGTGTTTACCGAGTCTACATTATTAAGTAATTTAGCTTGTTTTGCCGGTGATAAATGTATGGCCTCAATGGCGTTTAAGCTTACATGTATGGTTTTATCAACCGGTGTACCTGTGGGGCTTAGTATGCCCTTAATTATAAAAGGGGTGTTGTCGTGATGGGTAAAGCTTGTATTACCAATACCATGGGCAATAACTACGCTTTGGCCAATTTTATAATTGAGCTTTTTGGCTACATCGGCCCCTATTACCGCTTCAAATAATGTGTTAAATGGCTGGCCACTACTAAAAGTAAGGGGGTGTTTAGTGCCGTATTTAAAGTGTTCAAAGTAGCTATTATTAGTGCCCATTACTCTAAAACCCCGGTGCGAGTCGCCAAGCGAAATAGGAATTGCCCATTTTACTAATGAGCTGCTCTTTAGGGTTTCATAGCTTGTATAATCAATATTACTGGTAGGGCTGCCCATTCTAAATACTGAGTAAAGCAGCAGGTTTAAATGCCCGCTAGGTGCGCCCACTATCATATCTACGTCTGAAATGGTTCTGTTAAAGCTCTCTTTGGCTTGCTTGCGAATATGCTCAACACTCAACAATACGCTAATACTTATAAGTAATGATAAAAACGTGAGTATGACCGACTTGCGCCGACTACCTAAACTGCTCCACGCTAACGATACTAGCATTTTTCGCCCTCCTCTTTTAAAAGCGAAGTTACATCAACACTTAGTTTAAAAAATTGCTGTAAGTGCATATCGTGACTTACAAATACAAGCGTTATGCTGTGCTGCTTACATAAATCAATGAGTAAGGTCATAAATGCATCGCGCGATGCGGCGTCTAATGCCGAGGTGGGTTCGTCCACTAATAACAATTTCGGTTTATTTATTAAAGCGCGGGCAATAGCTACACGCTGTTGCTGGCCAACACTTAGTGTATTTGCGGCTTTGTGCAAAATAGTAGCCGGTAACTTAAGCGCTAAAAGCAGTGCACTCGCCTCTTGCTCTATTTGCGTATTGCCCGTTTTGGCAAAGTAACTAGCCAGCTGAATATTTTTTAAAACACTTAAATATGGTATTAAATTAAACTGCTGAAACACCACGCCAATGTTCTGGGCTCTAAACTTATCGCGCTTTTTTGATGAAAGCGTTGAAAACGCTTGTTCAAGCAAGGTTATATCGCCACTTTGTGGTGTAAGCACCCCTGCTAATAAATTAAGCAATGTGGTTTTACCTGAGCCAGATTGACCGTGTAAAAACACCTGTTCCCCCTGCTTTACTTGCCAAGTAGGAATATAAAACGAGGTTTTATCGGCTTTGTGATACTTGTAGTTAAGTTGGTTAATATCTATGGCAAAGGGAGTTGAGGCCGAAGAGACTATATTAGGCAAAGAGAAGACTCCTATGGTTTGATAATGGTCGATATGTTATAACGTTTTTTCTGAAGCCCTAAGCCAATTGAGATGAAAATATGTCAAAAAATGTAACTAAAATGGTTGCTTGGTGTGCTATAGCCTTGGCCAGTTTAGTATTTACTTGTGAGTCAGTGGCTAACAGTTCAAGCTACGAAGAAATAGAGTGGATTCAGTTAATGCCTAAAGACGATTTGAACGCACTGCTTAATCCGCCAGAGTATTTAACCGAAATTGAAGATGGCTCAGAGCAAGATACACTCGATAGCCTAAACACCAAAGTATTCGAAAACGAGCAAGAAAAACGCTACCAGCAAGCTTTAAGCTCTGCACGCGTGATTGAGAGCTATAATAATAAAAAGATTCGCGTGCCTGGTTTTATTGTGCCGCTTGAATCTGAGGAAGGTCAACGCATTAGTGAGTTTTTTATAGTGCCTTACTTTGGGGCGTGTTTGCATATGCCGCCACCGCCGCCAAACCAAATAATATATGTTAAATATGAGCAAGGCGTTGAGCTTGAAAGCCTTTACGACGCATTTTGGTTTGAAGGAAAAATAACAATAAATACCGTAGAAAACGAATTAGGTACCTCGGCTTACGAGCTAACGTTAGACCGAGTTTTACCGTACGAGGAATAATATGAATAAAAAATACCTACTCTGCTCTTTAGTGTTAGCAAGTGCGTCTGTTGGCGTTAATGCGTGCGAGTTTCACTCTGGAGTTGGCTTAAATCAATTTCATCCGTTTGCGCGTCAAAGCTTTCAAACTCCTATACTTGAACGTTTTTCTGTAAAGCACGCTAAAAAAGCACAAGTATATGTCGGCGATACAAGCACGGCTAATTTTAGCTATTCAGTGCCTAAACGTTACAGTGCGGTAAGCGTTAAATTTGTAGCGCCACAAGGTATTAAGCTGACCAGCAAGCCATCAATACTACTAGAGCGTAATCGTGGAATACACAGCTTAAAATACGTTGCTAGTAAACCCGGTAGATCAGAAATTTTGGTGCAAATAAGCGGCTTTTTAAACGAAAAGCCTTTTACACTTGAGCAAAAAATAGAAGTAACAGCGAGTTAAATATATTTAATTTATAAATTAAAAAAGGGCTACATTACGTTAGCCCTTTTTTTATACCTAAATTAAAAGCAGCTTTGCTGCAATTTATGCGTTTTTACCACAACACTTTTTATATTTACGGCCGTTACCACATACACACGGATCGTTTCGCCCGACTTTAGGCGTGCCACGTGTAATCGGGCTTTGCGGTGGCGGGCAGCAGCTTGTGTTAGTACAGCCTGAACTGCTTGGCGTTGAAGGTTTATCTGTCATGTTTTTTCCTTTTTAAATAACCTGAGCTTTGGTTAAATAGTGTCTACCACGAGCCGTACATAGGGTTTGGTAGTAAAAATAAAGACTTTCCAAGCTTTGGTTGTAACGCTTCTATATTAGCCGATTCTTGGGTGATGCCACTGAAGTCTTCTATATTATCACCTATCTGAAATTTAATAACCTGCGGTTGTTGCCAGTTATTTTGCGTGCCTTTAGGTCTATAACAGTCGGCTTTACCTTGTGTTATTTGTTGGCGGCGAAGGTCTTTATCGTTAATAAAGTGTGTGCCATCTACAGCCGTTTTATCAGCCTCAGAACGGCCCATTAAACAGGTATTTTCAACCGTGATAGGTAAGCCAACGGCTTTAAGGTTATTCCATGTGTGTTCATCGTTTGCTTTACTGCGATTGGTAATTAAGGCTACTTTGCCGCCCTGCTCATAAAGTGCTTCTATAAACGATTTAGCACCAGGTACTAGCGTTGCATTTTCGCTTTTTACCCAGGCTTGCCACGTATCTGAGGTATAACCTTTACCGCTCAGTTCGGTTTGCTTTTGATAAGCCGAGTTATCAAGTACGGTTTCATCTACATCCATCACAGCCACCCAATTAGTTGCAGAGCGTGGTAATTGCGCCACTGCTGATTGAGCTTGTTGATACATGTAAGTTGTTAATGCCTCATACTCTTTGCTAGTTGTTTGCCACAAAACCGATGCTGATAGTGCGTTTGTGTTATCGGCAATAGACACCGACACCGCACAGTGATCGCTCAGCATGGCCTCTTTTTGCATATTTTTAAAAAGATGCACTTGAGCAGAGTTTGCAATGTTTTCAGCGTCCATTTTACCCACAATTATATGATCGATAGGCGCAGGATAGCGTGCTTGGCAACCGGGTAAATTTTTAGTGGTTATGTTTGTTGAGCGCTCATTACTTATTAAAGTGCGGGTTAATCGATTATAGGGAGCAGAAATACGGTGGTTAAAATCACCCAGTACAATGTATGGAGTGTTTGCTGTCTCGCGCTTTGCTATCCAGCTATCTAAAACCGGTGCTTGTTGGGCATAGGTTTTACATGCTGGCGAGTCACTTTTAAGGTAGTCATCTACAAAACAGCCGCTTTTCATGTGTACGTTAAGTATATCGGTGGCGCCCTGTGGCGTGTTTACTGTTAATTGTAAACCATAACGTAGCCCTGCTTTTGTTAAACCTAGCGCTTCAAAGGGCATACTTTTTAACACCGGAATGCTTTTTTTTACTGCAAAAGCCACTTTTTGCTGAGTTGATAAAGCCCCCGTTTTACGACATGTGTATGCTGGGCTTGCAGCCCTATTCGACACAATAAGTTGCCACTCACTTTGGGGAAATATTTGCTTTAATGCTTCTTTAGACGCTACCTCTTGCAGGGCGATTACATCAGCATTTAAGTTATTTGCGTAGGCTTTCATAGCCTCAATATCGCTAGGCGTTCTGGGTTTGCAGCCGGTGTTAATTGGGTAAGCTAAGTGCTCAACGTTCCACGTTACTACTTTGAATGGCTGCGCTGTGTTTGCCATTAGTGCGCTAGGCTCAGCTGCGGCACTATTTGTAGGTGTTACGCTAGAGGTACAGCCAATACTAAGTGCGCCAATAAAAGTAATTGTTAATGCATTAAGCACGTTCATGAAATTTATCCTTTGTTGTTAGAGTTCGTTTGCCAGTTTTTTATAGCCTTTTACTAAATCGTGATTGGCCGAAACCACCGATTCAGAAAAGCTTGAGTACTCTGGCGGTACTTTACTTATGCTGTTTAAATCAAAACCAGGCTCTATATTGGTCATTGGCGGTACATGAAAACTGTTTGGTAAATCTAGCCCATCAATTACGCAGTTGTGCCTAATTACACAGCCGTTACCAATATCGGTTCTAAATACTACGGAGTTAAAGCCAATAAATACATCGTCACCTACACTACATGGGCCATGTATAATTGAGCGGTGCGCTATAGATGTACGCTCGCCAATAGTTACCGCCGCTCCCGATTTAGAATGAATAACCACCCCATCTTGTATGTTTGAATTTTTTTTAATAACAATAGGCTGCATGTCGCCGGTGTCGTCTACTTCGTCGGCTCTAATTACTGCATAGGGGCCAATAAATACGTTGTCTTCAATAATCACTTTACCGCAAATAATGGCGGTTGGGTCTATAAATGCACTTTGCGCTACGCTTGGCATGTGGCCGTTTGGGTTTTTTCTTAACATGTTTACTCCTTACTATTTAACGCGCTTACTATGCAAATTTTTGGTCGTACACTACGGCATTGTGCGCATGTAGGCTTTCTTGGTGCTCAACTTTAAAGTGGTAGTCGCAAATATCTGTATTTTGCTCAAGGGCGTGCTTTAACCTGCGGGCGGCATCTTCACAAAACAGTAAGTTTTCGGCGTTTAATTTGGCAAAGGCTTGCTCGTCTTCTCGTTTTACCGCGGTTTGCACTGGTGTGCCTATGGCTTGTTCCATTTGTGTAATAAGAGTGGGTAAATCAGGAAGTTGCTCGCCTTGTAAGCTCATAGTTATATACGCATACGAGCGTTGACTGTGCGGGGTCGCTACACTGCCTTGCTGCGATGTAAGCCACTCTAATAAAGTGTTTTTATCAAGCTGCTGCTCTGTAAACTGCTCTGCTACGGCGTCGCTTAACGCTTGCCTAGAAAGCGCGGCCGAACAGGGGCACGTGCTAGAATAAGGAATTGTTAGGCTAAGCTCGGTATTAAAAACGCCATTATTGATTGTTTTGCTAATAGCCACTGGATACGCCTGAAACCCAGATTGTTTAGACAAAAGCGCCGGCTTGTTTATTATAAGCTCAAAAGCTAAATCTACTTTGGCACTTAAGCTTAAGCCCTGCTGAGAGCTCAGCATGTTTTCAACTAGCGTTGTTAAAACTTGGCCGTTAAGAGGCTTATTAGCCAATTGCTCATTAAGTAATAAATACAAGCGCGACATATGTATGCCTTTAGCATTTTCTTTATCAAGGCTAACAAATATGCCTGCTTTGGCGTGAGTATGTAGTTGCTCACCTTTGTTGTTTAAAATATGTAACGGCAGCGAAACCTCTTCCATACCCACCCATTGTAATGGGCGTGCATTAAAAGAATTAGGCTGCGAAGTAATATCGGGCAAATGGCTTTTAGCATTCATAAATTTAACTATTCCGGTTAACGATTAAAAATAAGAGGCATAGCAGGTTTGCTTGGTTTAGTGAGCGTTTTGCCATCGTAAAGGCGCTCGCCATTAACCCAAGTGCTGAGTATTTTTGAAGAAAACTCAACCCCGTCAAAAGGTGTCCAACCGCATAGGTAGCGGCAAGCGTCGTGGCTCACCTTTGTGGTTTGCTGTGTACTTATCAGCACTAAATCGGCGTAGTAGCCTTCTTTTATAAAGCCGCGTTTATCTACTTTAAAACGCAGCGCGGGGTTATGCGCGGTTTTTTCTACTACTTGTTCAATGCTTAAGCGGTTGTGCTTTACATGCTCAAGTAAGCTTAAAAGTGCGTGCTCTACTAAGGGTAAACCTGCTGGCGCGTTAATATAATCGGTTTGTTTTTCTTGCCACGTATGCGGGGCGTGGTCGGTGGCAATAATATCTATTTGTTTATTTTTAACCGCGTTTATAAGCGCATCGCGGTCGGTGTTAGCTTTTATGGCAGGGTTACATTTTATTAAGTTGCCCAAGGCTTCGTAATCTTGCTCGCTAAAGTATAAATGGTGTACACAGGCTTCTGCGGTAATGCTTTTATGGGCTATATCGCCTTTAGTAAATAAACTCAGCTCTTTTTCGGTGGTTATGTGTAATACATGCAATTGCGCATTGTACTTTTTAGCAAGCGACACCGCATACGACGATGAAGCATAACAAGCCTCTGCGTCGCGTATTTTAGGATGATCGGTAATACTTGGTATAATGCCTTGTTGCTCATAGCGCTGAGTGTTTTTGCTAATGGTTTTACCATCTTCGCAGTGGGTAACTATCAGCACGGGGCATTCACGAAAAATTCCCTCAAGCGCTTGTGGGTTCTCTACTAATAAATTACCGGTAGATGCCCCCATAAACACTTTTACGCCACAGACTTTTTTAGGGTCGAGCGCTTTAATATCCTCTAAATTGTGCTCGGTTGCGCCAAGGTAAAAAGAGTAATTGGCATAAGAGTGCTGCTCGGCTATGGCGTATTTTTCTTCAAGTGCCGCTTTGTTTGTGGTTGAAGGATTAACGTTGGGCATTTCCATATAGCTGGTTATGCCGCCGGCCACTGCTGCGCGTGATTCAGTTAATATAGAGCCTTTATGAGTAAGCCCTGGCTCTCTAAAATGCACTTGGTCGTCAATCATACCAGGGAGTAAGTACGCGCCTTTTGCGTCAATTACATCATCGTTTTCGCTCGGGGTGATATTAGGCGCAATGCATTCAATAAACTGGTTAGTAATACGTACATCTAAGGTTTTTGTTATACCTTGATTTACTACACTGGCATTTTTTATAAGTTGGCTTTTCATGCTTATAGGCTCTTTTTATTAGCAGGTTATGTAGGAGTAATACGCGTTGGTGATCAAATATTAGCTTTGCCAATTAATGATAGGGTTATTGCGCGTCACCTCTTTAAAGCCTTGTCCTGTGTTACTAATCCACTGCACGTTAAGCGCATTAAGTGAAGGCATTAACTTAAACAATGTGACCGAAAAGCCCACAACGGGTGATTTGCAGTTAAAATTGTAAGTCGCTTCAACATTATGATGATCGTGCTCATCGTGCTCATCGTGCTCACTGTGGCTGTGAGCCAGTGAGTTTTCGGTGCTCTGTAAAATGCACTGTCCATCTATATCAATAGCCTGGCTGCTATTTTTTAACTGCTGGGCAAGTACATTAATCGCAGTTTTATCGGTTGAACTTGCAGCTTGGTGCTCAAAACCTAGCGCATCAGCAGCAGGAATAATAAACTGCATTTGTAGCACACTGCCCTCTTGGGCAATAAGTAACTCACCCTCTCCATGCACATGTTTATGAGTATGTGCATGAGCGCTAAAACCCAACCCTACTAGCAGAGCAATGCTCAACCCTTTTATAAACGTTTTCATAAACTAAGCCTTACTTAAATAGAGCTAAATACATTAATTGTTATAATATAACATATTGTTTTTATCCTAAAAAGGTAATAATTAAGGCTCTTTAAGTAATCACTTATTTTTTATAGGTACAGCTTCTGGTAAGTTTATAGCTACATAAATAATGTATTTTTAAGGAAAAACATGAAACTCTCATTGGAAGACATCACCGCCAATAATTACGAAGCCGTATGCGATTTAGGCCTTGCTAAAACACAAGAAGAATACGTAGCGTGTAATATGTGATCACTAGTTGAGGCGCACTATAATAGCGGGTATACCTGTAAAGCGATTTACCTATATGCTCTGCCAGTAGGCTTTTTTATGTGGGTACAAGAAACTCCAACAAAGGTTTCTATTTGGCGCTTTATGGTTGATAAAACTTATACCAACTCCAATAAATAGCTGCTCTATTTTACTTGCTAAAACAACCCATTTCTTTGTTTTAAATTTCGTAAAGGGAACAACCATTTACATCAATTTACGCCTAGAACTGAATGGTTTTTTCGGCGTAAAATTTAGAACACATACTTAATGGAGTTGGTATTATCAAAATAAAGGCATTGGGCGCAAAGCATTGGCTATGGCAATTAAAGAGATTAAAACAAATCCTAAGCTTGAACAAATCGAAATTTGTTACAACCCGCAAAACCCAATAGCTAAAGAGTTTTATTCAGGCTTTGGGTTTGAGGAAGTGGGCCTCGATGAGGACGAAGACGATATGTTAGCGGTTATTAAAATTAGCCATTAACTCATTTATTTTGTCGCTGCCGATTGTATATAGCTCACTCACCCTGCTGTTACCCTAAAAACTACAAATTAATTATTTTAAATTTCAGCTCCTAGCTGTGCTGTTTTTTTACTTTATAACTCATTGCTTTAATTTAAAAAATAAAAATATACCTGCCTCCTGATAATAGCTTAGCACGGCCTCTTAAGTGTTAATTTTACTTATTTGTGGATTGAGTGTTCTATAAGTTGTTGACACTCCCTCTTCTTGCGTGTAAATTTCGGATCAATCGATCCATAAGTGTGTAGGGTAACGGGTTTAAAGTTGAGACTTTTAAGAGTTTGTTCCTCTTTTTTAATTAGTCTCTCTTTAAAACACGTTTATAACTCTGATGTTTATTATGCGTAGTTTGCATATATAAATACCCTGTTAGGCGAAATATAGGTGTGTCACTGTGGGTCGATTTTTACTTTTAACTAGGAGACTAAAATGACTAACCAAGTAATTAAATTAAATGATGAAAACTTCGAATCGCTAAACAAAAAAGACGCTAAATTAGTTGTAAGACTATGGGCTGAGTGGTGTGCTCCATGCCAAATGATGTCGCCTATTTACGAGCAAGTAGCCGATAACCTTACCGATGAAAACATTATTATGGGTGAGCTTAATATTGATGATTTTCCATCAGTTGCAGCCAAATTAGCGGTAAGAAGTATTCCTACTGTGGTTGTATTTAAAAACGGTAAAGAAGTAAATCGCTCTGTAGGTATGATGCCTGCGCCAGAGCTACAAGCGCTAATTTTAAAAGATTAGTACGCCAAAGAGGTGGTAAATGAGTACACATCGAAAGTTGATAATTTTGGGTTCAGGACCTGCTGGTTACACTGCAGCAATTTATGCAGCTAGAGCAAACCTTGAACCATTACTAATTACTGGACTTGAAGTGGGTGGCCAATTTTCAACAACAACTGATGTTGAAAATTGGCCAGGATACCCAACGGGTATTCAGGGGCCACAACTGATGAGGCAGTTTAAAGAACATGCTGAAAATTTTAATACCGAAATCGTGCATGACTACATTACACACGTGGATCTGCAGCAAAGGCCGTATGTCCTTAAAGGTCAGCAAACTTACACCGCTGATGCGTTAATTATTTCTACGGGCGCATCGGCAAAGTACCTTGGCCTACCAAGCGAAACTGAGTTTAAAGGTAAGGGTGTATCGGCGTGTGCAACCTGCGATGGCTTTTTTTATAAAAACCAAAGCGTAGCTGTGGTTGGCGGTGGTAATACCGCTGTAGAAGAGGCTTTATATTTAGCTAATATTGCCTCGCACGTTACGCTTATTCACCGTCGTGATTCACTCAGTGCCGAAAAGGTTTTACAGCAGCGCCTATTTGATAAAGTAGCGCAAGGTAAAGTAACTATTAAGTGGAATAACCAAGTAGATGAAATAGTGGGTGACGCTAACGGCGTTACAGGAATTACTATTAAATCAACGTTACCGGAGCAAGATAGAGAAACACTGAGCGTTAATGGGGTGTTTATTGCCATTGGGCATCAGCCTAATACACATATTTTTAAAGATCAGCTTGATATGCGCGATGGCTACATTAATGTGTATTCTGGGTTTGAAAATGGTGAAACATTAACGAATATTCCTGGCGTATTTGCCGCAGGTGATGTAAGCGATAACCATTATAGGCAGGCAATTACATCTGCAGGTTCTGGGTGTAAAGCAGCACTAGATGTAGAGCAATACTTTACTCGCTTAGGTGCTTAGCACAGCAACTGTATTTAAAACTTATGATATGATCAGCACAATGCCCGACAATACTTAGTATTTCGGGCTTGAGTGTTTTAACTAACAATACACTTATTTAAAATTTACTTACTTGAGGTAATTTATATGGCCCGAACCGGACGCCCACGCCAGTTTAACCGTGAAGATGCAATAAAAAGTGCAATGGATTTATTTTGGCAAAAAGGCTACGAATCCACTTCTTTAGCTGAGCTACGCAAAGTGTTAGGCAATATTTCATCTGCGAGTTTTTACGCAGCATTTGGCTCAAAGCAAGCTCTATACAGTGAATGTTTAGCACTTTATACCAGCACCTGTGGAGAGACCTTTTCGGAGTTAGAAAACGAGTCGGTTCCTGCAAAAGCAGCGATTAAAAACATGGTGTTTAAAACCATTCATATGCAAACCTCAACTAAGCAACCATCGGGCTGCATGATTGTTTTATCTGGCTTAAATTGCGGCGACGAAAATAAAGAAGTTGAGCAAATGGCGCTGTCGGTACGCAACGACATTCGTAAAGCGCTTGTAAAATGCATAGAGCGCGGAACAGCCCAGCAAGAGTGGCAACAAGAAATGCCCGTAGAGCAATTTATGCTAATTTTAGATACCTTTATTAATGGCCTTTCTATTCAATCAAGAGACGGTATTGCACGCGAAAAACTATTAGAAGCCTGTGAGTTATTTTTAGATAGGTGGTAATAAGTAGATTGAAATATACAGATTTAGAGCAGTTAACTACATAAATTAAAAACAAGGCGCACTTTTAATAAAAGTGCGCCTTGCTGGTTTTAGTAACGTTATTTAATGTTAAACCGCTTTAGCAGGTAATTTTGCGGCTGCTACTGCTAAATAAGTGAGCCCAATAATACCTGTTAGCGCACAGGCCGATAAAATAAAGGGGTCAACTAACAGGTTATCTTTAAATTCAAAGGTGCCTGCTGATATTTTTTTCCAGCTCATAAAGTGCTGATTAGCGGCCACTGTTGCGCCAAAAAAGCCAATTACTAAAGCAAAATATTTGCCTATCCAGTGTGTAACCGCAGGCGTTATTAATAATAAGCCTAACAGGCCTATTACAGTGCGCTGCACTCTACAATAGGGGCACGCATACACTATGCCTAATAAATCTGTGCTCCACGCAGCTATTGAAATAACAATAGCTAATAAGCCCACTATTTTTATATGCGTAGAATAGGTGCTTAAATTTAAAATGTTCATAGTCTGCTTTCCTACTTAAAATTATGCTAAAACCAGTGCGGTTAAAAACATGCCTAAGCCAAATACAGTGTGCCCTGCAAAGCTTTTTATGCGCGTAATTGTTGGGTTAGGTGTTTTTGCACCAGCTATACCCGCTCCCATGCCCGGCATCATTATAAAAAAGGGGGCAACTATGCCAAACCACGCAACCAGTAAGGTAGGGAGTATGGTTGGTAAATTAAGCCATTGGGTGTTTACACACGCCATTAGTATTAAACCGTACGCAATGCCTATTAGATAATGTACAACCCAACCAATACCAAGCTCACCCGGTATTTTTTCGGCCTTAGGTAGCGCAGGCTGACAAAATTGCCCCGACTTCATATGGCCCACCCAGCGACCAACTAATCGCCAATTTGTGGCGGGTAAATCAAAAAACTTAGCGAGTAACCCCGCGTAAATATCTAACACTAGTGTGCCCCCTATACCTATTAATATAAAAGTATAGATAGAGTCGCTAAACATAGGCTGTATCTCCTGGTAATACGTTAAATGCGAGGTGTTTTGCTGGTGTATATACATAGCACAACAGCAAAGTGCATAGACTTGGGTATGTAATGTGATAATATTACCAAAATACAATTATGAACACTAATGGTAAAAACTGGTTTTGGAATGAATTTAAATCATAATGCTTGAACGTAATCATCTACACATTATTAAAGAGGTTAATCGCCTTAAAAGCGTGACCGCCGCGGCCGAAAGTTTAAACTTAAGTCAATCGGCTGTGAGCCATACTATTGCTAAATTAGAGCGCCGATTTGGCGTAAAACTGTGGCATCGTAAAGGTAACACGCTTGTATATTCTCAGGCGGGGCTGTATTTACTTTCGCTTGCAGACAAAATGGTCGCCGAGTTTGAATATGCCGAGCGAGTATTACAAGAGTTTGCCCAAGGCCGCCGAGGAATCATGCGCATAGGCATGGAATGCCACCCGTGTGAGCAATGGTTAATGGGTAAAATTCAGCAATTTTTAAAAGCATGGCCCGAGGTAGACGTAGAAATAAAAAGTGCCTTTAGATTTGATGGCATAGCAGCGCTCAAAGCCAACGAAATAGATGTGCTAATAACCCCCGACCCCATCAATATAAAAGGCTTAAACTTTAGGTCGGTGTTTAACTACAATTTATGTATTGTCGTGAGCGAGCAAAACCCGTTATACAACAAAGCGTTTGTTACAGCGCAAGACCTCGAAGACCAAATACTTTACACCGTACCCGTAGGTTACAACCGCTTAGATGTATACACTCGATTTTTAGACCCCGCTAACGTGCAACCCAAACGCAGAGTACCCATAGAAAGCACCGAAATGATGCTGCAATTAGTGTCTGCCAATCGTGGCGTGGCAGCACTACCCGAGTGGCTAGTATCGTCGCACGAAAGCCGTTTAGGCATAAAAGGCATTAGCATAGGTAATAAAGGCCTGCAAAAAAGCGTGAATGTAGGCGTACGCGATGGCGACTTGCAGCTTGATTATGTAAAAGGGTTTATAGAATCAACACGCTCAAATGTGTAAATGGCTTTGCTGTTAAATGTAGAGCGTTAAAGTGAATTAATAATTTAGGGGGAGTATTAAGTTAAGCTGTTAGGTATGTGCCTGTGTAGGTCGGATAAGCGAAGCGCCATCCGACACACTAAAATACCTTGCCAATTATTACAGTATTTTATGTTGTTGAGGGGCTGGAGAGTGCCAAAAGCTGGTGTTCGATTATTTGTAATTAAGCGGCAGAAGATTACGTATTGCGGAAATTGCACTTTTAGGGACAGAGGTCAACTATGAGCGAAGGGCGGTGCTGTGTCATGAGCAGTCATTCATGATTAAATTGTTTATGCTCATTAGAATGGAAACCAAACTGTCCCAATCGTTCTAATTCAATGCTACAGAGTGACTAAAGATTCAGGGCAAGGCAATTGGCTAATGCTGCTTTTAAGCGACTATAGCCAATTACACACCTAGGACATATCACACCAGAAACGATTTCAATCGTTAGTTTGGGTCTTTGACATCATTATTTCTTCTCTACGATAATTGCAGTGATTGTTTTGTTACCAACATTTTTAACTTGGTGTTCCCATTGGTCATGCCACATCACGTAGCCATCCGGGATCTCCAAAGTCATGTCTTTTTCACTCGTTATTATCGTTGCCTTGCCACCTTTTTCGAAGTAAACAGTCTCAGCATTGTGCTTATGCCAATTATCTTGTTCTCCAGGTTTAAGTGTCATCTTAAGCACCGTAACCTGTTCGTTCTCAAGAAGAAGTTTATATTGTTTTGGGGATGTGATGTGAGCAGGTTCGACTATTGTGTCATCTGCAAATGCGTTTCCAAGTAATAGGGCTGAAATAACAGCAGTCAATACAACCTTTTTCATAGTAGCTCCTATTTATGCATACCACGAATTGGGTAGTTGTTGTCAGGGTTTCGTATCCAAGCTAAGCCACTAATTAGAGACTGAAGTTCAGGTCTTACAAACGGATTGTTAGAAATGTCTGCTACGTGAACTTTTCCTTCACTATTGACTACAAATAGCCCCGGTTCAGCAAATGGATGATCGGTTTCTTCTAGGGACCTTGGATCTGATATATACAACCCAAGCTCTTTCATTTGTTCAAGGGTAAGGCCGTATGCAATAGGGAAAGCCACATTAAGTCTTTCCATGTGACTTTCGAGTTGCTCTTTACTGTCACCAGAAACGGCGATCAAATCTACGCCTGTTTGAGCAAGTAAGTCTTTCGCGTTTTCTAATTGGTTCAGGTATCGTGTACAAAGAGGGCAATGTTGACCTCTGTAAACAACAACCACCTTCCAATCCAAACCATTTTCAGGAATAGAAAGCTTTTTAATATCACCATTTAATAGCTTTGCTTCAATTACAGGGAAGTCAGCTCCCGCGTGTAATTTAGTAGTATATTCAACGCTCATAACTACCCCTTAAAAATGTTTGTTAATGTGAGCTTCAAAACGTTTGAAGTCGCTTTCAATCTCTGCATTTTTCATCACATCGAAGCATGCAAATGTTTCCATAGGCTTCATACCAAAAAACTTGAAGTTCATATGCATAGGGAATAATAGGTCATCAATTGATTTTCCATTAAAGAATTCGTTTTCATCATTAAACGCTTCTTCTGGCGCATTTAACGTTAGAGACATCATGTATTTTGTATTAGTTAGTGTGCCACCCATGCCATAGTTCTTTTTAGGTGCAGATTCGTCACGACCATCACCAACACATAGTGCACCACCCATACCCGCTGTATAGACTTCATCCATGTATTTTTTGAATGACCAGGTAACACCCATCCAGTTTACCGGGGTTTGAAGAATTACGATGTCAGCCCATTGATGATTTTCAAGTTCTTTCTCAATATTAATCTCTTCTGAGATTGTAACTACGCGAGTTTTATGGCCTTTTGCCTCTAATATAGAAACTGCTTTTTCTACTAGCGTAGTGTTTAGCTTGCCTTCTGAAAAAGGGTAATATTGGTGACCATTAATAATTAAAATATTGCTCATTTGTGTTTCTCCAAAAATAAAATTTATTCTGAATGCCTAACCGTGGTATATTTTATATACCTTTTAACTGCAATCAATTAGTATACTTTTAGTAACCTTAAGAAAATAAGAGAGAAACTGTGGAAAGTTCAATAGAAACAGATGGTAAGGGAAGAAAAAAAGTTTATAACGCGTGCATGGAGCCTTGCGCGATTGAAAAAGGTATGCGTTTGATCGGTGGAAAATGGAAAGGATCAATCATTTATCATTTAAAAGATGAGCCAGTCCGATTTAATGATTTGACTCGAATGCTAGGCGGCGCAACAAAAAAAATGGTTGATCAACGTCTCAAGGAACTTGAAGAAGAAGGTATGGTAATTAGAAGGGTTATAAGCGATAGACCCATAGCTGTTACATACGAACTTACTGATTTTGGCAAATCAGCACTTTCTATTTTAGATGATTTAAGAAAATGGTCAGAGGCAAATGGGATAGAGTTAAATTCAAAGTAGTTTTTACCTGTTCCAAGTCAATATTTAACAGTGGTCTTTCCGTATCAGATGAGCAAGCCTAGAATTTAGGGTAACTTTGCGACCTATAGAGTAATTACGTTAAATCACTTTTGTCCAAAAATGATTTTGTTCGACTCTTTGCTCTCCGCTTAAAGCCACCCTTAGAGCATTTACGTTAACTCGTTTTGGGGCAAAAACGAGTTTAGGCTGGTGATCCTCTATTGGCACAAAGCAGCACTATGAGTTTTGAAACCTGAGCGTCCGCTCTTTGTCTGTAGCGGATTTGCGCAAAAATTATGTCTAATCTCCGTAGTTCGCTCATAACCGCCCATCACCAGCCGTTATGAGCAATTCATTAAAACGCTTAGCTCAACTCTCAGCCATTACACAGCACGCTTAACATTTTTTAAATACAGCTCAACGCCTATGTTTGCTGCATCAACCGCACCGGCAACATAGCCCGGAAATTGCACCGACCACTCACTGCCAATCCCGACTAAGCTTTGATGCCACGGGCCATTTTGCGCAGTTATGTAAGGTGCTGGTGCATGTGTATTCGCAGCATGTGTATCTAAATGTGTTGCTGTGAGTGGGTCTTGTGACCAGTCTTTAATAATATCGGCTTTGGGAGTGGCGGCTTGTGCGCCAAAAAGCCTGACTAACTGCGCCCTGCAATGGGTGATTAAATCTTCATTACTAATGCGTTTGCGATCATCGGCGGGTATGCCAATAAAGCCAAATAATGCGGCTTGGCCTTGTGGGTTTGATGCATCGTGTATTTCTGCCATTGGCCCAACGCTGCTGCGGGCACTGCCCGAGAGCGTTTGTTTGCGCCAAAATGGCGTATCGTACACAGCAATATACTTAGCGTGGGGTGCCATCCAGGTTGCGGTATTTTGCCACTGCGATACTAAATTGCTTGGCAATGCGGGGGTAAATGTTATTTGGCTTGCGGCTAAGCGTGGTGGTAGCGCAAGCATTACGTGCTCAACGTTTACTTTATTATCGGTTGTGTTTGAGGTGCTAAAGTTAACTTCAATATTACCGTGTTGGTGGGTAATTGTTTTAACCAAAGCGCCGGTCACTATTTGTTTGTTGCTAAGCTTTGCATGTAAGGCATTAATAAGTGTGCCCATACCACCTTTTAACCGCATAGACGTAGGCGCATGCGTATAACCGGGCATTGCTATGGGCGGCTGTGTATGTGAGCGCTCTACTAACGTATTGCCTTGCTCGTACTGGGCAAATGTTTCTAGGTTTAGGGTTTTAATAATCGCATTTAATTGCGGTTGAAACTCTGGCCAAAACCACGTTGGGCCAAGATCAAAGCTATTTGTTGTCGCTTGCGACAGGCTTGTAAAGTCCATAATACGGCCACCTAATTGGTCTCTGGCTTCAAGTAATATGTAATCGGTAATGCCTTGTTGCTCTAACTGGTAAGCTGCATACACGCCGCTTAACCCACCGCCTATAATCGCAATTTTTGTACGCATTATTTAGCCTCCACAGCCTATGTTTTTGCCTATATTGTTAAAGTCTCCTACTTTTAGGTAAATTGTAGCGCTGTTATTTCCCGCTGATATTAACGCTTTATTATTACTTGGCAGCCTTAGCCAGCTTCCTTTTGAATATTCTGCCTCGTTGTGTATTACGCTGCCGCCTAGTACAAATAGCTCTAAGGCATTATATGCTTTTAGGCTATCAAATAGGGGCTGTTGCGGGGTTAACTTAACCAGTTTAGTTACCTCGTTATCATCTTTATAAAGCGGGCATATTAGGCGGCTATTTTGGGTTATCCACGTAGCCGGATCGTGTGTATTTATGCGCACTGGGGCGGTTTCTGTTACGCACATTTGCCACAGTTTTACAAAAATGGTTGCGCCATTTTTACTTTTAGGTGCATGTGAAGACCCTGGTGGGTTTCGTAAATAAAAGCCTTGTGGGTAGTCGCCCGACTCATCTGAAAAAGTGCCCGAAAGTACCATTATTTCTTCTCCACCTGGGTGAGCATGGCTTGGAAAAGTAGACTCAGGCGCGTAGCGTACTACGCTCGTTGCTCTGGCTTTTTCAGCGCCTATTCTGTCGAGCATTACCCGCTCAACACCCGCCTGAGGCGATGTTTGCCAACTATATTGACTTGCTAGCATGGAAGCTTGTTGTGAAAAATCTGAATTGACTCGCATTTGTCCAACCTAAATAAAATAAGAGCAATAACATAAGTTATTGCTCTATAAATTTACGCTTATTAAGCGTTTTGTAATTGTGCGTGAGCGTCAAGTACTCGTGCACTGTAAGTTAGCGCAGCACCTGCATTTAAGGCTACAGCAACGCCTAACGCTTCAGATATTTCACCAATTGTTGCGCCGTGCTCAACCGCTTTTTTAGTGTGCATCGCAATACACCCATCACAACGTGTTGTTACTGCAACAGCGAGCGCTATTAGCTCATGTAATTTAGGCGTTAAGTGACCTGTTTTTTCGCCAGCGCCATCCATTGTCATTAGTCCGCTTAGGGTATCTGGGCTTTGCTTTGCAAAAGCACCTACAGTGCTCATTACTTCGCTGCGGTACGCGTTCCAATCTTGTGACATTTTTGTTTACTCCCCTATCTTAAATTTTTACTAAGCTACGCAGTAAATGCGAACTTCTGGTTCATTAGTAAGTAGTGGCGCGAGCGCGGTAACTACATCGGCATTAAATAAATCGCTTTCTAAGTACTCATGAGCGTGCTCAATAGTTTCAAAGCCGTGAAGTACCTGTACATCTTCATCACGCGCTAATAGCTCTTTTGAAACTGCGCCTCTTACCGTGTCTAAAAATGGGGCTTTGTAGGTATTAAAAACCTCTGTTGCTGCTTTTCTATTACCGTGGTCAACACTTAATGTAATTTGTAAATAAACCATATTTTTTCTCCAGTGATTAAATTTAGTTATGGGCTGCTTTAGCCCATTAGCGTTTACAGTATTTAGTTACGACCTGCCATTACGCCGCCGTCAACATCCCATACTGCACCTGTGACCCAAGCGGCTTTGTCGCTGAGTAAAAACGCAATGGTGTTAGCGACATCTTCACTTGTGCCTACACGGCCAATTGGGTGAAAGCTGTTAAAGCCTTGTAGGGCATCGTTTACTTGTGCTTTAGGAATAAAACCTTCGTAAATTGGCGTTTGTACAACCGCTGGCGATACTGCATTAACGCGAATGTTGTGCGCTGCTAATTCCATTGCTAAATGTTGCGTTAGCGCATGTAAGCCTGCTTTAGCCATTGAATACGCTGACGATGGTGTAGCACCAATAGCTTGCTTACCCCACATAGAGCCCACATTTACAATGGCGCCTGCGCGTTTTGCTGCCACTAAATTAGCGGCTACTTTTTGTGTAATAAAAAACAACGCGCGGTTAATTTGCATGTATTGATCGTAATCAGTCGCTTCGTGCTCTAAAAATGGTTTAGGGAAAAACACGCCGGCCGCATTTACCAGTAAATCGACGTCCGCGTGGTCTTGTGAAAGTGTGTTAATTAAGTTTTGCACGCCTTTGTCGCTGGTTAAATCAGTGGTTAACACCTCAACAGTGCCTAAAGCTGATAACTGCTCTTTTGCTGCTTGGGCTTTTTCTTTACGGTGGCCAACAATAACAGCGTGGCCGCCTTGCTCTAAAATTAATCGAGCCGTGTCAAAACCCATTCCGCTAGTACCACCAATAACGAGTAATTTCTTACCTAAAAATTGCTTAGTCATGATTATTTCTCCAAGCGCCACTATGTGCCGTATTTGTTATATAAATAAAAAGTTTTGGGTTGCCTAATAGCAAGTAACTTGCTGTTTGGCTTGGGAGGTATTTTTTACTTATTTACTTGCTTTAACAAACGAGATAATCTGAGTCATCAATAAAGAAAAAGTTTACCGTATGAAATCACCTATACATCTCAATGCATTAAAAGCGTTTGAAGCAAGCGCAAGGCACCAAAGCTTTTCAGCGGCAGCTGATGAGCTAAACGTAACCCCAGCAGCCGTTGGGCAGTTGGTAAAAACATTAGAAGAGTGGCTCGACACGCCGCTGTTTCATAGAATGAGCTCAGGTAAAACACGGCTAATAACGACCGAAACCGCGCAAAGTGCCCTGCCATTAATACGCGAAGGGTTTGATAAACTTGCCCAAGGGCTAGACATTTTAAAAGACAACGCCGTAAGCGGTGCGTTAACGGTTGCAGTAAGCCCTGCATTTGCCGCTAAATGGTTATTACCTAGGTTGCATTTTTTTCAAGAAATATGTGCGCAAACCAGTGTAAATTTAAACACTAATTTAAAACCTGTTGATTTTACTGAGCAGCGTATAGATATAGGCATACGCTTTGGTACAGGCACTTGGCAAGGCTTGAGTGCAGAGAAACTAATGGATGAAGAGGTATACCCGGTATGCTCACCTAAGTTTTTACAAGACTCAAATCGCTTAAACACCCTAGATAAACTATTGAACGAAACCCTAATACACGATCAATCAATGGACGATCATACGGGTTTTCCGTCTTGGTCGGCGTGGTTAAAAAAAGCCGGAGTAACAGGCCCCTTAACTACTAAAAGCATTCAAATAAATAACTCAGCGGCTGTATTGCAATCAGCTATTGATGGTCACGGCGTGGCGTTAGCACGCAGTGTTATGGCTAAAGATGACTTAGCCGCAGGGCGATTGGTTAGGTTATTCCCTGATATTTATTTTGAATCGCCTTTGGCGTATTACGTTATTTACCGCCTCGAATGTGCTGAGCTGCCAAGAATACAGGCATTTAAAGAATGGCTATTTAAAGAGGTAGAAAACCCGCGGGCTAAAAGAGATTAAAGCTCAGGAGTACTTTTATAACATACAGCAGTAAAGAAAATATTTACCATAGTAAAAGATAATCTCTGTGGTTAACCTCGTTCATTCCCCGTAAGCTTTTGCTCCAAGTTAGCCACTTTAATGACTAAAGTGGCGTTTAATTAGGAGTAAATATTATGTCACAAGTAAGAGTATCGCCATGGCAAGATGGCGAGCAAGTCCCAGCCGAACTACTAGCCGAAATGCAAGGTCGTCGTCCAAACGGTGAACTAATAGGCATAGATAGAGTATTACTAAAAAGCTTTCCTTTAGCTAAAGGCTGGAATGAGTTGCTAGGGCGCGTTAGAGCAAACTTTGGCTTATCGCTTGAGTACCGCGAACTTATTATGCTGCGTGTGGCGGTATTAAACAAAGCCGATTTTGAGTGGAATGTGCACTACCCTGCATACATACAAGCTGGCGGTAGCGATGAAAAAGCCACTGCACTTAAAAGCGTGGTAGTAAATGCTGCGTTATTCTCTGAGCAGGAGCTGGCTTTGCTTGAACTTACTGAGCAGTCAACCACTAAAGTAAATGTTGATGGCGACGTGATTGAACGTTTAAAAGCACTATTTGGCGAAACGCAAACTGTAGAAGCGGTAGCAACTGTGGCTGCTTATAACATGGTATCGCGCTTTTTAGTGGCGTTAGACATTTAAATACTTCAACCATAAATCGCTTTTAAGCCCCTTGAATATTTTTAGGAAAGTGAAATCATGCAAAAATTAAACGCTATAGACTCAGATAGGCTTGAGCCGAGCGATCCTCAAGTTCAAACAGCTAACTTATGGCGTTTAATGTTAGCCCAGGCACTTTCTGGGGCTAATAGCGTTGTGCTATACGCAACAGGTGCGGTAGTGGGCAGCTTGCTTGCTCCTACTGCACTTTTAGCCACTTTACCTGTTTCTATTTTTGTTTTGGGCATGGCGTTGTGTGTTTTACCCGCCGGTGAATTAGCACGAAAATATGGCCGCCGTGCAGCCTTTATGGCTGGCACTGGCGCCGGTGTTTTAACCGGACTATTAGCGGCTATAGCGTTGTATATAGACAGCTTTTGGCTGTACTGTTTATCTGCGCTATTAGGCGGCGCTTATTCGGCAGTGGCCTTATCATTTCGGTTTGCTGCAACCGATGGCGTGCCCGAAAATAAACGCCCGCAAGCGCTTTCTATGGTAATGGCAGGTGGCGTAGCTGCAGGTGTTATTGGCTCGCAGTTAGTTACGCATACCATGCACCTGTGGTCAGACAAAATGTTTGCTGCCACATTTATAGCGCAAGCCATTGTCGCGGCTCTTGCAGGTGTTATTTTGTTTGGCGTTAAATTGGCTAAGCCTTTAGCAAATCAAGTATATTCAGGAAGACCGTTGAGCACAATTGCTTTGCAACCACGATTTATAAGCGCGGTTATTTGTGGTGCAGCATCGTATATGGTGATGAACTTTTTAATGACATCGGCACCTCTGGCAATGCATATGCACGGACATAGCCAAGAGTCAGCAAACTTAGGAATGCAGTGGCATGTTATTGCTATGTATGCACCTAGCTTTTTTACTGGCAAACTCATTGCACGTTTTGGCGCTGCTCGTATTTCTGTTTTTGGTATTATTTTAACTGCAATTTCAGCAGTTATAGGCTTTTTAGGTGAAGGTGTATATCACTTTTACACGCTGTTAATTTTGTTAGGCATAGGTTGGAACTTTGGCTTTTTAGGGGCATCAGCATTAGTGCTCGAAACGCACAAGCCAGAAGAAAAAAACCGTGCCCAATCGTTTAGTGATTTTATTGTGTTTGGCTTAATGGCGGTAGGCTCTTTTTCATCAGGTGGGTTATTAAGTGCTTACGGTTGGCACACCGTTTTATGGGCATCGTTTGTCCCTTTATTACTGGCCGTTATTGTTTTGGTATTAACCAAAAAATACCAAGCCAATTTTAGCAAGCAAGCTTAAACACATTAACCGCCCTACAAGCTGCTTATATTAGCAAGCTAAAGTTTTTTAAGCTGCTGGCAAAGTAGCCTTACTTTTATTTTTTGTGGCGCGGCTGTTTTATATGAAATATAACGCGGCCTAAAATATTTCTTTGCTTGATTAAACCAAGCTCTTTAGTACTGGTGCTACTGACATGGTCGCCGCTTAATAAGTAGGTATTATGCAATCCTATATGGCAAATACGTTTGATGATGCGGCCATATTTTGGGTGCTCTACTAGTACAACATCACCCAGTTTGTAGTTTATATTTGGCCAGCACATACTTAGCACATAATCTAAATCAAAAAAAGTAGGAGACATACTCTGCCCCCTTACTTTGCTTATGTTGCACTTTAACACAACGTGAGAGCTAGGCGCTTTTTAGGTCTGGGTAGACCACGAGCTCGCTTGGCGGGTATGGGCTTTTTGCTTGATAGGTTGCAATGCCTTTGGTTTGCCAAAATGAGTCTGCAAATTGATTGACTAGCGCGAGTAATTGTTCAGCGTGTTCGCGCTCTATATGCTGTTTACACTTTGATGCAGTAAGCATAATTGAATGCACTAATGCATGCGTATCTGGGAACTGATCAAACTGAGGCTGTTTAAAGTAATCGCCCCAAATTACGCGTACTTCTTCTTTTACTTTAGCTGCATGAATTTCTTTTTCGCGTACTAACCGCGCAAGTTGTGCGCTATTTGCCACTGATAGCGGTTGTTCTAATTCGTTAATAATATCTATAAATCTAATTACACTTAATGCTGCAATTTGTGCCGTGCTTGGGTCGTATATTTTGCAAGGAATATCGCAATGCGCTGCAGCACTTTTAAATTTTAAAAGTTTATCTAGGCTGTTAATAAATGAGTAAAGCATGCTGCATTTCCTTATGATTTTTTGCGCTTGGTGCGTTTGTAAAACGAAAACGAAAATGCGGCTACTACGGCTATAATGGCGCCATAAAACAGTAGGTGTAAGTACGCAGCAGACCAATGCGCGTGGTCATGACCTTCGTGGGCAAAAAGCGGTAGGCTCACCATAGCTATAAAAATAACGAGTAAGTTTTTCAATTGTTTATCTCCTTTAATTAAGACTCTGTGGTGCAAACGAGATGGGTGTAAATGAATGCGTTTTAACAAACACCATAAGCTCACTGCGGTTTTTGCTCAGCCCCCACAATAAAGTCGATAAGTCGTTGTGCTTATGGTTATAGCTAAGCTGTTTTTCTCGGCGCTGTTGGGCTTGTTTTAATAAACTGTAGGCTGAGTCGCATTGCGTTTGCTGTGCGAGTAACGCTGCTAAATTATGATGGGCGACCAACATAGCACATACAGCGGCTTTATCTGTTGGGTGTGCGCTTAACAAGGTATTAGATAACGATAAAGCAACATGGTAGTGGCTTTTAGCACTTTTAATTTTGCTACTGTTAAAGCATTCGTTACCTGCTTTTGTATCGCTTTGCCACTGCTGGTACTCGCTTAAAGTGTGCATATATTAGTGCTCTGTAAGGTGTTGTGGGTGTTGTAATGCGAGCTTTTTAAGCTGCGCAATACACGCAAATACAAAGTCACTGAGTTTGTCGTCACAATAAAAAAGGTCGTATAGCAGGCTAATTGATTGCGCTAGGGCATTATGAGCTGCGTGTTTTTCGCCTAAAAAATACAGCGTGGCATACAGGCGCTCAGTGAGTGAGGTTATTTGGATAAGCTGCGTTTTATCGGCGTAATTATGCATTTGCGTTAGTAATGTAACGCTTTCTAGTGCACTCCCTAAATGCGGTAACGCCTGTGCAAACTGGGCTTGTTTAAATAATGCCTCACCACTTAATTGTGCAGTTTCAATATCTATAAGTGCTTGTTCTGGTTGGCACAAAACATGTTGCTTATGCCTAGCGCATAAAAATGGCAAAGCCATACTATGTTCCTCATTTATTTACTTGCTAAAACTGTAAAGCAGAAATACAAATAGATCAAATGATAATTGTTTTTATTTGCGTTGGTTGGTTTTTGTGTTTTGCTGGGTGGCTTAATGGGTGTTATAAATATATGATATTGATAATTATTTGTATTAATCGGTTTTAAAGGTGTGTATGAAAAAGTCTATGTTAACTTTGGTGTTAGTGACGTGTATGAGCGGCTGTAGCACAACTACGATGCTGCCCGAT
Organism: uncultured Pseudoalteromonas sp.; assembly: GCF_963922945.1. Classification (GTDB taxonomy): domain Bacteria; phylum Pseudomonadota; class Gammaproteobacteria; order Enterobacterales; family Alteromonadaceae; genus Pseudoalteromonas. The sequence continues at coordinate 6,587 of NZ_CAWUKC010000015.1, read as the reverse complement.
AAAAGCTCATCGTTATATTATTCAGCACTTTACAATGCACAAGCAAAGCCTGTTGGGTCTGTATCATTAGAGCAAACACTTTTAAATGCCGATGTAGTTTTAGTGGGTGAGTGGCATACTCACCCCGGTGTGCATTTATTTCAGGCAAAGTTATTTGAGCAATTAAGCAAAAGTAATAAACGCACTGCCCTGTCGCTTGAGCAATTTAGCCGTGCCGATCAGCCTATTTTAAACCAGTACGTTAAAGGGGAAATTGGCGAGCAATATTTAATTGACAATACCCAAGCGTGGCCCAATTACAAAAGCGATTATCGGCCAATTATAGAGCTGGCTAAAGCGAACAATAGCGATGTAATAGCAGCAAATGCCCCTAAAAATATAGTTACCTGTATAGGCAGGCAAGGGGTAAGTTACTTAAATAAACTTGATGAAACACAGCAAAGTTATATTGCCAGCACTATTGATACCTCTCCGAGTGATTATAAACAACGCTTTATGGCATCAATGCACCACGGCTCGCCCAGTCAAAACGAAAACTATTATGCTGCGCAAGTTACCTGGGATGAAACCATGGCTGAGTCTATTGTTAACTATTTAAATAATCATAACGGTGCGCAGGTAATGCATATAGCCGGCGATTTTCATGTAAAAAATGGTGAAGGTATAGCGCGCGTTATTAAGCGGTTAGCACCATCGCTTAATGTTGTTTGGATATCGCCGGTAACACGTGTGCAAACTAATCAAAGTGGGTATCAGTTGCAGGTTAACGCTTTGCCACCTCGTTATGTGCAAAAACAGCATCAACAAGCCGCTTTTAAAGCGTTAGCTAAACGCGGCGAGCAAACAGTTTGCTTATAAAATAACGACATAGTTAGTGAATCTTTTAACCAGGGCTCAGGTTAACTATGTCGTCATATCTTTAGTTATAGCGGGCTTGATTAGTGAGTGCAACCAACGCTTTACGAACCTCTAACGGGCTGTTGCACTGTGTTTTAAAGTTAATAAAGTAATTACGCTTTTGGCTTTGAATATAAAAGCCTGTGGGTAATAAGCCGCTCATTATTGGGGTGTTATCAGCAACCTTGTAGTGCTGCATTAATATAAGCGACATAGCATCTTGATGATCGTCGTTCATGTGGTTAATCATGCTTTGCTGCTGGCTTTCGTCCCAGCCTTTTGCCTCGCCTTGCCATTCGTTTTGCTCAAGCCAAAATATTTTGCCAAAGCCGCCAATGTAGCGCACGCGTACTACGTCTAATTGCCATAATTGAAAGTCGTGTGCATTGCGATAGCTAGCGGCTTCGGGGTATAGGGCAACATAGTTATTAAGTAAGGTGTGTGCTTGCTCGCTTGGCACAACAAAGCCATCGCCTACAAGCGTTACTCGCCCGTACTCGTTTTGATCACCACTGTCGGCGGCGTCAAATATAGTAAGGCTCATACGGGAGTCGTGCTTTAAGTTTTTAGTGTGCTGGGCTATATCGCTAATAAAAAAGTATATACGGCCTTGTTCGTCGCACATATAGGGGGTAACTGAGCCAAACGGGTAGCCGCGTAAATTATTAGAAATGGTCGACATGACACCGGCATTGGTTTTGTAAACCAAGGTACGCGCATCGTTTAACGCTTGCTCTCTCATAAAAACTCCTGACGTTGAGAAAAAACCATGGGTGCATCGTTATAAGGGTGTGGGTTTACGTGCAGTTTCATGGCGTACATTTGTTGTAAGTTTTGTTCAGTTAGTACAGTGTTGATTGGCCCACTTTGCAGCACTTTTTTGTTGTGCAGTAAAATCGCATCGGTTGCATACAGGCTGGCCAAATTTAGATCGTGTATTGCAATAATAGCGCTGTTGCCCTGCTCTACAAATGCTTTAACGCAGCTGAGCAAAGCATGCTGATGGCGCATATCAAGCGCTGATGTTGGTTCGTCGAGCAGTATTAGTTTTGGCTCTGCCGAATGTGTAAAGGCGTTTAGCTGCGCTAAAGTGCGCGCCATATGCACACGTTGTTGCTCGCCGCCCGAAAGCGCACTTACGCGGCGAGTTAAATAATGGCTTAAATCCATAATAGCGGCGTATTTATGTATTTTTTCGCTTTGCATTTTTAACGACTCTACGTATGGGTAGCGGCCCATAGCAATAAGCTCAAATACAGTAAAATCAAACCCTACGTGATTTGCTTGCATCATTACTGCGCGCTGTGTGGCTAGGCTTTTTTTAGGGTGAGTGGCCAGCGGCTTGTTATTAAAAAGCACATTACCGGTAAAGGGGTGCATACCCGCTAAGGTATGCAGCAAAGTAGACTTACCTGCGCCATTTTCACCAAGTAATGCGACTAGTTGCCCTGGCTTAGCGCTGCCGTTAATAGCGTTTAAAACGCTATGACTGCCAAAACCAACGCTGAGATTGTTAAACGTGATCATGACCAACCTCGCTTACTTTTAACAATTAAATAAATAAACAATGGCGCTCCCAACAGTGCGGTAATAATACCAATGGGTAGCTCTGCTGGCATAATTAAAATGCGTGCTAACCAGTCAGAAAGTAGCAATACCACTACGCCAATTAGCATACAAAGCGGCAGCATATTACGTAAATGCGGCCCTACCATTAAGCGGGCAATATGCGGGACTACCAAGCCAATAAACCCGATTAAGCCAGTAAGCGCCACCACCGCACCTACCCCTAATGCTACAAGTATAATTACGTATAACTTAAGTTTATTGGTGTCTACCCCTAGGTACTGAGCTTGGGATTCGCCAATAAGTAGTAGGTTCATGGGCTCTTTTAAACGCCACAAGCCAATAAGGCTAATAAGTAGCAATGGTGCAGCTTGTACAATAGTGTCCCAGCTTGCTCCAGCTAATGAGCCCATAGTCCAGTAATTAATTAACCGCAAAGCGCTGTCGTCGGCAAAAAAGCTCAATAGCCCAATAACCGCAAATGCCAATGCGTTAATAGCCACCCCCACTAATATAAGTGTGGTGATATTAATTTGCCCTTGTTGCTTAGCAATAAAATATACCAGCGAGGTTACCCCAAGCGCCCCCAAAAACGAGGCATAAGGTAAATAAAGCTGAGCATTAAAATTTAGCTGTGCGCTCAATGCAATAAAGGCAACGGCAACCATGGCCGCACCCGCACTAATGCCAATAATAGATGGGTCGGCCAATGGGTTTCGGCACAGCGCTTGTGTTGAGGCGCCTGTTTGGGCAAGCACCAACCCTACAAGCACAGCAAGCATAAAACGTGGCAAACGAATTTGCATAACCACATTAATTTGTAGCGCATCAAACTGACTAAAACTCTCAGGTGCAAGCCATGCAACGGCTAAGCGCCAATCCCAGCCTGCAGGCCCATACCCTATGCTAAGTAGCGCTAAAGCAAAGATACACACACAGGCTAATAGCATCCATTTATGAGCATGGCTAAGTGTTACAGGTTTAAAGCTGCTTAATGTTTGGGTGCTCATAAGCGTGTTTTATACTCGCTAAGCTCATTAATTGCCTTGGCAATACGCGGCGACATGCCAAGCGAGAGCAGGCTATCCATTACAAGTAAGTTACAGTTTTGCGCGGCTTTTAATAAACGCAATGAAGGTTGCTTACAAAAAGCCTGCTTACCACCAAGGCTATTTACAACATGCGTTGGCGCGACTAAAAAGTCGGGCTGATTTACAGCTAGCATCTCGCGGTTAATTGCTTTAAAGCCTGATTGCGTAGCGCCTATATTGGTAATGCCTGCGTAGCTAAATAATAAATTAGGCACGGTTTCTTGCCCTGCAGCAACAAGCCCGCGCTCATTAGCGGAGAGTAAAAATAGTGCACTATGCGTTTGCTGTTTTGCTTTTTCAGGCAGCGAGTTTGTAATTTGAGTGATAAGTGACTGTGCTTCTTGTTTGGCGTTTAAATCGTCACCTAAGCGTTTAATTAGCGCAAGTAGCTCGTTAACTGAGGTCGGTTTTTTATAATGGATGAGCTTAACCCCTGTTGCCTCAATTTGCTTAAGTGCTTGGCTTCGCCCTGCGCCTTCAAGTGCTAATAAGGTAGTTGGGCGTATAGAAAGTACGCCTTCTGCTGCTAAATCGCGGTAATAACCTACTTGTGGTAATTGCGTAGCTTGCTGCGGGTAGATGCTAGATTGATCAACAGCAACAAGAATATTTTGTTTGCCTAGCGCATAAATTATTTCAGTTAGGGTGCCGCCTGCGCTAATAACACGCTCTTGTGAAAACGTAGGTTGAGCCATTAAAGCAAACACTATAAATAGGTATTTCATTACATACTCCGGTTTTTATTTTTTGGCTATTATAATTAAATAAATCTAAATGAAAATGATTATCATAATTAATTGATCTTATTTTGACTTAGTTGTAACATTCTTGGTGTAAATAATAACTATTATCATTTGGAGTTAAAATGAACCCCTCTGCATTTAAATTTACTGCTTTAGCAACTTTATTAATTGGCTCAGGCACAAGCCTTGCTGAAGAAATTATTGAAGATCACATTGTTGTAAGTGGCTCGCGCTTTGAACAAAAGCTTGAAGATGTAACAGGCTCTGTATCGGTTATTACCGAGCAAGACATAGAACGCCAGCTAGCAGTAGATTTACAAACTATGTTTAAATACGATCCTAGCATTGCAACTACTGGTAGTGGTGCAGGCGCGCAAACACTGACTGTACGTGGCGTTGGTGGTAATCGTGTTGTATTTATAAAAGATGGCCGACGCACTAACGACGGTTACGCAGGCGGAGGGGGCTATTTAGTTGGCCGCAATTACTTTGATGTTGCAGGCGTAAAACAAGTAGAAGTAGCCAAAGGTGCTGCATCGTCTTTGTATGGCTCTGATGCGCTGGGTGGTATTGTGGTTATAACCACTAAAGACCCTAGTGATTATTTAAAAGATAACAGCAGCTTTTTAAAAATGGCGCTGGGGTATCAAGGTCAAAGCAATCAAGTTGCCGGTGATATTACCGCAGCAAAAGACTTAGCCGATTTTGCAGTAAGCGCGGTTTATAGCCACCGCGACAGCGAAGAAGTACAAAACTATGACGAGAACTTACCTGGCTACGATGCGAAATCGGACGCTTTATTAGTTAAACTTGAGCAACAGCTGGATGAAAAGCGCACACTTAAATACACCCTCGATTACTTTAATCAAACAACTGAGCAAGTTATTACTCCCGCCGTTCAAGAAACAGAAGAAGACGACACTAATTGGTCGCTGGCGCTCGATTATCATTCGCAGGTAGCAACCGCTGCGTTTGATAAATGGCACGGGCAAGTGTCTTACAGCAGTTACGAGCAACAAAGCGACCAAGTTAGTGATGCAAGCACCTACACCGATTATAACGACTATCGTTTTGAGCAAAATATTTTAGGTTTAAAAGCGGTATTTAATAAAGGGCTAAAAGGAGAAACTACCGAACACGAAGTGGTATATGGGGTTGATGTAGACTTATACGACACCACCCGCCCACGTTTTAAAACCCGTGTTTTAGCCGATGGCACGGTTGATTTTACAGACCAAAAACAAGAAGCATTCCCAGGGGCAGATACCTCTTTAATGGGTGCCTACGTACAAGACAGTATTTCTTTTAAAAACAGTGCTTGGTCGGTTATTGCAGGTGTGCGATATGATTACTACACCCTTGAGGCTAAAAGTGATGAGCTATACGCCGATGCGCAGCTTGATGATATTACCGAATCGGCTTTTTCGCCTAAACTAGGTGTTATATATCAAGTTGACGATAATTTATCTTGGTACGGGCAATACGTACGAGGCTTTAAAATACCACCACACGACCAAGCCTATCAAAGCCACGGCGTTGAGCCGTTTTATCAAATATTACCAAACGCCGATTTAGACCCTGAAAGCAGCGACTCATTTGAGCTTGGGCTAAGATACGCCAGCAGCGATATTAGCGTAAATTTAAGTGCTTTTTATGCAGCATACGATGACTTTATAGAAACAGCCGTAGTGGGTGTTGAGCCAACATATATTCCTGGCGTAAACAAAACCTTGTTTCAGTATCAAAACATTAGTGAAACCCAAATAAGCGGCGTTGAAGCCGCAGTTGCCATGTATGTCGCTGAAAATATACTACTGGAAGCAAATGTGGCCTATGTTGATGGTGAAAATAAAGAAACCGATCAGCCACTTACCAGTATTAGCCCGCTAAACGGCTCGGTATTGTTAAGCACGGAGCTTGGCAATGTTAACTGGACCGCTGCGTGGCGTTTAGCTAAATCGCAATCGGATGTGGTACTTGATACAAATGGTGACAAAACCACCCAAGGACATGGTTACGGCGTTGTTGATTTATATGCAAACTACGAATGGCAGGCGTGGCAGCTAAATGTAGGTGTACTTAACTTGCTTGATAAAGAATATGTTCCTTTTGAGCTAATTGCAGGGCAATCGGCAAGTGCTGATTTTAGCCAATACACCCAACCAGGACGTAACTTCTCAGCCAAAATAAGTTATGAGTTTTAATTAGCGTTTAACGCATTACATGCCAACAAGCACTGTATGCTGCATGAAGCTGCAGCGCTTGTTATTTATTTTAAAATGACACCCAT
>NZ_CAWUKC010000014.1:0-55175 GCF_963922945.1 uncultured Pseudoalteromonas sp. | reverse complement strand
GCGGTTAGCTGTTGCTCTGTTTTACCTACTGAGCTCATTTCAGGAATGGTATAAATACCTGCTGGAATATCTATAATCAGCTTATCTTCGCAATTACCACAGGCAATTGCATCGGCAGCTATACGGCCCTGATCAAACGCTGCACTGGCAAGGCTTGGGTAGCCAATTACATCACCTACTGCGTAAACGTTATCTACCTCAGTTTGGTACATTTCGTTGACTTTAAGCTGGCCGCGGCCATCGGCTTTTAAACCAATGGCTTCAAGGTTTAGCGTATCAGTATTACCTGTACGGCCATTAGCAAACAAAATACAGTCGGCTTTTACACGTTTGCCCGATTTTAAGTGCATTACCACACAATCTGAGCGTGTTTCTACGCGGTCAAACTCTTCATTATGGCGAATAACAATGCCGCTATTCCAAAAGTGGTAGCTAAGCGCGTCAGAGATCTCTGCATCCATAAAGGCAAGCAAGCGGTCGCGAGTATTTACTAAATCTACCTTGGCGCCTAAGCCTTTAAATATAGAAGCGTATTCACAGCCAATAACACCCGCACCGTATATAAGTACGCGTTGTGGGTCGTGCTCTAGGCCTAAAATAGTGTCGCTGTCGTAAATACGAGAATGGCTAAAGTCGACCTCTGGTGGCCGATATGGGCGCGAACCAGTAGCAATTACAATGGTTTTTGCTGTTATACGCTCTGCTGAGCCATCAAGGCGCTTAATCTCAACCGTGTGTTTATCTACAAAACTCGCATCACCTTGATACATATGAATGCGATTACGGTCATAAAAGCTGCTACGTAAGTTTGACTGCTTAGAAATAACAGAACTTGCATGGCTTAAAATATCAGGAAACGTTAAGCGGCTAGGGCGCTCGCCAACATTAAAAAGTGGATTTGCTTTGTATTCAATATAGCGGCTAACAGAGTGGCGTAATGCTTTTGAAGGAATTGTTCCCCAATGCACACAGCCACCACCAACTGCTTGTTGGCGCTCAATTACCGCTACTTTTTTATCGTTTTTAGATAAGTTCATGGCGGTGCCTTCACCGCCAGGGCCCGTACCAATAATTATTGCATCATATTGGTAAACTACGGGTGCTTTTTTTTGTTCTGGTTGTTTGGCCACAGCCACTCCTAATTAATTAAAAGAGGCTTTTAATAACCTCGCATTAAGTGCTAGCCATGCCTGTTTTTGATTTTCCCAGGCGGCTTCCAGCTCATGGTATTGTGTCATTAATGCTGATTGTTCACACTGCTTTGCCATGTTATTTTTTTTCGCTTCTAACACTTGTTTTTGTAGTGAACAGTAATTTTGCAGCTTTTTCAGCAGTAAATCGTACTCTTGTTGTAATAATGTAAGCTTATCTTGCGCTAAAGGCAATTTTGAAAGGCGCGTTTGCGTTTTGCTCATTAGGGTTTCGGCCTTTGCTTTCTCTATGCGCTCAACCGGCGTACGCTTTAATTTGCTGGCTAACCCCAGTGCTGCTAAAGAGCGAATCATCCATTTAGTTGGATCGTAATGAAACCACTTAATACCGTTACGGTAATCGCTTGCAAAAATATGATGGAAGTTATGGTAACCCTCGCCATAAGTAAATAACGCTAAAAAGCCATTATCGCGTGCGGTGTTTTTTTCTGTGTATGGGCGTGAACCCCAAATATGCGCCAGTGAATTAATGAAAAAAGTAAAGTGCTGGCTCAATACTAAGCGCAGTAAACCGGCTAGTAATAACATGCCCCACACATCACCTACCAATAAACCAAGTACAAGCGGTAAACCGACATTCATGGCTATAACAAGCTTTAAGTAGTGTTTATGTTGCCACATAACAATTTTATTGCGCTGTAAATCGCGGCAGTTGCTGTAATCGCCGTAGCTTTCGCCTTGGTAGTCACGAAGCATCCAGCCAATGTGGCTGTACCAAAAACCGTTAGTTGCGGCGTAAGGGTCTTTTACTGGGTCATCTACTTGACCGTGGTGTATACGGTGATCGCTACTCCAGTGTAGTGCACTGTTTTGCAAAGCAAATGCGCCACCAAGAGCAAAAATAAATTCTATTGCAGGGTGAACGTTATAGGCCTTATGCGCCCATAATCGGTGGTATCCGGCAGTGATAGATAGGCCTGCGTAAAACATACAGCCTACAAATGCAATCCAATGCGCGCTGGTAAATCCGTAACTAATGCCGTACCAAGGTACAAGTGTGACAGCCGCCAAAAAGGTTAGGCTAAAAAATAGGACGTTTGTCCAAATAATCGGTGGTTTATTCATCGTTTTCACTCTCAGCGTACAACTGTAAGCTAAAATAGTGTTTCAATCTCTTGGCGTCAAGTATTAGACTAGACAATTAGGCTAATTATCATTAAAACTTCATATAAAATTACTCAGGGAGCTGTGGATGTCGGGTGTTAGAGCGCAACAGAAACAAAAAACACGACAAGCCTTAATTGAGGCGGCATTTAATCAGCTAAGTGCTGATCATAGTTTTTCTAATTTAAGCTTACGCGAGGTTGCCCGTGAAGCAGGCATAGCCCCCACCTCTTTTTATCGCCACTTTAAAGATATGAACGAGCTAGGTTTAACTATGGTCGACGAAGCAGGCTTAACGCTTCGCCAGCTTATGCGCCAAGCACGCAGACGTATAGCCAGTGGCGGCAGTGTAATAACTACCTCGGTTGTTACCTTTATGGAGTTTATTGATAACTCAAGTAACCAATTTAGATTACTACTACGCGAGCGTTCTGGCACCTCAAAGGCCTTTAGAGCCGCCGTTGCGCGTGAGGTAAAACACTTTATTTTAGAGCTTGCGCATTATTTAGAAAGCGAAACTAAGTGCGATTCAATCCACGCTTATATTCAGGCCGAAGCCATGGTTACACTGGTATTTAATGCTGGCGCTGAAGCACTCGATATAGAAGGGCAACAACGCGAAGAGCTCATTGAGCGGGTTATTTGGCAATTACGTTATATTACTCGCGGTGCAGGGCATTACATTCGTGAGTCAAATAATCCAACATAGTTTAAAAAATTAGCAATAAGTTAATCTAAGCACGCAAGTTTACTCAATACATTAATTTAAGCTCTAGTGAGTAGATTGGTGATATTAAAAACCCCAAATAGTTATTTTTAGGTATAAATAATTCTTTAAGGCTAACCTTAAACACCTTTTTAGGGAATATTTATGCTTGCACCCGATGCGTTGTAATGTTAAAAATAGGCCTCACTGAACACACACAAGAAACAAGATGCAAAATATTCGTTTAATTACACTAAAACTGAACCTCTTACTGCTATGGTCAGTGAGCGGGGATTAGTGTGTTTGCATCGAGTTAAACACTAAAAGCCCCGCAATTGCGGGGTTTTTTATTATCTCGCGGCTGGGATAAATTGAAATTTGGGTAACACAGGAATGAGGGGCAGTTATGCAAGACAAAGATAAAGTATGGATTTTTGATACCACTTTACGTGATGGCGAGCAGGCGCTTAAAGCAAGCCTTACAGAAGACGATAAAATTCAGTTAGCGCATACTATTAGCCGCTTGAACGTGGATGTGATGGAAGTGGGTTTTCCGGTTTCGAGCCCTGCTGACTTTCGCTCGGTGCAACGTATTGCAACCGAGGTTAAAGGCCCAATTATTTGTGGTTTAGCACGTTCAGTAGCAAAAGACATAGAAGCCTGTGGTGAGGCACTTCGCACAGCACAGCAAAGCCGTATTCATACTTTTATTGCTACAAGCCCTTTGCACCTTGAACATAAATTACGCATGAGCCTAGACGATGCAACGGCCATGGCGGTTAAGTCAATCAAATTAGCGCGTAACTACACAGATGATGTAGAGTTTTCGTGTGAAGATGCCGGACGTACGCCGCATTGGGATTTATGTAAAATTGTTGAGCAGGCAATTAACGCCGGTGCCTCTACTATTAATTTACCCGATACCGTTGGTTTTGTAACGCCAGACGAATACGCCGCGATGATCAGCCATTTAATGAATAACGTGCCAAATATAGATAAAGCACGTTTAAGTGTGCATTGCCACAACGATTTAGGTTTAGCTGTGGCTAACTCGGTTGCCGCAGTGCAAGCGGGTGCTCGCCAAATTGAATGTACAATAAATGGTATTGGTGAGCGTGCGGGTAACTGTTCGCTTGAAGAAGTGGCGATGATCATGAAAATGCGTAAAGACCACTTAAACGTACATACCGATATTAAAAGCGAAGAAATTTATCGCGCATCTCGCCAAGTGGCAAAAATATGCAATATGCCGGTACAGCCAAATAAGGCCATTGTGGGCGAAAACGCTTTTGCACATAGCTCGGGCATTCACCAAGACGGCGTATTAAAAGCACAAAATACTTATGAGATTATGTCGCCAGAAAGCGTTGGTGTGCCAAATAACCAATTAAATATGACCTCGCGTTCGGGCCGTCATGTTATTGAGCATCGCTTAGAAGAGTTAGGTTATCAACAAGCTGATTACGATATGGACAGCCTATACGAGAGCTTTTTAGCGTTAGCTGATCAAAAAGGCACCGTATACGATTACGACCTTGAAGCCATGATTTACTTTAATCAAATTAACGATAAAGACGAAAAATACCAATTAGAGTTTGTAAACTCAGCGTCTAACTCACAGTCGGTAGCCAGCTCTACCATTGGGATGTTAATTGATGGCGAAGCGAAACAAGAAGCTGCTACAGGTAATGGCCCGGTTGAAGCGTCGTTTGCGGCTATTGAGCGCTTAACTGGTATGAGCGTTGAAATGATTGAATACAATTTAGAAGCCACTGGCCAAGGCGCAAGCTCGCTTGGTCAAGTAAACATTATTGCTAAATACGATGGCCGCCCTTATCACGGTGCGGGTATTGCTGCGGATGTGGTAGAGGCGTCGGTACGCGCCATGATCCGTGTTTACAACTTAATTTATCGTGCACAAAAAGTGTCTGATTTAAAACAACAAAGGAAAGCAGGATGAGTAAAACAAACTACAGCGTTGCCGTATTAGCAGGCGACGGCATTGGCCCAGAAGTAATGGCAGCAGCAGAGCTGGTACTTGATGCTGTTAGCAATAAGTTTGGTTTTACCCTGAACCGTCAGCATCATGCTATTGGTGGTGCAGCCATTGATGAATTTGGTGAAGCATTACCACCAAAAACACTAAGCGCGTGTGAAAACGCCGATGCCATTTTATTTGGTTCAGTAGGTGGCCCTAAGTGGGAAAACCTACCACCAAACGAGCAACCTGAGCGTGCATCGCTTTTACCACTTCGTAAGCACTTTGGTTTGTTTTGTAACTTACGCCCAGCACAGCTTTTACCCGCACTGAGTGCAGCATCGCCATTACGTGCTGATATTAGCGAAAAAGGCTTTGATATTTTATGTGTGCGCGAGCTTACAGGCGGTATTTACTTTGGCGAAAAAGGCCGAAGTGGAGAGGGTGCTGAAGAAGCCGCATTTGATAAACAAACATACTCACGTAAAGAAATTGAACGCATTGCTCGCTTTGCCTTTGAAGCGGCAAAATTACGTAGTAACCATGTCACCTCGGTAGATAAAGCAAATGTACTTGCATCAAGCGTGTTATGGCGCGAAGTAGTTACCGAAGTAAGTAAAGACTACCCAGAAGTAAGCCTTGATTACATATATGTAGATAACGCCGCAATGCAGTTAGTTAAACAGCCTAGTCAGTTTGACGTACTTCTTTGCGATAACTTATTTGGTGATATTTTGTCAGATGAATGTGCAATGATCACAGGCTCTATGGGCTTATTACCATCGGCAAGCTTGAATCAATCGGGCTTTGGTTTGTACGAGCCAGCCGGCGGCTCCGCTCCTGATATTGCTGGTAAAGGCGTTGCAAACCCGATTGCACAAATTTTAAGTGCTGCACTAATGCTACGTTACTCATTGGGGCAAGACGAAGCAGCGCGCACCATTGAAAAAGCCGTAGCCGAAGCTGTAGAAGCAGGCGTTGGCACGCCAGATATCTACCCACAGGGTGGATACAGCACAAGCGATGTGGCAGCAGCCATCGTTTCACGTATTTAATATATAAATCGCAGCACCGTTATGTTGCGACTTAACAAAGTAGGGAATTAGCAAGTGGCCCAAACGTTATACGACAAAATTTGGCAAGCACATACCGTTGCCAGTATAAACGAGCAAACTGATTTACTTTATATTGACCGTCATTTAGTACACGAGGTGACATCACCGCAGGCCTTTGCGGGCCTACGTGAAAAAAACCGTAAAGTACGTTGCCCAGAAAAAACCTTTGCAACGATGGATCATAATGTATCGACTAAAAGCCGATCACTTGATGCCGCAAGCGAAGTATCTAAAAACCAGTTAATGGCGCTAGATGCAAACTGTAAAGAGTTTGGTATTGTACTTTACGATTTAAACTCAATTAACCAAGGCATAGTGCATGTCATGGGGCCTGAACAAGGTATTACCCTGCCAGGCACTACCATTGTATGTGGTGATAGCCATACCTCTACGCATGGCGCGTTTGGCGCATTAGCACACGGTATTGGTACGTCTGAGGTTGAGCATGTATTAGCAACGCAAACGCTACAGCAAAAAAAGGCAAAGTCGTTAAAAATTCAAATTAACGGTGTGCTTCGCCCAACTGTCACCTCTAAAGATTTAATTATGGCGGTTATTGGCAAGCTAGGCACCGCTGGTGGCACAGGCTATGTTGCTGAATTTTGTGGTGAAGGCATTGAAGCACTTTCAATGGAAGCCCGTATGACACTATGTAATATGAGTATTGAAATGGGTGCAAAAGCAGGTTTAATAGCACCAGATCAAATTACGTATGATTACTTAAAAGGTCGCCCATTTGCACCTAAAGGCGCTGACTTTGACGCCGCAGTTGAATACTGGGAAACCTTAAAATCAGATGAAGGTGCTGAGTTTGACTTGGTTGTTGAGCTTGAAGCCGACAACATTCAGCCGCAAATTACGTGGGGCACAAGCCCAGAGCAAGTAATTGGCGTTGATGAATGCATACCCGATCCTGATCAAGAACCTGATTTAATTAAAGCCGATGCTATACGCAGTGCGCTTAAATACATGGACTTAAAAGCGGGCGATAAATTATCAAGCGCAAAAGTAGATACAGTATTTATTGGCTCGTGTACTAATAGCCGTATTGAAGATTTACGTGCCGCGGCAAAAATTGTTGAAGGCAAACAGGTAGTGGCTGGCATAGAAGCGTTAATCGTACCGGGCTCAGGCCTTGTTAAAAAGCAAGCCGAAGACGAAGGCTTAGCCGATATTTTTAAAGCGGCAGGTTTTGAATGGCGCGAGCCAGGCTGTTCAATGTGCTTAGCAATGAACGACGACCGCTTAGAAGCAGGCAAGCGCTGTGCATCTACGTCTAACCGTAACTTTGAAGGCCGCCAAGGCCGTGGCGGGCGTACACATTTAGTAAGCCCTGCAATGGCAGCCGCTGCTGCAATACATGGTCACTTTGTTGATATAAGAGGAGAAGCCTAATGAGCGTATTTTTTAGTGGCTTAATGGCCCCACTTGATAAAAACAATGTAGATACAGACCAAATTATTCCTAAGCAGTTTTTAACATCAACTAGCCGTGATGGTTTTGATGCTGCACTGTTTTACGATTGGCGTTACCTAGAAAACGGCGAACCAAATCCTGATTTTATTTTAAACCGCCCATGTTACCGAGGCGCGCAAATATTATTAACCCGCGACAACTTTGGTTGTGGCTCATCACGCGAGCATGCACCGTGGGCACTTAAGCAATATGGTTTTGAAGTAATTTTAGCAGAAAGCTTTGCTGATATTTTCTTTAATAACTGTGGCAACAACCAAATGTTAGCCATTGCGCTACCCGCTGATACGCTTGAGCAATTGTTTGTACTTAGTGAGCAACAAGACGATATAAACATTCAAATTGATCTTGAAAACCAAACACTAACAAGCGATAAGTTTGCGCCAATTAGTTTTGATATTCGTAAAGACGTAAAAGAGCGTTTATTAAGTGGCTTAGATTTTATTGGTGTGACCGAAACGCTAAATCCACAAATTGATGCGTTTGAAAAACAACTTGCTGCTGAGCGCCCTTGGCAGTAACGAAAAGCAATTAATTACATATGAAAACAAAGCGCGGCTGAGTATATAAGCCGCGCTTTTTTTATGTTTAAGTTTTCTAATTATTAATGTCTAAAATCTGCCATTAGCGCAGGTATACCTGGCAGCATACCAACAATAGCCATAACGGTAGTTAAAATAACAAACATAATTAGCGGAATAACCCAGCGGCTCATTTTAGTTAAATTAGCACTGCGCTCTTTACAGCCTATTAAGCCCAAGTTATCAAGCAGCATAGTTAGTGACCAACCAAAAGCAGGGTTAACCAAGCTTGAGGCAAATACCACAATAGCGGCCGATTGCGTTGTTTTACCTTCGCGTGTCATTTCCATACCCGCCTCAAGCAGCGGAATAAACACACCAACAATAAGCGCAACACACAGCACGGGTTGCCAAATGGCTAAATCCATCGGGTAGCCCCATAAACCTGCAATAATACAAAATACGGCTGTTAAAATGGCGCCCGCCGGAATTGGGCGTTTAGCAATAGCGGCAGGGACAATGTAAGTCCCCCACGATGAGGTAAAGTTAGCACCACCGGCAAGTGAGCCAAAGGTCTGCCTAACCGATGCGCTTAGCATGGTGTCGTCTATATTCATTTGAACTTTTTCAGTGCGCTGCGGGTAACTAATTTTTTGAAAAACTTGATGCCCTAAAAAATCCGGTGACCACATAGCGACAGCCAGTACCGCAAACGGCAGCACAACCACAAAGCTTTCAAGTGTTGGTAGGCCCAACATCCAACCTGTGTTTTCGCCCCACCAATAAGCTGGGTTCATATTTGGTAAGCCTGGCGCGGTATTAAATTCAAACGGGGCACCGAGCGCAAAAGCAACTCCACCGCCAATAAGGCAGCTAAGCGGCACAGCTAGCCAGCGCTTTTTAAAATGCTCAAGTAACGCATACAATAAAATGGTCGCCAAAATAACAATAAATGCAATGTGCGCCATATCAATGCCTTCAGCCCATGCAAACAACTTTTTAACCTGCGAAATAGTCCCAATAAAGCCTAAATATATAAGTAAGCCCCCGCACACCCCTTTACTCGTTAAGCGTGCCAGCAAGCTCCCTCCTTTAGTTATGGCCAAAATAAAGCCAAAAGCACCAATGAGTAAGCCAAATGCCATAGGGTGACCGCCAGCGGCAACCACAATAGGAATAAGAGGAATGAGCGGACCGTGAGTACCGGCTAAGTTAGCCGTTGGTAAAATAAAGCCCGAAAACAAAATAATAAAAATAGAAACAATGAGTAATTCATAGCGTACGTTTTCTAACACAAATGCATCGCTTAAACCCAGCGGCGCTGCAAAAGTAGCGGCAATAGCCCCCACCATAACGACCTTACCAATGGTGCCCGCCATAGCTGGAATAGTGTCTTCAAATTCAAAGCGGTAGTCTCTAAACGGTAAATTAGGCCGCCAACGCTTAGGCTGCATAATTTGTAGCTCGTGCTCTAGGTATTCGTTGCGGGTAGTAAATTCTGAACTCGCTTTATGCTGATTTTGATAGCTGCTGGCATCATCTACGTGCGATGCGCTTGTTTTTTCTGGCTCGTTACCCTTTGGGGTTACTGACATAGTCCCTCCTGTTACTCGTTGCTTATTTATTAATACGGCTTTTGTTAAAGCAAATGAATAGTGAAGGATCAGGGTAGATCAGCTTTTACTCAGGAATGTATAGGCAAAAGGTCGTGTATGGCTTAATTTAACGCTTAGCCCATGAGTTAGCTTTCTTAGTTATAAAGTGTGTTTATTTTTATTTGAATATAAATCAATCGGTTAGGTGGTTTTTGGTGTTTTTTAATTAGATGGTAAATTATAAATGCAGGTCTGTTATCCTTTAGTCTAAGTCGTGATTTATGTATTTTAATTGAACTGAAATAGTGCATTTGCTAGGTTCAATAGTTACTCAAATAATAAGAAATACAATGAAAATTCAATCCCCTAAATCAATAGGTATTTTACTCGGCACGCTTTACGGCATATTTATGCGGCTGTTTTTAGAGCTACTTGATTCATATAATTTAAGTAGCTTGGTGTCTATTTCCTTTATGTTTTTAGTGCCTGTTGCAATTGGCTATATTCGTATTCATTTTGAATTTAAAAGCTCAAATACATTAACTAAAAGGCAAATGGTGACCATTGCTTGGCAGCCAATTTTTGTTTTTTTACTTGTGAGTGTTATTACGTTACTTGAAGGCAGTATTTGTGTGGCAATGGCTTTGCCTGCCTTTATGCTCTTTGCAAGTATCGGCGGTTTACTGGCAGGCTTTATTAAAAATCGTAAAACAAAAAACGCTAACCGTTCTTTACTTTCAATAGCTTTACTTCCTGTATTGCTCTCACCTATTGAGGTAAATTATTTACACTTATCAAGAATGTACGAAGTTACCAACTCTATAATTATTGAAGCGCCTATAAATCGTGTATGGCAGCAACTTGCAAATGTCAGCACCATAGCACCACAAGAATTACCATTTTCACTCACTCAATTAATAGGTGTACCTAAACCTTTAGAGGCAAATATGAATGCTACGGGTGTTGGGGCTGTTAGAACCAGTAAATGGCAAAAAGGGGTTATATTTAAGGAAGTGATTACGGATTGGCAGCCAAATAAACAGATGCTTTACAGATTTGAGATAGACCCAAATGCTATCCCCGATGACGCACTCGATAAACACGTAAAACTAGGCGGGGAATACTTTTCACCTCTTTATGGTGGGTATGAGTTAAGTGAAGATAAAAGCGGCAATACAATTTTAACTTTAAAAACGACTGTGCAAGATAATACAAATTTTGGTGTTTATTCACGAATATGGGGTGAGGTAATTTTTCAAGACTTCCATCATTCACTTTTAACATTAATGAAAAACAGAGCAGAAAAGCCACTCACCGCAGCTATTTCCCATTATTAGCTTAAACCGCTATGGTATTAAAAAACTATTATAAGAGTACTTTATGAAACTATTAACGGCAGCAACATTGTTATTTGCCTCATCAGCGGCTATTGCGCGCCCTGCGCCTTTGGTGTCTATACCTACACATGATGCGTTTTTTAATAATATTGCGGCGCGCTGTGGCAAAGCGTTTGAGGGCAAGGTAAGTGTAGATAACGCAAAAGGCCCAAGCTCATTTGAGAATAAAAAGCTAATCATGCATGTACGTAAATGTACAGATAGCGAGCTGCAAGTTCCATTTCATGTGGGAGATGATGCATCACGTACGTGGATCATTACTAAAACAGGGAGTGGTTTGAGCTTAAAGCACGATCATCGCCATAAAGATGGTAGCGACGATGCCTCAACTATGTATGGCGGTCACACCCTTGATGCGGGTTTTGCACAAATGCAGTCTTTTCCAGCCGATCAATACTCTAAAGAATTATTTGTAGCACAAGGTATTGCGCAGTCGGCAGGTAATACATGGCAAATGTATATTTACCCTGAGGTGTTTACTTATAGGCTAATTCGACAAGGGCGCGAGTTTAAGGTGGACTTTGATTTAACTAAACCAATTACCCCGCCCGCAGCGCCTTGGGGCTACGAAAAATAAATTAGTTTTCTTTTTTTTCGGGGGCATCACACTGCAATAAAACGCTCAGCGGAGGTTGATAAGGGCGTGGCTTAGTAGGAAAACGTTCGTACTCTTGCACGCCTTTTAGTACTTTTAACATAAAGGTTCTGCCGCGGCATAGCCTGTCTGCGTGGCGCAGTAAAAACATACTTTGATTAGCAAAGTGTTTGTAATCGTCAGATTGTATTTCTATTTTGTAGTTGTCTTCACCAATTTTGGTTTGGTAGTAATGTACTTTGTTATCAAAGTCGTATGACTTTTCTTTTTCGCCTACTTCTGCAAAGGCGCTCCCTATACCAGAAAAGGCTAGCAATGCAGCGCCAGCAACTAAATGCGGTGTGTATAAGCCTTTCATAAAAATGGATCCTTTAATTTGCGAACTTAATACCCATTAATAAAGTATTAAGTACAAAGTATTTAAGTTAAGTCTAACACCCAAAAAGAGAATATGTGATGTTCAAACAAATAAAACAACTGTTTGCCGCTTTTGACGAGCAACAGCCAAGCATAGAGCAGCATGATCTAAAAACAGCCGTTGCTGCACTACTTATCGAAGTAATGCGTGCTGATTCTAAGCTTGACCATAATGAACAACACACCCTGACTGTAACCTTAAAAAAATACTTTAATTTAACAGAATCAGAAGTTGATGAGCTAACCACCAATGCCGCAGGTAGCTTAGATGGGGCGATTGATTACTTTCAATTTTCTAAGCAAATTAACGATCATTGCAGTGCGTCACAGCGCATTGAAATAATTGAGCTATTATGGCGCCTAGCGTATGCAGATGGCGAAATAGACCCGCAAGAAGAGTACGTAATACGTAAAGTAGCTGGGCTTTTATATGTAGCGCATACTGATTTTATCGCTGCTAAATTAGCAGCGACACAATCGTAAGCATTAACTTAATTTACTAGCAACAGAAACAAGCTGCTGCGTTAATGCACTCACTTTTTCAGCTGTAGTTGGATCACTGATTTTTCCATGCTCGTCAAATACCGTAAAGGCCGAAGGTACAGCAAGCTGATCAGCAAGAACTAACGAGCCAATACCACTTAAAATATCACGTACATGGTTTAAACCGCGCAGGCCGCCTAAGCCACCCGGTGATGTAGCAAATAACGCCACTACTTTATTGCGAAATGCAGGCACTGCGCCTTGCTCAGTACGTGATGCCCAATCAATTGCATTTTTAAGCGCCGCAGTTATAGAGCCGTTGTACTCTGGGCTCGCCAGCAAAATACCGTCTGCATTTCGTAGTTTATCTTTTAAACGTTGAGCGTCAGATGGTACGCCTTGCGCTTCAATGTCTTCGCTAAAAATGGGTAAATCTAAATCGGCGAGTGTAATGACTTCCACCTCGGCACCGGTTTGTAGAGCAAAACGAGCTGCTTCGTTAATGAGTTTTTGATTAAAGCTATCTTTACGTAGGCTCCCCGCAAGGGCGATAATTTTTGGTGCTGACATGGTAATGACCTTTTAAAGTTTGAGTTACGCAATTAATGTAGCAAATTTTTACTTGTAGAAAACCCGAATAAACGCAACACTTATGTGCATATACGCACATAAGTAAAAGGCGAGAAGGTGTGGCAGTAAAATTTGATGATTGGCAAGACGTGAAAGTGGCTTTTGAAGTGGCAAGGCTTGGTACACTCACGGCTGCGGCAGAGAGTTTAAATGTGCACCACAGTACTGTGCTCAGGCGTATTAATAACCTAGAAAAAAACTTAACTGTAAGGCTATTTCATCGCCATGCGCGCGGTTATAAAGTAACTGAAAGTGGCGCTAAGCTATTTGAAACCGCGCAAGCAATCGATAACTCACTCGAAGGTTTACACAACGCAATTGCTGCGGCCGACAGCGAGCTAAGAGGTAGCTTACTACTTACCACGGTAAGTGGTTTTATGGATATGCTGAGTACTGTGTGTGAGCAGTTTCAAACATTGCACCCACAAGTACAATTAGAGGTGATTTTAGAGCAAAAGCGCTTAAGGCTTGACCACGGACAAGCGCATATTGCTTTACGAGTTGGCCCTAAACCCGACGAGGGTGATTATATAGCGCAGCACTTAGCTACATTATCGGCTGGCTTATATGCTCACAAACGTTACATTGCTAAACACGGTATGCCTAAAACTTTAGATGACTTAAAACAACATAATTTTGTATCAGGTGTGGCAGGGTTTAATGCCCGTGTACCTTACTTTGGCTGGGTTGATGAGTTTATTCCACAGTCGCAAATAAAATTACGTGTGTCAGAAACCTCTGAAGCAGCGCGCGCAGTTATAAAAGGTTTAGGTATTGGTGGCTTGCACCAAAGTGCTGTTAAGGGTAACCCCGATCTAATCCCAATACTTCATGACCAACTGCATTGGGAGTTTGACTCTTGGTTGGTTACTCATCATTTGGTACACCGCACGGCTAAAGTGCAAGCTTTTGCTAGGTTATTAAAAAGCTACTTTAGTACCACGCCGCACGCTAAATAGCTTTTTTAACTTTAATACCTAAGCGTTTAGCAAGCCTTACTAGATTGGCTCTGTCGAGTTCAAGCACTCGTGCAGTAGCTGCCCAATTATAATTATGCTGCTTTAATTGCTCAGTAATAACCGAAAATTGCAGAGATTCAACGGCCTGTTTTAAGGGCTGATGACGGGTAGTGTGGGCGATAGGTGGTGTGCTAATTTGCGCAGTGCTGTTTATCTGCGGGGTTAAATCGCAGTGCTCTTTAGTAATCGTTACTATGGGGTTTTGCCACTGGCTTTGCTTGGCCTTTAACGCGCTGCGGCTAATAACATGTTCTAGTTCGCGTACATTACCTGGCCATTCATATTGATTGAGCAACGCTTGCGCACCCGTGCTGAACTTAAGTTGTTTGATGCCTAACTTTCGGGCGGTTTGCTCAATAAAATAACCAGCAAGCAAGGTTATGTCGTGTTCGCGCTTATTAAGTGGTGGCACGGTGATAGGATAAACACTTAAACGGTGGTATAAATCGGCTCTAAAGCGGCCTTGCGCTACCTCATGTTTTAAATCACGGTTGGTAGCTGCTATTACCCTTACATCTACATATTTTGGCGTGTCTTCTCCCACTGTTTGTATTTCACCACTTTGCAACACCCGTAATAGTTTGCTTTGCATAGCCAATGGCAGCTCGCCAATTTCGTCTAAAAATAACGTGCCGCCATCTGCTAGCTGAAACTTACCTTGGCGGGCATTTTGTGCGCCAGTAAATGAGCCTTTGGCGTGGCCAAAAAACTCACTCTCTGCAAGGTTTTCGGGGAGTGAGGCACAATTTAAGTGAATCAGCGGTTGATCTTTTCGGGCAGAATTTAAGTGAATATTACGCGCTACTAGCTCTTTCCCTACGCCCGTTTCTCCTAACACCAATACACTAAAGTTAGAGGCAGCAACAAGTTTTATTTCATTTTTAAGCGTTTGCATTACTGGGCTTTGGCCAATTATTTCACCGCCATCGCGAGTAAGTGCATCGTGCGTTAGTGCTTGTACAAGGGCGTTGGAATGCTGGGCATGATGTTTGTAATGGGTAAGCTCCAGGGCTGTTTTAAAGTGCGCGCTACATAGGGTTTGTAAGGTGTTTAGTGTATCAGCGCTAATTTCGCTAAAAGCGTTTGCATTAAGGCTATCGAAAGTAAGTACGCCTAGCAAAGTGCTTTTATCGTGAAGGGGTAAACCTAAGCAAGCATGCACAGGAATATCGCCCGTTTTGGCCAGCAGTAGGCCGTCGTATGGGTCGGGCAGGGGGCAGTCGTGTGCAAATTGTAATGCGTGGCTTGCACTACAAATGGCCGCTAATCGTGGGTGCTCTGCTATTTTAAAGCGCCTACCAAGGCTGTCGGGCATTAGCCCTTTAATAGCTAAGGGCTTAAGTTGCTCACCTTGTAGTACTAGTAATGCACTGGCATCACTAGGTATTACACGTTCAACCGTTGCCAATAATTGATCAAAACTGTGCTCGTGCAGCGTGCTTTGGGCAAGCTCTAAAGCCACTTGGGTAAGGTTGAATTGTTGGTTCATGTCAAAATGACCTATTCGTGTTTTTATGATTTAAATTAGAGTGTGTCATAAAGACTCTTTTTGTAAAGTGTTTATATTTAAATTACTGAATATTAGTGTCTTATTTTATTGGCACACTATGTGTAATAGCTAAGTAACGTTAATGGTTGCTGAGGTAGTTATGAACACACTTACATTAAATAATGTAAACAACCAGGTTGAGTTAGGCGCATTTTTTAAATCGCTATTATTTACTGCTAATACAGTATTAGGGCTTAGCGCTATTTGTATGGTTGTGAGCATTTTAATTAGTTACCCGTACGCAGAGCACTTTTCGATGCAGGTACAAATATCAGCGCATATTAGTACGATTATAGTGGCAGCTATTTTGAAAGTGAGTTATGTGCTGCGCTGTGTTGCTCAACATGGTTTAGGGCAGGAGGTACGTTAATGCGCCCAATAAACCTGACAGAGCCAATGCCTACTCGTGTTGCTATTTATCAAGTCACTAAATGGCCGTTATGGGCACTTGCATTCAGACCCTACTTTTTAGCAGGCGGTTTGCTAGCGTTTTTATCGATCGGCTATTGGTTACTTATTTTATCGGGGCGTGCTAATTGGCACTTAACGCTGCCTGCCGCACTTTGGCATGCGCACGAAATGCTATTTGGCTTTGCAGGCGTAGTGGCCGTAGGATTTTTACTTACTGCAGCACAAACCTGGACGGGCATTTTGAGTATAAAAGGTAAAACGCTCCTACTACTTACCTTTATATGGCTAAGTGCTCGTTTGGCATTTTTTATAGAGCTGCCTAATTTTGCCAATGCTAGTTTATGGGCTGTTACAGTGCTACAGCTGATATGGTGGCTAGGTGCAATTATTGCGCTGGCTAATATGCTAATAACAGCAGGCAGTAAGAATAACTATCAGCTTTTAGTTATTTTGAGTGTGCTATGTGTTCTAAATACACTTTACCTTTTACTTATTTTAAACAACAGTTTTCACCTGGCGCTTGCAGTGGTTGACACTGCCGTACTGGTCATCAGCTTACTGGTAGGCATTGTAGCAGGGCGAGTTATTCCTTTTTTTACTGCCAAAGGCTTAGCGCTCAGCAAGCAAATACGCACTCCTAAAATTGATAAAGCACTGCTGTATTTATCAATACTGGCAATAACTTTATTTTTTATCAGCAAGTTATTTTTAAGCTCAATTAGCCCCGCATTCATTGTTGCAATAGTGGCTGTGCTCCACTTAATTCGTGCAAAGCTTTGGTGGCATGCAAACGTGCTAAAAGTGCCTTTATTATGGTCTTTGCATTTTTCTTATCTTGCTTTAGGTGTTGGCCTATTGCTAATTGCACTGAGCTTTTACACAAGTGTAATCCCTTTCAAAGACGCGCTCCACCTTATCACTATTGGCACAATAGGGATGATGATTTTAGCTATGATGACCCGTGTATCGCTTGGTCATACAGGGCGGGGGCTTAATACTCCTAAATATATATCTGTTGCTTTTTTGTTAGTGCTGGTAGCAGCGATTACGCGCTCAATACTCCCCTTAATTATTTGGCCACACTTTGCTTGGCAAATAAGTGCCTTGCTGTGGTTAGTGGCTTTTTTATTATTTTTAATTTACTGCACACCTATATTAACGCGGCGTCGTGTTGATGGGCGTCGTGGTTAGCTTACTTACAGGACTATTTTATGTTATCTGATAAAACCATTGAAATTGTTAAAAGCACTGTTCCGCTGTTAGCACAGGCTGGCACCGTTGTGACCGATCATTTTTATAAGCGACTATTTAGCCATAACCCAGAGCTTAAAAATATTTTTAATATGACCAACCAGGACACCGGCCGCCAGCAATTTGCTTTGTTTAACGCCTTAGCGGCATATGCTCAAAATATTGATAACTTAGCGGTGTTAAAAGAGGCATTAGCGCGCATTAACCATAAACACACCAGTTTAAATATTTTACCAGAGCACTATCCCATTGTTGGTGCTCATTTAATTGGCACTTTAAAAGAGCTAATACCAGAGCAGTTTACGCCAGATGTAGAATACGCATGGCGTGAAGCTTACGCACTGCTTGCTGATATTTGTATTACCGAAGAAGCGGCTTTGTATGAGCATAGTAAAAACACACTGGGTGGTTGGGCGGGTACTCGTCATTTTAAAATAACCAATAAGCAGATTGAATCTGAGCTAGTAACAAGTTTTACACTCACACCTGTTGATGGCAAAGCGGTTATTGCCCATAAACCTGGCCAATATTTAGGGATTAAAGTTAAGCCAGAGGGCGCTGAATATGAAGAAATTCGCCAGTATTCTATTTCGCAAAAAAGTAACGGTAAAAACTACCGTATTAGCGTTAAAAAAGAACTACAGCCAAAGCCTGGTGTGGTGTCTAATTATTTACACTCACTAACGCAAGGTGACATAGTTGAACTATACCCGCCAGCAGGAGATTTCTTTTTACGAAATAGTAAAAACCCAGCGGTGCTTATTTCAGCAGGTGTTGGGCAAACGCCAATGCTTGCGATGCTCGAAACGCTATTAAGTGATAACCCTAAGCAAAGTATTATGTATTTACATGCGTGCGAAAATACTCAGCAGCATGCGTTTGCACACTATTTAAATAAGTTAAGTACGGCTTATAACTGTTTGCAAACTGTGACATGGCTTAATCAAGGCAGTGATGGGGCTGATTTTACAGGGTTGATGGACTTAACGGCCATACAAACACAACTCCCCCTTACAAATGGCGATTTTTACTTATGTGGCCCCGCTGGGTTTATGGCGTGTGTGAAAAGCCAGTTACTGGTGCTAGGTGTTAAAAACGAGCATATTCATTACGAAGTATTTGGCCCACATCAAGATTTATAAACCTAGGGAAAAATGACAAAGGCACACAAATTAATGTTGTGTGCCTTTTTAATAGTATTTTATTGTGCTTTACAACTTACGTTTTTAAGCTCAATAGCCATATCTTTTTTAGGATAATAAAGCACGCACTGCTCGGCAATTATTTGTAAAACAAACTTTTCTGGCTTGATATTATGCGCGCCCATTATGGGCATACCATTTGAGTCTTTACTATTTCCATGGCTTAGTAACAGCTCGCTGCGTTTAGTAAAAACGGTGTCGGCAAGTGTAACTAGTGTGCCGCCTTTCGCTTTTATAATCGCTTGCTGTAGCGTGGCTATAACGCCTGGGTTTACCTCGGTAAGTAGTGCAGGCTTGGCAGTGGCAGTATTCATACTGTTACAGCCTCCAATAAATAATAAGGTTAATATTGCCAGTAGTTTAGCCATTATTTATCCTTATTTAACGTAGGCCATGTTAAATCCATATTGCCACGGTTAAAGTCATTAGGTGCGTTTAGAGGTAATAGTTGCTTGCTATCGCCAGCCGCGCTTCGTATTTGCGTTTTGATACTCGCAGAGGCGGTGCTAACAGGGCACGTGCCGTTATTATCTATATGGTAAAGCGCAGTAGAGAGTATCCCTTCGTTTGGATCGCCTAATTGATTGTCGAAGTCATCACTCACTACACAGCCTTTTACATCCGCATCAAACTGCGGTGTTGGCGTAGGCGTAAACCCTGCTGCATATTCACCAAACCCTTTACTGTTAATACCACTAAATTGAATGGTGTAATAGGTTGTGCCGCAGTTATGTGTTGGGTTAAAACCGTAAGGTTTGCCACAGGTGGTATCGCCAATAAGTACAACCTCGGCATCAATCCCTTTTAAGCCATTGATAAACGCCTCCGAAGCGGAGCACGTGCCTGATGTACTAAGCACATACACTTTAGATAGATTTAAATCGGGTAGGCTTTCACCTGTGCTAAAAAATGTAGAATAGTCAATTTCTTCATCTATAAACGGGAAAGGTGACTCTACAGGTTGCTTGTCGTTTCGCTGAGTTTGGTAATAAATACGGTTTTGGATATTAGCACTGCCGGCTACCATGTAGGCAAGCTGCGAAGAAAGCGCTAATAAACCGCCTCCGTTATATCTAAAATCAATAACAAGCTCTTCTACATTATCGGTTTTAAATTTATTAACCGCCGCAATCAAGCCTTCTTGGGCAATACCTATATGGCTATTAAACTGCATGTATCCTACGCGAGTGCCATTTTCTGTGGTAATGGTTTTTACGTTTTGCACCGGTGTTTGCTCTATGTTGCCAGCCGTTACGTTAAAGGTTTTCTCGGCGCCATCGTTACTGCGCACCACGATGGTGTGGGAATCGCCATTAGTGGGGCTAAATAGGCCTTCGTTTAGGGTATCAACGCCTGCTTGTGTGCTGGTATTAATGCTTACGCCATCAACTTCAAGTACGGTATCGCCTCGTTGAAAACCAATTTGGCTTGCCGGTGAGTCATCTTCTAGGTAGGCAACGCGTAAAATTCTATCTGCAGGGTCGCCAATAAATGCCCAGTTTATGCCATAGCCTGAGGTAACACCTGATTGTGCTTCTTGAAAGTAATCCTCGCTTGGCTCTGAAAAATGAAAATTATCTTTTTTATCACCAGAGTCGGTTAGCTCTTCGGTTTTTAGCTGGGCAAAATAACTGGCCACTGTTGCAAAGTTTTCAGGATCGTTATCGGCTATTTCATCATACCAAAGGTAAGTTTCGTCACTCCATGAGCGAAGCCAGAGCTTTTCGTAAAGGGCGGATCCTGCTTGATCTGGGTAAGGCTCGTTATTGTTAAACGGATCGTTTCCTGTGCGCGGGTTCTCGCAAAAGTTTTTTAATTCTTCTGACGGCTCAAATACGCCCGCCGTCCACGTAGGTGCAGTGTTAGTTGGAGGAGTGACGACTACTGGGTCTGGCGTTTCATTCATACTACTACCGCCGCCACAGCCTGCGAGTGTTAGGCCTGAAAGTGCAACAGCGATAGCAAGCGATGCTTTATTATTTTTAAACATACAAAACTACTTTTTTTGTAAATAAGTTGTTTAAAATACTACAACACCTGCTTATTTATTCAACGTTTTTGGCCCTGCTTTGTGTAAATGAGTGTATAAAACACGTTTTTTAAAGTGTGCTTGCACTGCTTTTATTCGCAAATGCTTGCCTTTGCCAGGCATCAAATAGCTTTTGTTGTTTGTCTGATATTTTTAAACCGTATGTTTTTTGCATATAAGCGTAGGCATCGGCAATGCGTTTACGGGCAAAAAATGGTGGCTCTACTACGCGTTGTTTAAAATTAACTTTTACTTGGCAACGGCCATATTGGGTGGCGTTTTCGCTAAGCATACCAAAGCGATAGTTAGAGCGATCGGCGTTAATTTCGCCAATAGCGGGGGCTAAGTTGTTTATGTCGGCTTCCATTTTTCTAAATTTAGCACTGACTTTTCGGCAGTTTTTACGCCCACCGTTTTGCCAACATTGTAGTTGGTGGCCAAACTCCCACGCTGGCACTATATGCTCCCACTCTATGCGCAGCGCGCGTGCATTTACTTTGCCAGAGCGTGTATATGTATTGCGGGGTATATAACCGCAGTTGCTAGGGTCGGGGATAAGCTTTTTACCTTGCTTTTTTATATCGCAGCCGCAGTAAAGGCTTTTGGCGTTATTGGGTAAGGTTTTAATTAAGTGCCTTTTAGCTGTTGAAAAGCGGGTAAATTCTTCACTCGATGCAGAAAAACAAATACAACAAGCCACAAAGGCCAAAATAAATTTAAGCATATCCATCACGTACGTGAACTACAGGAGGCGCTAGTCTAAAGTTTTGCTGCTAAAAGATAAACCCTGAGCAAATTTTAATCCGCAATACTTAGTACACTCTATACTGATATAAAAAATTGCGAGGAGATGGCCATGCTAGGTGCTTTTTCAATAAGTTTAACGGTTAAAGATATTAGAGCCTCTAAAGCGTTTTACGAAAAGCTGGGTTTTAGCGAGTTTGCGGGCGAGGTAGAACAAAACTGGCTAGTAATGAAAAACGGTGAGCATTTGATTGGCTTATTCTCGGGTATGTTTGATAAAAACATGCTGACCTTCAACCCTGGCTGGGATCAGCATGCACAAACAGTTACAAACTTTAAAGATGTTGATGCGCTCAGTGAATATTTTCAAAGCGCTGATATAAGCGTTGAGCCTGTAGGTGATAAAAGTTTTATTATTACCGACCCAGACGGCAACCCTATTTTGATTGACCAACACGTGTAAGCTTTTTTAGCCTAACGTTTTGTAATAATAAAACGATACCGCATAAGCAAAATAGTACGCTGGTGGCTGCAAAGCTGATAAGTAGCGGGTTATTAAAATCTTCTCGTTCGTCGTAATCCATTATGTGTAGCATCCAAAAAAAGTCGAATATGCGCCATAATGTGCTGCGAACGGTAATAACTTTGCCGTTAATTGCATTTAAATATAGTGTGGTATTAAAGGTGTCATTAAATTGTACTTGCCACACATTTGTTTTGTATCCCACCTCTCGAGGGCCTTGTTTTAAAAGCGTTGTACTCATTGGCTTAGCATCGATGAGTAAATGAGCCTGCGCATTAGCGGTAATTTGTATTTTAGTGGGTGGCGCAAATGGGCGGCCCGTTAAACCATTAAAGCTTTGCTGCTTGGTGCTGTTAATAACAGTAATAAGCGGAGTAGTTAAAAAGTGCTCAAATATTATTTGAGTGGGGTTAGGCACTTGGGCAGTAATATTATCGAGTGATGTGGGGTAGTCGGCTTGTGCAAATGGGTTTGTAAGTGTGCGCTTGGCAAGGTGCTTACCGTGCACGTATTCAAGTGGTATCGCGCTCATTACTAAGCCACCTAAAAGCCAAGCCAAAATTTGTAAGGCCAGTAAAAAGCCCAGCCACTTATGAAATTGACGCGCACGCCTAAATACTTTTTTACTCATATTTACTTTCTTATTCTTTTTGACACAAGTTTACTATAGTGGCCAACGCTTCTACTGCGGCATTTTGTCGCAGTTTTTCATAAGTTTATAAATATAAGGCCCAAGTATTTTATAAATAAGCACTCATAGGCTTAGTTTTCTCGCAGGGCATCTATTAGCTCTTGTTTGCTCATTTTTGAGCGCCCACTTATACCTACCTCTTTTGCTTTATCGTATAACTGTTTTTTAGTGCGCTTCTCATACTTTGAGGCTTTGCCGCCTTTAACTGCGGTTTTATGAGTATTACTATTAGCAATACGCGCGGCTTTTTGTTTGCTCATGCCCTCATCGCGAAGCGCCTCGTACTGATCGTCGTTTTTAATTTGTGGACCATGATCTACCATAATTGTTCTCCTGAAGCGTTTAATTACACAGTGTATGTATAACTTTCATACCTAAACGGTAAAATTAAGCGTAACTAGCCTAACCCATTACATAAGGCAAATTAGGTGCCAATGGCGTTTAAACAGGTGTTTTCTATTAATAAAGCCATGTTTAACGCTCAGTTGATTTGGTATAAAAGTAAAACTGCGTTAAAGTTTGCGATGAAACTATAAGAGGGTAAAAAGCAAACAATGTCGGAAATTCAATTTTTAAATGTAGATCTAGAGCTTGAGTCTAAACAAGATATTAGCGCCCTGGTGGCAGACTTAAAGAAAAACGCGATGGTTTTGCATTATGACAAAGACGAATATCGTCAATTGGCGCGTATTGAAGCTTCAGGTGACATAACTACACCTGATAAAGCAATTAACCACTTATGTGAATTAATCGAGTCGTGTTCACGTAATGCACTTAAGCAATGGCTAAATTGCTCGCGCAGAACGTTTGATATAGGTTTTGAATCAGGCACTTCACCTAAGTGTTTTAACCAAGCTCTTCATGCAGATACACTATTACGTATATCTGCCATTGGCGCTGGCATGGAAATTACAATTTACCCTATTGAGAAGTAACCTTAGGTAACTATTTACGCTCGACAACCGCTGCGGTCATTTTTGATACGCAGCAAAGCTCGCCACGGCTATTGGTTATTTTGATTTCCCACACGGAGCTGCGCTTGCCAATATGAAATGCACGAGTAACGGCGGTTAAAGTACCATTTCGAGATGCCTTTAAATGACTGGCGCTAATTTCCTGTCCAACACAATAAAATTTTGTAAAGTCCACCACAAAGTTAGCGGCATAACTAGCAACCGTTTCGGCAAGTACCACATTTGCACCACCATGCACCATGCCTATAGGGTTATGATGCTCAGGAATAGCGGGCATGGTGGCCACTAAATAATCATCCCCTATTTCGGTTATTTCTATCCCCATGGTTTTCATTAAAGTGCCTTGGCCGTTTATTCCTTCGTCCAGTTGTTTGCAAAGCGCTAGTGTAATGGGTTGATACCAAATACTCATAATTACTCCTTTGTATTGAAAGCAAATTTATAGCATTTTAAACCTTAGTTGTCTGTAATTACCTAAAATTTATCCAAGCATAGTGTGTGACTGTTTTAAAGCACAATTTAAATTTGCGATTTTTATTTAACTGTATATACTCACAGTTAAATGTACTGTATGGAAAACCAGTTGTATGCGACCATTAACTAAACGCCAAGCTCAAATACTCGAACTAATAAAAGTTTTTATTAAAGACACTGGTATGCCTCCTACACGTGCCGAAATTGCGCAAACACTCGGTTTTAAAAGTGCCAATGCTGCTGAGGAGCATTTAAAAGCGCTTGCCAAAAAAGGTGTAATTAAAATGAAACCAGGCGCAAGCCGTGGTATTCAATTGGTTGAAGAAGAAGAGCCAGAGCAACTAGGTCTACCATTAATAGGTAGAGTTGCAGCGGGTTCGCCTATTTTGGCGCAAGAACATGTTGAGAGTCACTGTAAAATAGACCCTTTAATGTTTAAACCAGCCGCCGATTTTTTACTGCGTGTTAATGGCATGAGTATGAAAGATATAGGCATTATGGATGGTGACTTACTTGCCGTACACCGCACCCAAACAGCAGAAAACGGCCAAGTTGTAGTCGCACGAGTGGATGAAGATGTAACTGTAAAACGCCTCGAAAAAGCAGGCCGCAAAGTATTACTACATGCCGAAAACGAAGAATTTAACCCTATAGAAGTAGACCTAGAAAACGAGTCTTTTAATATTGAAGGTTTAGCCGTTGGCGTAATAAGAAATGCAGATTGGATGTAATTTTTAACTATTTTTAAGTCACTTTTTATAAATGCGCACTTTTAGGTGTGCATTTTTGTTTTAAAAAAGATCTTCCACTACCTCAGAGCGCCCTAACATTATTGAGCCTGTAAACTTTTTTTCACTCATACTTTTATCTCCCTAAGCGTGTTACACCCCTTAGTTTTGCTCGTATCTTAGCTGTTAAATAACAATTTAATACACCGTTATTTAGTCAATTTTAAAATATCACCTGATTGTTTTTTATACTAAAACTTGCTTGTTGTACGTTTTTTAGCTAATCATTAATGTGCTGGACTAACAATAACTCACAGCTTTTTAGTTATGAGAACACACAATACACAAATCTTTTGTTGTCCTAGCGATACCAATCAAAAATAAGGTTGGTTAAAAATAACGAATTGGCGTTTAAGCCGTATGCCTCTTCGCTTTGCATTCGCAATAGCATCAAAGGAGCCGTCACATGGGTAAACTGACCTCTGCCTTGTGGCTTGTATTGATTATGTTCCCGCAGCTTGTGTTAGCTAATAGCCAATACAACATGCGCAAGGGCGTAACCGATATAAGTAATAATGTATATCAGCTACACATGACCATATTTTTAATATGTTGTGTGATTGGAGTGATAGTGTTCGCAATAATGTTTTGGGCACTGATTCATCACCGTAAATCTAAAGGGGCAGTTCCTGCCCAATTTCATGAAAGTACCAAAGTAGAAATTCTTTGGACTGCCATTCCGTTTGTTATTTTAATTGCCATGGCAATCCCTGCCACTAAAACCCTTATTGCAATGGAAGATGCCAGCAAGGCTGACTTAACCATTAAAATTACAGGGTCACAGTGGAAGTGGCATTACGAATATATGGGCGAAGATGTCGAGTTTTACTCTATTTTGTCTACCCCTCAAGATGAAATAGCTAATCTTGCCAATAAAAATCCAAATTATTTACTTGAGGTTGATAAACCTTTGGTACTGCCAATAAATCAAAAGGTGCGCTTTTTGATGACCTCTGATGACGTTATTCATTCTTGGTGGGTGCCCGATTTTGCAGTTAAAAAAGACGCTAACCCAGGATTTATCAACGAAACGTGGACCAACATTAATGAGGAAGGTATTTACCGTGGTCAGTGTGCAGAGCTGTGCGGAAAAGACCATGGTTTTATGCCTGTGGTGGT
Organism: uncultured Pseudoalteromonas sp.; assembly: GCF_963922945.1. GTDB lineage: Bacteria > Pseudomonadota > Gammaproteobacteria > Enterobacterales > Alteromonadaceae > Pseudoalteromonas. The sequence goes on along the minus strand of NZ_CAWUKC010000014.1, from coordinate 29,176 downwards.
TGAAGCCAAATCACAAGAGGACTTTAACACGTGGCTAGCCGATGCAAAGCAGGCTAAGCAAAAAGCCGCACTTGCTGATGCCGCTCTGCTTGATCAAACGATTCCTAAAGAAGAGCTAATGACGCTGGGCGAGCAAGTGTATATGGCCAGTTGCGCTGCATGCCATCAGCCTACCGGTATGGGATTGCCAGGTGTATTTCCTGCGCTTAAAGGCAATGCAATTGTTTTAGGAGATATAAAAGATCACATTGATGTAGTCATTCATGGTCGCCCAGGAACTGCTATGCAGGCATTTGCAAAGCAATTGTCAATTAAACAACTTGCAGCTGTAATTACCTACAAGCGTAACGCATGGGGTAACGATACTGGCGATGTGATTCAACCTAGTGAAATTCAGGCAGCGCTTGATGCGGAGGCGAACTAATGAGTAGCATAGTAGAACAATCTAACGTCAATGATGCTCACCACGGCCATCAGCCTGCTAAAGGTTTTAAACGTTGGTTGTACACAACAAACCATAAAGATATTGGCAGCATGTACTTAATATTTTCGCTGACTATGTTTTTAATTGGCGGTGCAATGGCCATGGTCATTCGGGCTGAGTTATTTCAGCCAGGGTTACAATTGGTAGACCCGCACTTTTTTAACCAAATGACCACAGTACACGGCTTAATTATGGTGTTTGGTGCTGTTATGCCAGCCTTTACGGGGCTCGCTAACTGGATGGTACCGCTCATGATTGGTGCGCCTGATATGGCGCTGCCCAGAATGAATAACTGGAGCTTTTGGATTTTACCCTTCGCTTTTTTAATTTTATTGGCTTCGTTATTAATGCCAGGAGGCGGCCCCGCATTTGGCTGGACGTTCTATGCGCCGCTTTCAACAACGTACAGTAACGATAACACCGCGATGTTTGTGTTTGCAGTGCACATTATGGGGATTAGCTCAATTATGGGCGCAATCAACGTTATTGTGACCATTGTTAATTTACGTGCCCCAGGCATGACATGGATGAAACTACCATTATTTGTTTGGACATGGCTAATAACCGCATTTTTATTAATTGCTGTTATGCCCGTACTGGCCGGAGCAGTCACTATGGTGCTCACCGATAAATACTTTGGAACCAGCTTTTTTGATGCGGCAGGCGGCGGCGATCCGGTGATGTTTCAGCACATATTTTGGTTTTTTGGCCATCCCGAAGTGTACATCATGATTTTACCCGCCTTTGGTATTATTTCGACCATAGTGCCTACATTCTCACGTAAAAAACTATTTGGTTATGCCTCAATGGTTTACGCAACCTCCTCTATTGCATTACTGAGCTTTATTGTGTGGGCGCATCATATGTTTACGACCGGTATGCCCGTTGCTGGCGAGTTATTTTTTATGTACGCGACCATGCTGATATCGGTGCCTACAGGGGTAAAAGTATTTAACTGGGTAGCCACTATGTGGCGAGGGTCAATAAGTTTTGAAGTGCCCATGCTATTTAGTATTGCCTTTATTGTGCTGTTTACCTTAGGGGGCTTTTCGGGGCTGATGTTGGCTATAACACCAGCTGATTTTCAGTATCACGATACTTACTTTGTGGTGGCGCACTTTCATTACGTGTTAGTTACGGGAGCCATATTTTCGATTATGGCAGGGGCTTATTATTGGTTGCCTAAATGGACGGGCAATATGTACAACATTGCCTTGGCTAAGTGGCATTTTTGGCTGTCGTTGGTAAGCGTTAATGTGCTGTTTTTCCCTATGCACTTTGTTGGGCTTGCAGGGATGCCGCGCCGTATTCCCGATTACGCGCTGCAGTTTGCTGATTTTAACGCGATTATAAGTATAGGTGGATTTGCTTTTGGTTTATCACAACTACTTTTTGTGGCTGTGGTGATTAAGTGTGCCCGAGGGGGCGATAAAGTCTCTGCAAAAGTATGGGATGGTGCCGAGGGCTTAGAGTGGGAAGTTGACTCTCCTGCGCCTTATCATACTTTTTCAACACCGCCGGAAATTAAATAATGACACATGCACCGCTATTAAAGCGCCTCATTCTTATGTGTATAGGCATGTTTGCTTTTGCATTTGCCCTAGTGCCCTTATATGACGTGTTTTGCGACATAACCGGGCTTAATGGCAAGCCGTCGCTTGAGCAAGCTAAGCAAAGTACACAAATCACTGAAAACCGAGAAATAGGCGTGAGCTTTACAACCCATGCGCAACGTGGTGCGCCGTTTATTGTTAAATCTAAAGAATACAGTGTTGATGTGAAACCCGGTGCCATGCGTGAGGTAATGTTTAGCGCAAAAAACACCAGTGATATGGCTAAAGTAATGCAAGCGGTGCCTTCTGTATCGCCCGGAAAGGCAGCCAAGTACTTACATAAAATAGCGTGCTTTTGCTTTGATCAACAACCGCTAAAAGCGGGTGAAGAGCTTGAGTTTAAGCTGCTGTTTTATGTTGATACTGCACTGCCGAGCGATGTAGAAGAGCTAACATTATCGTACACCGTATTTGATATTAGTGAGCAGCTAGTAGCAAGTAATAACTAGCCTGCATGTCTAGTGTAAAACTAGGAGCAAGTAACATGAATCAAGATTATGAAAACTACTACGTACCCGAGCAAAGTCCTTGGCCCATAGTGGGCGCGGTGGCGTTGTTTTTTATTGCAGTGGGTGCGGCTTTAACAGTCATGAACTTAGAAAGTGAAGGGGGCAGCGGTGTGTACTTGCTGTATGCAGGCATTGCAGTGCTTTTGTATATGATTTTTAGCTGGTTTAAAAATGTAATTAGCGAGTCTGATCAGGGCTTATATTCAGCGCAAATGGACCGCTCATTTCGACAAGGCATGAGCTGGTTTATATTCTCTGAAGTTATGTTTTTTATGGCCTTTTTTGGCGCATTATTTTACGCCCGTGTTTTGTCTGTGCCTTGGCTTGGCGGCGCTGGGAATAATGCGATGACCAACGAGGTGCTTTGGCCTACTTTTGAGGCTGTATGGCCACTACTAACCACACCAGCAGGTGAAACCACGCAAGCTATGGGGTGGCAAGGCTTACCCCTTATTAATACGCTTATTTTATTAGCGTCTTCGGTTACTTTGCATTTTGCTCACGTAGCCATTGAAAATAATAAACGTAAACCGCTAAAAGTGATGCTAGGGGCAACCATTTTATTGGGTGTGTGCTTTTTAGCATTGCAGGTAGAAGAATATATTTATGCCTACAACGACTTAAACTTAACACTAGATGCAGGCATTTACGGGAATACATTCTTTTTGCTGACAGGCTTTCATGGCATGCATGTGACCCTTGGCGCCATCATTTTGTTTGTTGTATTTGTGCGCATTTTAAAAGGCCACTTTACGAAAGATAAACATTTTGCGTTTCAAGCAGCGGCTTGGTATTGGCATTTTGTTGATGTGGTGTGGCTGTGTTTATTTGTTTTTGTGTATGTGTTGTAACGGTTAATGATGAGTGATTAGCCTTTATGAAACCAAGTTTTACAGCGGCTATCACCATCACCAAAACCACTACAGAAAACAGCACGCGACGGCCTAAAAAATGCGACATAGGCCGACCGCCAGATTTATCGGTCACCATAATAAATAGCGCTCTAAACAAGTTGAAAAGTATAAATAGTAACAGCAGCACAATAATAATTTTAATAATCACTGGGTTGACCCTTTATGCAGTTAATTTTAAGGCGTAAACAAAAGCTTAGCTCATTTATCGCACTTTGCGTTGTGGTAGCTGTGGTGCTGGTATGTGTACGTTTAGGGTATTGGCAATTAGCAAGGGCTGAGCAAAAGCAGCAACAGCTAACAACTATAGCTAACATGCAAACCCAAGGCGTAATGAGCTGGCAGCAATTACAAGCAATGCCTACAAAGTGGAATAAAACAGGTGTAGTGGTTGAGCTTGTCGGAAAAATAATAAGTCAGCAATACTGGCTTTTAGATAACCAAGTTTATCAAGGGCAAGTCGGTTACGATTTATTGGTTTTATTTAAGCCAAGCCAAGCAAGTAACGCTTTACTCGTTAATTTAGGATGGGTTAAAGCGCCTATTTCACGTAGCGAATTACCTAACATTCAACTTCCTAAAAAAAATATTACGTTTAAAGCACAGATAAAAGAGCAAAACTTAACGAGTTTTAACCTAGAAACCAATTCGACAGAGCAAGATCTTCAAAAACGAATTCAATCAATAGATTTAAAAAAGCTAAGCGAGCAGAGTAATCAATCGTTATTTAATTTTATGGCTTATCGTCAAGGTGCTGGAGATGCGCTAGCAATACCGCATTATAAAGCGGTGGTGATGAGTCCGCAAAAGCACCAAGCCTATGCAGTGCAATGGTTTTTAATCGCCTTAGCCTGTGTGGTGGTGGCCATTTTTGCCAGTAAAAAGAGGACTAATAATGAAAAATAATCCCTTAGTTTTGTTTGTTGTATGTTGCGCTGTACCGCTAGTACTCGCATACGGTGCGCTAAAACTAGACTGGTTGCCAAGCGCTATTACCAATAATGGCGAGTTTTTACAGCACGAAGTAAAACTTGAAAACTGGCAGCAACATAACCCTAAGCAATGGACAATTGCGCTTAATTATTCCAATAAATGTAATGCTTCGTGTAATGAGCAGCTCAATGCGCTTGATAACTTATATATCGCCCTAGGTAAAAACCAAGGTAAGGTTGATATGGCTGTAATGGGGGCGCCTAAAGTTAAAAACATTCCTTGGAAAACCTTTAACGCGCAACAAAATTTGCAGCCCGCGAGCTTATATTTAATCGATCATATGGGGTTAGTGGTACTTGAATATCCATTTAAAGAGCAGCCACAAGAAAACCGCTTAGTCCAAAAGGGTTTATTAAAAGATCTAAAAAAACTACTTAATTATTCTCGTTCAAGCTAATTAATAGCGCATTGATAATGGGAGATTGCTATGTATAAAAATTATAAAAACTGGGTACTTGCAACTGGGTTACTTGCGCTGTTAGTTGTTGGGCTAGGTGCTTATACACGCTTAAGTGACGCTGGCCTCGGTTGCCCTGATTGGCCCGGTTGCTATGGATTTTTAACAGTACCAAAGCATGAGGCCGATATTGCACTAGCTACACAAAGTTACCCCGATATGGTGTTTGAAACTGCCAAAGCATGGAAAGAGATGATCCATCGTTACTTTGCAGGCGCGTTGGGGATACTCATTTTAGTGCTGTTTTTATTGGCTTTTTTAAAGCGTCATTACTCAAATACGCCCGTTAAATTATCGTTAGCCCTATTATTGTTAGTTATATTTCAGGCTGCGCTAGGTATGTGGACTGTTACGATGAACTTACAACCACTCATTGTAATGGGGCATTTACTGGGTGGGTTTAGTATTTTGTCGCTCCTTACTCTTTTGTATTTACGATTAACAGCAAAACCCATACAAGGCGGAGATAGCAACGCTAAACGTTACTTCTCGTTGAGCTTAGTTGCATTGACTGTGTTGGTGATTCAAATTGCATTAGGTGGGTGGCTTGCAGCAAATTATGCAGCGCCGCACTGTAATGGCTTACCGCTGTGTAGCTATGCCCAGCCATTTTCACTCAGTAGTGTGTTTCAGCTGCCGCTTGAGCACAGTAATTATGAGTACGGTGTGTTATCACAACAGGCGCGCATGTCTATTCATTTACTGCACAGGATTTGGGCGCTTGTTACTTGTATTGTGTTGGCACTTACTATGTGGCGAATATACAGTCAGGCGCAATCTACGAAAATAAAACACGGTACTGTGAGTGTGCTCGTCGCGTTATTTTGCCAAATTAGCTTGGGGCTTGCGGTGGTGCATTGGCACTTTCCTCTTGGAGTAGCACTGGCCCATAATTTAATGGCAGCTATTTTGTTATTGACTATGGTTAGGTTGTGTTACTACCTAAAAGCACGCACATAAAGGGGAATACTTATGGCACTCACACTCGACAAAAAAGAACTACAAGTTATTAGCGCACACCCTTTTATTCTGCGTGTTTATAATTTGCTGCAAGATTACTTAGCTATTAGCAAATTTAAAGTTGTGGCTATGTTGGTACTGACTGCCTGGGTTGGTTTGGCGCTCGCTCCTGATGTTGGCCGTGGCATTTTGGCGCAATTTATTAGTTTATTAGGAATAGGGTTACTGTCGGCGGCGGCAGCGGTAATAAACCATGTTGTTGATAGCGAAATAGATACAAAAATGGCGCGCACACGCCACCGCCCAGTCGCAAAAGGCAGGTTAAGCAAAACTCATGCACTAAGCTTTGCAGGCGTGATAGGGGTTGGCGGTTTTATCATGCTAATGCTTTGGGCGAATATTCTCACGGCCGTACTAACGTTGTTTGCACTAGTGGGATATGCTTTTATTTATACCTCTTTTTTAAAGCGTGCCACACCGCAAAACATTGTAATTGGTGGCTTAGCTGGAGCTATGCCGCCATTATTAGGTTGGGTTTCTGAAACTAATCAAATGGCAGCTGCGCCTTGGTTACTTGTAATGATTATATTCACCTGGACCCCACCGCATTTTTGGGCGCTGGCAATAGCACGCAAAAGTGATTACGAACGCGCTAAAATTCCTATGCTTCCGGTTACACACGGTATCGACTTTTGTAAAACCTGTGTGGTGGCTTACACAATATTATTGGCTCTTGTATGCGTATTACCTTATTTAATTGGTATGTCGGGTGTTATTTACTTAATAGGTGCGTGTTTAATTAATGCAATATTTTTATATAAAGCGATTAAGCTCAAGCTAGATGCTAACAATAATAACGCCATGGACTTATTTCGCTTTTCAATTGTGCATTTAATGGTACTCTTCGTGATCTTATTTATAGATAAATGGCTCCCATTATGAAGCAGTTACGGATTAGCTTAGTTGTAATTTTTTCGTTATTAGTTGTTGCTTGCTCTGAGAAAAATAGCGCACCTGATGTGCAAGCTTTAGTGTATGAGCAAGCAAAACCCCTTTCGGATTTCACACTTAACGATCAAAATGGTGAGTTAGTTACTAAAGCACAATTTAAAGGGCAGTGGAACTTAGTCTTTTTAGGTTACACCAGCTGTCCAGATATTTGCCCATTAACACTTGCAAAACTAAACAGCGTGTATAAAAAGTTACATAATGACTACCCATTACAGATTTGGTTTATGTCGGTAGATCCTCAGCGTGATACAGCACCAAAACGTAAAGCGTACATAGATTATTTTAATCCTGACTTTTTAGCGGTATCGGGTGAGCATAAAAATTTATTTCCGGTAGTCAGGGAGCTGGGTTTGATCTACGCGATAAGCGATTCAACAGAGTCAGATTATGCGGTCGATCATAGTGCTTCGGTGGCTTTAGTTGATTCAAGTGGTGCAGTAAGAGCGGTATTTAAGCCAGAGTTTAAACAAGGAAATGTGCCCCTTATTAATACCACTCAACTGATAAACGAGTTTAAACAAATAGCGGATTACTATAAAAGCTAGTTATAAACTTTTTGCGTATTTTAAAAGGAGCTTATGGCTCCTTTTTTGCTTTTTGGTGACAAGTTTAAAAATTTTATTAATTTTTTTTAGCCTTTTATGGCAATTTTAATAACTAAGGCTAAGCTTTTGTTATGAATAGAATTGACAGGGAAGGTCCTGAAAAAATGCTAAAACTTCCAAGCGAACTTGCAATTATGCAAGTAGAGACACTTCACCAAGATTTATTACAAGAACTCAATAGTAACAACGATATTTGTTTAGATGTCAGTGAGGTTGTTTCAGCCGATACCGCGTCAATTCAACTTTTGTGTGCCTTACAAAAACACCTACTTACCATACAGCATAAAATTGTGTGGGTAGGTAGTAGTGATGCACTGCAAAACGCCATTAATCAACTTGGCTTGAGTCAATATTTAACACTTGAAAGTAAAGGTTAGAGGTTTATATGAAGAAAATTTTAGCGGTTGATGATTCTGCGTCAATGCGTCAAATGGTGAGTTTTACGCTTAAAACCGCGGGTTTTGATGTTACCGAAGCAAAAGATGGCAGTGAAGCGTTGGCAATTGCTAAGCAGCAAAGTTTTGATGCGGTCATTTCAGATGTGAATATGCCTATTATGGATGGCATCACCCTTATTAGGGAGCTAAGAAGTCTGCCTGACTATAAATTTACCCCGTTACTTATGCTTACCACCGAATCAGGGTTAGATAAAAAAGTAGAAGGTAAAGCAGCTGGCGCTACGGGCTGGATTGTAAAGCCTTTTAATCCAGATCAGTTATTAGCGGTACTTAAAAAAGTAATTCGTTAACTGAGGAGCGCGGCGTGAGTATAGACTTAAGTCAATTTTTTGAAGTGTTCTTCGAAGAAAGTTTTGAAGGCCTAGATACAATGGAAGCCGAGCTACTAAATTTAACGCCCGGCGAAGAAGACTTAGAAACAATAAATACTATTTTTAGAGCCGCACACTCAATTAAAGGAGGCAGTGGCACTTTTGGATTTAACTCAGTTGCTGAGTTTACCCATGTGCTAGAAACCTTACTTGATCAAATACGCCAAGGAGAGCGCGAACTATCTACCGAACACGTAAATTTACTATTAAAAGCGGTTGATTGTTTGCGCGGATTGCTCGGCGAGTTGCAAGCTGAGCAAGAGCCTGATTTATCACAAGCCACAACCTTAAAAAAGCAGTTTGAAATTGTACTAGGCGAAGAGCAAGTCGATTCAGTCCTAAATGAGCCAAGCAAAGTAACGGCCGAAGCTGAGGTAAATACTTTTCAAATTGACTTCAAGCCACATCACCACCTTTTTAAAACAGGCAATGAGCCCTTATTTATGATCAGCGAATTAGCTGAACTTGGTGAGCTTGAAACTCAGGCATTTTTAGACGATATCCCTGATATTAAAGATTTAAGTAGTGATGAATGCTACTTACACTGGCGCTTTTTTTTAAATACCAGTGAACAAGAAGCCGCCATTAAAGAGGTATTTGAATGGGTAGAAGATGACGCTGATATAAAAATAGAACTCTGTGGCGGGTTATTTGATGAAGATGCGGCTCACACTGCAGGCGCTAATGAAAAAAATAGCGATAGCACAGAGCAAACAGAGCTTGCCAGCGATGTTAAAAAAGTACCCGATAAACCTAAAAGCAAAGCCTCAGCAGATAAAAAAACAACATCAGCACCGGAGTCCACCTCTATCAGAGTGGGTATAGACAAAGTTGATTCATTAATCAACATGGTTGGCGAATTAGTGATAACACAAGCTATGTTAAACCAGTTGAGCGAGCAAGAAATTACTGAATCGACTATTACATCATTACAAGAGGGGCTGGCTCAGCTGGCGCACAACACTCGGGACTTACAAGAAAACGTAATGCGTATTCGCATGCTGCCTATTAATTTTGTATTTAGCCGGTTTCCACGTTTAGTGCGTGATATTGCACAAAAACTAAACAAGCAGGTGGAGCTAAAGCTATTAGGAGAGCAAACCGAGCTAGATAAGACGGTCATGGAAAAAATATCTGACCCCATGGTGCACCTTGTCAGAAACTCACTCGATCATGGTCTTGAAACAATTGAACAACGGGTTGCCGCAGGCAAAGATCCTGTGGGCACGGTGACTTTAAACGCTTTTCATCAGGGCGGTAATATCGTTATAGAAATCATGGATGATGGACAAGGCCTAAATACGCAAAAAATTAAAGAAAAAGCCATTGCTAACGAATTAATTGCTGCTGACTGTAACTTAACTGATGATGAAATTAACGAGCTTATTTTTATGCCCGGCTTTTCTACCGCCGATGCGGTGAGTGATTTATCTGGGCGCGGTGTAGGCATGGATGTTGTTAAGCGTAATATTCAATCTTTAAATGGCTCAGTAGAGGTTTCATCAGCGCCTGGCGTTGGCTCTACCTTTACAATTAGGCTGCCCCTTACGCTTGCGATACTAGATGGTCAATTAGTTAAAGTCGCCCAGCATACTTATATTATTCCGCTCATTTCAATTGTTGAATCACTGCAAATTGATATCACTAAAGTAAGCCGAGTGGGAAAAGACTTAGATGTACTAAGGTTGCGTGACGAATACATCCCAATTTTACGCTTATATCAAATTTTTAATCATCAAAACGCCATAGAGTCATTAGACAAAACTTTGCTGGTGGTTGTTGAAACCGATAACCAGAAAGTGGGTTTGCTGGTTGATGACTTACTTTCTCAACAGCAAGTAGTAATAAAAAGTTTAGAAGCCAACTATCAAAAGGTAGATGGGGTGTCTGGGGCAACAATTTTAGGTGATGGGCGCGTATCGTTGATTGTTGATATTAGTGGCTTAATCAAATTATCAGGGCTTAAAAAACCCGGTAGCCAAGAGCTAATCATAGAGTCTAAAGCTCCTATGGAGGCTTCATGATTAGTACGCAAACAGAGCTCAATAGCAAAATTGATTTAGAACAACAGCAAGGCATCAAACAATTTTTAACTTTCATTATGGCAGATGAAGAGTACGGCGTAGATATATTAACCGTGCAAGAAATTAGAAGCTGGGAAGAAATTACCGTGCTACCCAACGCGCCTGATTTTGTGAAAGGGGTCATTAATTTGCGCGGAACCATAGTGCCGATAATAGATTTACGCTTACGTTTTGGCTTACCAAGCACTGAGTATGGGCCATTAACGGTTGTTATTGTTGTAAAAGTTATTTTTGAAAATAATTCAAAAATAATGGGCATTGCAGTGGATGCAGTCTCAGATGTTTACAGCATTGCAGAGCAAGACGCCAAACCCGTACCTAACCTGTCTGATGCTAGTCACTGTGAGTACGTAGCAGGGTTGGTAAGCGTGGGCGAGAAAATGGTCTCGTTAATCGATTTACAAAGAACAATGGATATATAGCCACGGCGCTATGTAGCAACAAAAACAAACATAAAGGTGGTGATGGGCATGGGATGGTTTAGTAATCCGAAGCAATCAGAATCAAGTAATGACTTAATCGTTAAGGCATTAAATAAATCATTAGCGGTTATTGAGTTTGAACCTAGCGGTAGAATAATTACGGCCAATTCAAACTTTTTAAATGCCATGGGCTATCGTTTAGAGGAAGTGCAGGGGCAGCACCACTCTATGTTTGTTGCACCTGATGAAGCACAAAGCAGCGAGTACAAAAATTTTTGGCAGCGTTTGCGCGGTGGAGAGTTTATTTCTGATGAGTTTAAACGCTTTGCTAATGGGGGGCGTGATGTATGGATCCAAGCAACCTATAACCCCATTATTGATAGCCAAGGCCAAGTGTTAAAAGTAATTAAATTTGCCACCGATATTACTGAGCAAAAACAGCAATCTGCTGAAGCGCAAGGTCAACTTGAGGCAATTAGTAAATCTCAGGCGGTGATAGAGTTTAACCTTGATGGTACAATTATTACGGCTAATGATAATTTTTTGAATGGTCTAGGCTATCAACTTAGCGAAATAAAAGGCCAGCATCATAAATTATTTGTAGATCCTCAGTACGCTAAAACAAACGAATATAAACAGTTTTGGGACAAACTTGGACGAGGTGAGTACGACTCGGGCGAGTACATGCGAATAGGTAAACAAGGGCAAGAAATATGGATTCAAGCTTCTTATAACCCAATATTCGATTTAAACGGTAAGCCATATAAAGTTATTAAATATGCCAGTGATATCACCGCACAAAAACAGCTTGAGCGTGAGTCTAAAAAGGCAGCAGATCTAGCAAGTGCATTATCCGTATGCCAAGCCAATGTCATGATTGCAGATAAAGACCTCAACATAGTGTTTGCAAATGAACAAGTTAAGTTAATGCTCAAAGCACGCGAAGCGGCTTTGCAAAGCGATTTGCCTAACTTTTCGGTTGATAGTTTAATTGGCACTTGTGTTGATGATTTTCATAAACACCCTGCTCATCAACGTCAGTTATTAAAAGATCTAAAGCAACCTTATAAAACCGAATTGCGTTTAGCGGGGCTTATTTTTAGTTTAATTGCTACGCCATGGATAAACCATGAAGGTAAGCATTTGGGCACTATTGTTGAATGGGAAGATATTACCGATAGCGTCGCCAAAGCAGAGCAAGAGCGCGCCGAAGCACAAGAAAACTTACGTGTAAGGCAAGCGCTCGATACTGTAGCGACAAATACTATGATAGCCGACTCATCAAATGTAATTGTATATATGAACAATGCGGTTAAATCGATGATGAGTCTTGCTGAAGATGATTTGAAAAAGGAGCTACCAAACTTTGATAGCACCAACTTAATTCAGCAAAACATTGATATATTTCATAAAAACCCAGCTCATCAACAAAACTTATTAGCTAAGCTTACAACAACTTACCGAGCCGAAATAAAAGTAGGCGGGCGTACCTTTGGTTTAATCGCTAACCCTATTTTTACGTCTGAACAAGAGCGGATTGGCACAGTAGTCGAGTGGGAAGATAGAACCGCAGAGGTAGCAATAGAAAAAGAAATTGCTCAATTAGTGACTGATGCGGGCAATGGCGATCTAGAAACCCGAGTGGATGAAACTGGAAAAGAAGGGTTCTTCTTGCGCTTAGCACAAGGCTTAAATAGCCTTGTTAAAATTGTAGATGATGCGGTCAGTGATACTGCGCAAATGCTTGATGCAATGGCCAATGGTGATTTATCAAAACGCATAGAAAAAGAGTATCAAGGCTCGTTTGATAAGCTAAAACAAGATGCCAATACCACAGCAGATAAACTAACCGATGTTATAAATCGCATAAACTCATCAGCCACACTTGTAGCCAGTGGTGCCGAAGAAATATCGCAAGGCAATGCCGATTTAAGTCAGCGTACTGAGGAGCAAGCTTCATCACTTGAAGAAACGGCGTCAAGTATGGAAGAAATGACCAGTACCGTAAGACAAAATGCGGATAATGCAAAAGTTGCTAACGATTTAGCTGAAGAAACCTGCGACAAAGCCATTCAAGGTGGCGAAGTTGTAAATAGAGCCGTAGCGAGTATGTCGGTTATTAACGAGTCGAGTAAAAAAATTGCTGATATTATTGGCGTTATTGACGAGATAGCCTTTCAAACTAACTTACTGGCACTTAACGCCGCTGTTGAAGCTGCCAGAGCAGGTGAACAAGGCCGTGGTTTTGCTGTTGTAGCAGGCGAAGTTCGCAACTTAGCGCAGCGCTCAGCCGGTGCAGCTAAAGAAATTAAAGAACTCATTAGAGACAGTGTAGCAAAAGTGACCGATGGTACTGTGCTTGTAAATGAGTCGGGTGAAACGCTCAAAGAGATAGTAACGAGTGTACAGCGGGTTACTCAAATGATTGCCGATATAACCGAGGCCTCTGAGGAGCAAAGCGCAGGCATTGAGCAAGTTAATAAAGCGGTTGCTCAAATGGATGAAATGACTCAGCAAAATGCAGCGCTTGTAGAGGAAGCCTCTGCTGCAGGTGAATCAATGGCTGAGCAAGCAAACGAGATGCGCCAGTTACTGCACTTTTTCTCTCTTGAGCAGCAAGGTGCAAATGTAATGCAAAATACCCACTTTGAACGCGCAGCAGCCCCTACACGTCAACCTAGTGGCTATTTAAAACATACCCAACCTAAAGGTGAAAACTTTATAGACTCAGCAGATGAGTGGGAAGAGTTTTAGTCATCATTGGCTTGCTAGTTAATACTCTAGCAAGCTGGTCTTACAAGGGATGGTATAACAATGAAAGAATTTTTATGTACCGATAAAGATTTTAAAGACATTGCTGCTTTAGTTTATAACGCGTGCGGTATTGTGCTTGGCGATCACAAACGTGAAATGGTGTATTCCCGCTTAGCAAGAAGAGTAAGGGAGCATAAATTTAAAAACTTTTCACAATACTTAGAATACTTACATAATAATAAAGAAGCAGAGTTTGACGCATTTATTAATGCAATTACCACCAATTTAACGTCTTTTTTTAGAGAGCCCCACCACTTTGAATTTTTGAAAAGTACTATAGTGCCGCAGTTGCTTAGCAGTAATAAACTAGCTAAACGAGTTCGGGTATGGTCAGCGGGTTGTTCTACCGGAGAAGAGCCTTACAGTTTAGCGATTACGCTTGCTGATTTATTCCCAAGCTCGTGGGATGTAAAAATTTTAGCGACTGATTTAGATTCTAATGTATTGGCTAAAGCACAAGCGGGCATTTATACCGCAGCTAATGTTAATGGTTTAGAAAAAAACGTACTTAAAAAGTGGTTTTTAAAAAGCAAAGATGGGCAAACGTATAAAGTGAAACCACAGCTTAATAAACACATTTTTTTTAAGCGCCTTAATCTCTTACAAGAGTGGCCGATGAAAGGGCGGTTTGACTTAATTTTGTGCCGTAATGTGGTTATTTACTTTGATAAGGAAACCAAAGATAGCTTGTTTAAACGTTATGCAAACGTGCTTAATCATGATGGTTATTTGTTTTTAGGCCACTCAGAAAGTATGGGTAAAGAGCACGCTGAGTTTAAAAATTTAGGGAAAACCATGTATCAAAAGCAAAATAATGCACACCCAGTTTAGGTCTGTGCTGCCTGGGTTTGAACATATAAAACGTTACTGGGATGCAGGGCGCACAAGTGTAGTGGCAAAAATATTACCTGGTGAGTTTTATGTTTCAAAAAATGATGAGCTTATTTCTACTGTGCTCGGGTCGTGCATAGCTGCGTGCGTGTATGACGAAAAAGCCGGTATAGGCGGTGTAAATCACTTTATGTTGCCGGTAAAAAAAGGCCTTGAATTAAACAGTGCACACAGTTTTAGTTGTCGCTACGGAAATTGGGCAATGGAGTATTTAATTAACGAAGTTTTAAAAGGCGGGGCTACGCGAAAAAATTTAAAAGTAAAACTATTCGGTGGCGGCAAAATCATTAGCGCGATGACCGATATAGGAATAGGCAATATTAGCTTCGCGAATGCGTATATTCAGGAGGAGTCGCTTAATCTTGTTGCACAAGATATGGGGGGGCCATGGCCTCGAAAAATTTTTTTTCATCCGCATACGGGTAAAGTCCATGTAAAAAAACTGAAGAATTTGCACAATAACACCATTGAAAAACGTGAAGTACGTTATCTGCAAAATCTTAAACAACAAGATAAAGCCACCGAGACTAACATAGAGCTGTTTTAGGAGACGTCATGGTTAAAGTTCTAATAATTGATGATTCACCACTGATAAGACGTTTGCTAAGCGAGATTTTATCTCAGGCTAGCGATATAGAGGTTGTTGGCTGTGCTGAAGACCCTTATCAAGCACGGGAAATGATTAAATTGCTTAACCCCGATGTGCTTACCCTCGATGTAGAAATGCCGAAAATGGACGGCATTAGTTTTTTAAGAAACCTAATGCGCTTAAGGCCTATGCCTGTTGTGATGATTTCTACATTAACCCAGCAAGGCTCGCCTATTACATTAGAGGCGCTTGAATTGGGTGCGGTAGATTTTATTGCCAAGCCGACCGTAAATGTAAAGCAGCAAATGAGTCAATATGCGTATGTTGTGCAGCAAAAAGTGCGTGTTGCGGCAGGTGCGCGGGTAAGAAGCTTTAAAAAGGTAAGTACTGCGAGTGGGGCTTTACCTACCAATGCACAGTTTTTATTAAATAAAGTGATTGCTATTGGGGCCTCAACGGGAGGCACTGAAGCAATAAAGGAAGTGCTTATAAAAATGCCAGCCAATTGCCCGCCAATTGTGATTACTCAGCATATCCCTCCGGTATTTAGTACCTCTTTTGCTCAACGTATGGATCGCACTTGTACAATTAATGTGAAAGAGGCGCAGCACGGCGACAAGCTCGCCGCAGGGTGTGCTTATATTGCTCCAGGTGGTTTACATTTAAGCATAAAAAAAAGAGGGGCGAGTTTATATTGCGAGCTTGATGATTCTGAGCCAGTAAACCGCCATAAGCCTGCAGTAGATGTGCTATTTAATTCTTTACTGGAATGCGGTGCAAAAAACATTATTGCAGCCCTACTCACTGGTATGGGGAGTGATGGCGCCAAAGGGTTGCTTGGGATTAAACAAGCTGGGGGATTCACCATTGCGCAGGACGAGTTTTCTTCCGTGGTATGGGGAATGCCAAAAGCAGCGGTTGATTTAGGCGCCGCTAACGAAATTGTTGCACTTGATAAAGTAACGCATCGTTTATTACATCAAGCTATAAAAGTGTAATTACTTTTGGATAACCCACGGCTGCGAAAACCAATAGTAACTACCTGGGTGCTCAATTGAAGGGGCGGTACAATTAAAGCGAGAACGCCCTTTATTTAGCGCCTTTGGCGAGTTAATTTGTACCGTACTGTCGTTTATCCAGGTTAACTTAGCTTGGCCAACGCTTGATACATAACAGGCAAATTGACTTTTATGAAAATCCCCCATTTCAAGCTCAATGCTAAGCGTTGGTGGGTTTTGCGAGGTTACGCTGTCTTGGTAATTTAAACTTTTAATATTAAATGCGCGTGAGTTTAACTTGGTAATTAAGGTGTCCAATTTACTGTAAAAGCCAGAAGCTGGAAAACGAGGCAAACGTGTAAAATTAGAATTACTATTAACCGCGCCTGAATGTTGACCAATACCAACAAAACCAAGCTCTTTTACAAGTGTTTGTAGCTCGTTATTAAACTCACCATACGGGTACGCTAGGTATTTATAGTCGTGACCTATTTCTTCTTTAATGCGCTGCTGTGAATGCAGAATATCTTTCTTTATGCGTGCCTGCCACTGTGCATCGCTCTCACCTTTTAGCTTAATATGCAGGTAATCATGCTGGGCAGTATGATTGGCAATTAATGCGCCTTTATCTGCGAGCTCTTTTAATTTGTTCCACCCCATTACGTAGCCTTTGCCTTCATCAATCAGCCTAGGGTTTACAAAAATAGTATAAGGGTAGGCAAATTTTTCTAAAATAGGTGCTGCTTGCTCGTAGTTATTGTTGTAGCCATCGTCAAAGGTAATAGCGACGGTTTTCTCTGGCAAGGTTTTACCTTGTTGTAACGCGCTTATTAGCTCATTTAGTGCTATCACATTAAAGTTATGCTCTTTTAAGTAGCTCAAATGCTTGGTAAATGTATTTGCGCTTACACTGGTGACCGCAGGTAGGGTTTCGCTTACATGATGATACTGTAAAATAACAGCGGCATGAACGCGTACTGATAAACAAACGAGAGTAATTAAAACTAGATGAAACAATTTCTTAAACATAATAAGGCACACCATAAAAGCTTGCTGTTGCTAGCGGGTCCAATGATTTTATCAAACATTACTGTCCCACTGTTAGGAATTGTTGATACCGCCGTTATTGGCCATTTAGGTAGCGCGCATTACTTAGCGGGAATCGCGCTTGGCTCTGCTGTTATTTCTATTTTGTTTTGGCTCGCCGGCTTCTTACGAATGAGTACTACGGGTTTAGTGGCTCAGGCATATGGGCAAAATAACTTAACACAGTTGGCAGCGCTTTTAAAACGTAGCTTATTGCTTGCGGTGTGTGTAGCGTTAGCGCTTATTGCCTTATCGCCTTTAATAAAACAAGCCATTGCATTCTTATCAGATGCAAATAACGAGGTGCTTGCTCAAGCCTACCAGTATTTTAATATTCGTATATTTAGTGCCCCTGCCGCGCTTTGTAATTTAGTGCTGTTAGGTTGGATGCTTGGCGTACATTATGGGCGCGGGCCATTTTACTTGCTGCTAGTGACCAATATTACCAACATAGTGCTCGATATATATTTTGTGGTGTATTTAGACTGGGCCGTAGCGGGAGCTGCGTGGGCGTCATTAATTGCAGATTACAGCGCGTTGGCCTTTGCGTTGCTACTAGTGATTAAGCTTGCTAAGAAGCAAGGCGTGGAGCTAAGCGTGCCAAATTGGCTCAGTATCAGCAAAATGGCAGAGCTACTTAGTTTAAATAGAGATATATTTATTCGCTCATTAATTTTGCAATTGTGTTTTAGCTTTATGACTTTTTATGGTGCTCGTATAGGTGAAACAACGCTTGCAGCGAATGCTGTGTTACTTAACTTTTTAATGTTGGTTAGCTTTGCGCTTGATGGGATAGCGTATGCAAGCGAAGCCAAAGTAGGCCAAGCAAAGGGGCAGCAAAGCGTTGAAAAAATAAGACTTTGGGTAAAAATAAGCGTGTTTTGGGGAATGCTTTTTGGCGTACTATACAGTGTGGTTTTTGCTGTATTTGGCAGCGCCATTATTAAGCTTTTAACCAATGTACCTGAAGTGATAGAAGCGGCGACAAGTTACTTACCGTGGGTAATAGTATTGCCTATGTTAGCAATGAGCTGCTTTTTATTTGATGGCGTATTTGTAGGGCTTACACGTGCAAAAAACATGCGTAACAGTATGATACTTTCTGCAGCCATTGGCTTTTATGGGGTGTTTTGGGTGTTTATAGAGTGGCAAAATAACGCGCTGTGGTTGGCTATGAGCTGCTTTATGCTTATGCGCGGTGTTACGTTAATTATTAAGTATTTGCAGTTAAAGGCGAATAATCAGCTACTTGATTAATCAAACGTGTCACTTCCAGAGGTCGGGGTCATGATCTTTTGGCCCTATATCTTTTAAAACTTGTGAAAAGCGGTTAGCAAAAATGCCGCTGTAACCCCATGCAGCAAAAAACAAAGCCGGGATTAAAATAACCACACCTATAATTTGCAAACTAAAGTGAGTGTAGTAGCCAAGGGTAATAAATATCACGGCTAGCACAAACAGTGCTAGTCCGCGAAAAAAGCGCTTTAAGCTTAGCTTAGGGTTACTTCCTAAGCGGTAAATAAGCGGCTTTAACATTATTACTTAATAATAAGAGTGATCGCCCGCTTGGTGATCGGTAATGTCGGCAACGCCGGTGATCTCATCAAATTTTGCAATCATTTCTTTTTCGATGCCTTCTTTAAGCGTTACATCGATCATAGAACATCCATTACAGCCGCCACCGAATTGAAGTACTGCAGTGCCTTCAGCAGTTATTTCAACTAAGCTTACCTGACCACCGTGGTTAGCTAGCTGTGGGTTTACCTCAGTTTCTAGCATGTGTTGAACACGCTCGTTTAGTGTTGCGTTATCACTTAATTTACGCGCCTTTGCATTAGGCGCTTTTAAGGTTAACTGAGTGCCCATTTTGTCGGTAACAAAATCAATTTCAGCTTCTTCTAAAAAAGGAGCGCTTTCAGTATCTACTACGGCATCAAAACCATTAAAGTTAAGACGAATATCGCTGTCTTCTACGGCGTCTTCTGGACAATAAGAAACACCACATTCCGCTTGTGATGTACCAGGGTTTACAACAAACACACGAATGTTGGTTTGTTGTGCTTGATCTGCTAAAAGTTTAGCAAAATGCGCTTGTGCTGCTTCGGAAATAGAAATCATAAAACCGTCTATACTTGACTAAATTACTCGGATACTGCATATCATACTCCGCTCATCGTGTTGCGGCTAGTGTTGAGCGTAAAAAGTTGGCATCTAATTTAAGCAATGCTAGCGTGCAAATAACAAACATTTTTAGAGTGATTTATATGCGCTGGATAGTAACTATAATGGTGGCAATGCTTAGCTTTTCAAGTATGGCAAAACCACTTTCGTATTATTTTGAACAAGATGTAGAGTTTGATAAAACAATACCCACCCCACAAGATGTACTCGGGTACGAAGTAGGTGAGTGGCATGTAAGGCATGACCAACTGGTGCGTTACATGGAAATTCTAGCGCAAAAAAGTGATCGTATAAATTTTGAAGTAATAGGGCGCACCCACGAGCAACGCCCGCTGGTGATGCTAAGTATTAGCAGCGCTGAAAAGCTCGCTAATTTAGAGCAAATTCGCCAAGCTCACTTAGCGCGTTTAGTAAACAGCGAACAAGCTAAAAACACACAAAATGCACCGGCAGTTGTATGGATGGGATACAGCGTGCACGGCAATGAGTCATCAGGTAGTAATGCCGCTTTATTGGTTGCGTATTACCTTGCTGCAGCCCAAGGCCCAGAAATAGAAAAGTTATTAAATAATACCGTTATTTTGCTCGACCCTTCACTGAACCCCGATGGTTTAGCGCGTTTTGCTAACTGGGCAAATAGTAATCGCGGTATGAATTTATCGAGCGACCCTAAAACCCGTGAGCACGTAGAAAGCTGGCCAAGTAGCCGTACAAATCACTATTGGTTTGATTTAAACCGTGACTGGCTATTGTTACAACACCCTGAGTCACGCGCACGAATCGCTAAATTTCATCAATGGAAGCCAAATATTCTTACTGACTTTCACGAAATGGGGCCAAATAGTAGCTATTTTTTTCAACCCGGCATCCCTAGTCGCAAGCACCCAATTACACCTGATGAAAACGTAACGTTGACTAAAGCCATTGCCAATTACCATGCAAAAACGTTAGATAAAAATAATGCTCTTTACTTTACCGAAGAGAGCTTTGACGATTTTTATTACGGAAAAGGCTCAACTTATCCCGATGTAAATGGCGGTATAGGCATTTTATTTGAACAAGCAAGCTCACGTGGCCATGTACAAGAAACCATAAACGGTACACTTACGTTTCCTTTTACTATTAAAAATCAGTTACTAACTAGTTTATCGACCTTTAAAGCTGCGGTAGATAACCGCGAGGCGTTACTGACCTATCAGGCAAAATTTTATAGTCAAGCAAAAGATTTAGCACATGATGAAAATTTTGAAGGCTATGTGGTTGAGGGGGCTGAGGACAACACGCGGATTAAACTATTTTTAAACCTGTTAAAACAGCATCAAATCAACGCCTATCCACTTACAAAGGCGCTAAAAGCCAATGGCAAAAACTTTAGTACCCAGAGTTATTTTGTGCCGTTAGCTCAGCCACAGTTTCGTTTAGTAAAAGCTATTTTTAGCGAGCAAAAAACTTTCGCTGATAACACGTTTTACGATGTGTCGGGTTGGACCCTTGCCCATGCGTTTAATTTAGAGTTTGCACAAGTAAAAAGTAGTTGGGGTTTAGAGGTTGCAAGTACTGCGTGGCAAAAAGCCGTTAAACCATCATTTGCTGCGTTAAAGCAAAGCTATGCTTTTGGCTTTGCCTGGGATGATTACTTAGCACCTAAAATGTTAAATAGCTTGTTAAAGCAAGGCATTAAAGCGCGTGTGGCGTTAAGCGCATTAACAGCTAAAAGTAGCACCACCGAAATAGACTTTGCACCTGGCAGTATTATTGTTCCTGCTGGGCTGCAAACTACCCCTGATTGGGTGGCTATTTTAAACGATGCACAAACGCAATTTGGTATTGCAATAAAGCCTATTACTACTGGCCTTACAAGTGAGGGTGCCGATTTAGGGTCGCGCACCATGGCGGTATTAAACGAGCCAAAAGTACTGCTTGTTGGCGGTAAGGGCGTCAGCCAATACGAGGCAGGAGAAGTATGGTATTACCTCGATCGCTTTGTTGGTATTTCGCCTACCATAGTCGAAATGGAGCGTTTAGGTAGCCTAGATTTAAATAATTACAGCCACATTGTACTGGCTAACGGCAATTATTCAGGCTTACCAGAGCGTGATAAAGTTGCCATTAAAAGCTGGATAAGAAAAGGTGGTGTAATTTGGGGTCACAAAGGCGGTGCTAAATTTTTAGCTGATCAGCAATTACTCAAGGCAAATTATTTATCTCGGCAAGATGTAGCCAGCGCATTTAAAACAAAAGGTTTAAGCTATGCAGATAAAGACCACTTAGCAGGGCGGCAGCGTATAGCTGGCGCTATTTTTAATACTGATGTAGACACTACGCACCCTCTTACTTTCTCGCTTAATCGCGAAACATTACCGGTGTTTAAAAATAGCACGTGGTTATTAGAAAAATCAGATGCACCGTTTGTAAACATACTCACTTACCCACAAAAACCACTACTAGCAGGATTTACCGATGGCGTAAATGAGCAACAGATTGCCGGTGCAGCAGCTATGATTGCTCACTCGTACGGTCGTGGCAGTGTGATTGCGATGACAGATAACCCTGTTTTTAGAGGGTACTGGTACGGAACAAGTCGATTACTCAGTAATGCGTTATTTTTTGGCCACACCTTTAGAGTAAGTGGTGATTAACGACACCTTTAAAGTGGCGTTAAACAGGTAGCAAAAGCCCATACTTGTTTAGCGCCCGCTTGCTTTAAAACACGGGTAGCCGCGTTGAGCGTTGCACCTGTGGTCATTATATCATCAACAATAACCACTGTTTTTTCGCTCATATCTTGCGTGCATACAAAGGCGTTTTTTACATTTTTAATCCGCTTGGCTTTAGTAAGCTTTGACTGTGCTTGTGTGGCTTTATTTCGTATTAACGCATTACTTATACAAACATGTTTTGCCAAACATGATTGCCACACTTGGCTTACCTGATTAAACCCTCGTGTCAAAAAGCGCCCTCGGTGCAGAGGTAAAATAATCGCTATATCGGGTTGGCTTGTTAAACTTTTAAAAAACACATCTAGTTGCAGGTTAATTACTTGCTGCAGCGCTTTTTTATAATGAATTTGATTATTAAACTTAAGCCGTTTAAGCCAATGCTCAAAAGGGGGTTGATAAAAAGCGCAGGCAAAAAGTCTATCAAACTCGCAGTCTGGAAACATGTCTGCAATATCAGGACGGTGCAATAAATTGCTGTGTTTATTTAAATCAAACACGCTCAAATCTGCTAAGCAATATTCGCACAACCCCTCTTTAGCACTAACTATTCCTTGGCATTGCACGCAATAAGAGGGAAATAACCAATTAAAAAATGTATGTTGCATTGGTAACCCCTTGCGTTGCTTTCGTCTATGTAAGCGCTATGATGTGGCTAAGTTTGGTTAAGGTTAGACAAATATGCAAAGCGAGTTAGTGTTATTACATGGTTGGGGAATGAATCAGGGCGTATGGCAGCTAGTGCAGCCAGAGTTAGCGTTTTTACACAGTGGGCCTGTGCGCAGTATAGACCTGCCTGGTTTTGGTAATAGCAGTCGCTGCCCACGTCCTTATAATTTACACGATGCAGCTGAAATCGTAAGCGAGCAACTTAGCCCTGGCTCTATTGTTATGGGCTGGTCGCTAGGGGGCTTATTTGCATTGTATATTGCAAAGCATTGGCCTGAAAAAGTTTCAAAAGTTATTTTAGTAGCCTCAACCCCTTTTTTTGCTGAACAGCATGATTGGCCTGGAATAAAAGCCAATGTGCTTGAGCAATTTAAAGAGCAGTTAGTTAATCATCGAGAAAAAACCATCGAGCGGTTTTTAGCTATTCAGGCTATGGGTAGCGAGTCGGCACGCGATGATATAAAGCAGCTAAAGCAATTGCTAAATCAGTATAACGCGCCTAAAAGTGAGGCACTAAGTGCAGGCTTGGATATTTTGCAAAATGATGATTTACGAGATGGGTTTGCTCACTGTCCAGTGCCTATAAAAGCAATATTTGGTCGTTTAGATGCATTGGTGCCTTATAAAGCAATAGCTAAAATGACAGCACTAAATACTGAGTTTGAATACGAAGTATTAGACAAAGCCTCGCATGCACCGTTCATCTCTCATAAAAAAGAGTTTTTATCTGCCGTTAAATCAATGCTTTAAAATGGACTAAAGAAAGCTACAGTTTAAAGCTTTATTTTGCCCATAAAGTGAGCGATAATTAAGCAGTATTTATTTTTTTGGAGGTGCAGCATGGCTATTGGTTCTATATTTAATAGTGGTGTAGAAGGGTTTAATCGCGCAAGCCAAGGCATAGAGCAAGCGAGCGCAGAGATAAACCGTGCCACCATTGAACAGCAAGATGATTCACAACTAGCCCAGCAGCGCCAGTTAACAGCAGCGCGGCCTGAAGAGGCTGTAACAGCGCCTGTTGCACAGCCGGCTCGGGTTGACGAAGCACTTGTTAATTTAAAAGTCGAAGAGTTTAATGCCAAGGCAAACACGCAATCTATTCAAACTGCTGATGAAGTGCTTGGTACGCTAATCGATATTAAAGTTTAAATGATATGAATATTGTCACGCCATTTCCGTCTATTAACATAAACACCGCCAATGTTTATACGGAAACCGCTCGGCGTGACAACCAACTTCGCGAAGTTATTCCTGCCCCCGCCCCCAATAGCGCCAGTAATACTGAAACCAAAGCCCAAAGCGATGCCGATAAAGCAAAACTTCCAAGCAGTGCAGAGGCCGCCACCTATGATGCAACCGGTAAGCTTAGTGATGAGCAAACTGTTGAGCAGCGTCAGCAAGGCAGTGAAGAGTCAAATAGCGAACAGCAACAAAGCCAGCAAGCGAGCGAAGAATCCTCCGAAGAAGAGCAAGAACAACAACAGCTAGAATTAGAACAGCAGCAAATTAAAGAGCTAAAAGCCCGCGATACAGAAGTACGTGTGCACGAACAGGCTCATGCATCGGTGGGTGGGCAGTATGCAGGCTCACCAAGTTATGAGTATCAACGTGGGCCAGATGGTAATAATTACGCTGTGGGTGGCGAGGTACAGATTGATGTGTCTGAAATACCGGGCGACCCGCAAGCCACCATAGATAAAATGCAAACGGTACGTGCAGCCGCACTAGCCCCAGCAGAACCTTCGAGTGCCGATAGAGCTATTGCCGCTGATGCAACCCAAAAAATGGCCGCTGCCCAAGCAGAGCTAGCAGCCCCTGCTGACGATGAAGCGCAAGGACAAGAAGAGTCTCAAAACGCGTTATCAATAAACGAAACCAGCACCGCTGAGTCGCAAAAAAATACAGATACAGAGCAGTCACGCGACCCAGAAGTAGACGCACGAGCTGGGCGCATTGCTAATTTTTATCAAATGGCTAGCTCACCCCAAAACGACAGTGGTTTTTCTGCCTTTGGTTAAAACTAGTTAAGCTAAATTAAAACGCCGCTCAATGAGCGGCGTTTTTACTGGGTGTTTATTTTTTTATCTTTGCATTAGCAAATGCATCGGCAAAGGCATTGCCCATCATAGCATTACCGTTATCGCGTTTTGGTTTTGCCGCACGCGGTTGCTGGTTCTGATTACTGCGTTGTTTTTGCGGCGCGGCAGCGGGTTTATTGCTTGTGTCTATTTCATCATCTAAGCGCATGGTAAAGCTAATGCGTTTACGCGGCGCATCTACCTCAACCACTTTTACTTTTACAATGTCACCGGCTTTTACTACTTCGCGCGGATCAGAGATAAACTTATTAGTAATTGCCGAAATATGCACTAGGCCGTCTTGGTGTACACCTACATCAACAAACGCACCAAAGTTAGCTACATTAGAAACCACACCTTCTAAAATCATTCCAGGTTTTAAGTCTGTGATTTTTTCTACGCCGGCTTTAAATT
Source organism: uncultured Pseudoalteromonas sp. (assembly GCF_963922945.1). Lineage (GTDB taxonomy): Bacteria > Pseudomonadota > Gammaproteobacteria > Enterobacterales > Alteromonadaceae > Pseudoalteromonas. The sequence continues at coordinate 3,861 of NZ_CAWUKC010000014.1, read as the reverse complement.
CAGCGGTTTTAAACTCAGGGCGAGGATCGCGCCCAGGCTTATCAAGCTCTTTAATGATATCGGTAACCGTAGGTAAACCAAACTTCTCGTCGGTGTAGTCATTAGCAACTAGTTTATTTAAAAACTCGCTATTACCTATTAAGTTATTAACATCAAGGTTATTACGCTCACAAATAAGTTTAACAACAGGATAAGCTTCAGGGTGAACGGATGAGTTATCAAGTGGGTCTTTACCGTTATTAATTCGCAAAAAGCCTGCGGCTTGTTCAAACGCTTTTGGTCCTAATCGCTCAACTTTTTTAAGCTCGCTACGCTTAGTAAACGTGCCGTTAGTGTCGCGGTAATTTACTATATTTTGCGCTAAGGTTTTATTTAACCCCGATACGCGAGTAAGCAGTGGCACTGAGGCCATATTTAAATCAACACCCACTGAGTTTACACAGTCCTCGACCACCGCGGTCAGTGTCTGGCCTAGTTGGCTTTGCGATACATCGTGCTGGTACTGGCCTACACCAATTGATTTTGGCTCAATTTTAACAAGCTCGGCAAGCGGGTCCTGCAAGCGACGCGCAATAGATACTGCGCCACGTAAAGACACATCTAAATTAGGAAATTCATTTGCTGCAAACTCAGATGCTGAGTAAACAGATGCACCGGCTTCGCTGACCATAATTTTATTTAATTTAAGCTCAGCATTGGCCTTAATAAGTTCGCCGACTAGCTTGTCAGACTCGCGTGATGCAGTGCCGTTACCAATCGCAATAAGCTCTACTTTATGCTGGCGACATAGCTGCTCTAAAGTGCGTAATGACTTTTCCCAGTGGTTTTGTGGCGCGTGGGGGAAAATAGTTTGCGTTGTAAGCAATTTACCTGTGCCATCAACGACGGCTACTTTACAGCCAGTACGTAACCCAGGATCAAGGCCAAGCGTTGTTCGTGGCCCAGCAGGCGCGGCCATCAGTAAATCTTTTAAGTTTTTAGCAAATACATCTATAGCGCCGGTTTCGGCTTTTTCTCGCATGGCTGCTAAAAATTCATTTTCTAGGTGCAGGCCAAGCTTTATTTTCCAAGCCCATTGCACAACTCCTAATAACCAGGCACTTGCAGCTTTGTTTTTAACATCTAAGCGGTAGTGATCAGCAATCATTTGTGCACATAGCTGAGCTGCATTTTCGCTACTTGGCTCTGGGTTTATGCCTAGCTGTAAAATACCTTCATTTCGCGCACGCAGCATAGCAAGGGCGCGATGCGAAGGGACTTTTTTTAACGGTTCTTGATGATCAAAATAGTCGCGGTATTTGCTACCAGCTTGTTCTTGGCCGTCAATAAGTGTGCTGTGTATAGCACCGTGTTGGCTAATGTGGCTTCTAAATTTTGCTAATAACTTAGCATCTTCGGCAAAGCGCTCCATTAAAATAAATTTAGCACCATCAAGGGCGGCTTTGGTATCGCTAATTGCCTTATCGGCATTAATAAACTGCTGCGCGTGTAGCTCAGGATCTAAATTTGCGTCATTAAAAAGTGCATCGGCAAGTGGCTCTAGGCCTGCTTCAATAGCAATTTGGCCTTTGGTACGGCGCTTCGCTTTATAAGGAAGGTATAAATCTTCAAGCTCAGTTTTACTTTGCGCGTTGGCAATATCGGCACTAAGTTCTGACGTTAATTTATTTTGCGATTCGATGGTTGATAAAATAAAGCTACGACGCTCTTCAAGCTCGCGTAAATACGACAAGCGTTGCTCTAAAAGGCGTAATTGCGTGTCGTCTAATCCACCGGTAATTTCTTTACGGTAACGCGCAATAAATGGAACCGTTGCGCCTTCATCAAGTAATTTTGTAGCAGCAACAACTTGCTGCTGTTGTGCATTTAGCTCAGTGGCTAAACGTGCAGAGATATCGCTCATGCATAAACCTTTTAATACAAAAAATAAAACCAGAAAATCCCTCTGGTACTGTTATACCCAGCTTATTAAAGTTGCTATTTAATGAGTTTGGTAGGTATTTATTAGTTGAATAATATCACAGCAGGTTGTAATAAAAAGCTCTTAAAGCAAGCAATTTTGCTTGCTTTAAGATGGTTGGTTTGGCTGGGTTGGTTAAATACAAAAATGCCCTTTAGTGAGGGTGCTCTACGCTTTCTAATACATCACTAAACGTGTGAGCGATGGGTGTAATATGTAATGGAATGTGCAGCGTTTTGGCTATTTGACGCGCCGAAATTAACCCGCATATTTCGTTGTTAGTGGTTGTTGCTAATAAAAACATACTGCCTTGATGCTCCATTGTTTGGAGGGCATCGCCAATACTGGCATAGCTTAGGCTTTGCATGCTAACGCCACTAAGTTGGCTAATTGGAGTCATTATGTAGCGTAAGCTCACCTCATTGCGAGTGGTATTTAAACGCTGTGCAATGGCTGTGATTTTAGCGCTTTGTAAGTCGGCACTTGAAACAATACCAATTAGTTTTTGTGCCTCATCAGTTACCAATACATAGTCAGAATGCTCTGCTAACACCTGTTTAAGCGCATCGCTAATTGTTGTGTCGTATTGAGCGCGAATAGGCGTTTTTTGGGTAAAGTTATTGATTACGGTTAATGCAGGAGACGTTAAATTAATAGCGCTTTGTTGCTCTTCAAACGTGCTTGCAATAACAGCATTAGAAATATTTTGGGTACGTAATTCTTTAAAGCTAGACATAGTAGTCACCTTATTCGTTATAAAATTTAATCAAAAAAGTAAAATTGTGAATTAAATTAAATAGCTAGGTGGGCCACGTTGATACGCCGTACTAAAAGGGCGGCTTAGGTTTGTGCTTTGGTATAAAGATGAAACAGCATTAGGCAGCGGTTGAAACAACCTAATAGCAAACGCATTAACATGAGAGTCTAAGTCAATGTCGGGGGTTGCTTGGTCAGGAAATTCACAAGCGATAAAATGATTAGATACACTGGCGTTATCTATGCTTACTTCGTTGGTATTGGCGTGCAGCGTCAAACTCACACTCATTAAAAGTGCAAACAATACGGCATTACTACATATGCGCTGTACTAAGTTTGACATAACCACTACCTTGAAAACCAGGTTAAAAATAAACCTGCGAACATAATATATATCCTAGTGAGATACATTACACAATAAAAAATTTACCTGATCTGAATCAATGCCATTCTCTATTAATAATGTTATGGGGGATTATTTTTGATATTCAATACTATTTACATACCATTCTTTTTTTCCTTGTGGTGTAGGTACCTCAAAATCATCATCTACTTGCTTTTTTATTAGGGCACGCGCCATAGGTGAGTCAATCGATATGTAATCTTTGCGGTCGTATATTTCGTCGGGGCCTACAATTCTAAATTTTTTTATCTCGCCTTGCTCGTTTTCTATTTCTACCCACGCGCCAAAAAATACTTTACCGTCTTGCTGCGGTGAGTAATCAATAATTTTTAAATCGGGTAGGCGTTTGCGCAAATACCTAACGCGGCGATCAATTTGGCGCAGTAAGCGCTTATTGTATTGATAATCTGCGTTTTCTGAGCGATCGCCAAGGCTTGCCGCCCAACTTACTATTTTAGTAACTTCAGGGCGTTTAACATTCCATAAATGGTCGTGCTCTTGCTGTAATTGTATGTAACCTTCGCGGGTTATTAAATTTGTTTTCATCGGCTTTTATTTATTTACTGTAATGCTTTGCACGTTAATAAACTTGCCAAAATTTGTCGAGCGTAAATTTAGGGCGTGTTGTTCCTTGGTGGTCGAATTTGCAGCAGCATATTTGGTTTTTAGGCAAGGTAGAGCCTATGAGGTGTGGTTATTCCCCATAAATAGGCGATAACGCAGCATAAATGCCAAACAGGCG